>DJVI01000024.1 GCA_002441125.1 Caldifarciminota bacterium UBA6260
TGTTGATAAAACCCGTATTATTTTTTGAAAAATTTAATTATTTGTTCTATTGTTTTTTCACGATTTCTGTAGAAATCTCGGGAAGTAACACGAACCACTTTCCAACCAGCTCGTTCTAAAATCTGTTGCCTTTCTATATCTTCGCCTCGCAATCTTCCATATTCATCGTAATGGATTGTCCAGCCATCACACTCTACCGCTAAAACTTGTCCCCGGTCATCTGTAACTACTAAATCAATTCTGAATCCACAGGTTCTAAATTGAGGATATACTTTAAGTCCATGTTTTTCAATCTCTGATTGAACCTCTTTTTCAAATTCGCTATCCCAAGGTTGATATTCAATATCAACCCTTTTTGGATTTTGTACATATTCTAAATAGTCCCTTAAAATTCCACGAGGGAAATCCTGTGGAGGTGAACTTACAAAACAAAATACTTGACAACGAGCTCTACTAAAAGCAACATTAAGTCGTTTATAATCTTCGTCTCGTCGAGTATGAGCAAGAATATGAGGAGATGAATTTGGGGCAAAACGGAAACTATAAAGTATTATATCTCGTTCATCACCCTGAAATCCATCGGCAGTTTCAATAATCAAGTTGAATCTTTGTCGGGTTACTGGTTCAATATAAAATTCACTTCCAGGGTTATATATTAAGTCTTTTATGTATTCAATCTGTTCTCTAAAAATTGACATTACTCCAAATGTTAAATTTTGATATTTTGGTATATCAATAAGTTCTTTTAATTTTCTTACTACTGCTTCTGCTTCTTTTTTATTCACACATAAAGTTTCATCATCGTAAGCACCATCAATTACTTCAATATTCAAAATTTTACCTAAAGAATTGCCGAAACTACTTTTTGCCAAAAGTAACCTGTTATTATAAAATTTTTCATTACAGAAATGAATTATTTCAGGATAGCATCTAAAGTGTTCATTCAAGAAGATATAATTATCAGCAAAATTGGCACAGAGGTCAAATAATGAGTTTGCTTTACAGTCAAATGACTGTGACCTTGGCAAATTATCTATTCTGTTTTCTCTTATTAATGATTGATTAAATTGGTCATCAACATATTGCATTTCTACATTTGGTAGTTGCTTATCATCTCCAACTATTACTGCCTTCTTGCTACGATATAAAATTGGAATAGCAGAAGGAATAGCACATTGAGAAGATTCATCTATAATAACAACATCAAATAATCCAGCAATTAAAGGAAAAACTCGGGCTACATCGTGAATACTCATAATCCAACATGGGATACAAGAAAGGATTTCTTTAAAGTCAAAATTGGGGTCGTTTTTCAATTCTTCAAAAGTAGCATATCTTTTCTTACTTCGCTGTAAAATTTTAGCAAAGTATGCCAAGTCATTACGGATTGAACTTTTACTGAGTTTTTCCCGTAGATTATATTTAATTGCTGTATCTACCAAATTTCTTATAAATTTGTTTTTGTCATCATTAATCTTCCGGATTTCTTCAGCAATAATTTCTGTGGAGCGAAACTTTCTATCTACATCTTTAATCAGTTTTTTTAAAATACCACACTCAATTATTTTTTCTAAATTCTCACGAAAGAATTTAAATTTGGATTTATCTAACAAAAGTTTATTCCTGGTTTGTATAATTGTTTGTTTGTAACTTTTAATATTTTGTTCAATTTCAAGAACATTTAAGAAAACAGGAAGTATTGTAAACAGATATTTTGTCTTCTCAAATACTTTATCAAAGCGAGTATAATCTTTATTTATATAGGACTGAAATAAGTTATATTTTAACTGGTTAAAAGTTATCATATCATCTCTAATTTCGTCAGGACAAAAATAAAATTCTTCTTTACATTTAGGACATTTTATTTTGGTTTTACCTTTATTCAATGGTATACGCAATTTTTGTTTGCAATGTTCATTTGGGCAAGTAATAATATCGTTCGTAACAGAAAGATTAAGTTTATCAATCAGAGATTCTATTTGTTTGCGGATTGTGAGAACTCTTATAGCAGAAAAAACTTTACCCATTTTGGATAATATTTCATTTTTATTTTCAGGAGTGCAATTATTTATGTTGAGCCATATACCAAAATTTCTATTCAATTTAGGACGAAGTTTCTCACGAATAATGGAAGATTTGGGCTTTCTCCAAAGAATGTTAATAATTCTTCCTAAAAAATATTTGTTACCCTCATTTATAAAGGATAAATAGGAAATATATTGTTCGGTCTTTTTTTTAATTTTATTTATTTCAAGGTGTAAGTTTTGTAAGTTATTACTAGCCAAAAATTGAAAACAAGGAAGTATTTTAATTAAGTCATTTACTTCTTCAGGCGAAATAAAAGATATTTCTTGTTCAAACTTAGATTTTAATTCATCTAAATCTCCTAAGAATTGCGCTATTTCAGACAAGGACTTAGGAACATTTTCTGAACTCAGTAATTTTTCAAGTAAGAAGTAATCGGATACAATCTTTTCTAATTCATTAAGCCAATTGTATAAATTATTTTTTGCAGATGATTGCTCGCGAAGGCAATAAAATCATTACCTTCAAATATATCAAACGATTTTAATTTCTCATAACGAGAGTATAACTCTCCAATTGTAATATTCAATTCGTCTATTTTATCAGATTCAAATTTTTGTGCCTGTTTAAATTCTTTATGTAACTTAGAAAGTTTCTCATCGGCACTTTCAAGCAATCCTTTAAGGTGGGCCATATCATCTTCTAATTGTTTTGAATTATATTGTAAAATTTCGTTTAGCAATTCATTAATGACTTCTTTGATTTTCTTTTTTGATTCTTTGTCATCTTTTAGCAATTGCATATATAAATATTTTATTTTCAATCTATTTAACATTTCTGACACAACTTCAAGTGCTTTATTTTTTTGGCTTGTAACTAATACAGTATGACCATTGGCTACCAGATGACACACGAGGTTGGCTATTGTCTGTGATTTTCCTGTCCCGGGTGGTCCTTGGACATGAATAAGTTGATTGTTTTCCAATTCTTTAATAACTTTAATTTGTGCAGGATTTGCAGCAAAGGGTGTTAAAAGAATTTCCCATGAAGTTTTACTATGGCCATAATTATTGTTACCCTCGCTATTTCTTTCAGTAAATCTTTTTAGAACTGAGGAACTAATATCAAGATTTTCTAGCTCTAAAAGTGCTCGCAAATCGTTAATAAGATACACATTGTCTTTTTTAGCTAGGGCTATACCACCAGAATTATAAATACTAAATTTACCAAGTTCTAAATCATTTGTTGACAATGAATAATCTGTTGTATCTATTGGATCACATCTTATTGCTGGATGCAAATCAGCAATTTTTCTTAAAACCTGATTTACGCTTTCTAAATCTAATGGTAATTCAGAGCATTTTATTCCTCCTGTTCGGCTCATTAACGCACTTTCTTTTTCAGGATAAAGATCTACTAATGCAAATAGGTTCAGTCGTAGTTCATCACTTGCCAAACTTATAGCAAATGCTCCTTTATTCTCGTCATATTTTAATTCTGCAGGAGTAGTGAAAAGTGGAGCAAATACTTGTTTCCCATCATTTGTCTTTCCTACAATAAACAGATAGCAGTATATAATCTCAAGTTCGTATGGATTATTAGTATAATTATCATAAATACGGCGGATTTTCTCAAAAATCTCGTTTTCCCCAGACAAAGGAAGTTCTGATTGTGTTTTTTTTGAGACATAAATTTCGTCGTCTTCACCAAATAATAAAGTCTCTCGTCCTGTAATACCTGAGATATCAACAAAATATTTTGCTTCATCACGAATATTTAGGAATAAATGTTGTCCATGGCGCTGATGTTTCAAAATTTCATAACAATATTTAATTAAATTTTTATAATTTTCACTAATTTCTATATTCATATTAGTTTTGTTCAATCTAGAATTATTTTTCTTTCTTTTATTTTTAGAATTGGCCTTTTGTAGTTTCTGTAATACCTTTTTTTTCATAACATATTCTATTAATTAAATTATACAAAAATAATACGGGTTTTATCAACAAGATAACCTTTTGATAAAAAAGCAAAAGCGGATATGTGCTTTTGCGATTGTGTGCGGTGAAGCGACAAAGCAAGGTGCAAAGTCCGACGAACTTTGTCAAGTTTTTGCTCTCTCCAAAAAATATCTCTTCTCAAATTTCTAATCTTGATTTCATGTATTTAAGTTTGTATAATTATTTTTGGCAAAAGTTCTAACATAGTTTGAAAGACACCGCCATAAATAGATTTTTCTTTATTTCAAATTATCTGTGTTTTTCTCTGAATTAACTCTTTGTTATAAAATTAATATTTGTTCCCACAATAATAATTTTTAAAGCGATTAAACCAATAAGAGTTAATCATTTTTGTAACTTTAGTTGTTATTTCAAAATATCTCCTTTTGAATAATAAGATTAGTTTTTTTCTAATTTTTTTCTCTATAATTTAAAATGATATCATTTGTCCCAATTAATAAAAAAACTTTCTTGTTTTCAGTTAAACTAATAGGATGAATTGATAGAAATGTTTTATAATCAATAAAATTATATAAATATTGACAAATTAAAGGAAATATTTATAATAACAAAATCAAAGGAGGTTGTATGTTAAAAAAAATTTTTTGTTTAATCATGACAGTAATATTTATTTTTTCGTTAAGTTTTTCACAAGAGCTAAATGTTAAAAAAGAAACTCTTGACAGTTCTAAGAATAATGAAGAAATTAAAACTGAAATCACTACTGAAGTAGAAAAAGCACTTTTAGAATCACAAAAAGATGTTGATAAAAATGAAAGTGCTTTAAAATGGATATTTATTAGTTCTATGATATCTTGTTTACTTGGAACAAGTAGTTCATTTTTATTATTCTTAATGTTTTATCCTGTAACTATTACACATATAAAATTAGTATGTTTTCTGAATTAGCCTTTGACAAATCGAAAACTGAAAAAGATTATGCTATGTATGGTTTAGGTTTAAATGAAAATGAAAGAGAATTAAAAAAAAAGCAATATGAAAATTATCAACAGATTTTAAATATGGGAACTGAAACTGTTTTTTTAACAAAAGATGGAACTCGAACAGTTTTTATAAGAAATAAAACTGTTAATAACATGTTTAAAACAAGAGATTTTACTGCTTTAATTTGTTTAAGTGGAACATGCTTAGGACTTACCGGTTTGTTTGTTTTAATAGGATTTATGTTCATTTTAAGTCTATTTAACAGTTAAATAGGTTATACAATTTTTCAATTTTTTGTTGACTTTTTTGTTTTTGTTTTTTAAAATCTTTTTTTAAAAGGAGTAAAGATGAAATTAAAAGAGTTGTTAAAAAATAATGATGTAAAAAGAGCATACATAATCATTCTGCTTTTTGGAATTGTTAGTTTGTTTGGTGATATCATATATGAAGGTGCAAGGGGAGTAAATGGACCATACCTTAAAATTTTAGGATCAAATGCTTTTATCTTGGGTCTTATAATAGGTATTAGTGAGTTTGTTGGATATGGTTTAAGATTCTTTTCAGGTTATCTTTCAGATAAAACAAAAGCACATTGGATATTTCTTTTTGTAGGTTATTCTTTATTGATTTCTATACCTTTACTTTCTCTCACAGGTGTATGGCAATTTGCTGCTCTTTTAATAGTTATCGAAAGGTTAGGTAAAGGGCTTAGAAGTCCAGCGAGGGATACTCTCGTTTCTTTTGCTACAAAAAAAGTTGGAACTGGAATAGGTTTTGGAATATCTGAATTCTTTGACCAGATTGGAGCCACAGCCGGTCCTTTGATCTTTTCATTATTCTTTATTTCAAAAGGGGCTGGAGAGAGGAGTTTAACTGACTACCAAAATGCATACAGAATAATGTTTATACCTTACATTTTACTTATAGCTGTAATAATAACAGTATATTTTATTTACAAAGGTAACAAATTTGAAACAACAACTAAAAAAATTGAAAATGAAGGTTTATCAAAATTGTTCTGGATATACTCTTTATTTACATTTACAACAACATTTGGTTTTGTTAATTTCGCATTGATCGGATACCATATGAAGGATACGAAAATAGTTTCAGATAATTTAATTCCTTTTTTTTATGCTGTAGCGATGCTAATTGATGCTTTCTTTGCTATAATAATAGGTAAATTATATGATAACTACAAAGAGAACTCTAAAAAAGATGATGCTGGGTTAAACCTTCTTGTTGTTATCCCAATATTAACATCTTTCATAATTCCTCTCGCATTCTCTTTAAACTATTACTTGGTTTTGGTGGCTGTTATTTTATGGGGAATCGTAATGGGTGCTCATGAAACTATAATGAAAGCAGCAATTGCTGATATAACATCAATAAAAAAGAGGGGAACAGGTTATGGGATTTTCAATCTCATCTATGGTTTATCATTCTTTCTCGGTAGTAGTTTTGTAGGATTTTTATACGATTTTTCAAAAGGTATACTTATAACATTTTTGATAATATCACAAATAATTTCAATATATCTATTCCTGCTTTTAAAAAAGAATCTTTCTTAAAATAGATTATTGACAGGGAAACTAATTTTAATATAATGAAGCAAACGGAGGATTAGTCTAATTGGTAAGGCAGCGGATTTGAAATCCGCCGGGTGATGAGCCCTTGGGGGTTCGAGTCCCTCATCCTCCGTATTAAAAATAACTGTTGACAAAAAAAAATTTTAGTGTAAGATTATTTTAAATGAAAAGTTTTAGTAGTAAAAAAAGTTCGGAAGTGTTTGATGTTTCAAAAAGTTTTTAAGGGAAGGAATATTTCCAATTAAAATATATTCTCAGATGAAAATGAAATTAGGCGATTTTCCATATATAAAAATCAATTTAAAAAAGAAAAAGGAGAACAAATGAAGATTTACGTAGGTAATCTGTCTTTCTCATTGACAGAGGAAGAACTCAAAAAAGAATTTGAAGTATTTGGTGAAGTTAATTCAGTCACAGTTATCAGGGACAGAGAAACAAACAGATCAAAAGGATTTGGTTTTGTTGAGATGGCTGATGACAATGCACAGAAAGCAATCAACGAATTGAACGGAAAAGAGGTAGCAGGAAGAAAATTGGTAGTTAATCAAGCAAAACCAAGAGAGGAAGGATTTAGAAGACCAAGAGGAAATAGTTTCAGAAGAGGTAGATAAAAGAAGGAAAAATCGCCTAATAACTTCTTTTGATTCTATTGACATTTGGTCTTTAAAATATATAATTTCCTTAAAAGGAGGTTTTATGAAGAAAATTCTATTAGGTATTCTTGCATTATCAATTCTTCTGTTCGTTGTCTCTGGTTGCACAGACACTCAGATGAAAACTGATGTTAAGAAACTTCAGGATGATGTTGCAAAACTTCAAGAGACAGTTACAAAACTTCAGACAACTGTTGATTCTTTGAACATGAAGTTGATGCCAAAAGAGGAAGTTAAGTCAACAACAGGTGCTCCAACAAACACAACAGATAAACCAGTTAAACAAGCACCACCAAAAACAAAATAAGGAGGAAAGATGAAAAGGTTACTCACATTAGTTTTTGTATTAGTTTTGGTCTTTGCTGGTTGTTCAATAATCCAACCACCAGTTGTTGATCATTCTGACACTGTTGAACATTATACAAACATAACTATTTATGACTTTGATCAGACAGGTCCATCAGGTTTCTGGATTTCAAATGATGCAACAGGACAAGGAGAAGCGATTTCTGTAACAGGAAATGGTGGAGTTATAGATTTTTATTATAACGATAGAGATTATAGCTCTGGAGCATATTTTGTTTCAGCTGATGGTGATTCTGAAGTTTATTACTGGGGTACAGAAAACGATCCAAAGACAACATATTTTGAAGTGATTTCAGATACATCAGTTACAACAGCACCAGAAACAATGACTGGAATTTCAGTTGTAGTTAACGCTGATGCATGGTATTGGGTAAAATTTGAAAATGGTTGCTATGCAAAACTCCATATAACTGAGTATGCATCACCATATGACTATGTTAAATTTGAATACTGGTATCAGACAGACGGAACAAGATATTTTGGTGTTGAAGAATAACTAAATTTAAGGAGGGTTTTAAAACCCTCCTTTTTTTTATAATGAAAATCAAAATTTATGTAGTTTTATTTTTACTTATTTTGATTTCCTGCTCTTTAAGTAAGGAACCTTCAATCAATATAAAAAAATATGAAGATCTTGTAGTTTACAACAACTCTTTTAATAATAGATCTTCAATTTCTATAGATTATTCAATTATTTTGGTTGATACTATTTCAAAAAATTCAGATATAATTATCACATCGTTCGCTTCAAACTCGATAGTTTTTTTATCTCCATCAAAAGATACTATTCTTTCAAAAGGGAACAAGAGAGTAACAGGTTTTTATAACACTGGAAAAGAAAAGTATAATGAACCACCTCTTGAAGGTTATTTTGATATGGAATACCCAATAAAAGACAATTGGTATTTTGTTAAAACTTTTGATGAAAGATATTTAAGGATTTATGTTAAAGAGGTTTTTCAGGATAGTGTTGTACTTGATGTAGAACTTTTGAATGACACAACTCTGATCTTCCCATGAGATATTTACAAATTCTTTTCTTTACCTTTTTAATAAATATAAATCTCTTTCCAGAAAAAATCTCATACACTATTTTTAAAGATGATAAAATAGTTGGTTATTCAAGTTTTGAGATAAAAGATTTTGCAATCTTAGAAAGGACCATTTTTTTAGATGGTTTTTCAAAAGAGTATATATTTTCAAAAACAGATGTTAAAGAAAATTATTTTAAATCTTACAGATACTATGCCGATAAAAATTTCCCTGATTTTATAGAGTTTAAAGATGGTATTCTTGTTAAAAAAATCGGGCAAAAAATATTTAAATATAAAATAAAACTTAATAAAATATTCGGTATAGAAAACATTCTAACAATTTCATATCTTGGAGGTATTTCGGAAGATTCGATTTTTAATTTTGACAGGAACGAAATTTTAAAAGTCAAAAAAGATGGGGAGAAGTTTTCTTTTGGTTTTGGAGATTATTCTATTTTTAGATCTAAAGGTATTATAGACTCAGTTTTTTATCTAAAATATAAGTATGTGAAAAGTGGAAACAATTTTGAGATAAACAACCCTTATTACTTAGATTTAAACTATTTCTACCAACCTAAAGATTTTTTTAAAAAGAAGAATAGAAAAAATATTGAATTGAAATATACAAAAATCCAGCTATCTTATAATGATGAAAATAAAGAGGTTCTTGTTATAACTCCCTTCACATTTACTTCAGATATGTTTGGCAACATTTCCAATTTGGTAACTCCTTTTACACAGCTTCAACTATCTGAAAATTTAAATATACCTACTCTAATTTTTGAATTTAAAACAAAAGATGTTAATCCTGTTACAGTCAAAGAGGGAATAAAAGAGATTTATGAATTTTTGAAAAAGAATTACCAGAAAGTTAACCTTTTAACATTCAACCATATTTTTCTTTTTTGTGATATTGAAAAGTTTGACAAGGTTTTGTTGATAAATCCACCACTTGAAGATATGAATTTGTGGAGCGAAGATTTTTTCAAAAAACTTTCAGTAGAGAAGAGATACCTTTTTAATAATTATGAAAAATTTTTAAAATTTGAAGTTGTTGATACTACGATAAAAGAGAATGAGATTAGAAATTTTTATGATAAAAAAGAAAATCTTATCTTTATATTTTCAAAAGATATTCTTTCTAAAAGTGAAATAGAAAAAGCATGTAAACTTAAAGGTAAAATTTATTTCGTTAAAAATATTGACAGAAGGTTGAATTCATACTATAAATATGATTTATGGTCTTATGAAAATAATGTTTTTATAGACCAGAAAATTTTAAATTTTCTTGATGAACTATTAAATACAAAAAAGGAGTGATATATGATAACGAAACCTTTCGAAAACACAAAAATAATTCTTTTCAAAACTCCAGATGAACAGAAACTGATGAAGGATGCCATAAAAAAAGTTGAATCTGAGTTTGGGAAAGAGTATCCGATAATAATCGATGGAAAAGAGATTTTCAACTCTGATAAGATCAAATCAACCAACCCATCGAAACCTTCAGAGGTTGTTGGTCTTGTCAGTAAAGCAACAAAAAATCAGGCAATAGAAGCTATCGAAAAAGCTTATAAAAATTTTTCTTGGTGGTCAAAAGAGAGTCAAGCAAAAAGATCAGCGATACTATTAAGAGCAGCTGAAATAATGAGACAAAGGAAGATGGAACTTTCAGCTACTATGGTTGTAGAAATCGGTAAGAACTGGGTAGAGGCAGATGCTGATACTGCTGAAGCTATAGATTTTATGGAATACTACGCGAGGGAAGGATTAAGATATTCACAGGAGACACCACTTGTTAAAATAAATGGTGAAGATAATCATCAGGTTTATATACCACTTGGAGTTGGTGTTGTTATTCCACCATGGAATTTCCCTCTTGCCATAACAACAGGTATGACAACAGCTGCACTTGTTACAGGCAACACAGTTGTTTTGAAACCAGCATCAGATACACCAGTCATAGCATATAAACTTGTAGAGATTTTGAAAGAGGCTGGTCTTCCTGATGGTGTTTTGAACTTTGTTCCTGGAAGTGGTGGAGAGGTAGGAGATACATTGGTTGACCATCCTTTGACAAGGTTTGTATCATTTACAGGTTCGATGGAAATTGGAATGAGAATATATGAGAGAGCATCAAAAGTTAATCCTGGTCAGAAATGGTTGAAAAGAGTTGTGGCTGAAATGGGTGGAAAAGNNAATGAGGATGCTGATCTTGAAAGTGCAGCCAACGGAATTGTTCAAGGAGCTTTCGGTTTTCAGGGACAAAAATGTTCAGCATGTTCAAGAGCTATAATACATGAAAAAGTTTACGACAAAATGGTAGAACTTATAAAGGAAAGAACTGAAAAGATTAAGGTAGTAGATACGAGAGAATTCCCTGTGCCTGATGTTCATTATTACAACATGGGACCAGTTTCAAGTGCTTCTTCAAAAGCTAAGATTATGAGTTATATTGAAGTTGGGAAAAAAGAGGGAAGACTTGTTACAGGTGGAAAAGAGATAGATAAAAATGGTGGTTACTTTATTGAGCCTACAGTTTTTGCTGATATAAAACCTCTTTCAAAACTTGAACAGGAAGAGATCTTTGGTCCAGTTCTTGCTATAATAAAATCTGAATCATTTGAAAAGTCTATTGAAATAGCTAATGACACAATTTATGGTTTAACTGGTGCAGTTTACACAAAAGATAGAAAGAAGATCAAAAAGGCAACGGATGAATTGTTAACAGGTAACCTTTATATAAACAGAGGTTGTACAGGTGCACTTGTTGGTGTTCATCCATTTGGTGGTTTCAATCTTTCAGGAACAGATTCAAAAGCAGGTGGACCAGATTATCTTTTGCTTTTCTTACAGGCAAAAGTTTATAGCGAAAAAGTTTAAAAAGAGGGGGCTTTGCCCCCTCTTTCCAAAGTTGACTTAAATATAATTACTTATATAATTAATAAAGTAATGAAAAATTTTATATTAAGTTTTTTTTTGATATTATTTAGTCTTAAAATTTACCCAGAATCTTATAATTTTACTAAAATAGTTGATATTGGGAACTCATTAAAGAGTTTTAATGAAAATATTTTCATAACCGAAATAGGTTTTTTTTATGATGATGCGGATTTTACTCCTTTTAAAATTTTCGATAAAAATATAAAGAAAATAAGCAAAACTGACTCTTTAATTTCTATTCTATTTTATGATAACACTTTTGAAATATATAAAATAGATTCTTCACCAATACTTTTATTTTCAAATTCTTTTGATAGTACTATTGATGACATTTTTAGTTCAAAAGATTATTTTCTTTTTAAAAATGGCACCATATTTTATTTATATAGATTTGAAAAAGATTCTTTAAAAAGGATAAGACATTTCAACCTTACAGGTATAGATGGTTTTTATTCAGATAACGATAATCTCTTTTTTATACTTAATGATGGTGAAATTGTAAAGTATGGTAAAGTTGAAGGTGATTCCTTTATAATTAAAAATTTTGTTTTAACCAACAATTCAAAATTTTTATATTTTAATAAATTTTCAACGATAATTTCTAACTCTACAGGCAAATATCTTTATTTCTTCTGTTTGAGGGATGATTCTTTGAAACTTTTATATGAAGTCCCAGATAACAGAGTTTATGAGAATGGTTTTTCTGTTGATTCTTTTTTAATTTTAAAAAGTTCAGATTCTCTATTCATAAGAAGTGTTATCGATTCTTTTATAACATATTCGGTTGATTCTTTCCAGTTTGAATATCCCATAAAAGATATATTTTTAAAAGAGGATACTATTTTTATAAATACTGGAGTTAAAATAATCAAATATTCATTAAGTTCTAAAATTTTTAAATTAGGTAAAAACTTTTCAAAATCTTATGAAGGCATATTGAGGGGAGATGTCAGAAATGGTTTTTATTCAGAAGATAGTTTGTTCATCTTTTCAAATGATACGATAGTTGAGACAATTAATAAAAATAAAAATTTGTTAAAAAAAGATAATTTGCTTCTTTGTTATGACCAAATAATTTTTTCAAATAATGATTCTTTTAATTTTATTTCAACAAAAAATCCTGTTAAGAATATCAAAATGATAGATGGGCAAGTATATTTTATAGAAAACGATAACTTTTTAAAAAAGTTAAACTTTTTTGATAGCTCTATTGAAACTATTTTAAGAGTTGAATTTGACATGACCGATTTTGAAAAAACAGATTCGAATTTTTATTTCAGTTCAGGTCAAAATGGAATTTTAAAAATTGATAGTAATGGAGGATTCAAAAAATCATATCTTGATGGTTCCTATTTCCAAAAAGTTGTTGAGTTCAAAGGCATGTTATTTTCAATTAAAAATGGGAATATGATCTCAACTTTAGATAAAGAGAATCTTTTGGAATTTGATAGATACATTATTTCAGATTTCATTGATTGGTATAATTATGATGATACACTTTTAATATTTTTAACTGAGGATTCGGTTTTGTTATATAAAGATTCTTTTGAGAAGGTAAATTTTAATGTTATGAATTTAAAAAATATTAAGGATATTCTTTTAGAAAAAAATGGTGTGTACATTATACTTAAAAATTGTGCTACATTGTTTTTTGAAAAAAATGTTTCCCTTCTGAAAGATGATGATAAAAGAGGTTATGATAATAATCTTTCTTTGAAAAATGAAAAAATATGGTATGATATATTAGGAAGGAAAGTTTCGAGAGATTTTAAAGTCAATGGTTTTTATTTTATAAAACAAAAAAATGGAACAAAAAAAATTTTTAATATAAAGTGAGGTTTTAAATGATAGAAAAATACATAGAAGAACTTGTAAAAATAGATTCTCCATCTGGTTTTACAAAAGAAGTTATAAATTATATTGAAGGGGAAGTATCAAAAGCTGGATATAAAACTTTGAAAACAAACAAAGGTTCTTTGAAAGTTTATACAGGAGAATCACCAATATACGCTTTAACAGCACATGTTGACACTCTTGGTGGAATGGTAAAGGAGATAAATAGTGATGGAACTTTGAAAATAACACAGATAGGTGGTTTCCCGAACAATTCCTTTGAAGGTTCATACTGTAAAATAAGAAATTTTGAAGGTGAAATATTCACAGGGACATATCTTATAAAAAATCCTTCAACTCATGTTAACAGAGATGTTTCAAAGAGTGAAAGAACTACAGATAATATGATAATAAGGCTTGATGAAGAAGTTAAAAGTAGAGATGATGTTTTAAAGTTAAAAATAAATGTTGGTGATTATGTTTTCTTTGATCCAAAATTCGAACTGACAAAATCCGGTTTTGTTAAAACAAGATTCCTTGATGATAAAGCATGTTCTGCGATTCTTTTAGATATCCTTTTGAATGAAAAGGATAAACTGAAAAACAAACCATTTCTTTTTTATTTCTCAACCTATGAAGAGGTTGGTCATGGTGGTGCATCTGGTTTTGATGAAACTGTCAAGGAACTTATAGTCGCAGATATGGGTGTTGTTGGTGATGGAGTTGAAGGGGATGAATTTTCAGTTTCGATCTGTGCAAAAGACTCAACAGGTCCTTATGACTTTGATATAAGAAATGAACTTGTTTCAATTTGTAAAACTTTCAAAATACCTTATAAAATAGATATATTCCCATTCTATGGTTCAGATGGGTCAGAAGCACTTAGGGCTGGTTACGATATGAAAGTTGGTCTTATCGGTCCGGGAGTTTCAGCGTCACATGGTGTTGAGAGAACACATATAAAAGCTTTGAAAGCTACGAAAGATCTTTTATTAAAATATATTGAAAGAAGATGAAGAAAATATTTCCAATCTTTTTTGTTGTTCTGTGTTTATTTTTATTAAACTTTTCGCTTTATAGAAAAAATATTCTTTTGATAATCCTTTCTATCATATCGATTACAATTTTTTTGTTTATTTTTCTTCTTTTTCTATCAAAAGATATGAAAGTTTTAAAAAAAATTTTTAATATGACAGTAATGAATTTAGATATAATTTTTGATATTTTTTTAAAAAACTTTTATTTCTTTTTTTTACTCATTTACGATAAAAATAAAGAGGAAGATATTGTTGAAAGAAAATTTGAACTGAAATCTAAAAATCAATTTTTTAACGATTTCATTAAACTAATTTTTAGTATGGATCTTTCTATTTTAAAATTATACCTTACGGAAGAACATTTGATTTTAAAGACAAAAAATATTTACAACCTGAACATTTACCAATTAAGATATGATAGGATAACAAAAAGGTTATGAATTATTTTTACTATCTTATAACATTTTTATTATTTTTTTTAAATTTAAGATTACAATTTTTAAAAAATTCAAAAATCGACAGAATCTTTTCCTTCATAAATCTTTCAAATATCTTTGTCTTTATAATTTTTGTTTTTACCGATTTTAAAAGTTTATCAAGCCAGAAAGCACTATTTATTATTCTTTTCTTTGTTCAAATCGGACTTTTATTGAAATTTATTTTTGATAACTATAAAGAGGTATAAATGTATTTTATCTGGGCTTTATTTATTTTTCTTCAGACTTTAATAATTTTTAAAAAGGATGATCCTTATAAAAAGAAACTTTATATTTTCACCAATATTCTTTTTTCAATTTTTTTAATTTTTTCATCATTTGTTATAGCTTATAAAGGATTTTTTATTGAGAGTTTACTTTTGTTATTATATTTCTTACTAAATATAATGAATTTTATATTTTTAATAATTTACAACTTTTTGTTATCAGGAGAGAAATGATGGAAACAGGTATAATAATCTTACTACTTTTGTTATCCATAATTAGTGCAATTTCCTTTTTATTTTCAAAAAAAGATTACATCAATTACTTTGTCATTATTTCAAATATTTTTTCTCTGATATTCTATTTTTGGGGGAACGATACTATTTCCTTATTCTTTTTGATTTTCAATTCAACCTCTATTTCATTGATATTGATTAAATTAAAAAAGGATATTGAATTTTAATTATGTTTAATCAAAATTATTTCATTATGTTAGAGTTGGGACTTTTTATCTTTTTTAACATTTTGATTTTTATTAAAACTGACTCTATAGCAAAAACCTTTATATCTCTATTTCAAATTTTCCCTCCATTGTTGATTTTATTTTTAACAAAATATAAAAATATCAATAATATAACCTTTTATACTGCTGTTATCTTTTTGGTAAATTTTTTAATACAGTTAACTGTAATACTTTTGATAAGAAGAATTTCAGAGATAAATAAAACTGATAGGAATTTTAGACCTGATGAATATGATAAGTGATCTAATATTTTTATTTTTAACCTTTTTCATTATACTTTTTTCATATATGAAAATTTTGAATAAAAAATCTGTTGAATCCATTCTGTTTTTAACAGTAATTTTTTATCTTCTCTTTGATTTTTTGAACTTTTATCTTTACAAAGTTGAACAGTTTTCAATTATTATAATCAAAGGGATATCTTTTTCATTCGAATCTTCCCAATCGATTATATTGCTCGAAATTCTTTCAATAAGTTTTTATACTTTATTTCTATTTTTATCCAAGAGTTCTGAAAAAGATTTTTCAGAAGATACAGATAGCCAGCATCTCCTTTATTTTATCGTTATACCTTTTTCTACCTTCTTATATAAAACAACAGACATTTTCTTATATTCATTTCTAAGTGTGATTATATTTTTAATCCTGATTTTCACAATAGAAAATATAAACTTAAAAACAATCGTTATAAATGTTAAAGTAGGATTTATATTTTATTTTGTATTTTTAATTTCTGTTGCTACAACTATAATTTTTTTAAAAAACTATGGAACTACTGATGTTTTAAAAAGCGCTTCTTTAAATATTGACAACATTTCTAACAATTTAACATTCTATCTTTTCTATCTAACAACTTTACTTTATTTGTTTATCTTTCCTTTGAACATATTTCTTTTTGATCTTTTCAATTCTTTTAATTCGAAACAGCTCTCACTTATAATTCTTTTTATTACATTTCCTTCTATAAATTTTATCAACAGGCTTCTTTTTATAACTCCCAAGAATGTAATCGAAACTCTTTTTATCCTTTCATTGTTAAGTTATTCTGTTACAACAATACTTTTACTCAATTCGAAAACAAAGTATTTCAGAACATTTCTTTTCTTCACATTGATCAACGAGATAAATTTTTTAATATTATTCCAACATCGTTTCAAAACTTTTGTTGATTCAGGTTTTATTATATTTTACTTAGGTTTGTTTTTCTCTTTTCTATATTCACTCTCTAAACTCAGTTTTGAGAATGAAGAGGATTTGAAAAACTCTTTTATAAAACAGCCAACAAATTCTATAATTTTTTTTGTAACAAGTTTTACCTTCACTTCCTTACCATTCTCAATGATTTTTTTGTATCAATACAGATTTTTGATTATCCTTTACAATGGTTCTAAATTATTTTTCTGGACTTATCTTATTATAATTATGTTAAAAACCTATGCAATTTTAAAGTTTGATTTAAAAATGCTACTTGTAGAAAGAAGGGAAAAGAACCATCTCATAAGTATGATAAAAAATTTTCAGAGAACGGATTTTATAATACTTGTACTTATTATAATTCTGTCTGTAGTATTTTATCATAACAGTATAAACAGAAAAAAAGAGTATTTTGGAGAGTATAGAAATTTATATTTGAAGGAATATAATATTCAAGGTAAAAGTAATAAATAGAATATGAACAGTGTTTACTTCCATTCATCGATTATCTCTGTGATTTCAGTATACATTTTAGGTAACCTTAACAGAGTTCTTAGAAATGTTTTTTTATTGATCTTCTTTTCTTTTTCATTTCTATACTTTATTTCAATAGGTAGTGGTAGTTTGGTTTTAAAATTGTTTGGATTTGAATCTTTGAATCTTGTCTTTTCCAAAACATCCTTTTCTTTACCTTTTTTACTTGTTAACCATATCATATTTTTCTTCTTTTTCTTAAGAGAGATGTTCAGATCTCCAAGGGAGAGTGAAAACAGTTACTTTATGAATATTTGTATCCTTTTCATATTGCTTAATATAATATTCGTTTCATCAGATTTTATTACAATTTATATATTTTTTGAGCTTTTATTCTTTTTCCTGGTAATAATGATAACTATAAATATAAACGATTATAAAAACAGCGAAAATATTCTTCTTGTAAATCTTTTTGGAACTTTGATTCTTTTATCAGTGATAGTTGTTATTACTTCGAGTAAAACTTTCATAAATTATCCACCAATCTTTTATATAATTCTTTACATTTCTGTTGCATTAAGAACACTCGTTTTACCTTTAAGTATTTTCTTCAAAAAAGAGCTGGTAAAATCTGATCATAGTTTTATTGGTATTTTCACAGTATCTATATTTCTTTCTGGTTTTTTTGTAATGAGTTTTCTTTTTAAAAGTTTTTTAACTTCCCAACATTATTTACCTATTCTTTCCAAATTTTTTATTTACCTTTTTTTCCTTATGACATTACCTATATTTTCGTTCGATTTTTTAATCTCTAAAGATATTAAAAGAATGATATTCAGTTTTTCAGGTTCAATCTTTGTGACCAACCTTCTTATATACCTTTATTATGAAGATTTTTCATCAAAATATCTTATAAATTCTCTTTTCTATTTTGTTCCGTTATCATTTATTTTTATATTCTTCGATTATATAGAAGAGGAATTCAAAACTTCAAATTTTGATTTTTTAGGTAACCTTTTTTATATAAAACCTGTATCTTCAACTGTTATATTTTTGTCTTTGATTTCACTATCATTTATATATCCAACCTCTGGTTATCTTCTTTTAAAAGAGAGATTTTTTGACTCATCTTATAATCCTTTCCCTATTTTTATCGTTTATTTGATCTATTTTTTGTTTTATTCAATTTTATTTTTTAAATTATTTTATCTTCTATTTATTCAGAAAAATATTACCAGAGAAAAGAAAATAACAAAGGATTCAGAATTGTTTTTATCATTCTTAACTTTTCCATTTTTGGTTCTATTTTCGTTCGCTGTTATTTTTTCTTATCTTTTTAGTTCAAGTTCTATATTATTTTATATTATTTTTTCATTCGTTACTCTTATAGTTATTTTGATAGTCTTAGTTTTGAACGATAAAGATCGAAAGACCTTTTTTATACATACAAAAAATTCTGAAGAGTATTTCTTTGTTCAAAACAGAAAAACAACTATAATCGGTGATCTTGTGAATTTAAAATTCGATATATCTTTAAGCGAAAGATTTTTAGAAAAAATGGTTGAAAAAACAGACCTTAACAAAATTTTTTATTTTTTGAAGAACTTTATAGATGATCTCAGTTTGACTCTTTTCAAGCTTTATCAGAGAAGTTTTACAGCTTCATTTTTTATTCTTTTATTGTTTTTGATTTCCTTTTTTCTATATCTTTTCTATAGAGGTTTTCTATGAAAATATTTTTGGATTTTATCTTTTTCTATCTTTTAAACTTTGTTATAATTGTTTGGATTGAAAAATATTTCTTTTATAAGATATCAAGAAGGGAAGTAGATGAAATAATTTTAAATGAGATAATTTCGTTTAAAAGAAACAAGTACCATAACTTGTTAAAAATATATTTAAATATTATATCACTCCTTTTGATTTATATCTTTTTGTATATTTTTGTATCTCAAACCTTAACCTTAAATTTAAGTTTTATATTTCTAATACTTTTTTATATCTTTTATGTTAAGATAAGAAATAGTCAAATTTATTTCCATCAAGAAATAATAAGAGAAAATGAGATAATATTATTTTCATACATCATATTTTTTTGCTCTCTTTACGCGTTTAATTATTTACCAAAAAATAATTCTTATGGTCTTAAAATTCTGATATTTTTAACGAGTTTTCCATCCCTCTTTGTTTTAAATGTTAACCAAACAAATAAAGAACAACTCCATTACATTACATACAAAGAGAGTATAATTTTGAAAAGTTTTAACAGAATATTTTTTACCTTCATAAACTCATTTTTCATCTTCTACCTTACAGGGAAAGAAATAGATTTTATAACATTATCAATATTAGTTTTTGTTTTCAGGATAATTTTATATTTTATCAATCTTGTTTTTGTAAGTTTTTCAAAGATCTTAACTTTTTTTATTTTATCCATATCATTTTCTATAATAATTTTGATAAACATTTTAATAAAATATGTTATACGATAAGGTTAATTTAAGGTACATAATTTTCGGTTCTGGATGTTGTATAGATACTTTTTTTTCACTTGATTCTGAGTATTATAGATCTGAAAAGATAATACTTGAAAGAACAGAATCTTATGAAGAGGCTGATATAATTATTTTGTATGGCTGTTTTAGCCAGAGTTCATTTCAATTTATCGAAGATGAAATTTTTAAAAAATCCAAGAAAAAAATTTATGTTGGTAATTTTACATTTTTGGATGAGAGTATGAAGGATGAAATTGTTAAAAATGTTGATCGCTTGATTTTAGGTTGTCCTGTAGATTGTAAAAGTTTGATAGAATTTCTTGAAGGGGAATTTTATGACAGAGAATAAATATGATGATAGCACTTTTCTTCAGCAGGACATTAAAGATTTGATAACTGAAAATATAACTTTAATCGGTGATTCTATCTATTTTAAACTTGATGAAAAGAAAGTTTTAACATACACCTTAGATTTTTTATTCAACAAATGGAATTATAAATACCTTTCAACTATAGTTGTTATTGAAAAGGAAAAAGGGTTTGTAATAAAGTATATTATAAATTCAACTACAGTTAAAAAAAGTGTTATCGTTGAAGTTTTTCTTGATAAAACCAATCCTGTCTTTACATCTATAGATATGATATATCCTGTTGCTTCGATATTCGAAAAAGAGATAAATAAAAAATATGGGATCATTTTTGAAGGTAATCCTGAAACTAAGAACATTATTTCCAACTATATTGAAAAATCTGGGGAGGATTCTTGATAAAAAAGTTTCCTTTCATAGTTAACAATATTTCACCTGATATTGCTTTAGGGAACATAACTTTTGAATTCAACCTTGATGGCTTTTCTTTTCAGGATCTGAATTTTAATTTTGAGTATGAAAGAAAAAACAGAAACAGATACTTAAAAGGGCAATCTATTAAAACTGCAACAAAATTGATACCGAAACTTTCTTTTGTTCAATCCCATCATTTTCAGGAAGTTTTTTCTTTAGCTGTTGAAGATATTTACAATGTAAAAATACCTGACAGGGCAAAAATTTTGAGGATGATAATTCTTGAAATTGAGAGGATATCTGCATCTCTTTTATTCCTTTCAGCCATTTCATCCTCTCTTGGTTTTGAAACATTCAGATATTGGGTTTTAAAGGATAGAGAAAATTTTTTATCTGTTTTAAAAACTTTCAAAAAGGATGAAAACATTTTAAACGATATTATAGTTCCGGGAGGGATAAAGAAAACCATCTACAATGTTGAAATCGAAAGGCTGAATGAATTTTTAGAAAAATATTTTGAAAGGATCTTACTCGATTATGAAAAGATATTTTTTAAAAACATTTCACTTATTTCTAAAACAAAAAATTTTGGTGTGTTCAAAAAGGAGATTTTAAGAAAGAATAATGCAACAGGTTTACTTTTAAGAAGCTGTGGGATTAAATTCGATCTTAGAAAAAATGCTCCCTATGAGATGTACAAAAGAGTTGATTTCCCGATTTACAATTTTGAAATTTCAGATCTTTATAACAGAATATTATCCCTTTACCTTGAAATTAAAAATTCAATTACGATAATAAAATCATCCTTAAAACTTCTTAATGAAACTTCGGATGAAAATATTTTGGAGATTATAGATTATGAAGAAAAAATAGGGAATAGGTTCTCATTTAAAAGGATAGAAGGTGTTAACGGTGAACTTTCCATATATCTTGAAGTTATCGATTCAAAGATAGAACACATTAAGTTCACTTCACCATCATTCATAAATGGTCTTCTTCTAATGAATAAATTGGAAGGTGATTACAAACTTTTTGATATTCCTGCGATTTATTCTTCTCTTTTCATAGTTCCTATGGAGGTCTATTTATGATAGATCTTGTTGGTTTCCTTGAGACATTTTTTCAGTTAAAGTATATTGTTAGGAGTGAAAGAAAAGAGTTTCTATTTTATGGGGAAAATGATATAACTTTCCCTTCTCTTGAAAAAGATAAGTGCAATTTGTGTAAAATTTGTGTTGATATTTGTCCAACGAAAAGTCTAAAAGTTGATGAAGGTGTTCTTCTTTTTGATATTTCAAGATGTATAGGATGTAATCTATGTATAGAAGTATGTCCACATAATGCACTTGTAAAAGTTTATAGTAAGAGGATAATTTTAAAAGATGTAAATGGTATTAAAGAAAATTCTGAAAAAATATTTCTAAAAAGGAGTTAAAAGATGTTTATCAAATTAAAAGATAAAGAGCCGCAGAGACCTTTTTACTGTTCAGAAAACGCTGTTCTTATCGGTGATGTTAGATGTAAAGAATTTTCATCAGTCTGGTTCAATTCTGTTTTAAGAGGGGATATAAACTATATAGAGGTTGGAAGGTATTCTAATATTCAGGATCTTTCAGTATGTCATGTAACTTTCGAATTGCCTTGCATAATAGGTGATTATGTGACTGTTGGTCATAACGCGGTTTTGCATGGATGTAATATTTCAAACTATGTTCTAATAGGAATGGGAAGTGTTATACTTGATGGTGCGAAGATAGGTGAAGGTAGTATAATTGCAGCTGGAACTGTTGTAAAAGAGAATAGTGTTATACCGCCATTTTCTCTTGTTGCTGGTGTTCCGGGACAAGTTAAGAAAACTCTTCCGGAAAGTATAATTGAGGATTTAAAAAAACATGCTGCATCCTATTTTGAGTTTGCAAAATCTATTAAAGAGAATGGTGAGATTCTTAAATATTGACTTGATAAACATTAAAGTTATAATAAAAATGTGGGTAGATGCTGGCTACAAGTTATTACTTGAGGAAAGTCCGAACTCCATAGGGCAGGATGCCGGGTAACTCCCGGAGAGCGAAAGCTCATGGAAAGTGCAACAGAAAATAAACCGCCTGTGAAAACAGGTAAGGGTGAAAAGGTGAGGTAAGAGCTCACCATCTGTTCAGGTAACTGAGCAGATTGGCAAACCCCATCCGGAGCAAGATCAAACAGAGGTTGGCTTGCCCGGCAAAAACCTCGGGTAGATCGCTTAAGATGGCTGGTAACAACCATCTTAGATAGATTGCCAGTTGAACAGAATTCGGCTTACCGTCTACCCACAAATTTAAAATTTGGAGGTAATTTGAAATATCTACTTGTTGATGAACTAAAAAATCATATAGGTGAAGAGGTTGAACTGAAAGGGTGGGTATACAATACCAGATCGAGTGGAAAAATTTCCTTTTTACTTTTCAGGGATGGAAGTGGAATAGTTCAAGCTGTTTTATACCATCCAAACCATAATGAAGAGATAATCAAAAGATTCGATGAACTCACTCAGGAAACAAGTCTTGTAGTTTGGGGAAAAGTAAGAGAGGATAAGAGGGCACCATCTGGAGTTGAATTAGATATAATAGATTTTAAAGTAATCTCAGCTTCAGTTGATTATCCAATTTCTCCAAAAGAACATGGTGTTGACTTTTTACAATCTAACAGACATCTTTGGTTAAGGTCAAAAAAACAGGCAGCTATAATGAGGGTAAGGAGTGATGTTGTTTTTTATGCGAGAGAGTTTTTCAACAATAGAAAATTTTTATGTATAGATGCTCCAATATTTACACCTTCAGCATGTGAAGGAACAACAACACTTTTTGAAGTTAATTATTTTGATGAAAAGAAAGTTTACCTTTCACAATCTGGACAACTTTATATGGAAGCAGCAGCATTAGCTTATGGGAAGGTTTACTGCTTCGGACCTGCCTTTAGAGCTGAAAAATCTAAAACGAGAAGACATCTGACAGAGTTCTGGCAGATAGAGCCTGAGGTGGCTTTTTTCAACATAGACGATGACATGGAACTCGCTGAAGATCTCGTTATATATCTTGTCGAAAAGATACTTGAAAGAAGACAGGAGGATTTAAAAACACTTGAAAGGGATATAAAACCTCTTGAAAATGTTAAGAAGCCATTCTATAGGATCACATATGAAGAGGCAATAAAGATTTTGAACAGGAAAGGTATAGATATAAAGTTTGGTGAAGATTTTGGTGCACCAGATGAGGCAGCTATTTCACTAGAATTCGATAGACCTGTCTTTGTCCATAGATATCCTGCTGAAATCAAAGCGTTCTATATGAAAAGGGATGAAAAGAGACAAGATCTCGCTTTGGGATTCGATATGTTAGCAGGTGAAGGTTACGGAGAAACTATAGGTGGAGGGCAGAGAGAGGATGATTATGAAACACTTTTAAAAAGGATTGAAGAACATAAACTGCCTGTTGATAATTTCAAATGGTATCTTGACCTTAGAAAATATGGTTCCGTTCCACATGCTGGTTTTGGACTTGGGATTGAGAGGTTTGTGCAGTGGGTTACCAAAACACAACATATAAGAGAGGTTATCCCATTCGCAAGAACACTCGATAGAACTGAACCTTAAAAATTTAAATAAGGAGGAAAAATGAAAAAAATCGCTCTTCTTCTTTTCATCTCATTTATTTTTTTCAACATCTTCGCTTTGAAAATAAATGAGTTTATAGTAACTCCAACCAGTGCAGAAAAGATAGAACTTTACAATGATGGCTCAAATCCTGTAGATGTTACAGGATATAAACTCTACATAAAAGGGACAAGTTCAACATCAAGCACAACCTTTAAAAGTTATACTATTTCAGCGGGAGGATATAAAGCTTTTGACCTTGGAACTGCAGAATTTAACGATTCTATAGGGCTTCCAAACGATGGTGCAATAATAATTATAAAGGATAGTACAGACAACCTTATAGATTCTGTCGGGTATGGTGATCTTGGTGGAGCACCTTCACCTATATACAATTTCTCAACAGCGAGAGTTGATAGTACAGGTGATAATGCATTAGATTTCAATATGGATTTTACTCCTACTATGGGAAGTGCTAACGACTGTCCTTCAAATATGCTTGGAAATGGAAATGTTTTTATAAATGAAGTTTATCCATCAGATTCTAACGATAACTCAGCTTCAGTAGTTGAATACATAGAACTTTACAACAATTCAAATACACCTGTTGATATTAGTAACTGGGTTATAGTTTGCGATGATGATTATTATGTCCCATCTGGAACTTCTGTTCCCGCATACGGTTATTATGTGTTGTATGACTCATCCTTCCCACAATATTTCTACCTTGATGCTTTAAGAGATAATATATACCTTTACAACAACCTTGGAAACAGGATAGATCAGGTTGGTTGGCACAACATTCCAGTTGATTCATCTTTCTCAGTTATACCTAATGGAGTAAGAACATTCTTTAAAGGTTACGATGAGATAACTTCTGTTGATTTTAAGATAGATAAGCAAACTCCTGCAGCTTTGAACGCGATAGAGGAGGTTTTAAACAAAGAGAATTCAGACAAAGATGTAAAAGTTTACTCTTTGAGTGGAATTGGAATCAGAATAGAATGTGAGAAAGATAAATCAGGGTCAATAGAGATTATTGATAATTCTGGAAGAGTCATATATTCATCATTTTTGAAAAATATGATTTTCTCAGCAAAATCAGGCATCTATTTTGTGAAAGTTGAAAGTGAAGGTAAAAGTTCAACATATAAAGTTAACTTAATCAAATAGGAGTTATTATGAAAAAGTTGTTATTTTTATTACTTATTTTTTCACTCTCCCTATTTGTATTTTCAGCTCCTGTTCTGTATATAAACGAGTTTCGCTATGATACTCCTGGTACTGATACAAACTGTTTTGTTGAAATTAAAGGTATACCTGGAACATCACTCGATTCAGTTAAACTTTTGGGAATAAATGGAAAAGATGATTCTGTCTATAATATAATAAATCTTTCAGGTTATACAATACCTTCAGATAGTTATTTTGTTATAGCACAGTCAACAAATGTTCCAAATTATGACCTTGTTACAACACTTGCAGATTTTCAAAATGGTCCATCTGATAATATAATTTTAAGGTTTGATTCCCTTGGTTCATACACTACCATAGATGCTGTCTGTTACGGTTTACCTTCAGGTACAGACACTGTTTTTAGGGGTGAGGGTTGGCCAACATATGATCCAACTCCTTCAACAATCTACACTGCTATTTTGGCAAGATATAATGATCCATTTTTATCAGATTTTAACAATAACTATTTAGATTATGCTCATTATAATGTTAAAACACCCGGAACTGCAAACAAACCTTTGAAACCTGTAACTATTGTTCAAATTCAGCAATCACCAGACTCTTTCTCATTATACAAAGATTCAACAGTTTTTATTATTGATACATGTATAGTTACTGCCGTTTTTGGAGGTCAATACTATGTAACATCAACAACAGGTCCAAAAGAGTGGGATGGAGTTAATGTTTATGGTGATATAGTAAATTACACATACAAGGTTGGTGATACTATTAATTTTATTCATTGTTTTGTCACAGAATATAACAAAAAAACTGAAATAGTATTTCCAGGAACAGTACTTTACAATTCTGGAGATGGAACTTCTCCAAACCCTTATTCTGTATCACTTTCCCAGATAGGTGAAAGTTTTGAAGGAGTTCTTATAAAAGTTGGGCCTGTAGATGTATTAACAGCACCTGATGCAATTACTGGTGAATGGATAGTTTCAGATGGAGTTGACAGTTTGATAATAGACAATCTTGCAACATACACAGTCCCAAGTGTTGGCTCAAAAGTTTTTATAACTGGAATTCTCGATTATTCTGGAAACTATAAATTACAACCAAGGAATAACAGCGATATACAGTATGTTTCTTTCTATAATCTTTCAGGTACTGTTGGACTTGATGATACTTTAGATTGTTCTGGAATATCAGTTATACTTTACAACAATGATGTAAACGATACAATTGTAACTGATTCAACAGGTAATTATGATTTCGGTTCTATACAGGAAGGCACTTACACTCTTCTTTTCAAAAAAACTTATTATGAAACTGATTCGATGGAACTTGTACTTTCACAGGATACAATCATATCTGTTGTTCTTCCAAGATCTAAGGGTGAAATAAGTGGAACAATTAATCTTAGTGATAATCCATCAGACCTTTCAAATTCAGTTGTTTATCTTAATTCGGCAGACCCTTATTTACTTACTCTTTCACTTATAGATACGACCGGGACAGATGGAAAATATCTTTTTGCAGATCTACCATTTGGTTACAACTTTAAATTGAAATTTGAGCATACAGGTTACGCTTCAGATTCTTTTGAAATTTTCCTTGATGATTACACAAAAACTTATGACCTGACTTTAACGAAACTGACAGGTATAGATGAGGTTCAAAAAGTTGAAAAGATAGTTGTTGAAGAAAATGGTGGTGGAATTTTCTCATTCCTTTACAACAAAGAGGTTGAAAATCCAACGAATATCCAGATTTATGATCTAACCGGAAGAAACATAGTTAATAAACCTGTTAACTCAGGTAAAGGTGTTTACAAAGTTACTCTTGATAAAAAATTATCTAAAGGTGTTTACTTCATCCAGATAACAGGTGAAGAGAAACCTTTTGTGAAAAAGTTCGTTATAGTTAACTGATAAAAGCGAGGGGAAATCCCTCGCTTTTTTATTAAATCTATTATATAATTATTGACTTTTACCCATTTATTTGATATATTTTACTTTTAATTTCCTTTTACACAGGAGGTATGATGACTAATAAAATATATCCTAAAAATGTTCTTGAAACATTGTCAAAATATATGCTTGTTGACGGTTTTGACCTTGTTTTCGATGGAGAAAAATCACATGGATCATATCTTTATGATTCAAAACACAACAAAGAGTATTTAGATTTTTTCACATTTTTTGCTTCATCACCTATAGGTTTCAATCATCCTAAAATGAACAATGAAGAGTTTATTAAAAAAATTGGAAAGGTATCAATTCATAAACCATCCAACTCTGACATCTATACTGTTGAGATGGCTGAATTTGTTGATACTTTTGGAAGGATAGCGAAACCAGATTTTATGAAATACCTTTTCTTCGTTTCAGGTGGTGCACTTGCAGTTGAAAACGCTTTAAAAACAGCGTTCGATTGGAAGATCAGAAAAAATTTGAAAAAGGGAAAAGGGGAGAAGGGAAGAAAGGTTATACACTTTAAGCATGCTTTTCATGGAAGGAGTGGATATACCTTGAGTATGACAAACACTTTTGACCCAAGAAAAACAAAATATTTCCCAAAATTTGACTGGCCAAGAGTTGATAGTCCTGCTTTAAATTTTCCTGTAGATGATAATGAGATAAAAAGAGTAGAAAAAGAAGAAGAGAAAGTTATCAACCAGATAAAGGATTTTATAGCAAAAGAAGGTGATGATATCGCTGCACTCATCCTTGAACCTGTGCAGGCAGAGGGTGGGGATAGACATTTCAGGAAAGAATTTTTCAAAAAATTAAGAGAGATAACTCTTGAAAATGAAATAATGTTTATTCTTGATGAGGTTCAGACAGGAATGGGATTGACCGGAAAATTCTGGTGTTTTGAGCATTTTGATATTAAACCTGATATAGTCGCTTTTGGTAAAAAATCACAAATATGTGGAATAATGTGTTCTGACAGGGTTGAAGAGGTAGAAAACCATGTTTTTGCAGAATCTTCAAGAATAAACTCAACATGGGGTGGAAGTTTAACAGATATGGTTAGAGCAACTAAAATTCTGGAAATAATAGATGAGGAGAAACTAATAGAGAATGCTAAAAATGTTGGTGAGTTTTTACTTGAGAATTTGAGAAATATAAAGAGTGAAAAGTTGAGTAATATAAGAGGAAAAGGTTTATTGATAGCATTCAATCTTGAAAATAGTGAAAAAAGGGATAGGATGTTTGACAAACTTTTTGAAAATGGACTTTTCACGATAAAATGTGGAGAAAAGAGCATAAGGTTTAGACCACCTTTAAACCTTTCAAAAGAGGAAGCATTGAAAGGTGTAGAAATAGTTGAAAAATCTTTGAAGGAGATATGATAAAATGGGTACAATGAAAGCAGTGAGAAAATTGAAAAGGGAGAAAGGAGCAAATTTAGTTGATATTGAAATACCAAAAATTAAATCTGATGAGGTTTTGATTAAGGTTCTATCAACAAGTATATGTGGAACTGATGTTCATATATACAAATGGGACAACTGGTCTGAAAACAGGATAAAGAATATTCCACAAACACTTGGTCATGAAGTTTGTGGTGAGGTTGTTGAGGTCGGAAGTTCCGTAAAAAAAATCAAGGTTGGAGATTATATTTCAGCTGAAACACATATTCCATGTAAAAAGTGTATAAACTGTTTAACTGGAAACGAACATATTTGTATGAATGGACAGATACTGGGAGTTGACAGGGATGGAGTTTTTGCAGAATACGCTGTGATACCAGAATCTGTTGCTTGGGTAAATGACAGAGCTATTCCACCAGAGATGGCTTCAGTTCAGGAACCACTCGGTAATGCTACTTATGCTGTTCTTGGTGAGGATTACAATATATATGGTAAAAGGGTTGCGATTTTTGGTGATGGTCCTACAGCTTTATTCGCTGTTGGTGTTGCCAAACTTGCAGGAGCATCAAAAGTTTTCCATATTGGTGTTTTTGATTTCAATATGGAAATAGGTAAAAAGATGGGTGCCGATTATTCTTTAAAAGCTACCGACAATATGGATAGGGTCCAGTTTATAAGGGACAACACTGATGGTTACGGTGCGGATATAGTTGTTGAGATGGCTGGAGCGAAACAGGCAGTTTTGGAAGGTTTGGACTCTTTAAGAAAAGGTGGAAGATTCTCGGCATTTGGAATTACTCCTGAACAGAAACTTGAAATAGACTACAACAACCAGATAGTTTTTAAAGGGATACAGATACATGGAATTTCAGGAAGAAGAATGTTCGATACCTGGCTTAGATTGAAAAATATGCTTGCATCGAAAAAACTCGATATAAGTCCAGTAATAACAAATCTTTTCGCACTTGAAGATTTTGAAAAGGGTTTCGAAGAGATGATGAAAATCCCAAGAGTTTCTGCAAAGATAGTTTTATTCCCTGATAAAAAACTTCTTAACGAAAGGTTGAAAGAATTTAAAAAATAAAAGGAGAAAATATGTACGGGAAAATAAAAGATGATCTAAGAAAAGAACTCGATAAGATAAAAGCTGATAACCTTTACAAAGAGGAAAGGATAATAACATCAAGACAAGGTGTTGAGATAACTTTGAATGATGGCAGAAAAGTATTAAACTTTTGTGCGAACAATTACCTCGGTCTTGCGGGAACAGATAAACTTGTTGAGATAGCAAAAAAAGGTATAGAAAAATATGGTTACGGATTGAGTTCTGTAAGGTTCATCTGTGGAACTTTTGACATACATAAAAAACTTGAAGATAAAATTTCTGAATTTTTAAAGAAAGAGGATACTATTCTTTATGCGGCATGTTTTGATGCCAACGGTGGTGTTTTTGAGCCTCTTTTGAATGAGCAGGATGCTATAATTTCAGATAAATTGAACCACGCATCAATAATAGATGGTGTTAGATTATGCAAAGCACAGAGATTCGTATACGACCATTCCAATATGGAACAACTCGAAGATATTTTGAAAAATACACAAAACCTGAGATACAGAATGATAGCAACCGATGGTGTCTTCTCTATGGATGGTGATATAGCGAAACTCGACAAGATAGTTGAACTTGCTGAAAAATATGACGCTTTGGTTATGGTTGACGATTCACATGCAACAGGTTTCATAGGAAAAACTGGAAGGGGAACAATAGAACTTATGAATGTTATGGATAGAGTTGATATTGTTACTTCAACTCTTGGTAAAGCACTTGGTGGTGCTATGGGTGGTTTCATTTCCGGAAGGAAAGAGATAATTGAACTTTTAAGGCAGAGATCGAGACCATACCTTTTCTCAAACTCCTTATCACCAGTTATAGTTTATACAGCCTATGAAATTTTTAATATGCTCTCAGAAACAACCGAACTGAGAGATAAACTTGAGGAGAACACAAAATATTTTAGAGAGAGGATGACTGAAGCTGGTTTTGATATTAAACCTGGGATACATCCAATAGTTCCAATAATGTTCTCTAAATTTGAAAATGATGCTCAACTCTCGCAACTTTTCGCAAAAGATCTTCTCGCTGAGAATATTTATGTTATAGGTTTTTACTATCCAGTAGTTCCAAAGGGAAGTTCAAGGATAAGAGTTCAGATTTCTGCAGCCCACACGAAAGAACATCTTGATAAGGCTATAGACGGGTTTATTAAAGTTGGTAAAAAGTATAAGGTCATATAGAAAAATATGAAGTTAACGAATTTTCTTTTTAACAGTTTAAAAGAGATACCGAAGGATGCTGAAATAGTAAGCCATAAATTGATGCTTAGAGGTTGTTTCATCAGACAGAACGCAGCTGGAATATATTCCTATCTACCTTTGGGTCTTATGGTTATTGAGAATATAAGAAGGATAATAAAAGAGGAGATGGATAGAATTGGAGGTCAGGAACTACTTCTCCCAGTTCTGACACCAAAAGAGATATGGGAAGAGAGCGGTAGGTGGAAAGATTTTGGTGATGAGATGTTCAGGGTGAAAGATAGGAAAGGGAGAGATTTCGCGATGAGCCCGACACATGAAGAGATAATTACAGATCTTGCGAGAAGAGAGATAAAATCTTACAGAGACCTTCCACAGATCTGGTATCAGATACAGACAAAGTTCAGGGATGAACCAAGACCTAGGAGTGGATTACTTAGGGTGAGACAGTTCGAGATGAAAGATTCATATTCTCTCGATAAAGATTTTGAAGGGTTGAGTATCTCCTATGAAAAACATAGAGAGGCTTACACGAGGATTTTCAAAAGATGTGGACTGAACTTTGCGGTTGTCGAAGCAGCGAGTGGTTTGATGGGAGGGAGAAAATCTCAGGAATTTATGGCTTTTTCTGATGTGGGCGAAAGTAATGTTGTGATATGCGAAAATTGTAATAATGCTATGAATACTGAGGTCGCGAGACCATTCATAGAAAGAGCAGAAGATGTTGATGGAAATCTGAGTGAAGTTCATACACCTGTTGAAGGTTCTATTGAAAGTATAAGTGATTTTTTGAAAATCGATAAGAGTAAACTTTTCAAATCAATTCTTCTTATAGCTAACAGTCAACCTGTATTCGTTATTTTGCCAGGTGACAGGGATATAGATGAGGATAAGTTGGTTTTGATATTCGGTGAACTTTTTAGATACGCAACGGATGAAGAGATAGAAAAATATTGTAAAGCACCAAAAGGTTATATTTCTCCTGTTAATCTTGATATACCTGTTTATGCTGATCTATCGTTGAAAAGTAGAAAGGGACTTGTATCCGGTGCAAACAAAAAAGATTACCATTTCATAAATATAAATATCGATAGGGATATAAAAAATGTAAAATATGTTGATGTGATAAAATTGAAAGAAAACGATAGATGTGAAAAATGTAAAGGTAAATTGCACATCAAAAAGACTATAGAGATAGGACACATATTCCAGCTTGGAACAAAATATTCAGAATCTATGAAAGCTGAGTATCTGACACAAAATGGTGAAAGAAAACCGATAGTTATGGGTTCATATGGAATAGGTTTAGGCAGAGTGGCATCAACAATAGTTGAACAGAATAATGATGAGAATGGGATAATATGGCCTATATCTGTCGCTCCATTCAAATTGATAATAATACCTTTGAATGTTAAAGAGAAAAAAATTATGGATGAAGCTATAAATCTTTACAACAGATTTTCAATTTATGATGCTCTACTTGATGATAGGGATCTGACTCCCGGAAACAAGTTTAAGGATGCTGATCTTATCGGTATACCATTCAAAATAATTTTTGGTAACAAATTTTTGAATGAAGGTAAAGTTGAAATCGCAAGAAGGAGAGATAATCAAAGGTTTATTGTTGATAAAGAAAATGTTTTTGATAAAATAAATCAATTGATAAAAGAAGAGATGGAGAGATACAATGTATGAAGAAAGAGAAGAAAAGATAAAAAATCTTGCGGAAAAACTCTTAAGTAGAGAGGATTACATTGAAGAGAAGATTAAACTTGTAAAAGTTTTTGTCTCAAAATCAATAAATCCACATATTAGAATTTTTCTTGACAAAGAAGGTGGAATAAAAATTAAAGATCTTGAAAAGTTTCATAAAGAGTTTGAAATTCTTCTTGATGTTGAAAAGATATGTGAAAAGAATTATGTTTTAGAGGTCTCCTCACCAGGGGAAGAAAAAGATAGGAGGTAAAGTGAACAAGGAAAGAGAAAGGGAAATTATTGATGCTATAAAAGAGATAAGTGCAGTTAAGAATATCGATAAGAGTAAACTTTTAAAGATCGTTGAAGAATCTTTAAAATATGCCGTACAAAAGCACTATGGAGAAGATGGTGAATATAAAGTTACCATCAATGAAGCAACAGGTGAAATAAAGATAACAAGAGCATTAACAATTGTCGAAAAAGTTGAAGAACCAAACATCGAGATAAGTTTGGAAGAGGTTTATGAACTTGTTCCTGAAAATTTAAGAGACAAGATAAAGTTGGGAGACAAATTTTTTGAAGAACTTCCTGTTGAAGAAGTGGGGAGAAGTGCTATAAATAAAATGAAACAGCTTATCAACCAAAAGGTTCTAACTGAGGAAAGAGAATCCCTGTTCAGCGAGTTCTCAGCAAAAGTTGGTATGCTCGTAAATGGTCATATAAAAAAGATAGATAAAGCGAGAGGATATGTTTATATTAACCTTGCGAGACTTGATGCCAAAATGTCTTTTGATGAAGCAATACCTGATGAGATTAAAAATTTCAGACAGGGTAAACTTTTGAAAGCAGTTATAATAGAGGTTAAGAAAAATAACAATAAGGATCCGGAAATATTTTTATCAAGAAAATCTGATGAGTTTTTGAAAAAATTACTTGAATTTGAAGTTCCAGAAATAGAAGAAGGATCGGTTATTATAAAAGGTATAGCTCGTGAACCTGGGAAAAGAGCAAAAATATCTGTCATTTCCCTTGATGATAAAATTGATCCTGTCGGCGCTTGTGTTGGTGTTAAAGGTTCAAGGATACATACTATCATAAGAGAATTGAACAACGAACATATTGATATAATACAGTGGTCATCTGATCCAACTCTTTACACTCAAAGAGCCATCTCTCCGGGAACTATAATAAGAGCTTTCAAAAATGAAGAGATGAAGACTATGAAACTTGTTGTAAAAGATGATACGAAAGATAAAGCGATTGGTAAAGATGGTGTAAACATAAAACTCGCTTCTAAGTTGACAGGTTGGAATTTACAGGTGATTTCTGAAAGTGAATTCAGAGAAGAGGTAGGAAAAGGACTTGATATAAATCCTATATACGAGTTAAAAGATATCACTGAAAACCAAAAGGAAAATCTTGTTAAGGCTGGATACAAGAGTATAGAAGAGATTGTTGAGAAAGGAATAGAAGAACTTGAAAATATACAGGGTTTTGGAAGAAAAACTGCTGAGAAAGTTATGAAAAGTGCACAGGAGTATTTAAAAGAAAGGGAGTAAGATAATGCCTAAAAAGAAAGAGAAAGAAATTGTTTTGAAAGAACTTGCAAAAGAGATAAAAGTTAAAAGTGATGAGATAATTAATTTTCTTAATAAAAAGGGGAAAAAGAATTTAGAAGAGAACTCTTTAATAGATAGTGAAACAGTTATTGAAATAAAAGATCATTTTAAAGAGTTGGCACAGAAAAAAAGTAAAACGAAAAAAAGTGAAGTAAAGAAAGAGAAATCTGAAAAAGAAGAGAAAAAAACAACAAAGAAAACTACCTCTAAAAGTGGGAAAACTGAAAAGAAGAAAAAGGTAGCAAAAGTTGAAACAAAAAAAGAAGAAGTTGAAGAGATAATTGAGGATGAAGAAGTTGAGGAAACAGAAAAAAAACCGAAGAGAAGATTTTCTGGTATTGAATTTATAACTGAGGTAAAAGAGGAAGAGATAAAAAAGGAAGAAAAGGTTGAAGAGGAAAAGAAAAGTGTTGCTGAGGAAATAAAGAAAGAAGAAAAGGTTGAAGAAAAAATCCCAGAAGTTAAAGAGGTAAAAGAGATTAAACCTGAAGTTAAACCATTAGAAGAAAAGAAAGACTTCAACATAAAAAACATGCAGGAAGTTGAAGTAGAAAAGAAGGAAACTATTGAAAACCAGAAAATAGAAAGTCAGAGGGTTGAAAAGAAACCACCTTTCGAGAAAAAAGTTGAAAGGTATGAAAAGAGAGAAAGGAAAGATTTTTATAACAAAGGAAGACAAAATTATCCCCCGAAGTTTGAAGAAGTTAAACCTATTTTTGAACCTGATAAAAAGTTCGTTACTTCAGAAGAGATAACAAAAGGGAAAAAAGGGAAAAAGAAAAAAGTAATAGATGAAAAGGTTATTGAAAAATCGATACAAAAAACTATTAAAGCGATAAGAGCTGGAGAACTTTCTCATAAGAAAAAATATAAAGAGAAACCTAAAGATATAAAAGAAGAAGGCGAAACAAAAAAAATTGCTATCTCAGATTTTATAGTTCTTTCAGATCTTGCTGACAGAATCAATGTTGATCCAGTCGAACTTATTGAAAAAGGTATTGAACTCGGTTTAATGGTTACAATAAACCAAAGAATAGATTTTGAAACCGCATCTTTACTACTTATGGAGTTTGGATACGATGTTGAAAAAATAGCACCAGAAATAGAAGAGAAAACAAAAAAGGAAGAGGATGAAGAGAAGGAAAAGTATGAACTTTTAAAAAGGCCACCTGTTATAACTATAATGGGTCATGTTGATCATGGAAAAACAACATTAATTGATTTTTTAAGAAAATCGAGAATAGCTGATTCAGAATATGGTAAGATAACGCAGGATTTGGGAGCTTACACTGTAAATACAAAACATGGATTAATAACAATTCTCGATACTCCCGGCCATGAAGCTTTCACTGCGATGAGGGCAAGGGGAGCACAGATAACAGATATAGCAGTTATTGTTATAGCGGCCAACGATGGTGTTCAACCTCAAACAATAGAAGCAATTAACCATTGTAAACTTGCAAATGTTCCAATCATAGTAGCTATCAATAAAATAGATCTTCCTGAAAGTGATATAAACAGAGTGAAGAGGGAACTGCTCAATATAAATGTTGTTCCAGATGAATTTGGTGGTAATGTCCCTGTTGTTCCAATCTCTGCAAAAACTGGTAAAAATATTGAAGAGTTACTTGAAACTATAGCTATACAAGCAGAATTACTTGATCTAAAAGCACCATACGAAGGTTCTGTTAAGGGAACTGTAATAGAGATAAAACAGGATAAAGGTCTTGGTGCAATTTTCAACTGTATTATTCAAAAAGGTACTCTGAAAAAGGATGATTTTTTTGTAGTGGGAAAGATTTATGGAAAAGTTAGGAAGATGTTGAACGAATTTAAACAGGAAGTACATCAAGCTACACCAGGGATACCAATAATGATAGTTGGTGCTAACGAGTTACCTGAAGTTGGAGATATGTTAACAACAGTTGAAAATGAAAAGACAGCTAAAGATATTGCAAGGGAGAGATATTTCGCTTATAGAGAGCAGCTCCTCAAAAAGAGAGAGATAACATCTCTTGATGGTTTTGAAAAACAACTTGAGATAATGAAGAAAAAGGAACTTAATATAATTATCAAAGGAAAGGCTTACGGTTCGATAGAAGCTCTTGCAGATTCCTTACAAATGTTATCAAATGAAGATGCTATCGTTAATGTTGTTTTAAAAGATGTTGGGATTGTCACGGAAAATGATGTTAACGCAGCTGTAGCATCAAAAGGAATGATAATCGCATTTGACACTTCCGTTGATCCAAATGCGAGAGCAAAAGCCAAAACTGAAGGTATAATAATAAAACAGTATAATGTTATTTACGATGTTATAGACGATATTAAAAATGCTTTAAAATCTTTCAAAGAAGTTGTTTATGAAAATAAAATTATTGGAACAGCTGAGGTAAGGGAACTTTTCAAAATTTCAAGGTTGGGAACAATCGCAGGACTTTATGTCCTTGATGGGAAAATAGTTAGAAACTCTATGATAAACATTTTAAGAAATGGTAATGACCTTGGTTCATATTCAATCAAAACTTTGAAAAGATTTAAAGACGATGTTAAAGAGGTCGAAGCCGGATACGAATGCGCAGTATTACTTGATGGTTTCGATGATATTGAAAAAGGTGATATATTCAAATGTATCATTAAAGTTGAAAAGAAAGATTGATGAAAATCACAGCGTTAAGAATAGAACTTTTTATTAAAGAATCGCAGAGTTTAAAAGATAAGAGGAGAGTGATCAAATCTTTGATCGAGAGGATAAAAAACAGATACAATGTTTCTATAGCAGAGGTGGGAGATAACGATTCTTATAAAAAATCTACAATCGGTCTTGCATTAGTTTCTAACGATGTGAAATTCAACGACAGACAGGTGAAAGAGATTTTAGATTTTATCGACGCGAATCCTTTAGTAATGATAATTAAAAGTGAGACGGAAATATGGTAAGTGAAAGAAGACATAAAAGGATAGAATCCGAAATTTTAAAGGTGGTTTCTATTTCCCTTGAATATATAAAAGATCCCAAATTGAAATTGATAACCTTTACAAGAGTAGAGGTTACCGATGATTTAAAATACGCTACCATCTTTTATATAGCACATAAAAAGAAAGATTATATTCCAGTCCATCTTGAAAAAGCCAAGGGTTTTTTTAGGGGGCATATAAGTGAAAAAGTAAATTTGCGAAAAACTCCTGAAATTAAATTCAAATATGATGATGGACTTGAATACCAGATAAAAATCGAAAATATTCTTCAAGAGTTAAAGGATGAAGAAGATAGTAGAGAAAATTAAAAGAGCAAAAAAGATCCTTGTTGTTTCACATAAAAGACCTGATGGTGATTCGATAGGATCACAGATAGGGCTTCTTCTTGCGTTAAAAAAGATTAAAAAAGATATTTACTGTCTCAATGAGGATGAAGTTCCAGAAACTTTTCTTTTTTTGAAAGGTTGTGAATTAATAAAAAATGAAATCCCTTTGAATAAAAAATTTGATCTTATAGTGACCCTTGATATGTCAGACTTATCGAGATCTGGAGAGAGGATAGAAAAATTTTTGAAAGAACTATTAGAGAAAAAAATTTTTCTTATAAACATTGACCATCATGATTCCAACACAAATTTTGGTGATGAGAATTATATTGATATACATTCAAGCTCAACTTCAGAAATAGTTTTTAAAATGTTAAAAAAATTGAATACAAAATTCGATAAGGATATTGTCAACTCTCTTTATACTGGAATGGTTTCAGATACTGGAAACTTTCTTTTTGAAAACACAAAATCTGAAACATTTAAACTCGCTTCCGAGATGATAAAACTGGGAGCGGAAAGGCAGAAGATCTCAAATGAGGTCTATATGTCAAGACCTTTCCAAAAAGTGAAACTCATTTCAAGAGTTATTGAAAGGGCAAAATTTATTGATGATAAAGTTTATTCCTTTATAAAACTTTCAGATTTTAAAGAGTTGAATGCTAAAAAAGAATATACGGATGGAATTGTTAACGAACTTTTAAAAATAAAAGGTGTTGGTTTCGCTGTTCTTTTAACTGAGGAAGATGACCAAATCAGAATATCTTTCAGAAGTAAAACGGAAAGATACAATGCTGATCTTTTCGCGAGAAAATTTAATGGCGGTGGACACTATTATGCTGCAGGTGGCAGATCCGAAGATACTATTGAAAATACGATCAAAAATCTTGAAAAAGAACTCAACTCATTATGAAAAAAATTGTTGTTCTAATAGGAGCAAGACCACAGTTTATTAAACACGCTCCAGTAAATATACAGTTAAAAAAATTTTTTAAATTGATACTTGTCCATTCTGGTCAACATTACGATTATGCTATGTCAGAGATATTTTTTAAATCTTTAAAACTACCAAAACCTGATTACAATTTGGAAGTTGGTTCAAAAACTCACGCACAGCAAACAGGTGAGATAATGGAAAAGTTTGAAAATGTTCTAATCAAAGAAAAACCTGCTGGAGTTATTGTATACGGTGATACAAACACAACACTCGCTGGTGCTATAACAACTTCAAAACTGAACATTCCTCTTGTTCACATTGAAGCTGGGCTTAGGAGTAAAAACATTTTTATGCCAGAAGAGATTAACAGGATAGTAACTGACAGGATATCGGATCATCTTTTCGCACCATCTAAATCTGCTCTTTTGAATTTAAAAAAAGAAGGATTGAATGGAATATTTTCAGGTGATGTCATGTTTGATCTTTTTCTAATGTGTGAAAAAGATATTGAAAGAAAAATAGATAAGGATCTTGTAGAAAAAGTAAAAGCCAAAGATTTTGCTTTATTAACCATACATAGAGAATCCAACACAAAAAAAGAAAGTTTGAAAAAAATTTTAAAGAATCTAACGAGGTTGAAATATAGGATAATTTTCCCAGTGCATCCAAGAACAAAAAATGTTCTCACCGGTCAAAAGAATTATAAAAATATTGAATTCATCCAGCCTGTAGGTTATTTTGAAACTCTCTTTCTTTTAAAAAATTGCAGGATGGTTTTAACAGATTCTGGAGGTTTGCAGAAGGAAGCTTATTTTGCAAAAAAACCTTGTGTCACACTTAGAAGTGAAACTGAATGGGAGGAAACTGTAAAATCAGGATACAATATCCTTTCTCCTTTTGGTGAAAATGTCGATGAGAATATTGAAAGAAAATTCAAGAAAAAAAAGTATGAAAATTTTTATGGTGATGGAAACGCATCAAGGATAATAGCGGATAAACTGAAGGAGTTATTATGAAAATAAAAAACGCTTTGATCTCTCTTTACAAAAAAGATGGAATTGAAGAACTTCTTGAAATTTTGAAGAAATACTCTGTTAATATATATGCCACAAGTTCAACAGCAAAATACATTAAAGAATGTGGCTATGATGTTCATCAGACAGAAGAGATAACCGGAATCAGCGAACTTTTAGGAGGAAGAGTAAAAACTTTGAACACGGATCTTTTCGCTGGAATACTCGCCAGAAAAGATAAGGATGATACTTCAAAAATAAAAGTCCTTTTTGATCTTGTTGTTGTTGATCTTTACCCGTTCGAAGAGTATTTCAAAAATTCTAAAAATCCAAAAGAAGATTTAGATGAACTTATAGAAAAGATTGATATAGGTGGAGTTTCTCTGATAAGGGCTGCTGCAAAAAATTACAAATATGTTGGAATAATAGTTGATAAAAACGATTACAAAACAATTGCAAAACATATTGACGAGAATGATGGAGAAATTACAGATTACACTTTATCTTTACTCGCTCAAAAAGCTTTCAACAGAGTTGTTGAATACGATTCAACAATTTTCAAATTTTTTAGTATAATCAATGAAAACGAATCTATGTTACCAAACAACTTGAATCTTATTTTGAAAAAGAAATCTGATCTCAGATATGGTGAAAACCCTCATCAGAAAGGATCACTCTATGTTGTAAGTGGTAGTAGAAATTCTCTTGCGGATCTTAAAGTGATTCAAGGTAAAGAGATGTCATTTAACAACTATCTTGATCTTGATGCAGCAATCAACATAACTTTATCTTTTGAACAACCAGCATGTTCTATAATCAAACATTGTAACCCTTGTGGTGTCGGAGTTGGAGATACCATTTCTGATGCTTTTCAGTTCGCTCATATTTCTGATCCAAAATCAGCTTTTGGTGGAATAATCGCTTTAAACCGCGAATGTGATGAAGAGACAGCTGAAATGATAAGTCCCCTTTTCATGGAAGTCATTTATGCTCCATCCTTTTCTGAAAATTCTTTAAAAATTTTATCTAAGAAAAAAAATCTTAGAATAGTTGAAGGGGATGTTGAAATAAATAAGGAAGTAGAACTTAGATCGCTTTCCGGTTGTTATCTTGCACAAAATAAGGATAACATTCAGGATAATACTTCTTTCTTTCAGGTTGTTACAGAAAAACAACCAACCGAGAAAGAGTGGGCCGCGATATACTTTGGATGGAAAGTTGTAAGATTTGTAAAATCGAACGCTATAGTTGTAGCTACACCCAATAGAACTATGGGTATATGCGGTGGACAAACATCCAGAGTTGATGCTGTTGAAATAGCTTTAAAAAAGGCAGGTGGTATGGCAGCATATACAGGTGGTTCAGCCCTCGCTTCTGATGGATTTTTCCCATTCAGAGACTCTATTGATATTATCGCAAAAGAAGGGATATATGCTATCGTTCAACCGGGTGGTTCAATAAAAGATAAAGAGGTGATAGAAGCGTGTAATGAGCATGGTATCTCTATGGTATTTACAAATGTGAGACATTTTAAACATTGAGGTGAATATGGGTTTCCCTGTTTATAGGAAAAGAAAACCAGTTATTGGGCTTGCTTTAGGATCTGGTGCTGCTAAAGGTTATGCTCATATAGGAGTTTTAAAAGTACTCGAAGAGTTGAAGATTAAGCCAGATATAATAACTGGAACTTCTATGGGCGCCCTTATTGGAGCTTTGTATGCTTCTGGTTATCTTGCAAAGGATATTGAGGAACTTGCAAATAAAATAGATAAAAAGGAAATGAGAAAACTTTTCAAAATAACTTTTGATGGTGCCGGACTTGTTAACGGTGAATTACTAAACAAATATATTGATTCTTTGCTCCCTGTTGAAACTTTCAATAAACTGAAAATTCCTTTCGGTTGTGTAGCATGTAATATAATAGATGGAAGAGAGTTCAACTTCACAAAAGGTTTTTTAAGGGATGCTTTAAGAGCATCAATATCGATCCCAGGTATTATAACTCCAAAAGTTTTAAAAAATTATGCTCTTGTTGATGGAGGTTTAGTTAATCCTGTTCCAGTATCTTTATGCAGAAAACTTGGTGCCGATATAGTTATCGCTGTGAATGTTTTGCATACACCTATTTTAAAATGTAAATGCACAGATTTCCCCGTTATAGAAAGAATAGAGAATTATGATTCAAATAAGGATGAAAAAGTAAAAAACTTTAATGAGAAGATTAAACTGATGTTAAAACAGGAGATCGAAGTTTTAGAAAATAAAGCAAAAATTATTGGTTCCCTTTTAAATCTCAACGATAAATTGAATATAATGGATGTCATTTCCCAGACATTTATGATAGCAGAGTCTGACCTTGCCAACTTTAGATTGAGTTTTGATAAACCTGATTTTTTAATACAACCTGATATGAGTTCTATAAAACATTTTGATTTTTATAAATCTGAAGAAGCAATACTTTTAGGTGAGAAGGAGATGTGGAAATTCGCAGCGGAAAGTAAAATATCTGACAGGTTAAAAAATTATGAGGCAGTTAAAAGATTTTTACATAGATAGATGTTTCCTTTGTGGAAACATGTGTGGGGCAAAAAGGATAGATGGAGAAAAGGGTTTATGCAATGCTGATAACACATTGAAGATAGCATCAAGAAATCTCCATTTTGGAGAGGAACCACCAATATCAGGAAAAGATGGTTCTGGAACGATATTTTTTTCGAACTGCTCTATGAGATGTATTTACTGTCAAAACTATCCTATTTCTCAACTTTCTGTTGGAAATCCAACTGATGAGAAAGGTTTGGAAGAGATGATTCTTGAACTCCAGAAAAAGGGAGCCCGTAACATCAATTTTGTGACTCCTACACATTACACTTACCATATATATAAAGTTTTAAAAAATATAAAAGGAAAAGATTTGAAAATCCCTGTAGTATGGAACACATCATCTTATGAAAATCCAGAGATAGTTGATTATCTTGATCAGGTTGTAGATGTCTACCTTTCAGATATAAGGTATTCGAACGACAAGGATGCGAAAAAGTATTCTTCTGTTGATAACTATTCTTCTATCGTTTTTAAAAATGTTAAAAAGTTTTATAAGCAGAAAGGGAACTTGAAAATAGATGAAGATGGTTATGCAAAGCAAGGTATAATAATAAGAATACTTCTTCTTCCCGGAAAGGTAAATGAGATGAAGGAAATTATAAGATTCTGTTATGATAATTTTGGAAAAGAGATTTATCTTTCTTTGATGTCACAATATACGCCATATTTTAAAGCATTCGAAGATCCTTTGTTGAAAAGAAAAGTTTACAGTTATGAATACGAAAATATAGTTGAGTATGCAGACAGTTTAGGGCTTGAGAACTGTTTTATTCAGGAGTTTGAAAATCTGGAGGAAAGATGATATTAGAAGTTGTTCCAAAACAAGATTATTTCGATTCCCTTGGACAGATAATAAAAAATGAAATTAAAAAATCTGAACACTCGATAAAGAAAGTAAGGACATCCAATTTATACTTTTTTGATAAAGATGTTGATCTAAATTTTTTAAAGGATCTTCTCGTTGATTCTATAACAGATGATTTCTATATCCATCCACAGCATCCTTTCGAAAACACATTCTATATTGATATCTATTACAAAAATGGAGTTATGGATCCTGCAGGGGAAACTTTAAAAAATTATCTTATAAAATCATCCTTTCAGGTAAACGATGTAAAAACTATAAGGAGATTTTATCTTTTTTCTGAAGAAAAAATTAACAGTGAAAAGGTAATAAAATTTTTTAAGAACAGATATTTCAATCCTCTCGTTGAACAGGCAGGAGAGTTTAAAGAAAAAATAAAGTTCCTTTCAAGGGATAAAGAATTCGAACTAAAATATATAGATCTTGATTGTGATCTTGAGAAACTTTCAAAAGATATGGTTTTATCTTTGAACCTTGAAGAGATGAAAATGATAAAAGAATACTTCTATAAAAAATTGAAAAGAAAACCAACTGATGTTGAACTTGAAACTATTGCACAAACATGGTCAGAACATTGCGTACATAAGACTTTCAAATCACCATTCAGATACAAGAATAAGAGGATTAAAAACCTTTTTAAAGAAACTATAATGAAATCGAGTTATGAAATTAACCATCCAGATACTGTTTCTCTTTTTACTGATAACGCAGGTATAATAAAATTTGATCAATTTAATAATATATGTTTTAAGGTTGAAACACATAACCACCCATCCGCTTTGGAACCATACGGAGGAGCTGGAACAGGAATAGGTGGAGTTATAAGGGATATTATTGGAACCGGACTTTCGGCGAAACCTATTGCCAACACTGATGTTTTCTGCATTGGAATAGATGAAGGCGAGTTGGCAGAAAATGATTTTATAATCCCTCCAGATGAGATATTGAAAGGAGTTGTCGCAGGTGTCAGGGATTATGGAAACAGGATGGGAATCCCAACAATAAATGGTGCAGTTTGTTATCATAAAAAATTTTTAGGGAATCCACTCGTTTTTGCAGGTAGCATAGGAATAATGAAATCAAGAAACAGTTTTAAAAAAGTAAAACAGAACGATTACATAGTCCTGATAGGGGGAAGAACTGGAAGGGATGGGATCCATGGTGCAACTTTCTCATCAACATCTTTAACTGAGGATTCGCAGGAAATTTCAAGTGGTGCTGTTCAGATAGGTAACCCTATTGAGGAAAAAAAGATGCTCGATGCTATAATGGAGATGGATGGACTTTTCAACGCAATAACCGATTGTGGTGCAGGAGGGCTTTCCTCAGCAGTAGGGGAGATGGGAGAGGAGACGGGAGCAATAGTATATCTTGAAAAAGTTCCATTGAAGTATGAAGGACTTTCATACAGCGAAATATGGATCTCTGAAAGTCAGGAAAGGATGGTTCTTTCAGTCCCACCTAAAAATTTTGAAAAAATAAAGAAGATCGGAGAAAAATATAATACTGAAGTTACACATATTGGTTATTTCAAAGGGAAAAAACTCGAGCTTTACTATAACGAGAAAAATGTTCTCTCACTCGATATGGATTTTTTGCATAAAGGTGTTCCTCTTTATGAAAAGAAAGCTTTACCTTATATAAATTTCAAAGAGAAAAAAAGAAAAACGAAATATAAATTTTCTCTCGATGATGCTCTTTTAAAAGTTATATCATCTAAGAATGTAAGATCAAAAGAGTGGATTGTAAGACAGTATGATCATGAAGTACAATCACAAACTTTAATCAAACCTCTTGGAGGAAAGCCGAACAATTCCCCAAACGATTCATCAGTTTTGTATCCACTCGATTCAAAAGAAAAATGTATAGTGGTTGGTTGCGGAATAAATCCAAGATATGGAGAGCTTAATGTTAAGAAGATGACATACGCAGTTATTGATGAAGCTATAAGGAATGTCCTTTCACAGGGTGGAGATCTCGAACATACATTTTTACTTGATAATTTCTGTTTCGGTGATGTAAAGAATCCCCATACTTTGGGTGCTATAGTTGAATCAACTTTTGCGTGTTACGATTACACTGTAAAATTGAAAACTCCATTCATATCTGGGAAAGATTCACTTAACAACTATTTTATTATGAAAAACAAAGAGATCGAAATTCCACCAACTCTTTTGATATCAGCTTTATCGATTTCAGATGTTGATATGATTAGAAGTTCATATTTTAAAATAACACAAAAACCTTCCTCAATTTTAATTTTGGGAAAGGAAACAAAGGATGAACTTGCAGGTTCCATACTTTACTCTGAATACAAAATCGATGAAGGATTCGTTCCAAATATAGATATACAAGAGTCAGCAAAAATACACAAAAATTTTAACGAGTTGAACAAAAGAAGACTGTTAATATCAGCTCATGACATTTCCGATGGAGGTCTTATTGTAACTCTATTTGAAAGTTGTATTGGAAATGATGTTGGATGTGAGATAAATACAGATAGTAAACTTGAACTTATCGATTTTCTATTCTCAGAAACTCAAACAAGGTATGTTGTACAAGTTTATGATGATGATTTGGATTATGTTGAAAAGATTATTGGTAAAAAGTATATGAAAATTATTGGAAAAGTTGTTAAAACACCTTCTATAAAAATAAAACACAAGAGAAAATCTTACACTTTCGAAACAAAAAAACTTTTGAAATATTATAGGTGATATTATGGATAAATTTTATTCACTCGTTATAAAGGCTGATGGGACAAATTGTGAGTTGGAAACATCTTTCATTCTAAAAAATGTTGGCTTCAAAAATGAGATACTAACAGTTGGAGAGATAATTCAAGATCCTAAAATTCTTGAAAAGTTCTCCTTCATAGTTTTCCCGGGAGGTTTCTCATATGGTGATTATACTGGAAGTGGAAGGATAGTTTCTTCAATAATAAAACATCATCTGTTTGAAAATTTCCAGAAACATATTAAAGATGGTAAACTCATTCTTGGAATATGTAACGGCTTCCAGATACTTGTAAAATCTGGACTTCTTCCAAACACATCTGGCAATTGGCAACAGGAGGTCAGTTTAATATTCAACGACTCTTTCCATTATGAGGATAGATGGGTTAAACTCCTTGTTAACAAAAATACTATATTCACAAAAAACCTTCCAGATTACATATATCTTCCAGTTGCACATGGGGAAGGGAAATTTATTCACAGTTTCGATAAGGAAAAAATTGAAAAACTTGGAGCTTTCTTCTATGTTGATGAAAAAGGTAAAAAGAGTATGGATTATCCACAAAATCCAAATGGTTCTTTTGATTCTATAGCTGGAATAGTTGATGATACAGGAAAAATACTTGGAATGATGCCTCATCCAGAAAGGTTCAGGGATGAGAAACAATTTTACTTTGATGAAAAAAATGATCCTTATGGTATAATAATATTTGAGAACGCTTATAGATATATAAAGGAGGAACTATGAAAAAATCGATATTCAGAATGTATGATGTAAGGGGAATTGCAGAAACAGATTTAAATAGTGGTGATGTATATAAAATTGGAAAAGCTTTTGCAACCTATATAAAAAGGAGAGGTGGTAAGAAGGTTGTTGCAGGAATGGATGTCAGATTGTCAAGTCCAAGGATAAAAGAAGCTTTTGTAAATGGTGTTTTAGATACAGGTATTGATGTTATAGATGTTGGATTGGTAACAACACCAATGCTTTATTTCTCCCAGCATTATTTTAAAAGTGATGGTGGAATAATGGTTACAGGTTCTCACAATCCAATAGAGTACAATGGATTAAAGATGGTTGATCCAGATGTGACGATATATGGTGATGTTATTTTAAGTTTTTATGAGATGATAATGAAAGGTGATCTTGAAAAAGGTGAAGGGAAACTTACAAAAGAGAATATAGATGACGCTTATATAAACATGTGTGTTGAGAAGATAAAAATAAAGAAAGAGTTGAAAGTCCTCGTTGATCCGGGGAATGGAACAGCAGGTCCAATTGCGAAAAAGATTTTTGAAAAACTTAATGTTAAAGCTGATTTTATCAATTTTGAAAGGGATGGTAATTTCCCAAACCATTTACCTGATCCAACAGTTATGGAGTTTATAAAAGAGTTGAGAGAAAAGACAGTAAAAGGTGGATACGATATCGGAATCGGATACGATGGAGATTGTGATAGGGTAGGAATAATAGATGAAAATGGTGAAGTTGTTTTCGGTGATCAAATACTTGGAATTCTATCAAAAGATATGCTTTCGAGGAATATGGGAGAAAAGGTTATTTTTGATGTAAAATGTTCTCAGGGACTTGAGGAGTTGATTTTGAAGGAAGGTGGTGTTCCAATTATGCATAAAACAGGGCACTCACTTTTAAAAAGAAAGATGAAAGAGGAAAAAGCACTACTTGCGGGAGAGATGTCTGGACACATGTTTTTCGCTGAAAATTATTTCGGATTCGATGATGGACTTTACGCTTCCTTACTCATTTTAAGGATTATGTCGGAAAGAAATAAAAAAGTTTCAGAGCTGAAAAAAGAGATGCCTTACTATATTTCAACACCAGAGATAAGAGTTGACACAACAGATGAGGATAAATTTAAAATTGTTGATGAGATTGTTAAATACTACAAAGAGAAAAATTACAGAGTAGTTGATATAGATGGTGCAAGAGTTTATTTTGAAAATGGATGGGCTCTCGTTAGAGCTTCAAACACACAACCTATACTTGTTGTAAGATTTGAAGCAAAAGATGAAGAGAGTATGGAAAAGATTAGAAAGAATATTAAGGAAACACTTTCGAAATATAAATCTGTTGATATAAAGAATGTATAAACTTATTGGTGTTATCGGTGGTTCATCAATAAATGAAGAGCTTTTCAATGAGGCTGAAAAAATAGGACAGATGCTTGCATCTTTCAATGTGCCCGTTATATGTGGTGGCGGGAAAGGTGTTATGGAGGCAGTTTCTAAAGGTGTAAAAAGCAAAGGTGGAACAACTATAGGAATACTTCCTTATGGAAAAGAAAGTGCAAACCCATACATAGATATAGCATTAGCAACAGGTATAGGATTTGCAAGGAATTACATTATTGTAAATTCATCCGATCTTATCATAGCGATTGATGGCAAATATGGAACTTTGACTGAAATAGGATACTCTTTACAGTTTGAAAAGCCCATTATAAGTTATAAGTCAAACATAGCTAAAGAACTTGGAATCAGAGAGGCTGAGAGTATAGAAGATATAAAAAAATTTGTTGAAGAAAATTTATGAAAACTTACGAGATACTTGTAAAAGGTTATGTTCAAGGTGTAGGGTTTAGATATTTTGTTCAAAGACTCGCGAAAAAAATTGGAGTGAAAGGTTATGTGAAAAACCTATTTTCTGGAGATGTTTTGATAATAGCACAGGGAGAAAATTTCCAACTTGAAGATTTTATAAAGAGAGTAAAAATAGAACATCCTCACGCTGAGGTTAACGAGATGTTAATAAACCAGATCGAATCATCAGAGTTTGATGATTTTACAATAGAATATTAAAGGAGGTAAAATGGATCTTAAAAGTTTTATAAGGGATATTCCAGATTTTCCAGTTAAAGGAATAATATTCAAAGATGTCACACCTGTGATACTTGATCCTTACGCTTTTAAATACGCAGTTGATAAAATGAGTGAAGATTTCGATTTTTCAAAAATAGATAAAATAGCAGGAATAGAATCGAGAGGTTTCATATTTGGAATAGCAATAGCGAATAAATTCAACAAAGGTTTTATACCGATCAGAAAAAAAGGAAAACTTCCTTATAAAACTTATATGGAAACTTACTCTCTTGAATATGGAACAGCAACTATAGAGATGCATACCGATGCGGTTTCGAAAGGGGAGAATATACTACTTGTTGACGATCTTCTCGCTACTGGTGGAACAATGAAGGCAGCTGCTAAACTTATCGAAAAGGCAGGTGGAAAGGTTGTAGGAACATCATTTTTAATAGAACTTGATTTTCTTAATGGAAGAAAAAATCTTGAAAATTACAAAATATCAAGTATAATTCACTTTTAAAAAATGCCCCTGTAGCTCAGTGGATAGAGCATCTGTTTCCTAAACAGAGGGCCACAAGTTCGATTCTTGTCAGGGGCAGATAAAAAAGGAGATCAATATGGCTATAGTTAAGAAGGTAAAAGTAAAAAGGTCTGAATTGAAAAAGGATAAATTCGTAGAAAGTATGCAAGAGCTGATAAAATGGTCAAAAGATAATTGGAGATACCTTTTTATAGGAGTATCGGCAATAATTCTTGTTATAATTGTTGCTGTTTCGATAAAATCAAGTTTTGTTTCAAAAGAAAAGAACTCATCACTTGAATTGACTGGTGCAATAGATATTTTTGTTTCAGGAGATTTTAAACAGTCTCTTGAGCTTTTCAACAATATAAAACAAACTTATTATGGCACAAATTCTTCAAAAAAGGCAACTTACTATATTGGGATGTGTAATCTAAATCTTGGAGCGATGGATCAACAGAACTCACAAAAATATTATGAAGATGCTATTAAGAGTTTTAAACAATTTATTAAATACAAATATGGACTTGAAGAACTAAGATGCGCATCCTATATAGGTATTGCAAAAGCTTTTGAAGGTTTAAGTCAGGTTGATTCAGCCCTTGTATATTATCAGAAAGCGATAAAGGAAGTTCCAGAGAACTCCTATACACCTGAAGCGTTACTTGGAATGGGAAGAGTCTATGAAATGAAATATGATGTTGAATCAGCTTTAAACTGTTATGAAGAGATAATATACAAATACCCAAATTCAAGTTTCGTTCAACAAGCTTATGTTTACAAAAATTTACTTGAAGGCGCTATAGATCCTTTGACTCAACAATACAACGAGAAAAAGAAGGAAGGAACGGTAAAGTAATTTTTGGCGAAAAACCCTTCTAATTTATATATATCCAAAACTCTCGATAATATATATTATGTAAAGTAGAAGGTGTAAAAAGGACAACTAACTGGGTTTTAATTTTAACTTAACTACAAAATAATAAATCCCTGCAATTAATAAACAATCACCTGCAGAAATAATAATATTTATCAAAAAAATATTTTTATATGTGTCAGGAGGTATCTTAAAAATCACAAAAATTCCGCCAAAAATTAAAGATATAATCTGTTCGTGAAAACCCAGAATATATATTGTACTCTTAGAAACAATTTCAAATACTCTATTACTTATACCAGTTTTTTCAAAGATTAAAGATAGATTTATAACGATCAAAGACCCAACAATTCCATTTAAAATATATATCAAATAGTTGTTTCCAAATAAATTCCCAACAAGATCTACAAATCCGTTAATTTTTAAAAAAAATAAGTTAATTAAAACCATTATAATTGTTAAGTATATTATTTTATATATATTTAGATTTCTTATAATAACCTGATAGTTTATTCTTCTAAGAATAATACCTATTAAAAAGAATATTTGACCAACAAGAACTTTCTCTATCCCATATATTAATTTCATTTTTAATATATTTGAAATAAAATAACCAGAAAATGATAATATTATTGAAATTATAACTATAATTTTTATATTTTTTATTTTAAGTAGAAAGAAATAAATGATTTCTATCAAAAAAAGAACATATAAAAACCATAATGAAATATCGTGAACTAAATAATCATTATGACTTAAGCCTAAAATTGTGCCGATTAAAGGTTTTGTATAACCTATTTCAGAAATGAGCCCAATTCCATACCTCCCACCTACCGTTATCCAGAAAATGTAAGTTATAATACTGAAAATATAATAAGGTATAATAAATCTCTTAAACTGTTTTATGAAAAAATTTTTAAAATTATCATTTGTTTTAAATAAAAAACCTGATATCAAAAAAAACAAAGGAATATGGAATGAGTAAATAAAAATTTTTAAATTCTCATTTATTGAAGTATGGCCAAGGACTACTAAAAATATACCTATTGATTTTGCTATATTCTAACCAATACTCTCTTTTATACATAATTTTCAAATTATATATTTTAATTCTTATAAATCAATAAAAACTTTAATACTTTTCTTTACTTGACTCAAAATATAATTTCATTATTATAAATTTATGAAAACTAAAACATTTATTTTGAGTTCAATAATTATCACTATTTTTTTCTTTTCAATAAACTGTTACCATATCCCTCAAAAAAATATACTCGATTTAACAAAAGATGTCCAGTTGCATAAAGGTAAAATAGATTGGTATTATACTTATATATTGACTCAAAATGAGAATAATGATTTCAACTTTTTTATTATAATTTTCCAGTACTATGATGCGAAAACAATTTTTTCAAATATATATTAAGGATATTTTAAAAGATACTTTTTATTATTATGAAACTAATGTCCCTATATATTTTGGAATGAAAAATTTAAGCAGAACTGAAAACCTTAAAGATCTTGGTTTTTACATAGATTTTTCTCTTGAAGATTTAAAATGCTCAATAAATTTTGACCATGATTTTAAATTACTTATAAATGGCAAGGATGGGTATGTTATCATGGGAGATATTAAGGATACTGCAGGATATTACTCTTTAGTTTCTAACAAACTAACAGGTTTTATAAAAAATGAAAAAATTGATATAGATTTTTCAAAGAAATCCAAAATTTATGCATGGTTTGATCACCAATGGGGCAATATAAAGCTCGATAGCAAAAACAGATGGGTTTGGAGCGGTGTTTTTTTAAATGATGATGAATTCCTTCTTTCTGGAAATTTTAAGAATAAACAGTTCAATTTTTTGAATTACCATGATACTAAAAACAAAAGGTCTTTAATATTTGAAGAAACTTCACTCGATCCTATAACATATAGAAAATCAACTTTAGCAAAAAAGATTTATGAATATGGATTTTTGATAAGAAGTAAGAATGATTCTATATACCTCTTTTATGAACCTATCTATGAAGAATGTTATATTCCCGGTGTTATATTCACAGGGCCATGCAAAGTTAAAGGGTTTATTGGTGATAGTTATTATGAAGGAATTGGGACTTTTGAATACTCAGAGCCTGTTGATTCTAACTTTTTTTACCCTATAGATTTTTACAAAGACATTTTCAAAAATTCCAAAAAAGAAATAGAAAAAATTATTGAGAAAAGAAAAGAAAAAAGCAAGAAATGAAATCATTTAAGTAATCGTTAAAACAACCATTCCTTAAACTTTCTATTTCTCCAAAATTAAATTTCGAGTTCTCAGTAAGGTTTTGATTCATATTTTATTAACGCTATAAAACTTATTATCTGTAAATGTAAATATGTGAATTCATTATCTGAGCGAGACAATCTACTATTATTGCTTTTATACTTCCAAAAATGTCACACTGTCAAGCACCGTCCCCAACTATTACTATTGATTTTGGGGAAAGATGGGGTATACTAAAGTGTGTGGTAGTGTTAAAAATAAAAAAGTGGAAAAGTTGTTTTATGAAATTTTAAACGATGTGGAAAAGTATGGTAAGTGTCCTTAATTTAATAAATAAAAATGTAAACAAGGTGTGGATAAATGGTTAATTTCTTTTCTTTGTCAAGTTGTTCTGATGGGAATTCGTTCGTTTTGTATACAAAACCTGAAGAACTTATACTTATAGATGCTGGTATTTCATTCAAAAGGACTAAAAAACTTTTAGAATCCAAATCTCTTTCAATAGAAAATGTAAAATCAATAGTGATAACTCATTTCCATAAGGACCATTACTTTGGTCTTGGTACTATACTTAAAAGGATACCAACTATAAACCTATATTTCAACGATAATTACACTTCACATTTCACGGACTACCCTTTTAAAAGACATTTTACTTTCGAAAACACATTTCAAGTTCTTGATTTCAACTTCTTCCCTTTTCAAATTGACCACGATATGTTAAATTCTGGATTCATAATCACCTATAATGACTCAAAGATAGGTTTTCTGTCAGATATGGGGAAATTTGATGCTAAATTATCCTCCTTTCTAAAAGATGTAAAACTCCTTGCAATAGAGTCAAACCACTCTAAAGAAGGTTTACATAATTCAAAATATTCTGATGATTTGAAAGAAAGGATACTTTCAGAAAAAGGGCACCTTTCAAACGATGATACTGCAAAAGTTATAGAAAAAGTTTATAATTCTAACATCAAATATATACTTTTACATCATTTAAGTAAAAGAACGAACTCATTACAATTTGTTCAGAAAGAAGTTGTTTCCCGTTTCAGTTTTCCTGAAACGAAATTTGTAATCTCTCCTTACGACTCACCTTCAGAGACAATAACTTTATAATTTACCTTTGTATATTCCAGATATAATAAAGTAAAAATGCATTATCAAATGCTATCTCTTCATACCAGTTATATTTACCTGAACTTCCACCATGTCCTCCACTCATTCTCATTTTTAATAACAAAACATTGTTATCAAGTTTATTATCTCTCATTTTTGCGACCCATTTCAAAGGTTCCCAATACATAACTCTTGTGTCAAAAATTGAAGATTTTACAAGAATATTTGGGTATTTGGTTGGTTTAATATTATCATAAGGGCTGTATTTAATCATATAATCAAACTGCTCTTTTATTTGTGGGTTTCCCCATTCCTCAAACTCCCCTGTTGTAAGTGGCAAAGTTGTATCAAGCATCGTGTTTATAAGGTCAACGAATGGGACACTCAAAATAGCACCTTTAAAAAGTTCCGGCTTTAGATTCAAAACTGACCCTATCAAAAGTCCTCCTGCACTTCCACCTTCAATTACAAGTTTTTCTGGGGAAGTATAACCCTTCTCTATCAAATATTCGGCACATGATATAAAATCTGTAAATGTGTTCATCTTTTTGAACATCTTTCCATCAATGTACCACTTTCTTCCTTTATCACCACCACCTCTTATATGTGCTATCCCAAAAATGACTCCCCTATCGAGCAAAGATAGCCTTGAAGTTGAAAAATAAGGATCTGAAGGCATTCCATAAGCACCATATCCATTAAGTAGTAGTGGCAAATTTTTTGGGTCATATTTTTTGTTGTATATCAATGATATTGGTATCAACTCCCCATCTTCAGCTTTTGCGTAAATATATTCGGTTACATAGTTATCTTTTTTGTATCCTTTTATCTCTTCGACCTTTTTTACAACTCCCTTCAAACTTTTCACATCTATATCAATAACTGTTGAAGGTGTTTTCAAAGACATATATGAAACTCTCAAAGAATCCCTTTTAAAAGAAGAGTTTGAAAATGGGTAAAAGGTGCAATTATCTTCACCGAAATCAAAATATTTTGAATCACCTGTTGCAAGGTAATAGAATTTTAATTTTTTTCTTCCGTTGACTCTTTCGTAAACTGAAAGAAAACTTTCAAAAGCATCGAATCCCTCTATCATCAGTGAATCAGACCCTTTTATAACTGTTGTTGAATTCTCAATTGTTGAATCTATTCTGAACCTTTTCAGATCAAAATTTATACAATCCTTGTTTGTGAGATAGTAAAAATAAAGCCCAGAATGATCGAATGAGTATTCTACATCTTTTTCCCTTTTGACAAGAAGGTTCAATTTCAAATCCCTGTCATCAGATTTTATGTAATAATACTCTGATGATGTTGAACTTGAAACTGAAAGAAAAATGTAATCTCTATCCCTTGTTTTATTAACATAAACAGAAAACCTCTCATCATCTTCTTGAAAAAGAAGAGTATCTTTCCCTGTTTTCATATCATAATAACGCAAAGCATAGGATCTTGATATATCGTTTTGGACTGTGTAGAAAAATCCATCATTGTATTTGTTGAATGCAAAAGAAGTTATGTTATCTATAACAGGAATCTCAATGTTCTTTTTTGTTTTAAGATCAAGAATTCTTAAAGTGTAGTTCTCATTCCCAAGAGTATCGAAAGAATAAGACAGCATCCTATGGTCCGATGAGATTTCTCCAAAATTTAGATCGAAGAATTGGTAATTTTTGGCAAGTTCGTTAACATCAATGATAATCTCTTCCTGAGAGTTTTCCTTGTCCTTTCTTCTACAAAATATTGTATAATCTTTACCTCTCAGATCTTTGTAGTAATAAAGAAAAGAATCCCTTCTTTCTGGAACTGATATTTCATCCTTATCAACTTTTTTCAAAATTTCATTGTATAGTTTTTTCTGGAGTTCTTTTGTTTTAAGCATCATTTTATCAGTATATTTATTCTCTTCCTCTATATATTTCATAACCCTTGGGTCATCTATATTTCTGAAATAATAATAATCATCAACGAGTGTTGTATCGTGAATAGTTAAATAATGTGGTTCTTTTATAGCATCTGGTGGAGTCAATGTTTTGAGTTGTTTTGCTGAGACATTCAATGTTATAAAAACAATAAGAATTAAATAAAAATTCTTGTTAAAATATTTAACCATAAAAATCTCCTTTTCTTAAATAAAAATATTAATCCTAATAGATCTAAATTCAATAGAAAATTTTCTATAGATTTTTTGTTATAAGTTAAAGTTGAAAAAAGCTATATTTTTTTCATCCAAACAAATTTATCTACGATCCTTGTATAACTTTGTATTATTTTAACAACCTTAATTGAAACATCTTTATCAAAATAATCAAATGGGATTTGATTTTTGTCTCTATTTTCAAATGTTTCCTTTGCAATCTTTATTGAATTTACCATATTTTCTTTTTCAATTCCACCAATAACAATTGTTCCCTTATCAAGAACTTCAGGCCTTTCGGTGCTTGTTCTTATCAAAACCGCAGGAAAGCCAAGTATAGATGATTCCTCACTCAGAGTCCCACTGTCGGAGAGAACGCAATAGGAATGCATCTGAAGTTTGTTGTAATCTATGAAACCGAATGGCTTCATTTTTTTCACAAGTTTGTTGAATTTTATCTTTTTATCCTTTATCTTTTTTTCACTTCTTGGATGAACAGAGTATATTATCGGCATTTTAAAAATTTCAGCGACAAAATTTATCGCATTCACAAGTGAAGTTAAATTATCATCAATATCAAGGTTTTCCTCTCTATGTGAACTCAAAATTATGTAATTGTTCTCTTCTAATTTTAAATTCTCAAGTATTTTGCTTTTTGAAATTTTATCAAAATTTTTTAATAAAACCTCTGTCATCGGCGAACCTGTAACAAAAATGTAATCTTTCCTTATTCCTTCTTCAAGCAGATACCTTCTGCTATGTTCGGTATAGGGAAGATTTATATCACTTATATGATCTACTATTCTTCTGTTTAACTCCTCAGGAACATTCTGATCGAAGCATCTGTTTCCAGCTTCCATATGAAAAATTGGTATCTTTAACCTTTTTGCTGAAATAGCTGATAAAGCACTGTTTGTATCACCTAATATCAAAACAGCATCAGGTTTTTCCTTCAACAAAACCTCATAAGATTTTTTTATAATGTTTCCCATAGTTTCACCAAGATTTTTTCCAACTGAATTAAGGAAATAATCTGGTTTTCTTAAGCCCAACTCTTTAAAGAAAATTTGATAAAGGTTATAATCCCAATTTTGACCTGTATGCACAAGAATGTGGTTAAAATATTTATCGTTGGCTTTAATCACTTCTGACAATCTTATAATTTCAGGTCTTGTCCCCAAAATGGTCATAACTTTTAGTTTTTTCATTTTAAACCTCTAAGAAAAATGTATCAGGGTTATTTTGATCAAATATCTCCATACTCCAGAAGATAGTTATAACTTCATTTTCCCCTATATTGGTTATCGAATGGGTGAATCCCGGTGGTATATCAACTATCTGGACTTTATCTCCACTCACTTCATACTCAATCTTTTCATCAGTTACAATATTTCTTAATCTGATAAGTGCTTTACCAGTTAAAACACAAAATTTTTCAATTTTAGTATGATGATAATGGTTTCCCCTTGTTATCCCCGGTTTTATTGTAGAAAAAAATATCTGTCCTATATGTGAAGATTTTAATACTTCTGCAAGAATTCCCCTGTTATCCTCTTTTGTAGTTAAAGGATATGAGAGATTGTCAACCGGGATGTAAGAGATATAAGTTGAATAAAGGTACCTTGTAAAAAGATCTGAAAAATCTGGAAGCATCAGATTTTCTCTTATTTTTTTGAATTCATAAATTTTATCTGCAATTTCACCCAATTTCTTTTTAAAACCTTTATCAATTTTGTAATAGAACCCATCATATTCTTTTTCATCTTTAACAATTTTAACAAACTCGTTAACTACATCATCGATGTATAAAAATTCAACCTCATTCTCTCTGTTTGATATTTGGATAGGTAGATCTCTTGCAATATTATAACAAAAAGTTGCAATAACAGAATTATAATTTGGTTTTCCCCATTTACCAAAAAGGTTCTGTAATCTGTATATAAAAACCATAGCACCAGTTTTCTTTGCGTATTCTATAAGAGCATCTTCTCCCATTTTTTTGCTTTTCCCATAAGGATTGTCCAACTCAACTTGAATGGATGATGTCATAACAACTGTAGTTTTCTTACAAATATCTATTAAAAAATCTGTCATCTTTTTTGTAAACTCATAATTACCTGTAAAAAACTCCTTTTCATCTTTTGGTCTATTCACTCCCAAAAGATGTATTATAATATCAGATTGTTTTAGAAATTCTTTTAAATCATTTTCATCATTCTCTATATCATATTTCAGTATCTTTATATCTTTTAAATGGTTTAGACCAGCAATAAGGTTTTTGCCAACAAAACCATTAGCACCTGTTATCAAAATAGTTTTCATTTTAGTTCCTGTTTAACATAATCCAAAGAAAGAAGGAGCTTTTTAATCTGTTCAACATTCAATCGAGTTGTGTTATCAGAATTGTATTCTTCTTTTAAAGTTAGAAGTTTCTTTTCCCCTTCTTCAAAATATTTATCATAATTCAAATCCCTATTATCAGCGGGAATTCTAAAATAACCTTCCATATCCTCTGCTTTAACCATTTCCTCTCTTGTAACAAGAGTTTCATAAAGTTTTTCACCATGCCTTGTTCCAATAATTTTTATCTTTGCTTTTGGATCAAATATTTCTATTATCGCTTGAGCAAGATCCTTTATAGTTGATGCTGGAGATTTTTTTACAAAAATATCTCCGGGATATGCATGTTTGAAAGCATGAACTACAAGTTCAACTGCTTCATCAAGAGACATTAAAAATCTTGTCATCTCAGGGTCAGTTATAGTTAAAGGTTGTTTTTTCTTAATCTGTTCTATAAACAAAGGTATTACTGAACCTCTTGAAGCCATAACATTACCATATCTTATTCCACATAAAATTGTGCCTTTGGAATTCGAACATCTCGATTTTGCAATCATAACTTTTTCCATCAACGCCTTTGTTAACCCCATAGCATTTATAGGATAAACAGCCTTGTCAGTGCTTAAAACAACTACTTTTTTTACACCCATTTCTAAGGAAACATTTAAAACATTTTCGGTGCCAATTATGTTCGTCTTGACTGCCTCCATCGGATAAAATTCACAAGAAGGAACCTGTTTCAACGCTGCTGCATGAAAAACATAATCAACATCAACCATAGCATCATATATAGATTTTTCATCCCTGACATCTCCGATGTAAAATTTGATTTTGTCATTTTTATATTTATTTCTCATTTCATGTTGCTTTAATTCATCTCTTGAAAAAATCCTAATCTCCTTAACTTCAGTATGCAAGAATCTGTTGAGAACAGCATTTCCAAAAGAACCTGTCCCTCCTGTTATCAGAATAATTTTATCCTTAAACATCCTATCCCCTTTTTTGTTTTTTATAATATATTTTATTAAAATCCATTTGTCAACAAATAATAAAATTATTAAAGCTCTTTTTATCTGTTGTTGTTTTAAGTTCTAATATTGAAAATTTGTTTTGCTTTTCTTTTTACATCATAAAATAAAGATTTTTCATAATCATTCAAAAAGAAAAACCATAATAACAAAAAATATACTATTGAAAAAGAAACTATTTTTAAAATGAAAGTATAAAAATTATTTAATGTAAAATATTTCTGTATGAAAAACCCAAAAATCAACATTATTAAAAATAATGGTAGATTTTTCAGATGGCAATCTATAAAGAATTTAAAAATGTCTATTTTAAATAATCGGTAATAGATTATATTTAAAAATAATACTAAACCAATTATTCTTGCGACCATAACTCCCAATGCAGCTCCAATAGCACCCAATTTTATTGAAAGTAATGAAGATAACAATATAGAGACAAATGTTAAAATAATTGTTGAAATAGCGTCGAATTTGACATTATTTGTAACTAAAAGTGATGTTTTCATAATATCTTGAGTTTTTATTAAAAACCAAGGAATTATTAAAAATAAAGCAACCCAATAAGAATTATTAAATTCTTTTCCCATCCATAACAACATAAAATTTTTACCAAAAATAAAGAATGTGATTATAATAAAACCAACTATAAAAAGTTGTATCCTTCCCATTTTTAACATAATCTGATTAAAATGTTGAGTGTCCTCTTTAACTAATATCCTTGTAATTTTTGGTAAAAATAAACCGTTAAGAGCATTTGAAAGGGAAAAGGTATACCCATCTACAGTCATTCCAATAGAAAAAATTGCTATTTGAACTGTATTTGTAAATTTTCCTATAATTAACGGCATTAAATTCGTTGTTAAGTTGTAAAAAATTACTGCGATAGAATACCAAAAAGAAAATAAAAAAACCTCTTGAAACAATCTGTTATCCCAAAATTTAAAATCAACTTCAAAACCAATGAATTTCTTTATATAAAAAAATCTTGAAGTTATTACTAAAAGGTTAACAAAAATATTTGTTAAAACCAAAGCATAAAGCCCATAACCAGATTTTAATAGAAAAATTAGTAAAATAACTGTTGATAATTTATTAATTATATCTACAGACTTTAAAAAAATAAATCTTTCTGATGCTATTAAAATTCCCTCAAATGGTTTAGTTGATAGAGTGATAATGTTGAAAAAACCAATTGTTAGTAAAATAAACTTTAATTTTACTATCTCATCTTGAGTAAAATTTTTATAAATGTTGCTTACATTTAAATATATTACAACAAAAATAATAAATATTAAAAGGCTTAGTGAAAAGTATAATTTATAAATAATTCCTAAAAATTTTTTAATTTTATTGTTTTCATTTTTTGAAAAATATAATGATAGAAACCTTGATACGCCAATACTTAATCCAAAATCAAGTATAAAAAGACTTATCAAAGAAATACTCAAAGAATATAATCCATAATCCGATTGCCCTATTTTCCGAACCAACCAAGGGGTAAAGAAAAGACCAACTATGATGTTTAAACCAATAGAAAAATAAGAAAGTATTGCTGAATATTTAATTTGTTTATTAGAATCTATCATTTTGGTTTATTAAATTTAACAGATCCTTTCTAAACTTTTCATCAATTTTTTTTATCTCTTCTTCTAAAAACTTATCATAATTTTCATCAATTTTGATTTCTTTTATTGCTTTAGCAATTGATTCAGGATTATCTTCATTGTAAAATTTTATCAAATGTGAAAAAGGAGATTCAACAACAGATTTTAAATCACTTGAAACAACATATAAATTGTTACATAAATAAGATAATATTTTTGATGGAAAAACAGAATCAATAAAACCCTTCCTTTTAGAAATTGTTGAAAGACCGATATGACATCTTTGAATAAACTCAATATAATCATCCCCTTTTAAACATCCATCATAAGTTACCTGACAACTCGAATTTCTATTTACTTCATTAATTAAATTCAAAACATTTTCGGTTTCTTTTTGTTTTCCAAATCCAATGATATGTAAATGATAGTTTTTATCAAGATACTTAGCAACATTTATACTTTCTAAAACACCTATTATTGGATCAAAAGATCCCGCAAAAACAAGATGGATTTTATCTTTATATTTTTCAACTTTCTGTTTATTGTGTTTTAACTCTCCATAGGAAATTATATAAGGTTTTATATTATTTATTTTGTCAACCAAAGTATGGGTTGAAAAAATATAAGAATCAGCAGATTGAATTAACTTTTTTTCCAATATTGTAAATAGTTTCCTTTGTTTCCAAACATCCGAATATATTTCTTCAACTTCAAGTATCAGTTTAAAATTCCTAAACTTTTTTGCAATAAAAATAGGTACACTTAACATCGGTTGATGATATGCAATAACTAAATCCACATCCTTATTTTTAATTAAATAAATTGTGGTCCATAAAAAAGATAGAAAAATTTTAAACAGGTAAGGTTTAAAATTGCTTTTGATTTTTATATTGAATGATGGAGAAAAAACAACTTGTGAATCATCGTTTAAAAAAATTTTTTCACTTTTAAAAAATTTAAATTCATTTTCCTGATTTGTCCACGATGGAGAGAGTATAGTCACAAAAAATCCTAAATTTTTTAATACCTCTGCAATATAATTCATTTTATTAACAGCAGCCAAGCAATGATTTCTTTTTTTTTTATCATTACTTACAGTGTAAAAACCTAAATATATTATATTTTTCAATATATTCTCCTATTGCCAGAAAAATTTATAATATTTATCTAACCTAAAATATAAAAACAACAAAACACTTATTGCTATTAATAGGACCATATATTTATCTTTTTTATTAAATGTTTCTATTATTTCTGGTATTGCCAAAATATAATAAAAGTTAAAATATTGTTGAATTCTCATAAAACTTTGACTTTTAAAAGTCATTAAAGTTAAAAACAAACCTAAAAAAATTGCATTAAAGTAAAAATAATTATCAATTTTTTTTAAAAAAGTATTCTTTCTCCAAAGAATGGTTATAAAAATTAAAAGAATTAAGGAGCTATATGTCTCTGTTCCTTTGATATTAAAATATAACATATTTTCATATTTAAAAAAGTTTGCAATAGGTGAGAAAATTTTAACATTAAAAAATATAAAAGATAGTAAAAAAACTAATAAAATCATTATTATATGTTTTAATTGGAATTTTTGAAAGGCGATAAAATAAAAGGGGGAAAATAAAATCGACGATTTATGAATAAAAAATGCTATGATTGATAGGATTATAAAATAATTCAATTTTTTGTTAATTATAGCCCAATATCCATATATTCCAACCAATGATGTTGCAACAGTTTGTCTAATACCTGTTATACCAAAAAATGCAAAAAACAAACAAAAATATATTAAAAAACTTAGTAATGGATTTTGTGATTTTTTATAAATCAATATTCCTAAAGGAACTGTAAAAATAATTGCTATAAAAATTAAATACAATTGATAATCACCTGAAAATATTTGAAAAATTTTTTGGAATATCAAATATCCGGGATCTTTAAAATAATATCTATTTGAATATAAAGAATCAAAAAAAATTCTTATTATCTTTTCCCAAGACATTCCCTTTACCATTTCAAAATTTAAATAATATGAAAATGTATCAGCACCAACGGAATAATGTCTCAATCCAGAAAAAAGTATCATTTGAATAGTTATAATTATGCAATAAATTTTTTTTACATTAATTTTTGTCTTAGAGTTAATATATAGTAAAATAAAATAAATTAGAAAAATTAAAATTATATTTATTGAATATAAAAACATTATTCTATCCTTTCAAAATTTTATTGTATATTTGAATATATTCCTTCATTATTTTTTCTTTATCAAAATTCTTTTTAACAAAATCTATCCTTTTTTGTTTGTTTTCTTCTTTTTCATTTTTTTTGATATTTTCAACAATCGAAATAATATCGTTCAGTTCTTTATTTAGAGTCATTTCATAACCATTAGCATCGTTTAACATTTCAGAATTCGCTGTTGTTTTATATACAACAATAGGAGTTCCACAAGCAAGGGCTTCTGCTGTTGTAAAACCGAATGTATTTTCTTTAGTAAAATTTATATAAACATCTGCCAAAGAATAATATATTGAAAGATCTTCTCTATTGTGAGTTTCATTTATATGAATTATATTAGAAGGCAAAATATTTTTATTATCAACTCCACCAATTAAGATAATAATAGTTTGTTTATCAATAATTTTACTTAATTCTATAAACTTATCAAGTCCATTATTCTCACTGAATTTTGAAGCTACACCTAAAATAATAAATTTATCATTCAAATTCAATTTATTTTTTAAAACTGTAGCATCCCTTGGTTTAAAAATATTAGTATCTATTGGATTATAAATAGTTTCAATTATTTTTGAATCTTTTAAAAAAGACTTTTTTGCCTCCTCAATGATCCACAGTGAAGGTCCTATAACTGCCAAATTTTCTATAGAACTAATCCACCTTTTTTTATCATTAAACATTTTTTCTGTTCTATCGAAAAACCAAGAAGGGATATCTTTTTTTAATTTAGGACATTTTTTACAAGTTGTTTGCCATTTATAGCAATTTTGAGTAAAATAATGTGTGCATTTGCCTGTAAAAAACCAACAATCATGAAGGGTTATAACTACAGGTATTTTATTTTTTATTATGTATTCGAAAAGCATTGGATAGTTTAGAAAATTACTATGTATATTATGAATATGAATTAAATCAGGTTTAATTTTTTTTAAAATTTCTATAAAATTCAAAGTTCCCAAATAACAAGTATAACCTTGAAAACCCGTTATTCTGGCAGTTAAAGCTTCTATTTTTTTTTCAAAAGGAATTCCTATTATAAAACCATTCCTAATTTTTGGGCCAAATGAATACGCTACATACGATTCATGACCATTTTTTGTTAAATATTCATGTAAATAATTGACTATCTTTCCAGTGCTTCTAATTGAACTCACAGTATTAAGATTAAGAACTTTCATTTTTTAATCCTGTTTCTTTTATTATTTTAATATCATTAAGTAATTCTGTTTGGATTTTCTCTCTCTGATGATTTCTAACACCACAATTCCAAGCTTTTTCTGCATATTCACTTAAAATATTTCTGTTTTTAATTATATTATTTAAAATTTTTTGTAATTCTTTTTCATTTTCAGCTATTAAAGCAGAATCATTCTTGTCAAGATATTCAATCGGAGCAATGTTTCGAGGACCAATTGCTAATATTGTTCTATTAGCAAAAAAATAATCTATAAGTTTTGTAGAGAACGAATATTTAATTTTTTCTTTATATATTTTATTATCAGATTCTAAAAATAATAAAATATCACTATCCTTTTGAATTTTTGGGATTAATTCATTATCTATTTCTCCATAATATTTTAAACTTCTGAATTTATTAAGATCTTTTATATTTTTGTTGCTTAGTATTGTTCCTGAGTATACATCAATTTCAAAATGTTTTTTTTCACTATTTAAATAATCAGTTAATTTTGCAAGTTTTAAAAGAGACTGAAATCTTTCAGGTGCTAAATTACCTGTATAAACAATTTTTATTATCTGGTTTTTATTTGAATCATATTCGTTCTTTTTTTCATCGGAAAACTCATATCCTTTTGTTAAAACTTTACATTTAATCTTAAAGTATTTTTCATAATCTTTTTTCTGTCTTTCAGTAATTACATATAAAAGTTCACAATTTTTTATAACTTTTTTTACCTTTAATCTTACCAGAAATTTTTTGCAAAGAAAATATAAAGAATAAGAAGGAAATCTGTAAAAATAAACATCATCAGATACATAACCAATAATAGGTTTATTGATATTTTTTTTAACATAATAAACTATATCATTCATATATGTTGAAAAGTATATAGGTTGAAAAATAATATCAGGATTAAAAATTTTTATAGCATTTAACAACCCATCATCCTTCCAATTTCCTATACTCCAAACTAAATCTCTAAGTAGATAAAAAAACCAATATCTTAATTTTTTAATTCTATTAACAAAATTAACTTCTTTATTATTAAATTTATTTTCATCAATTTTAACATTTTCTATAGCAGTTTTATTTAATCCAAGTATTTTTTTTATCATTGTTTTTTCATTTATTCGATAAAATTTTTTTACAATTTTACTTTTTGGATATCCAAAATCGCAATATAAATTACATATTTCGATATCTTTGAGATTAGTAAAAATATTTTCATAAGAATTACCAAAACTGTTATTAATATTCCAAGGTGTTCGAGAGATAACTAAAATTTTAATTGCCATTAAGATACCTTTTTTTTAATATATATGTAAATTTGATTAAATTATAAAAAATATTAAAAGGAAAAATAATACCCAAAAAACTAATAATTCTTATATTTCCCAAACAATATTTTAACAACCATTTATTGTTTTTTATATACATAAATTGACTTTTATAAAGTTTGATTTTAGTAGAATTAAGAAGCAATGTAATATATTGAAATGATAAGTATGCCATATAAGGATTATAAAATTCAGTGTTTTTAATAGTTCTTGAATAATTTTTACAATTTTCTATACTACTTATTAAATCATCAATATTTTTACTTTTAATCGAGTTTGAAATAGAAATATTTCTTTGTGTGTGATTGTATGGATTCATTTCAAGATAATCTATAGTTTTCATATTAATAGCGATCAGTGCCGACCATTCGATATCCTCAGTTAATATTCCTTCCCTAAAAAAGATTTTATTATCTTTGATCAATTTACTTTTTACAACTTTTGTCCAAGCGGAAGAAATAAATATCTTTTTTAAAAATAAGAGTTTAAAAGATTCCTCTTTTTTTAAATTATAAATATCTGTTCTTTTTAATATCTTGGATACTTGTTTCGTTTTATTACTTTGAGCGTAAAATTTGTTATATCCAAATAAAATTACATCTGGAGAACATTCCACTATAATTTTATTAAGATTAAATAATAATTTGTCGGTATTCCAGAAATCATCGCTATCAATAAAAATAAGATATTCCCCTTTTGAATGTTTAATTCCTAAATTTCTTGTTGCAGCAGAACCTTTATTTGTTTGATGTATTAAAAAAATTCTTTTGTCTTTGACTTCATATTTTTTACATATTTCATAAGATTTATCAGTTGAACCATCATCGATTAATATTAATTCAAAGTCATTATAAGTTTGAGATATAATACTATCAATACATTTTTCAAGATAGGTTTCAACATTATATATCGGTACGATTATACTAAATCTCATTTTTAAAACTACCTTATATAATTAATAATTTTTATTCTATCTTTCTTAATCTCAATATATTCTTACAATACCATTTTTCAAAAATATATATTGTCTATAATTCACTTGTTCTATCCTTTTTAAAAGAAAAATGTTCATTTAAAATTTTTTCTTTGTGTTCACTGTTAAAAATATTCTGTTCAACTATTCGATCTTTATTTAAAGTTTTTAAAAGTCCATTTTTTAAAGCATTTCTAAACAATTTACCAAAATGATAAACTTTATGCTTTTTAGCACTCAATATTGCTCTTTTACTCTCATCAAATTCCTTCTCCTTAAAACCTATTGAAAAAGAATTTATCTGTTTTTTACTTATATTTGAAACAAGACCAGTGATGATACAAGAATCTATTCCACCACTTAAAAAAGTGCCAATTGGAACATCTGAGACCATAGTTTCTTCTACTGCTTTATAAAATACTTCCCTCAATCCTTTTTTACATTCATCATAATCATTTATAGGATTAAATTTAGAAGGTTCTATATCCCAATATATAGTTTCTTTAATATTATTCTTTCCTTTTATCTCTATAATTTGACCGGGTAATACCCTTTTTACCCCCTGAATAATTGATTTTGGTGCAGTTAAATATGTTAACTGTAAATATTGTGATAATGATTCAAAATCGATATTGTTTTTGATAAGACCTGTTGATATTAGTCCTCTCAATTCAGATGAAAAGATAAAGAAATTCTCATCCATAAAGTAATATAATGGTTTTTCTCCTGCTCTATCTCTTGCAAGGACCAATCTATTTTTTTTGATATCATAAATTGCTATTGCAAACATTCCAATTATTTCTTTAAAACAATCTATATCTTTATCTTCAAATAGATGTATAACAACTTCAGTATCAGAATTTGTAACAATTTTATGACCTTTAGAAATTAATTTTTCTCTTAAAGTTTTATAATTATAAATTTCTCCATTCATAAAAATAAAAAGAGTGCTATCTTCATTAAAAATTGGTTGTTTTCCTTTCTCCAAATCAATAATAGATAATCTTCTCATTCCGAGTGCGAAATTATTATCAATATACTTACCTTCATCATCTGGCCCTCTATGTTTTAATGAATTGTTCATCTTATCAATAATAGAACTTAATCGCTCCTTCTCTAATTTATTTTCAAAATCTATAATCCCATTTATACCACACATATTATATTCCCAGTATCTCTATCAACTTTTCATTCACTTTTTTAACATCAAATTTTTCTTTACAGAGATTGTATGAATTTCTACCAAAAATTTCAATATAATTATTATCTTTAATAAACAATTCCATCTTTTCAACAAGTTTATCAACATCATTTAGTTTAACTAAAAAACCGTTGTAATTTTCTATAACTGTTTCTCTGCAACCAGGAACATCTGTTACAATTATAGGCCTTGCACAAGCCATAGCTTCAAGAACTGTCCTTGGAATTCCCTCTCTATAAGATGTTAGAACATAAACTGAACATTGCTTATAATATTCTAATACATTATCAGTCTCTCCAAAGAGTTCAACAATATTTGAATTAATATAACTCATTATTTCTTCTTCAGGTATAGCATCTGGCATATCTTCTATTTTACCAAGCAAAATACATCTAACATTTGGATATTTCTTTTTAATTTTTTCACATGCTTTCAAATACTGCATAACACCTTTACTTTTCAAAAGGCGTGAAAGCATAAAAAATGTTACCTTTTCTGGATACGGCAAAGGATAGAATTTATCAAGATTTACTCCAGATCCGTTAACAACAAAAGATTTTTCTTTTGAAACAATCTTTTTATTTACAAAATCGTTTAAATCATCAATATTGAAAAATATTATCTTTTTTGAAAAACTGAATGCTATTCTGTAAAGATTTTTTACAATGAAATTTAACATTTTTGCTTTGAAACTTTTAGAAATAAAAACATAGCCTGAACCGGTCATCATTGAATAAAAGTTGTTTCCATTAGAGATTTTGTTTGCAATTGAACCATAAATGATTGGTTTTACTGTATAAGCAAGAATTTTATCTGGCTTTATTTCTTTTATGAAGGAAGAGAGTTTAAAAAGATATTTTATATCTTCGAAAAAATTTAAACCATGTTTTGTTAAAGGAATTATTTCATATTTTAAATTTAATTCTTTAATTTTGTCTAAATTATCTCCATTTGGTAATGTAACAAAAACATCATAACCGTTCTTTTGGATTTCTTTTATAAGGTCTCCCCTAAAATTGTAAACTGTTCTATTTTTTGGAGAAATTATTAAAAACTTTTTCATTTTTTTATACACTTCTTAAATTTTTCACTATTAATTCAAACAACCTATCATTTACTTTATCTGATATAAAACTATTATGTGGAGTTATATATACATTTTCAAAATCCCATAAAGGGCTATCTGAAAGAAGTGGTTCATTTTCAAAAACATCAAGGTAAACTCCTTTAAATTTTTTACCTTTCAGAATTCTTATTAAATCTTTTTCTTTTATCACCTCTCCCCTCGATATATTTATCAGGATTGAATTTTTTTTCATAATTTTTAATTTTTTATAATCTAATAAACCTTTTGTTTTTTTATTCAATGGTAGTGAGATTACCAAAATATCAATGTTTTTTAAGAATTCATAAATATTTTCAGTGTTGTATCTTTTTTCTATGAGTTTATCCTTTACATCCCTTATATCACAAACAAATATTTTTACTCCAAATGGTTTCAATCTTTTTGCTATTTCTTTTCCTATATCACCAAAACCGAGTATCCCAACTACTTTCCCAGTCAATTCCTCTATATCCCTTATCTTTTCCCATTTATGTTGTTTTTGTAATTTTTCAAATTCTCTTGTTTTTTTGTATATTTCGAGTATCCTTAAAACAACCCACTCTGAAATCGGAATTGAATAAACTCCCTTTGCATTAAAAATTTTTATCCTTTTCTTTTTGATATAATCAATAGGAACTCTATCAAAACCAGCGCTCGTTAGTTGAATGAATTTGATATTTTTAAAATCTTTTATATTGTTGTATAGGAATAAACTGTTGCAAATAACGCCGTCAACATCATAAAATTTAGGAGATATTTTCTTTTTTTCATCTTTATGGGAATACAAAGAATATCCAAATTTTTTTAATAATTTTTCTTGTTCTTTATTTATTTTAAATGCACCAGTAATTAAAATTTTCATATATTAAAAAGGTATTGAACTATTTATAGTAAAATAAACATTTGCAAGAAATTTTCTAAATTTTGTTTCATTTAAATTTATAACTCTTAAGTTCATATCATAAAGTTCTTTGTTTAAATATTTCGTCATGTCAAGGTGGACTTTATCGCTTATTCTATCCTGAATATTTGTTCTTAAAAGGATATCAAGAAATTTTCTATTATTGTATGGAATGGTTATATCAAAGCAAAATTTCATAACACCTATATTAAGTCCACATTTTCCACCATGCATCATCTCCCAAACAAAAAAGTCAGATTCATCATAATTGAAAAGTTTTTCTTTTAAATTCGTTTTTTCTAAATATTCTTTAAAATATTTATCAGTTTCATAAACGAGTTTTCTGTTTAAAAAGAAAATTTTATATAAAGAAGTATAATGTCTTGGTTTTAAACTTTTTGGCATTTTTGTTCTTCCAAAATATTTATATGCATAGCCCCTAAAAGTTTCTGCTATCCAGTTTTTTACTTCTACATCATATTCAAAGTTATTCATAAGATATATCTTTTTTCTGATATCATTATCCTTGTTACTTCCAATATCCCCTTCATTATGTTGCAAAATCCTTTTTAATATATCGAAATCTTCAATTTCATTGTTATTATCGGGAACCTTATAAATGGAATGTTTAAGGTTAAATTTTTCCGCTCTCTTCTTTGCAACTTCAGCATCAACACTCTCTCTATACATAGATATATAACTGAAAGTAGCATACTTATCATATAATCCATTCGCAGATGCAAGTGTTGTCTGACTATCAAGTCCTCCAGTTAATGAAATTGCAGGTTTGTTCCACTTTTTTAAAATCAATTGCATATTTTTCTTCATTATTTCAGATGCTTCTTCAATTACTTTTTTATAATCGTCATCATTTTTTACATATTCTAAAGGTTTCTCTGGATAAAATCTTTTTATCGCGAAATTACCATCTTTATAATCTACAAGTGTGTTTGGAATTATCCTTTTAAATTCTTTAAAAGGTGTAAGATCTCCGGGAAGATAATTCCCCATCATATAATGATACCATCTATAGTTTATCAACTCTTTTACATAATCTAAAGTATCTAAATTCAAAATATCGTTTACAAGTTGGATATGGGATGAAACAAAAATATCATTTTCAAATTTACCATAACAACCATATTGCATTCCAGAAGCATCAAGTAAAACTCTGATATTTTTATTTTCTGTATATCCAAGTAAAAATATCCCTGTTAACTCATTAACCCCATCAATAAATCCGCTTTCACCTTTTTCATTTTTTTCAGCAAGATATTTGAGAATATTTTTTTCATCAAATTCCATAGTAAAAGGATTGTATGCATGTCCAATTACAAAGTATGTTTTACCTTTCATTTCAAAAATATTGAATGGAACATTTTTATATATCCAGAAATTAAATCCGTTAATTTCTTTTAATTCAAAATTCGAATAAAAAGGAAAGTTATCTTTTATATTTTTTAAATCCTTTGATGTAATTAAAAAACCTTTGATAAATAAAAATTTTTGCAAATCTTTTCTTTCATCAAGTATTTTTTTAAGTTCTAAATTCATAAATCCCCCTGCTTTATTTTTATTACCATTTCTTTTACCTTTTCCCTGTTTTTTTCGAAAAAGTTTCTATCTTTTAATGCTATTTCTTTTTCATAATCCCTGATCTTTTTAATCTCACTGCTAAAAATTTTTTCTATTTCATCTTTTCTTTCTATCTTTTGAACATTGCAAAAACTTCTTGAAAGAATAACCATAGATGAACCTAACCTGTAATGTTCACCAATTATATACTCAGCTGGTATAGCCCCTCTACCTAAAGATGCTATTCCTCCAAAACCGAACCTTTTTTTCACTGAACTTATTTTTGACGCAATTTTATCAACAGTTCCATTAGCAAGTGGTTCAAACATAAAAGAAAAACCGTAACCAAGTGAAAGGTCATTTAAACCTATATAAAAATAATCTATTTCATTTATTTTTATAAGTTCATCTGTCAATTCAACAGATTCTGGTGTTTCGATAAGAATAATATTTTTTAAATTTTTTCCTGAAAGATTTTTTAAAAATATTTCAACTTCATTCAGAGTCTTAAAATAAGGAAGCATTATTATATCAGCACCATTATCGCAAACTTTTTTTATCTCATCAGGGGTATTCTTATTGATAGGGTTAACTCTAACAAGAACTTTAGATTTTTTCAAAACATTTTTTAACTTTTTTAAATCATCAACACTATGATTTGAAATAACAGAATCTTTTCCTTTCTGTCTTTCAACTTTTCCTAAAATTTCAAGATCAACAAAAATCCATTCAACATCATTATTTTCAGCTATAAGAGCAATTTCAGGATCATTTGTGATATACATCAAAGTTAAACTCAAATATTCTCCTTAAGAAGTTTTTTCTATATTTTCATTATCCTTCATTAAAATAACATTTAAAATGGTTTTAATCAATATTTTTAGATCGAGAAAAAAAGATAATTTATTGATATATTCAATATCATACTCTATCCTTTTATTCCAATCAACAGCTTTTCTACCATTTATCTGTGCAAGTCCAGTTATACCAGGTCTAACTAAAAACCTTTTCTTTTTCTCCTGTGGATACTCTTCAAATTTCCAAGGATGGTAAGTTAAAACAGGTCTTGGACCAATAAAAGACATCTCTCCTTTTATAATGTTTATAAGTTGTGGTAATTCATCGAGTGAAGTTTTTCTCAAAAATTTACCTACTTTTGTAACTCTTTTATCATTTTTAAACTCATAAACTCCACCTTTTTCTGCTCCGACAACCATGCTTCTAAATTTTATCATTTTAAAAACTTTTCCATCTTTACCAATTCTATCCTGCAAAAAGAATACAGGTCTTTTAGAATCTACCAAAATCAAAATAGATATAATTAAAAACAATGGAGAAAAAATAACGAGTAATATTGTTGCAAACAAAAGATCCAATCCCCTTTTTATTTTTTGATAATTCATTTTATTATTTATCAACTTTATAAATTTTTAAACTTTCATTAAAATCTTTATAATCAAGAAAAGTCTCATAAACTAATTGTGTTGAATCAAAACAGGAATGACCGTTTCCATAATAAAAATAATATGAAATATTATATTTTTTGAGATCATCAAAAAATTCTTTTTTATCTTTTTGACAACGTAATACCCAATAATATCTTAAATTAAGATAATATGAACAGTATTGCATTAGAGCGGTATTTGGTTTATTGGCAACAATATTACCAGAAAGATTTAATCCTTTAAGATTCAAATAAAAATTATAAAAAAAATTATATTTATACTTTTGCAAATAAAAATATTTTGAAAAATCATAAGATGGATTTAGCAAAAAAGATAATAAAACAAAAATAAAAATTAGTTTTTTAATATTATCGTTATATTTTAAATAATCAAAAACAATTAAGAATAGAGAACTTATTAGATAGAAATTTATAATAATATATCTTCTTTCACAATAGATTGGAAGATAACCAATAAAAGAAAAAAATGATGCAATTAAAATTATTAAAAGTTTTAATCTCTTTTCTTTTTTAAAAAACAGTGGAATAGAAAAAATTATTATTAATGGTAAAAATATTGTAAATGAAAGAATTGATCTTAAAGTTACTAAAGTTCCAATAAAAATTCTTCTAACATAATAACCTGAATTTTCTTTTATCATTTTAAAAGTAACATCAGGAAGATGAATAAATGAAGGGTCGTCAAAATACCATGTCGATAAAGAATCAGGTGTAGGAAGAGGGCGAGAATAAACTTTTTTTACATTAAGTGTATCAACCGTAAAATGACAATTATAATTATATTTTCCTGTTGTCCCAATCGTAAAATAACCATATTTTGATGAGATCAGAATTATCCAGAATGATGATAGAAAAATAAAAAATAAACCTGTAAATATTATGTTTTTTAATTTAACAAAATCCTTTTTAACAAGGTAAAGTAAGAAAAAAAATAATAAAAAACCCAAAAAAAAGAAAAAACCATAAGTTTTCGATAAATATGTTAAAAATCCTATAAAACCAAGTATAAGAAAAGAATATTTTTTGTTGAAAAATTCTTCATCAACAAAAAATGATAACAAAAGAATAAAAAAAACAGTTACCAAAAAATCGGATGTGATTTTTACAAGTGAAAACTCTGCTGAAACAATTGGAAGAATTAAAATAAATAATAGTTTAGAATATTTAGATTCAATATTGAGTTTTTTCAAAAATCTATCAAAAGAAAATATCGAAAATAACCCAATAAAAAATGAAAGTATCTTAAAGGCGAGAAATCCATCCTTAAAAATTATAAGAAATGGAATGCCAAGAATTGATATAAGTGGAGACCAATAACCATTTATAGCAAGTCGAAAATTACCTGACAGATATTTCTTGGCAATATTAATTAAGTTAATGCCATCTGGATTGCTAAATCTTAAAAAAAATGGAAGTAATATAAAAAAAATCAATGAATATAATATAATTGTAATTAAAAGATAATTTTTATAAATGAAATTTTTAAATCTTTCTCCCATTATTTATCTCCTTTAAATTTAATTTAAATAATTAACAAATAAATATTTTAACACTTTCTTTTCAAACTCTCCACCTGTATTCCAAGTTTCCCTTAAAATCCATACTATTTTCAATCCGCATTTTAATGTCAATTTTTAAAAATTTATTATACCCACATTTCCCTTTTTTTCAATATTTTTTTAAGTGGGGACGGTGCTTGACAGTATGACATTTTTGGTTTATAAAAAAAAATAAGTAGTGGGATTAAATAATAATTATTTTTTACAATTTCTCATTTTTCTATTTTTTCAATATGCTCTTTTACAACTTCTGCAAGATGTTTGTAACCTTTAGTATTAAAATGACTCTCATCCAAAAAGAATGAATCTTTTTTATAAAATTCTCGTTCAACATCTATTATAGGTATATTATTTTCATTTGCAAAAATTCTAAGTGTCTCATTATATAAAGGAACAAATCTTCGGAATGTTGAGTCTGTTTTAAAAAATGTAGAATCGTAAACATATGGCCTTGTTAGAACAACAAATTGAATTCCCCTTTTTATACAAATATTATATGCAGCTTTTATATTTTCAACATAATCAACTTTGTTTACCCTTGGAAGATATTTAATATTTTTTGTTCTATCTTTTTTCAGAAAATTCAAAAATAACAATGTTGTTTTATATTGAAGTAAAAATCTTTGAATTGAAACAATAATCTTTGGTGGAGGAGAATACTCTTTGTCCTCTTTACCTATAGCATTGGCACAATCATTCCATCCAAATGAGAAGAAGACTATATCTGGATGCCATTCATCACACTCAAATTCAAGTCTTTTTAATCCTTGATAGGATGTCCATCCAGCAACTCCTGCATTGAAAATTTCAAAAGAATCTCCCAATAAATCTTGAACAAATTTAGGATAATATATTTCATCTTGACCATCAGTATTGGAGTCACCATAAAAGAAAATCCTTTTTTTACCTGTTTTTGTTTTATCAAAAATTTTACCCTTAAATCCATAACTGTTATAAGGATATTTGTTGGATGGTTTCCAAAAAAGCAAAGGATCATAAACTTTTGATTTCTCTCCAGTAATATGCGCTTCCCTCCAATCTTCACTCTTCCCTCTACCCATAATAATAAGTGGAGAATACAATTTTATTAAATTAAATTCAGAAAGAATAAAAACTATTCCTTCAATAGTTCCAATAGTTATAATTGAAAGTAAGAATATCTTTGTTAATGATTTTATTTTCAACAACAAAATTAGTTTCTTAAAAACTTTCTCGATTTTACAATAGAGATTTAAAATAAATGCTATATCAACAGATAACATTAAAAAATAGGTTAACCTTTTTGCATTTGAATTGATAATTGGTAAAATCAAAAAATAGAAGGAAAAAAGTAATAAGATAATATAAAATAATTTTTTTAAATCTTCTTTTTCCTTTTTTATTATTAAAACAACCAACAAAAATACTGTTAAAATGTAAACTAACAAATTAAAATAAATCCACATAACTTATTTATAACAGAATATTTATTGTTGTCAATAAGGGGGGACGGTGCTTGACAGTATGACATTTTTTGGCATATAAATTTTTTATATTATCTGTTTATTACTTTATTTATGACAAATCTAAGAAATAAATAAAATATAAATAGTCAATAAGAAAATTCAATCTATTAAAGATAAAAGCCAATCAAAAAACACTGATAACTAGAAAATCAACTCTTGCTCAATTAAAAGTATGAAATTCATTATGTGAAAAAGCTATAAAACAAAATTATTAATACCAAAAAAAGAATAATAACAATTAATATAAAAAGTGATTACTAAAACTTATTAATCTTTTTCAGCAAACTTTAAATGCTTAATAGTTAAAAGTCAAACCAATTGCAAAATTCTCTTTTAATCTTAATTTAGGATCTATCTCTTTATCAAAGAGTGCCTGAATGTTAATATTGACCGTAAAATATTTTCCTATTTTTATACTTAAAATATTATCAAAACCTAAATCAACCATTTTCCAGTCATTCTCTTGAGGTGTCCCGATAAGTTCTTTGGATTTTGAATAAAAAACCGCTTTGTAAAGGGATAATCTACCTGTATACATTACATTATCATTTAGATGTAACAAAGCATCAGTTATAAACTCTATACCACCATCATTTGACAAATCCGTTCCTCTTGATAGATCGATCGTGTCAACTATAGCATTTCTGTTTAAATTCTGATTAAATGAGATACCCAATCTTGAAGATATTTCCATTTTTTCCTTTTTAAAAACCATTCGTGCTATACCCAAACTCTCAATAAATTTTATTGGATTTACATAACAGGTTTTTAATGTATCTGAATTGTCCAGAAACTTGCTCTCAATTCTCATTGATACAAAAGGATCTACAAGCCAGTTCAATGTAATTTTTTCAACACTTTCCAACTCTATCACATCGTTAGATTTTGTAAAATCACTCCAAAGAGTATCAGTTTTGAGTTTGTTTGTAGATTGTCCAAATGACAACTTTACTCTATTTGTAGAATTTAACAACTGGTTTACCTGTTTTTGGAAATTACCGTTGCCAACAAAAGTCCAGTTAAAGTTTGATGCTTCCTCCCCTGCCCAATTATCTGAATAGTTGTTTAGATTTATCAGTAAAGATGTGTTGATTGATTTTTCCCAGCCAAAAAGTGAAATTATAGTAAATAGGATTAAAATTATTAATAAAAACTTTTTAATATAAACCTCCTTATTTAATTTCAGATGTGCAGAATGGACATCTTGTTGCTTTTATGTTTATCTGAGAATGGCAAAATGGACATTCTTTGGTTGTTGGTTCCTCTGTTTTTACTTGTTCTTTTTTTCTGTTCAATTTGTTAACCTGTTTTATCAAAAGAAACATAACAAATGCTACTATAACAAAATCGATCAAAACATTTATAAAAGCACCATAATTAATAGTTGCAGCTCCCGCAGCCTTAGCATCCTGAAGAGATTTGTAGCCCTTTCCAGATAGATCAATGAAAAGGTTTGAAAAGTCCACCTTTCCGATCAAAAGTCCGAGTGGAGGCATAATGATGTCATTTACAAGAGATGTGATAATTTTTCCAAAACTTGCTCCAATTATCTACCCTACAGCAAGATCAAGCATGTTTCCTTTTAATGCGAACTCTTTAAACTCTTTTAACATTCCTCCTCCTTTTAAAATTTTTTTCCCCTCTAATTAAATATTATAAAGTAATTTTAAGTGGTCAACATTTTACTTAAAAATATTCACTTCATATTTTTTATTGACCTCTATTTACAAAAAAATATAATAATTGTGATAGAAAGGAGTTGAAATGATAAATGAAAAATTCAAAAAGATAGAGCCAAAAGGTTTAAAAAATAATATTTTTAAACTATGGGACGATGAATGGTTTTTGATTACAGCAGGAAACAGAAACAAGTTCAATTGCATGACAGCATCTTGGGGAGGATTTGGAATACTATGGAATTTGCCTGTTTCTTTTATATTTATTAGACCAACAAGGTATACTTTCACTTTTCTTGAAAAAACAAAGCATTTCACATTGACAACATTTTATAAAAAGGATAGAAGAATTTTGAGTTATTGCGGAAAAGTTTCAGGAAAAGAACATGATAAAATAATTGAAACTGGATTAAAACCACTATTTTTAAGTGATGATGTTATACTCTATGAACAGATAAAAATGGGAATAGTTTGTGAAAAATTGTATTTTGAAGATCTTAAAGAGAAAAACTTTTTGGATAAAATTCTTTTAAAAAATTATCCTAAAAAAGATTACCATAGACTTTATGTTGGAAAGATAAAGGAAATTTACATTAGAAAAAAATAGAGAACAAAAGATGGATTCTTCCCTGTAAAGGTGTTATATCTTTGTTTAAAGCGTAGAAAAGAGATGCTTTGTAGTTTGAAAGATTAGTTGATAAAAAAATTCCATAGGAAAAAAGGTCTCTGTAATTTTTAAAATCTTTTAACTTTTCAATGTTGTAAAGAATATTATCAAAAAATAACCCAGATTCTATGCTTTTCCCAAGATAGCCTACTTTTATTTCCTGATAGAAAAAATTGTAAACTTTTAAAAAATTTTCTGGATAACCTTTTAAGTTGTCGTTACCACCTATCTGAACTTTCATATAATCCTTTAGGTTTGATGAAAAATTGATATATGAATCAAAAGTAAACCAATATCCGAAAGTTTTAATACTATTTTTGTATCCAAACTTTTGAATCATAAAAGCCCAGCTGTTTTTTATGTCACTATAATTTATGGATGATCTGTTTGAAAAGAAAAACTGTTTTGAAAGATAATCGATTGAACCCAATAAAGAATTTTCAGAAATATCTGAAGAATCTGAACTGAGAAAGTTAATATTCCTTTTACCATAACCTGTTGAAACTGAAAACCTTTCAGTTATAAAAACTTTAACTCCAAAATTGTATTCCTCTTTGTTGTAATAGGTCTCTATCGATTCAAAATTTATATTCCCAAAAAGTCCAACAGGTGTTGAAAAAATGTAAGGGAACTCTGTAGAACCTGTAAGGTAGGTGTTGTTTTTATTAATCCTTTGATAGTTTATTGAATACACATCAAAAAATCCAAATGGACTTTTAAGATAGATGTTCAAAAAACCATTTAAACTTAAAGTATCAAGAGATGATGTTAATATACCTGAAATTGAAGAGAGTTTCCCCTGCTTTATTTTTGTTTTCACAACAACAGAAGTATCTGAACACTTTTCAAGAAAAAATGTTGTATCTATTATCAAATCCTCATTGAAAGAAAGGTTCTTCAATTTTTCAACAATAAGACTCTCTTTGAAAGGTTTATTTTTTAACCTTAGAACACCGTTTAAATATGAGTTTTTAACATTGTAAACATTTTCAATTCTGTCAATATAAAATCTACCATTCTCCTTTATAGTTAAATAATATAAGTCAAAATCACCAACCATTAAAACAGAATCTATATCAATTTTTATAAATGGATATCCGTTTTCAAGATACAAATCTATTAAATTATCAATTCCTGTTTTCAAATCATTATTTTTAAAAATAGAGTCTATTATTTCATTCGAAACAAAAAGATTACCATCATAAAAAACCCTGCTCTCTTTTGAAAAAAGCAGGGTTGAAAAACTCAACAAAAATAAGAAAAATATAATTTTCTTATTGTGGGGTAACAGTTGTATTTACCTCCTTAGTGAAATAGAAGGATTTATTGATAAGTGGGATAGTTATGGAATCAACATAAGTGAATTCAACTTGACAAGAAGTATAACCTTGTTTTGTAACTTTAACATCATCATAGGTAAGGTTTATCCCCTTGTTTGACAGTTTTTCCATAACCTTATCTTTCACAAGATACTCATCACTTCTTATTTCTCCATAAAGAATTTTGTTAATCTCTTCTACCAGTTGGTAATTTTTTATCTCCAAAGAAAGATATTGCCACCCCATATAACCAAGCAAAGCGATTATGAGTAAAAAAATCGCAAGTTTTATGAAACCTAAAATTTTATCACTCATTTTACCACCTTGTTGGATCTATCTCCTTTTTCCTCTTTTCTATATTTTCAAGACCTGTTTGGGCTTCCTTTACATATTTCCCTTTGAGTTCTATTATTCTATTGAAATAGGATGCTGATTTTTCGAGAATTTTTAAAGCTTTCTGATAGTTTTCATCACTCTTCTTTGCGTTAGTTGGATCAACCTTCAAAAAGTATGCCTGTGCCATCAAAAGGAGTGCATTAGGATCATTTTGATTTTTTGCAAGTGCTTTTTCAAGATAATTTATAGCTTTGTCATACTCCTTAATCTCCATATACATCTGTCCAAGATATAGATAAGGAACAGTTGAATATGGCATCAGGGAGATCATTTTGTTATAGTATTTTTCAGCATTAGTGTAATCTTTCAATCCCTGATAAGACCTTGCAAGACCAAGATATGTGTTAACTATTGTTGAATCGAGTTGATTGACTTTATTGTAAGTTTCAATAGCCTTATTATACTGCTTCGTTTCAAGATAAGCTTCTGCAAGATTTGAAAGCGGTTCAACATAAGTTGGGTGATTATCTGAAATCTTTTTCAGAAGATCTACCGCTTTCTGATACTCTTCAACTTTGATCAACGCTTTTGCATAACCGTAGGCTGCGGAAAGATTTTCTGGATCGAAGTTGCATGCCTTTTCATAGCATGAAAGTTTGTTAAACTCTTTTTTTGATGGTGGTAAATTTTCATAAAGTTGGGCAAGTCCATAATATGCTTTTGAACTTGTTGAATCAACTTTTAAAGCATCAAAATAATACTTCTCAGCTTCATTATATTTTTTCAATTTTGAATAGAGGTTTCCCATATTTACAAATCCTTCTGGATTTGATGGGAATTTTGTTATCATATAACTATATAAAGATTCTGCCCTTGTATAATCCATCTTGCCTTCAAAACTTTTTCCAAGTCCATTATACGCTTCTATAAAATCCAAACTCTCCTCTATTGATTTCTGGAAATTTTTTATGGCTGAATCATATATTTTGTTTTTTAAATACTCTTTTCCAAAATCGAAATATTTTATAGCATCTGAAACCTGTTGGTTTGGCTGGTTTGTTTTATTTGTAGTTTGGGTTGTTGCCTGACAACCAAAAATAAGTATAAAAATAGCCAAGATTATAAACAATATTTTTTTCATTTTCATCCTCACTTTTTCTTCGTTTTATTATTTCCAACGGTTGCAGTTGTATCAACATGTTGTAGTGGTGGTCTGCAAAAAACTATAGTATTGTTGGAGTCTTTCGCTTTCCCATAAGCAAAATATGTTTTCTTTGGATCTGTTGTCTGATAATGTATTGTCTTATCAGCGAAAACATGTTCAACCATTTCTACCCATTTATCAACATCCTGTCCTTCTGCATTTTTAACTATAAAATATGGCCTTATCTTTTCCATAAATTCCTCTTGTGTAGCAGGATATGTCTCATGTTCAACATAATACTGCTCCATAAGGTTTGTCAATTTTGTCATTGTTCTCTGTGCATCCTTTATAGCTGCAAAATCCATGAATGATCCCTTATTTTTAGAGCAGGATGTTAACAGAACAACTATTAGTAAAAAAGTCAATGTCAGAAAAACTAACTTCTTCATTTTAATTAACCTCCTGATGTTAAAATGGAGCTAACGGGAGTCGAACCCGTGACCTTTTGACTGCCAGTCAAACGCGCTCCCAACTGCGCTATAGCCCCATATAGAATTTATATTTTAATTTATTTTCCTAAAAAAGTCAATTGTTTTCAAAGGAACAAATCTTATCAATCCTTTTCTGATGTCTTCCACCTTCAAATTTTTCCTCTGAAAAAACTTTCACTATTTTGCAAAGATCTTTACCTTCAACAACTTTTGCACCAAGGACAAGGATGTTTGCATTGTTATGCTTTTTAGCAAGTGAAGCGAACTCTTCATCAATAACATAAGCTGCTCTAATTCCTTTTATCTTGTTCGCTGCTATAGACATCCCAATTCCAGAATAACATATCAAAATTCCAAAATCAGCTCTATTTTGAAGAACATCATCCGCTACCAACTTAGCATAGTCAGGATAATCTGTTGATTCTTCAGAAAATGTCCCCCTATCTATGAATTCAAAACCTAAGCATTTTTTTATCTCTTCTTTAACTTTAAAACCTCTATGATCACTACCAATAGAAACTTTCACAAAATCCTCTACTTTTACTTTTTAAGCATCATTAAAGCTAAAACGAGTGACCAGTATTTTATCTCCGCAGTGTCTCCCCTTGATGTTAAAACAACAGGTGCGGCAGTCCCAACAAGAATAGCAGCAAGGTCTGCTTTTGCAAGTTTTGTGAGTGATTTGTAAAGCACATTTCCAGCATCTATCTCGGGAGTAACAACTATATCAGCATCAGCTCCAACGGGGCTATGGAATTTCTTTTCCTCACATGCTTCCTTTGAAACTGCAAGATCGAGAGCCATTGGCCCTTCAACTATAGCATCACCGAAATCCCCTCTGTCACCCATCTTCGATATTATTGCGGCATCAACAGATGACTGCATCTTTAAATTGACTGTCTCAGCTGCTGCAAGTATCGCTACTTTTGGTTGTTTTATATCAAGGTTTCTTGCGAGTTCGATTGCGTTCTTTACAATTTTAACCTTTTCTTCAAGAGTTGGAGCAATATTTATAGCAACATCTGTCACTATAAGGAATTTGTGGTATGTCTCAAGTGAAAAAACGGAAACATGTGAAACGAGTGAACCTGCTTTCACAATTCCATTCTCTTTACTTAAAATCGGTCTCATAAAGTTTGAAGTTGTTATAGAACCTTTTAAAATAACATCGGCCTTACCTTCTTTAACAAGAGAAACAGCGATTTTTGCAGATTCGACTTCATTTGGAGAATCTATTATTTCATATTCTCCTTTAAAGGAGACTTTTTCCAACAAATCTTCAACTTTATCTTTTTGTCCAATAAAAATTGGATAGGCAAAACCTTTATTTGCCGCTTCAACAGCAGCATCTATTGCTGATTCTATTGTAGCGTTTACAACAGCAACTCTTGCTTTTATTTTTCTTTCTTTTAACTTTTCCTCAAAAATTTTAAATTTACTCATTTTTTTTCTCCTCTTTTTCTTCAACAAATTCGATCAATATTCCATCTGATGATTTTGGATGCATGAAGGCTATCGGATGTCCTTCCGCTCCCATTCTTGGTTTCTGATCTATCATCCTGTAACCTTTTGCTATGAATTCCTCTATCGTTTTTTGTATGTCATCAACAGAAACAGCTATATGGTGGAGAGCGTTTCCCCTGTTATCAACAAACTGTGCTATAGATGATTCCATATCTGTTGGCTGTATTATCTCAAAAAGAACTCCACCGATGTCAAACATAGCAACTTTTACCTTTTGGTCTGGTACATCAACTTCCATGTCACACTTTTTGTTGAAAATCTCTTCAAAAACCTTTTTGCTTTTTTCAAGGTTTGAAACAGCAATCGAAATATGGTTAAATTTTTTAATCATTATCGAATAACCCCCATTTTGTTTTCATTATATTTATTATCTCTCCCATCGTAGCTCTATTTTCAACAGCCTCTATAACATAAGGGAAGAGATTCTCCTCGGTATCACAAACCTGTGATATCTTTTCGAGAATATTTTTTACCTTTTCGTTATCCCTATTTTGCCTGAACTCTTTTAAAAACTCCTTTCTTCTTATCTCAACACTTTCATCTATCTTCATAAGGTTGGCTTTTATATTTTCTTCTATTTTGAATTTGTTGAGTCCAACGATAATCTTTTCGCCTGACTCCACCTCTTTCTGGAATTTGTAAGATGAGTTATGTATCTCATTTTTGAAATAACCTGATTCAACACACTTTACCGCTCCACCCATCTTTTCAATCTTTTCAAGGTATTCCCAAACAAGTTTTTCAATTTCATTGGTTAGCGTTTCTATATAGTAACTACCTCCAAGTGGATCCACAACATCACAGACACCTGTTTCAAATGCTATTATCTGCTGGGTTCTCAAAGCTATTCTAACAGATTCCTCCGTTGGCAAAGCGAGTGCTTCATCATAAGAGTTCGTATGCAAAGATTGTGTTCCACCTAAAACGGCTGATAATGCCTGTAAAGCAACCCTGACAATGTTGTTCATAGGTTGTTGAGCGGTCAACATCGAACCTGCTGTTTGAGTATGGAATCTAAGCATCATACTCTTTGGATCTTTCGCTTTAAACTTTTCCTTCATTATCTTTGCCCATATCCTTCTTGCTGCTCTGAATTTCGCTATTTCTTCGAAAAAGTTGTTGTGAGCATTAAAGAAGAATGATAACCTTGGAGCAAAAGAATCAACATCGAGTCCTTTTTTCAATGCGTATTCTACATAAGCGATAGCATCAGCGAATGTGAATGCAAGTTCCTGAACAGCGGTTGAACCTGCTTCTCTTATGTGATAACCTGAAATAGAAATCGTGTTCCATTTTGGAAGATTTTTTGAGCAGAACTCAAATATGTCCGATGTTAATCTCATAGATGGCTCTGGAGGGAATATATAGTTTCCCCTTGCGGTATACTCTTTAAGAATATCATTCTGAATTGTTCCAGAGAGTTTGTCCATCGAAATTCCCTGCTTTTTTGCAACTACTATATACATTGCGAGAATTATCATAGATGAAGCATTTATTGTCATCGATGTTGATACCTGATCGAGTGGAATACCATCGAAAAGAACCATCATATCATCAACTGTTGATATAGCAACTCCAACCTTTCCAACCTCTCCACTTGAAAGTGGATCATCTGAATCGAGTCCAAGCTGTGTTGGCAAATCAAAAGCAACTGAAAGACCTGTCTGCCCATTCTTCAAAAGGTATTTGAACCTTTCGTTTGTTTCTTCAGCTGTTCCAAAACCAGCATATTGCCTCATAGTCCATGGTTTTCCCCTATACATGGTTGTATAAACACCCCTAACAAATGGATACTCACCAGGCTTTCCGAGTTCTGGTTCCTCTTTTAAATCACTCTTATCGTAGTAAGTTTTCAACTCTATTCCAGATGAATTGAATTTTTTATCTTCCATATATCCTCACATTTTGTTTAAAATTTATTCTATAAAATATTTTTTAAATGTCAACAAAGTTTATTTATAATTTTATTTCGCCCTTTTCGTTTATAAACATCTTCAAAGCGGATGGTTCTTCCGGTAATCCCGGCATAGTCATAATATTTCCAAGATAGACAACCACAAAACCTGCTCCACTTGAAACTTTTATATCTTTTACCTCAATGTTGAAATTCTTTGGCCTTCCAAGTAACTTTTCATTATCAGAGAAGGAATACTGTGTTTTAGCGATACAAATCGGAAGTTCTGAAAATCCCCAATCCTCAACCATCTTTATCTTATCTTTAACCTTTTTGTTAACTACAATACCGTAAGCTCCGTAAATTCTATATGCTACCTTTTTGATTTTTTCTTCTATCGAGTCTTTGAAATCGTAAACATATTTAATTTCATTTTTTGTAGTTTCTGAGTTAATAATATATTGGGCAAGGTCAACTGCCGTTTTATAACCCTGATTGAAAACATCTATTTTGAAAACTTCGCATCCTTTTTCTCTGATAAGTGCTTCAAGTAGTTTCAACTCTTCTTCATCATCATCTGAAAATTTGTTCAAAGCAACAACAGTGTTAATGTTGAAAGATTTCATATTCTCAATATGTTTCTCAAGGTTTGAAAAACCTATCTTAACGGCATCTAAGTTTTTCTCACCCATATCTTTCATTTTAACTCCACCATGATGTTTTATCGCTCTAAGTGTTGCTACAATTACAACAAAATCTGGTGGAACCATATATCTGTTTCTGCTTACTATATCAAGGAATTTTTCAGCCCCAAGATCACTTCCGAAACCTGCCTCTACAACAGTGTAATCTGAAACTCTCATAGCAAGGTCTATCGATGTTATAGAGCATGTCCCATGCGCGATGTTTGCGAAAGGACCTGTGTGGATAAAGGCTGGATTGTTGTTCAAGGTTTGAACTATATTTGGGTTTATAGCATCCTTTAGAAGTATAGTCATACCATTTTGGGCACCTATATCTTTTGAAAAGACCGGTTTATTATCAAAAGATATTCCAATCATTATTTTCGATAATTTTTCTTTTAACTCTTTAAGATCGTAAGAGAGTCCAAGAATAGCCATCACTTCTGATGCAGCGGTAATTTCAAATTTTGATTCTCGTATTTGACCGCTATCTTCTCCAACACCTATTATAACCTTTCTCAAAGCACGGTCATTCATATCAATAACCCTATGGACAAAAATGTCCTTTGGTTGGAAATGTGAAATATTCTTTCTCGAATAAACATTATCAAGAAGGGCTGCAAGAAGGTTGTGTGCTGAAGTTACAGCGTGAATATCACCTGTAAAATGCAGATTGATTTCATTGGATGGCTCAACTTTTGCGAGGCCACCACCAGTTGCACCTCCTTTTACACCAAAGACCGGACCAAGGGAAGGTTCCCTTAATGAAACTATGCTCGTTTTACCACATGAATTTATTGCATCTGAAAGACCGATTGAAACTGTTGTTTTCCCCTCACCATAAGGTGTCGGGTTCATTGCTGTTACAAGAATAAGTTTTCCCTTTTTTTCTCTCTTTTCTCTCTCTTTAAGATCTATTTTCGCAATATACTTCCCATAAGGAATTATATTATCTTTATCAATACCAATTTTCTCACATATCTCCTCAATTCTTTTTAGCTTTAACATTCTTTCTCCTTTTAAGTTTTTAATTTTAAATTAAAATTACTTTTTTTCAAGTGATTTTTAGGATATAATTTTGGTATGATATTTGTTGAAAAAAAATTTTAAAATAATATAATAAAATTACCAAAATTAAGGAGGTTTAATGGATAAAATATCTCTTTCAGATTTAAAGATAATTAACTATAAAAACATTTACAGAAACCTTCCTCCGGCAAAACTTGTGGAAATAGCAGTTGAAAAAAAAGAGGGAGTTTTTACAAACACAGGTAGTTTCGTTGTTAACACAGGTAAATACAACGGTAGAAGCCCTGATGACAGGTTCATAGTTGATACACATTCTGTTCATAACGATATAGCTTGGGGAAAAGTTAACAAACCAATTTCTGAGGAAGTTTATGAAAATCTCTATCAAAAGATGAGAGCTTATGTTCAGGGTAAAGATCTTTTCGTTTTCGATGGATTCGTTGGCGCTGATAGAAGGTATGGCTACTCTTTAAGGGTTGTTACCGAACTCGCAAATCAGGCATTAGCTTCAAATTCACTTTTCATAAGACCAACAGAGGATGAGTTGAAAAATTTTAAACCAGATATAAATGTAATATGTCTTCCAAACTTCAAAGCTATACCTGAAATAGATAAGACAAACTCAGAGTGTTTCATAATTATAAACTATGATAAGATGACTGTTCTTATAGGTGGGACTCAGTATTTCGGTGAGATAAAAAAATCTATCTTTACTATGATGAACTATCTCTTGCCAAAGAAAAATATATTCCCTATGCACTGTTCAGCCAATACTGATAATAATGGAAATTCAGCAATATTCTTTGGCTTATCCGGAACAGGAAAAACAACACTTTCGGCGGATATTGAAAGAAAGTTGATCGGAGATGATGAACATGGATGGTCTGAAGATGGTGTTTTCAATTTTGAAGGTGGATGTTATGCCAAAACTATAAATCTTAAAAGAGAGACAGAACCACAGATATTCGATTCTCTTAAGTTCGGTGCAGTGCTTGAAAATGTTATCGTGAAAGAAAATGGAGAACCTGATTATACAGACAACTCTTTGACTGAGAATACAAGAGCAGCATACCCTATATACTTTATTCCAAACGCTGATCTTTCCGGAAAATGCTCACATCCAAAATATATAATATTTTTGACTGCCGACGCATTCGGTGTTCTACCTCCAGTTGCTTTACTTTCAGTTGAAGAGGCGATGTATCATTTCGTTTCAGGATATACGAGTAAACTCGCTGGAACAGAAAGAGGAATAGTTGAACCTCAAGCAACATTCTCAACATGTTTTGGAGCACCTTTTATGCCTTTGAGTCCAGATAAGTATGCAAAACTACTGAAAGAAAAAATTTTGAAACATAAATCAAAAGTTTACCTTTTGAACACAGGTTGGACTGGAGGTCCTTACGGTGTTGGAAAGAGATTCAATCTCCCCTATACGAGAAGGATGGTTAAAGCGATTCTTACCGATGAGTTTGGGAAAATAAAATTTGAGAAGGAAGAATTTTTTGGACTTATGATTCCAACAGAGTGTCCAGATGTACCAAAAGAGGTTTTAAATCCGATAAACACATGGGCTAACAAAGAAGAATACAAAAAAGCAGCATTGAGTTTGAAACAAAGGTTTGATGAAAATTTCAAGAAGATGAACATTTCCTTAGATTGATAGATGTTTTTTATATTTTCAATTACTCTAACCCTTCTCGCAATTTTTATATTAGCGAGGAGGGTTTCTAAAATAAAGCTTTATATTTCGATACTAATTTTTATAATATCCTTTCTAATATTTTTCCTTCCATACTTTCTTCAAAATACACAAAGATTCGTCGTTATCGATGATGAAGAAGAAAATTTTTTAATAATCAATAACCAGAAAAAATATGATACTATAAAAAAATTTTTTGGTTCATTTCATCCTTTCTACATTTCAGATAAACATTATAAAAATGATATATCCATAAGTTCCAAAACAAAAACTTTTAATCTCAAAGGGAATATAGATTTTGGAGTTGATAGTGTTATACAAACTGATAGCTTAAAAAGAGTGATATTAAAAAATTATACCAACTATAATACATTAGGAAGTGCGAAAATCTACATTCAGGATAAGATATACGGTATTGAATTTAAAAGAGATACTTCTGTTTCTTTAAAAGAGAAAAATTACATAGATTCTGTCAAAATTTTAACTGAAGATCAGAACAACTTTAACAACACATACATTTATAAAAAATACCTAAATGTTTTGATAGTTGATGATTATTACAACAAAAATCTACAGAACATTTCAAACAAAATAGCATTACTATACGATTCGGTAAAATTCAACACAGGGATTTTAAAAGATGGCAAAATTATAAGTATGAAAAAAAATTATGATGGAATAATATACATAGGAAAGGGTGGTTTTGGTGTTATAGGTGGTTTACACAGGTTAAAGTTCAACGGAGTTAACATAGACTTTTTTAAAAATGTTGAAGAGATTTTAGGAAAAATAAAAGGGAAAAACATAAATGTTAAAAATCCTTTCAACAGCAAAAAATGTTATAAAAATAATATCTTTGAAAAATTCCTTTTCTTTTCAAAAAGTTATACAATTTTGATAATTCTTTTTATAATATTATTTTCTCTATTGGTGTTTTTATTTTAAGAATATTATCTTTTTCCTTTCTAAAACTTTACCAGAAATATCTTTGACTAAAATAAATTTTACACCATCACTTTCAAGGTTAAGATCCAACCTATAAATGTTTGCAGAAAGTAAACTATTTTTAAAAACAGATTTTTTTCTTCCAAGAAGGTCATATATCTCTACTGAATAGATACCACTTTTTTTCACATTAAGATAAAACACCTTTTCTTTAGGTATTATTTCAACATCAACTGAAACTTTCTTTGAATCCTCTTTATCAAGATCGAAGAATTTGCTTTTCAATTTAGGTTTCTCTTTTGTGAATTTCAAAGCAACACCATTTTTGATCAAACTCTCACCATTTATATCTACAAAAGAATCACCTGTTAATGAAAAGGATGTGAAATCTGCAAACTGCAATCCAGAGATGAACCTGTTTTGCTGGGGGATATTTTTGAAATAAACTGTTATTGATGTTGTATCTATTGAAACTATAAAAGTGTTTTCAAGATAATCCGGACTTTTCACTCTGTTGAAATATATTATGTATGAAAAATTTATTGTATCAAAATATGTGAAGATGTTGTTATAGGTTTCGCTCCTTTTTATAAAATTATCATAATAGTATGAAGGTCTGAAATCAGCCCAGCAAAAGACTACCGAATTTATCTGTGATAAATTTCCTGATGGCAATGTGGAAGGGGTGAAAAGTTGGTTGTCAAGTTTTGTAAAAGAAATTATTCCGTTTGTGTTCAAATATATTGAATCCCTTTCCATTCCAAAAAATTTGAATTTGAAAGGCAGTTTAATTATAATAGTTGTATCATCCTTTGAGTTCAACTGCTTAAAATTAAAGGAATCAAGGTTATAATCTTTAAACTTTGGGGCGTTTTCAAGATAATCCATACTGTTTGTATAGATATAGTATCCTTTGTATGGTCCATAGTATTGGGGTTTTTCGATGTATACAAGAGGTAAAGTTTGTTCTATCACCTTCTCCCAATCACCCATCTTTATTGTGCTATTTACTTTACAAACTTTTGAAAGGTTTGAGGATGTGTATACATCAAAACCGATAACTGTTGAACTCTTTGGCATCAAAGACTCTATTGTGAAATCACCATTTTCAATGTATATGTCTGTTGAAGAAAGACTCACCTTCAGATCGTTAACCTGTAAAAGTGAATTGTTGTTTACCTTAAAGTATACTTTTGAATAGAGATTTTTAGGTATCCCATTTATGGTATCATTATTATGTAAAGAATAAAGAAAGTTCGTTGAAAAATCTGGAGTCATTATATTCAAAGGGATAATACTTTTTATTGTATCTGTTCCAGAAACTGTGAAAACGGAACATATATCAGTTATGAGGGAATCTGTAAAATCTTTTATCTTTAAAACCAGCCCTTTGTCGAAACTGAATATAGATTCACTTTCAAGAGATGGTATGTTCAGAGTATCAGAGATTATTTCAAAATTTGTAGAGTTCGTTTTGAAGAAAACTTTTGAATTTGCGGATGTTGTATCACCATAATTTTTGAAAGTGAGAGCAAACAAGAAAGTATCAAGATAATAATCTGTCAAGAAATACTCTTTGAGTGCAACAAATGGACCAGAACCGATAACTATAACTGTATCACAGAAAAGTTTTCTACCTTCGATAAAAGTGTATAAAGAGAGAGTATCCCCTACAATTGAACTTATACTAAGATAGATTGTTGAAGGTGAACTTACAAAATTTGAATCTATAAGGGAGTTGTTTTTAAAAAGAGAAAGGAAAATTGGAGAATCCAGCGAGCCCTCAAAATTTATTCTAATATCAAAAGGTTTGTTGAATGGAGTGTACCTGTCGTAATCCTTTGAAAAGTTGTAAATCTTTCTGTTCCCTAAAAATCTTTCAGGCGTTGAGAAAAAGTTATACCTTTCAAAATAACCTTTAGTAAGAGAGTTGTCTCCGAAATACGAAAAATAGGATTTTTTGGCTTTATTGAATATATCGAAAAGATAACCATAATTTTTTAAAGAATCTATAAAATATCTCTGTAAAATATCATCCTCATCCCAATATGTTTCGACTGATGAACCGACGAAAGATATTGAACCTTTTGAATTTTTTGAGAGCCAACTGTTTCCAAAGAAGTTGGTATAGGAGTAATTTCCGGTTAAACATGCGAAAGAAAAAATATCTGGATATATAGAGTTGGAAAGGTTCTCAATGTCAGAGTCATAAAAGGATGGACCAGCCCAATAGTATGTTGCACCATGACCTGAATACACTACAATATCTTTACCTCTGTTGATAGCACTATCCAGTCTCGTTCCTGTCTGATAGTAAGCGAAAAAAGAATCACAAACAAAATTTACACTCCTTAAGAGACCCATAGAGTGTGTATGTGTTGACTCAACAAGTGAATGGTAACCACCATCATCGGTTGCTATAAAATAGGCAGAAGGTGCTCTGTAAATATCTTCTTTCAGTAGAAAATTGGTGTAATTTTCAAGATAGTTTTTTAAAGTCAAACTATCTGAAAAAGGTAATCTTGAAATGATTATATCCGGGAAATAATCAACAGAATCCAGAAGAGAATAGTAAAGATCTGTTGGAGAAAAGTTATCACCACTTCCATACTCGAGTGGTATCATGGAAGAGTTACCAAGAAGGAGTAAAAATGAGAACGGTTGACTTGAATATTCTGCTTTTATGAAATTTTTAATATCTGTTGAGGTTGAACCTATAACTGATTTTTCAACGAATTTTGGCTGGTAACCTCTAAAAAGATAAAAATTTTCTAAAGAGAGAGTATCACTTTTAAAAATCGAATCATAGATTATCAGAACTCTTCTATTTAAACTTTTATCATACTTCTTCGTTTCATATAAAACATCCATTCTCTTTACTATCAAAATATTTTCAGATGGGATATAATCGAATGGGTATATCTCAAGAACACCATTTTTAAATGAAAAATCTTTACCAATAATTTTATTTTTGCTATTGTAAATTCTTTCATCAGGATTCAATTCTATTTTAAATTTTTCAATTTTACTTACAGGTTTTGGTATAGGGATCAATTTTCCATAAAGTTTTATGCTCTCTTCTTTTAAAACTTGAACTTTAAAAAGTTTACCAACTGAAAGTTTTCGTATAACAGGTATCTGTGGAAAACCTGCCCTTTCGGAAACCAACTGGTAATCTGATACGATTTTTAAATAACCGTATTCTTCTTTAAAAGAGAATATGGGCTTTATTTCTTCACCAAAGATACAGGATGGAAAGAGGATAAAAATCAGAAATCCGTTCCAAATGAAAGATGATAATAAGTTTCTTTTGATATTCTCCATAGGTCTGTATTTTTTGCTATATCCAATTTTAAAATAGCAAAGTAAAGATTTATTCTCAATCCTACTCCAAAACCAACTTTCAAATCATCAAGAAGAAAATCTGTTGTAACGAGTCTCAACTTTTTCAAATCATCTTTTGCGAATCCGAGATCTATGAAACCTACTCCCCTTATATTGTAAAACCCGATATTTAAAACCGAGAATTTGATTGCATCTATCAAAGGGAATCTCCATTCGTTGTTAGAGTAGCCAAGAACTTTTCCATAGAACTGATAATCAGAATAACCTCTCAAAGTCCCAGCTCCACCAATGTATGAGTATGAAGGATATGGACCAAAATTCTGCTCATAATAGAGTTTGGTTGCGAAGTAACTTCTTGGGGTTATAACAAAATATTTTCTTAGATCAAAAGAATAGAATCCTCCATTGTATAAAAGATTCAAACTATCCGAAAATATGTCGAAAGAAAATCCAAGATCCACCCTCGCAAGTTCTCCGTTAACAGGTCCATACTCTCCCCAAATAGCGTTATCATAAACAAAAGAGAGTATATGGTTTGTAAAAACTGAAGAGTATATATTAGTGATGATAGTTGTATCCGCATAGTACTGGTTAAAATCTAAAGAGTATTTAAATAGATCATTTTCAAAATCTATCCTTTTATATCTATCTAAAGGGTACCTGAGAAGTATTCCACCACCATTGTAGGATTGGGATACTGTTGAATAAAAGTTGTAAAGGTATTCTTCTTTCATATTGAAATATAAAAATGCAAAATCCATCATGTTTTTCAGATACCAGTACTGTAGAGATAAATATCCGGCACCAGTAACGGAAAGTTTTTGCATTTGAATATAAATCCTGTTATCTCCCATAATATCACTTATTCCAACATCGAGAAGCCCAAGAAAACCAGAAAGCGACGAATATGAAAAAGCTCCTGCAGCCCAATCTATCGAGAATGAGAGAGGGATATTTTTTGATGTGTAAACAGTTTTCTTGTTTTCAAAATTCACGCTTTTTAAAACATAATCTTTAAATTCTTGTTCACTTTTTACCTGATAGGTATAATTCAACGGATCGTTTATCAGAAAAAGATCCATGGTGAAACCTTTGAAATAGGAAAAAACCATTTTTGTAAGGTCTTTTGTTATGGTTGGATTGAAAACTCCAGTTACACTGTTCGTCAATCTCTTTATCTCTTTACTTTTAAGATTGTAAAGGTATACATCTGAAACAAAATCAATATATGAAGAGAAAATTATCAAAGAATCATCAACAGGATAGAACTTTTTTCCAAGTTTGTAATCTATTTGAACATTCTCTATCTTTCTACTCTTTAGATGGTAAAGGTAAAGTTTATAATCGCCATAATGCCACACTCCATCAGATGTTGTTCTATCACTCAAAAAGATGACCGTTGAATCGTCGTAAAAGTAGGGTGATATATCGTTAAATATATCTTCGGTTAAAATTTCCTCTTTTCCTTTTCTCATATCGTAAATACATATATCGTTTCTTCCATCTATCTGTTTCGTGTAAACAACTCTTTCATTTTTGAAATCGAGTGATGGGGAGTATATACCGTCAGCATCCAGTTTTATTTTTTTTATTGTTTTCCCTTTTTCAACATCGTAAAAAAATATTATCTCATCCTTTCCAGATCTTAAAGAAAAAACCAAAGTCTTGCTATCCTTTGACCAGTTGAGATTACCATAATCGAGATGGAATGATTCATAATTTCTAACAAAATTTCTCGGTAAAATCTTTCTTATCCTTTCAGGGTTGAAAACCGGGAGAAGATAAATGTCAAAATAACCATACTTCTCACTTATAAAAGCAACATAATTACCATCAGGAGATATAGAAGGAAAAACATTGTAAGTTGAAGTTTTTACAAAATCACCAAGAATGGATTTGCCATTTTTAATCGAAAGTTCCCTTTCTTTTATAAGAGGAAAATATCTTTCTTTTAAATGATTTTTGAAATCGTAATCTAACCTTTCAAGGGTTATTCCACACTTTTTCTCAAGTGATTTATAGAAAGATTTCGAACTTTTTATATCCTTATATATCTCAGGTATCTTTTCTCTACCATACCTTTCTGAGATGTATTTTAAAACCATCTGCCCAGCCTTATATATATAAAAACCACCATAGTAGGATGAGAGTGTAACGAGATCTATATATCCGTCGTTGAGTAAAGCATCCCTCATATACATATCACTCTCTTCATCAAACTCTACAGAGTAAAACTCGGCGGAACCTTCTATAAACCATAAAGGGATATCGTAAACAACAGAACCAATTATCGCTGATGTCCCACTCCCCTCATAAAGAAGTTGGAACTGTAAAGCGTGAACGAGTTCGTGATTGACAACATGTCTTAGATCCTCGTATGAACCTGTAAAGGGTAAAACTACCCTATTTTTTACAGATTCGGTGAAACCACCAACAAACTCATCAAGTATCTCAACAGTTATGTTGGTTTCTTCAAAATCTTTGTGTGAATTGTATATCACCATAGGGATTCTATTTTTCATCTTATAATTGAACTCTTTTTCCAATATAGTTATTGACGATTCAGCGACTATGGAAACAAAGTTGAATAGAGAATCGGCACCTTTTGCATAGTATATATTGAAATGTTCGGTATAGCCAACTTTCCAACCATAATCTTTATACTGTATCTTGTTTTTCCCAAAGTTGGTTGTTTGAGAAAAAACTAAAAGAGATGAAAAAAGGATAATAAAAACCGAGTTTTTCAACGATAGTATCCTCATATAGTGTAAA
>DJVI01000004.1 GCA_002441125.1 Caldifarciminota bacterium UBA6260
AGGATTAGATCCTCTCTCTTTATTTCGTCTATATTCATCCTTCTCCATAGTCCATGTATATTACAATATGCTCTAACACTTTTTATTTTAAAACTTTTTGGTAATATATAAACTGGTTTTTCATCGATATTGAAAAATTTTTTTATACTCTCTTTATCTGTATTTATTTCTAACCATTCGATATGATGTTCTTTCGTCATCGGATGTTCAACTTCGCCAACAGATATTTCAAAAAAACCATTTTTTTCTTTTATGAATGGTAGATGTTTTTCCATTCCTTCATCTTTATTTTTCGATTCCTCTTTCAACATAACTTTTCCACAACAAATGATTTCTCCATCTCCTTCCCTTAAAATTTCAACTACATTATTACATACAGAACACCTTAAGATATCTTTTTTTATATCCATCTCTCCTCCTCTTTTAAAATTATTATAATTCAAAATGTAATCTATATCAAGGTTAGGGTTGTATTTTTACAAAAATTAACTATATTAAAATAATATCATTTTAAAGGAGTGAAAATGGAAGAAAAAAAGAAAAATCAGTTCAACAAAATAAAACACAAAATTTTGATTTTAAGTGGCAAAGGTGGTGTTGGAAAAAGTACTGTTTCAGTTAACATATCATCTACTCTTAAAAGTTTGGGATATAAGGTCGGACTTCTCGATATCGATCTACATGGTCCTTCGATTTCAAAAATGGTTGGTGTTGAAGATAGAAGAATTGAACTGGATGATAACAACCTTATGAAACCTGTACTTACTGAAGGTGGAATCAAAACTTTATCTTTATCGATGCTTGTTGAGAAATCTGATTCTCCGATCATCTGGAGAGGACCTTTGAAGATCAAGGCGATTCAGCAATTTTTCGATGATGTAAACTGGGGAGAACTCGATTTTTTGATAATAGATTCTCCTCCTGGAACTGGTGATGAACCTTTAACTATTCTACAACAGATCGAAGGTGTAACAGGAGTTGTAATTGTCACAACACCACAGGAAGTTTCTACATCCGATGTTGCAAGATCTATAAATTTTGTAAAAATGGTTGGTGGAGAAATTCTTGGGTTAATCGAAAACATGTCATATTTTGTCTGTCCGGTATGTAAAACTCAACATAAAATTTTTGGAGAAGGTGGAGGTGAAAGGTTGGCAAAACGGTACAATATCGATAACTTTGTAAAGATCCCTTTAGATAAAGAACTAGTTGAACTTTCTGACTCTGGTAAACCCTATGTTGAAACTTATCCTGACTCAGAGATCTACAAAATTTTTGAGAATTTCATAAAAAATATGATCACAAAAATCGAATGATTTTTGTTGACTTTCATATTCTTCTTCAATATATTTTTATTTGAAGGAGGAGTTATGGATTTTAAAAAATCTTTTTTTATTTTTTTGTTTATTGTAATATCAACCTTTTCAATTTTTTCAGCACCATCGATGCAGTTGAACTCAGGATACATTCATTCTCTTGATGCTATATTAAAAGAACAGAGGTTGAATCTCGGTTTCCATTTTTACGGGTCATCAAGAGATTTTCAAATACCTTACATATCAACCATTGACGGTGATACACATTACAGTTGGGATACTTATGCTTTTGCAACTCTCGCATACGGAATAGGTTATTCCTTTACAAACTGGCTTGAGGTAAACATCTATTCAACAGCACATCTTGATGCTATCGATACTCCTGAAGCGGCGGGAAGAGTTGACGAAAACACGAACTATGCAAGTTACGGTTTTGGTGATACTGAGGTTGGTTTGAAACTGACAACAGGTGGTATATTTGGTGCTACAAAAAATGCAGATTTCGGTGTATATTGTTTTTATAGATTATCAACAGGTGATACCTATGATACCTTAAAAGACAATTCATCATCGTTTTCGATAGATTATATAAAAAATCATGGTGGAATTTTCAGACATTTTACAACGAACAGTCAGGATTTTGGAGTGAAACTTCTAATATCCTTCGTTACATCAACACAGGTTCCTCTATCGATAAACTTAAATGGTGGTTATACAAAATTCAACAATCTTCCATCATCTATTTCAAATCCCGTTATGTTTGATTACTCAGGATCATTCTCAATAAAGTTCGGTTCATTTGTCCCATTTTTTGAAGTTTATGGAAACAAGTATATGTTTGATAACATAAACGATGGAAGGTTGACACATAATTTAACAGGTGGAGTAAGATTCGATACACCTATAGGTCTTGTCATAGACCTTGGTGCAGATTATAGAATATCAAAATTTGTTCCAGACCTTAAACCTACACTCAACACAACTTCAGATACTCTACTCATAAATGATGGTTGGGAAGGAACTCCAGACTGGAAAGTATTTTTTGGTTTAACTTACTATTATGATTTTAAGCAGGAAGTTGTCAAGAAAGAAGAACCGAAAACATTGATAACTGGAAAGATAATTGATGGAGAGAGTGGAAAACCTTTATCAGCGATAGTTACGCTACCGGGTTATTCTGAAACATTACAGATAGTAACAGATTCTACAGGTTTATATTCTATAGATGTGAAACCTGGAAGTATCAGGATAAAAGTTGAAAGAGAAGGATACAAATGGCAAGAGAAAGGAATAATTATAGAAAAAGGACAGACCAAAATAGTTGATTTTGCTTTAAACAAAAAGGTTGTTGCACAGGGAATCATTACAGGTTGGGTAAAAGACAAATCATCGGGTGAAAACATTCAGGCGAAATTATCTTTCCCTCAAACAGATATCCCAACATTCACTCCAGATCCACAGACAGGTGTTTACAGAATGAGTTTGAACCCCGGAACATACACTCTCGCTGCGACACTTGATGGATATGTGACTTATGTTCAACCTGTTGTTATAGAAGCTGATAAAACTTTAATTTTGAATATCGAAATGTTGAAGAAAGGTGGAAAAATAACATTAAGGGGAATAAATTTTGAATCAGGTAAAGCTACTATACTTCCAGAATCGTATCCTGTTCTCGATGAAGCTGTAAAACTTTTAAATGATAATCCGAAAGTTAGAATAGAGGTTCAGGGACATACAGATTCTGTTGGAAGTGATAATTCAAATCTTCTTCTTTCACAGGCAAGAGCTGAGGCTGTCAGAAATTATCTGATTCTAAAAGGTATTGATCCTGCAAGAATAGTTGCAAAAGGTTTCGGTGAACTTATGCCTATCGCTGATAATGCAACTAAGGAAGGAAGGGCAAAAAATAGAAGAATTGAATTTTTAATACTTGGAGAATAATTAAAAGTAATCTTTGAAATTTTTTAACATCTTTTTCATATTCTTGTGTTGAACAAGTAGTTGCTTAACCATAGCAACACTTGTTCCACTTCCTTTTGCAATCCTTTTCACTCTGCTTTTATTATTCAAAAGTTCTGGATTTTTTCTTTCCTCTTTTGTCATAGAATTTATAATCGCTTCAACTTTTTTAATGTTCTCCTCTTCCATACCTGAAAGTTTTACTTTGCTACCAACTCCCGGTATCATCTTTATTATCTCTGTCAAAGGTCCCATCTTTCTCAACTGCTTTATCTGAATAAGGTAATCCTCAAAATCAAATTTACCTTCTTTTAGTTTTTTCTCAATCTTTAAAGCTTCCTCTTCCTTAATCAGGTTCTCAGTTTTTTCAACAAGTGTTACTATATCTCCCATTCCCAGTAACCTTGAAACGAACCTCTCTGGATAAAATTTTTCAATATCATCTATATGTTCACCTTTACATATAAATTTTATAGGTTTCTCAACACTTTTTACTATTGAAAGAGCAGCTCCACCTTTTTGGTCGCCATCCATTTTTGTTAAAATAACACCGGTTATATTTATCATCTCGTTGAAGGTTTTCGCACTGTTAACAGCATCCTGTCCTGTTAATGAATCTCCAACAAAAAGTTTTTCACAAGGTTTAAATTTTATTTCTATCCTTTTAAGTTCATCCATAAGTTCTTCATCTATATGTAACCTTCCAGCTGTATCAAGAATAAGAGTGTCAAAGTTGTTCCTCTGGGCGAATTCAACAGCATCCTCTATCCTTTTTATAAGATCATTTTGACTTGTCTGGAAAAAGTTTAAAGAATTTCTCTGGGAGAGCTGTTTCAACTGATCGTAAGCTGCAGGTCTTTTTATATCACATGGTACAAGAAGTGCATTCCTTCCATCTTTTTGAAACAATTTTGCGAGTTTACCACATGTTGTTGTTTTTCCACTCCCCTGTAATCCAACAAGCTCTATTATCGCAGGATTACCTTTAAAATGCAACTCTCTGTCACCTGCTGAAAAAAGTTCAACAAGTTTATCGTTAACACTCTTTATTATTATATGCTCTGGTTTTAGGGACTTGTAAACTTCCTTCCCAACTATATCTTCTTTTAAAGAGTTCACAAACTCGTTAACTATTTTATAGTTAACATCAGCCTCAAGAAGTAAAAGTTTTATCTCCCTTAAAGTAATGTTAAGATCCTCTTCACTAACTTTACCTTTATTTTTTATTTTGGAAAAAATGTTTGAGAACCTTTCAGTTATTTTTTCAAGCATCTTTTAAAACTCCCGCACTTTTTAAAATTTCTTCCACAAGATCATCATACTTTATCCCATCGTATTCAGCCTCCATCGGTAGATCTGAAAGATCTGTCATACCGGGAACAGAATTCACTTCAAGTTCAAATATTCTGTTTTTTTGATCTATTATGTAATCAACTCTTGCAAAAGATCTCATATTCAAATTTTCAAATATGATTAGAGTTTTTTCCTTCAAAAGTTCAACAGTTTTCATGTCAACTTCAGGTGGAATCAAAAAATCGGTTTTCCCTTTTGTATACTTTGACTCATAATCGTAAAATTTGTTTTTAGGTTTCAACTGCAATGGAGTTAAAACTTTAGTTTTACCTTTATACTCAATAACTCCAACTGTAACCTCTAAACCATTTTCAACATACTCTTCAACCAAAAAATCGTTGAACTGTTTGAAACCTTCCTTCAACAAATCTTTTGCCTTATAATTTTCAGTAATAAATGTTCCAACAGATGACCCACCAGTGTTAGGTTTTACAATAACTTTTCCTTTAAAATTCTTTTCAACAATATTTTCATCTTTTTCAAAAATCTTTCTGTTTATGTATAAAGAATTTAAAACTGGAATATTTAAAGATTTTACCACCTGCTGTGTAAGATATTTGTTTATGGTCAAAGATGAAGGAATAACACCCGAACCTGTATAAGGTATTTTAAGGTATTCAAGTATCCCCTGAACAACCCCATCCTCCCCCGGTCTTCCATGCATAACATTGAAAACTTTATCAAAACTTTTCAAATTTTCTATCAGTTTTTCATCATACTCTATTCTTTTTGCATCGTAACCTTTCCTCAAAAGAGCATCACAAACTCTTATCGCTGACCTTTTTGAAACTTCACTCTCTATTGAAGGACCACCAAAAAGAACCGCTATTTTTTCAGCCATCAACAATCTCCTTTAAAATTTTTGCTTTTTTAAAAAACTCTATTTTATAATCTTTTGATTTTTTATCAAGTATTATAAATGTCAATAGTTTTTTCAGATTTTTACTTTTAATATCAACATCACCAGTTATCACAAAAACTTTTTTCTTATACTTTAAAGATCTTTTCACTATCTCTCCATTTATTTTTCCCATTAAAGATTGGTCATCAAATTTTCCTTCATCTATTACTATGCAATCACTCTCTTTTATCAGTTTTTCTATTTGAATATTTTTTGATAAGAATTCCCAACTTGAAATATTTTTCCCACCAGCAAAATGAGTGAAAAAGCCAAGACCTCCACCACTACCTAAAAATTCTTTACCTGAGATATTATATTTTTTTGCTAAATATTTAAAGAGTGATCCATAAAATTTTATATCCTCATCTTTTACACCTTTCTGTTTCAAAAAAGCTAAAGCACCAGGTTTCCCATCAAGAGGTGACCTAACATCACACACAGATATAAGATTTTTTAAAAGTATAGAGTTTTTATTTTTTTTCAGATCGATCAAAATTTCACTATCAGGTAATTTTAAAGTTTCATAATTCAAAATTTCAAATGAGCCGGATCCCAAATCGAAAGTTGTTGTTCCACCTATTCCAAGATATATCTTTTTGTAATCCTTATATACTTTCTTTAAAATATAACCTAAACCTTTACTACTTCTTTTCTCCGGATTTTTAAAAATATCTTTAACATTCAAAAAACCAACTATTTTCGCACTTTCAATGTAAAGAGAATTTTTGAACTCAAAAGTTTCAACTTCTATCTTTTCACCTTCAGGGGAAAAAGTTTTGAAAACCCTTTTTTTAGCTGATGGATATATGAATTTTATAAGATTTAAAAAACCATCTCCACCGTCAGAAACAGGTATAACCGTATCATCTTTTGAAGAAAAAATTTTTTTGTATATTAAAAATATCTCTCTATTTGAAAGTGTCCCTTTTAAGGAGTTTGCAAAGAAAACTTTTTTCATTTCACAAATTTTTTAAGAAAAGTAACATTTCCAAATTTGTCATAAACTTTTACAAGTATTGAGAGAGGAACTTTACCATTAAAAGGTATATCTATTGAAAAGTTTTCTTCCCTGTTATCAAATATCTGATCAACTGGGAATACATCTTTAAATTCACCTCCATTTATAGAAAATTCAACTTTGTCTATAAAACTCTCTTCATCGAACGCTGTAAAACTCAACCTGTTATTTTGAAAAATATCATCCTTTATCTGAGGTGGAGTATTGTCGATAAGAAAATCTTCAGAGAATTTTTCTTCAGTCAAAGGTTTTCTATTTTCAATTGAATCGGAAACAAGAATTTTTATCCTGTAATATCCTGTTTGGAAATTTTCATAGTTGAATATAAGATAGTTATCTTCTGTTTGTGAAACTAAAGGATAATCATATCTGTTATCGTTAAGGAATATAGTGTAAGACAACCTGTCATTATCAAAATCAACACCTTCCCATTTAACAAAAATTTTCTTTTCGAAAATTTTAGAAATATTCTGCTCCTGAAGATCAACATAAAGATTCTTTTTGAAATTTTTGTCAGTTCTAACATTTTGGGGCATAGCGTAATCTGGCAGAATTCTTGGTGGAAAAACTACTATATTCTCTATTTTTGGCTTTCTGTTTTCACCTTTATAGTATATCTCAATCTTTTTAAATTTATCCCCATCACCGTTCAAAACAACTTTGTATTGGAAAAATTTTGATGTTGGAAGGCTGCTGTTTAAGCCATCGAAGACCTGATAGAAATCTGTCCATGTATTGTCAACCTCATACGATTCCCCAAATCTGAAAAACACCTTCACCTTCCCAGAAAATTCTGGATAAACTGATGTTATTGAATTTTCAGAGTTAAACTTAAAAACCCTTGAAAAGAACTCTCCCTTACCATTGTTGTTTTTTATTTTTAAAATCTGAGGTTGTCCATCGTTTCCAATAAAAACATTCTTATCATCTCTATATAATGATGTTACAAAATCAAAATCAAAATTCCCACAGAAGAAAAGATCCTTAAAATCGAAAAAGTATGCTCTCGCTGGTTTTGAAAGAAAAATCAAAACACCATCGTTAAAATCACAAATCTGTGAAATATGTGTATCCAGCGCAAACAAGGTATCCAAAACATTGTTCTCTATAGAAATTATATAGGATCTGTACTCCTCAGTTAACGGATCATCTGTGTTGGATATCTTTGAATTAAGGAGTATAAAAATCTTATCATCTTTGAAAAAGAAATCTTTTATTTCGCTACCATTTGAGACAAAGATATAATCTGTTTTCCCATCCTGATAACTTATAAGTTTCCCTTCCCCTTCTGTTGAGAAAAGAAAACCTTTTTTATACTTTTTCATCTGCAAACAGTTTCTATCATTCACTTCGAAAAATTTTTCAAATTTGTTCTTTTTAAACTCATAAATATTTTCACCGACAAGAGCATAAATTTTTCCATCCAAATCCAAAAGTTTATTTATACTTTTGTTTCCGTTTTTGAATATAGTGTCACACTTCTTTTTGTCATCTATCCTTACTATAATTCCTGCTGGTTCAACGGAGGCGATAAAACTTTTTTCATCAACCTTTAAAATATTCCTTATTATCTCCCCCTCTCTGAATTTCAAAATAGTATCATTTTTACTAATGTTAAAAATGTAAGTGTTGCCACCTGTTCCAACTAAAATATCTTTCTTGAATTTTGTGATAGAGTATATCTGGTCAATTATTTTAGTTTCAATTTTTTCGACATTAAATCCATTTTTAACAAAATTTTTTGAAACCATAACACCATACGATGTTTTAACAGATGATATATTTTCAAAAGGTGTGTCAACTATTCTTCCTGTTTCCAACCCGTTTAAGAAGAAGGAAAATATTAAAAGATAAAATATTACAAAAATTTTTTTCATCTTACCTCCACAATTTTATAACTATGCTTTTGGAACCTTTTATCACAAAATCTGAAGAATATTTTTTAACAACGATGTTATTCCCATTTACCTGTTTTTTCCCCATCAAAAGTTGTTCTTTTACAAAAGAACTCGGGTAGTTAAAAAATTCAAGGTTGTTATCTATAAATCCTTTTTCAAAAGATATAACTCTTATCACCAAGCTGTTTGATGGATTTATTTGATCTATTATATTTTCAAGTGTTTCAACATCTTTGAAATCAAATTTCCCTGAACTCCTTGAACTTTCGAAATAAAGGTCATCACCTCCACCGTTGACAGTTATCATCAAAGAATCCTCTTTAATATTTTCAGGTATCTTCAGGTCTATCTCTTTTGTTAACATCTTTTGATCATAACCCTTCAATTTTATGGTAAGGTGTAGATTCTCTCCACTTTTATAATATTTTTTGTCACTTAAAAGATCATCTATCATAAAACTTAGATTCTGTTCAACTATCTCAGATTCAATATTTAAAGAATCTATCTTAACACTTTTGTAAACATTGTTCGTATATGCCTGTAAAAGTCCAGAAAGGTCAAAAAATATCTGGAACATTATATTTTCTCCTGAGAACATATTTTTATATTCAAAACTTTTCTTGTTGTTACCAAAAACATCTATTTTATATTTTATTGAAAGATCTCCCCCATTAAAATTTTTTGAAACTGCAGAGAGAAAAGTCAAAGGAATATAACTTGAAACTATATCTTTATCTTTCACTATTGAAAAATTGTAATTGAACTGATTTATTTTCATCTTCACTTTTACCATTTCAGATCTTTCCTTAGATTTTGCCAAAACACCGAAAGTTCTATCCTGTATAGCTTTTCCAGCATTATCTTTAAAAGAGAATCCCATCTTGAAGGATATATCATTTTTGGGAAGTATTGTATAGATGTAAGCTTCAGAAACTGGGAAATCAACCTCTCCTTTTAATGTGAAAGGATGTCCCAAAGAGTAAATGTTATCTTCATCAACATATGTAACAGTACCTATTGCTGATGCTTCGAAATCACCTTCCAAAAGTTTTATCGCTATTGCTTTCCCCGGTAAAAGTTGACTCTTTCCATTTTCCTTTAAATTCAAATTGTTTCCACCAGCGATGATAGAGTTTTTGGGAAATATTTTCAAACTTTCACCAAAACTTATAATCTCGTTGGAAAATCCAAAAAGAACAATTGGTAGAGATATCTCCTTCAAATCAAAATCGTTTTTCTTCTTTAAGTTGTCATAATCTTTAATTCCAACTATCCTTTTTATCGGAGTAACACCTCCAACCGGTTCTTTAAGGTTGTCCCATGTGTAACTTAAACTACCAGCAAGTTTATTGTTGAAATATACTGGACTTCCACTCATTCCGGCTGCTACACCAGTTTTTTCAACATTCTCTCCAGAACATTTTACAAGAATCATTTCCATATTTGAATCTCTCATTATATCTATTATCTGGACTTCGAATGTATCAATATCTGTCCCATGAAAAACTGTTTTGCAGTATCCTTTCATACCTATTTTAAGTTCATCAAGATCTAAAAACTCTTCAGAATTAAGAATTATAAAAAACGATAGTGATAAAAGAAAAAATATTTTTCTCATCATACTCCTTTTATATATTTTATAAGTTCAACCTTCTCAATATTATCTATATTCTCGTCAACTTTGAAAGATTCTTTTAAAATATTGATACTCTCATCATAATTTTTATTCCCAACAAATACCTCAAAAACACAATCTCCCTTTGCAACTTTTTCTCCAATCTTTTTGTATACTTTTAAACCTGTTTTATGATCTATACTATCTTCTTTTTTAAACCTTCCAGCGTTCATATAGATAAGAGCTATTCCTATTTTGTAAGTATCAAAAAATGATATGTAACCATTCTTATCCGATCTTATTTCAACAGAATTTTGGTAGAAAAGATCCTCTTTTTTTAACTTTTCAACATTTCCTCCCTGAGCCGAAACTATTTTAAGAAATGTCTCATAAGCATAACCTTTCTTTATAACCTCTCTCACCTTTTCGATTCTATCCTCACAACTTTGCCCGATCCCATTTTTTTCCATAAGAATGACAGTTATTGCTTTTACGAGTTTGAAAAGATCATTTTCTACTTCACCTTTAAGTATTTTTATCGATTCATATACCTCACAACCGTTTCCCGCGTATTCACCTAAAACCTGTGACATATCGGTTATAAGGTAAACCATCTTTTTTCCAAACATCTCTCCTATCGAGAACATATTATCAGCAAGTTTTTTGGCATCATCGAAACTTTTCATAAAAGCACCATTTCCACACTTTACATCAAGTATCAAAGAATCTATCCCTTCAGCCAACTTTTTACTCATTATTGATGATGTTATAAGTGGAATGGATTCAACGGTTCCAGTTACATCTCTCAAAGAATACAAAAGTTTATCAGCAGGAACAAAATTCTCTGTCTGTCCCCCAAAACCTCCACCAATTTTCTTAACCAAATCATACATCTTCTCTTTACTCAAAAAAACATCCATTCCCTCTATGGATTCAAGTTTATCAAGAGTTCCACCGGTATGACCGAGTCCCCTTCCTGAAACCATTGGCACTTTAAAACCTAAAGAAACAAGTATTGGAAGTAGTGGGATTGAAACTTTATCTCCAACACCTCCGGTTGAATGTTTGTCAACTTTTATTCCCTCTATATCTGAAAAATCGTAAATATCTCCAGATTTCATCATTATCTCTGTTAAAACCTTAGTTTCATAATCTGAAAAACCCTTCAAAAAACCAGCCATAAGGAATGCTGACATCTGATAATCAGCGATTTTACCTTCTATATAACCTTTTATTAAAAATTTCAATTCACTCTCTGTTAACTCGTTTCCATCCCTTTTCTTTTTAATTATCTCTACCGGATTCATAAATCTCTCCCATTATTTTTACAGAATTTGAACTCCCTATCCTGCTCGCTCCATTTTCTATCATATCGATTGCAGTTTTAAGATCTCTTATACCACCACTCGCTTTTATACTTATTCTATTTTCACCAACTTTTTTGAATAGTTTTATATCTTCAACCTTCGCTCCACCTGTTGAAAACCCTGTGGATGTTTTTATAAAATCAGCTTTGCCCTCAATAAGAAGTTTTACAACATCAACCTTTTCATCCTCTGTAAGAAGGCATGTTTCAACTATAACTTTTAAAACTCTATCCTTACAAACTTCCTTTATCTTTTTTATCTCATCTAATACACTCTCATACATCTTCGATTTCATATATCCAACATTCATAACCATATCTATCTCATCGGCACCAAGTTCTATAGATCTTTTTGTTTCAAAAATCTTTGTTTTAACATCGGTTGCTCCAAGTGGGAAACCAACAACTGTACAAACTTTCACACCTGAATCTTTTAAAAGCTCTTTAGAATAATTGACATAGATCTGATTCACACAAACTGAAAAAAAATTGTATCTTTTAGCCTCTTCACAAAGTTTTTTTATATCATCAAAAGTAGCATCAGCTTTTAAAAGTGTATGATCTATAAACCTGTTAATATCTCTCATCTGTCAACTCCTTCAGTTTTAACAATGTTTCCATTATAAAAATACCATATGTTGTAGTAGTTTGATTTCGTCAGATTTTCTATTATTATCGTTCCTTCATACTTTTGGTTGTATTTTAGATTTCCAGTTGTGAAATAAACAGCATCTTTACTCTCATCAACAGGATTTATTAAAACTTTTCCATACCTGAAAAAGTTATCTCTATCCTCAGGATAAAACCTGTTCTTTTCAAAAAAATCATCAAGAATCCTTTTCGCTTTTTCCGCATTGAATTTTAATTCACCTTCAACATCCTTTTTAAGTTCAAAATCCTTAATCTGAACAAAAACAGGATAGTAATAATCTGTAAACTCTCCTTCAAGTCCATCCTCCCTACTTTTAAAGATTGCTACTCCAAAACCTTTTTCAAAGATATAAAAGGAATAAATATCTATAACTTTTCCCTTAATACTGTTTGTGCCCATCATTCTATCTTTAATCAAACTCGTGTAAGAGTATGTTCCATACTCATTCTTTTCCTTCTGGTATTCTACATTAAGGCCCAAACTGAGTTTGTTACTAAGAATAAAACTGTCACCTTCCATACTACCTGAAAACCTTAAGAATTCCTTTCCTTTTTTAAAATTGAAATTTTCTCCATATTTTTCAAAAAATATTTTTTTTATATCCTCTAAATTTTTATAATCCCCATTTTCTTTTGAAAATTTTAAAAATAAAGTTAACTTTTTTGTTTCAAGTGAAAAAACTTTCAATTCCAAAAACATATTCCCCATCTGATCATCCGTTTCATAGAAAAAAGCAAAAAATTTCCCATCATCTGAAAAACCTATTATCTGTGGCTCTGATGAGAAGAGAAGGAAAGAAAAGAGAATCAGAAAAATAAAAATAAAATATTTCATTTTATTCTCCTTATTACTATTTTTCCAGAAATATTTTTGAGTAAGACTTCCTGCGGTGGAAAACCTGAAGAAATTTCAATATGGGATGGGTCTACTTCAAACTGTTTGAAGGTTGGATCAACACTGTATATTTTTCCTTTATAAAAAACATTGTTCCAAGCATGGTAAAAAAATTGTCCCTCTGAGAAAACTAATCCAGAAACAACATTTACCTTCACATTTTTTGATAGAAGTAAGGAAGCAAAAAGTTGTGAATGCTCTGTGCAATCTCCATAAGAATTTTTTAATATTTGTGGTGGTGTTAAAAGCCCAGAATATACTTTTTTCTTCAATTTTTTGTTTACGAATTCCATGCTTTTTTTTATAAAAGTTAGTGTGTCATATTTACTATCTTTAAACAACTTTTCCGCAATTGAGTTGATAGAACTGTCAGGGAGAAGGTAAAAAGAATCTTTTACATCTTTAAAACCTTCACTGTTTATGGTTTTTCTAAAAACCTCAAGAGTATCTTTCTTATGAATCTGTCTAAAGTTTGAAAGATCTTTATCCTTAATACCTTCTATAATATATTTAGCATAATTTTCTTTTCTTATATTTCTGAAATTACCTTCAGCCTCTATTTTAAAATAGTCCAAAATATTAAAATTTTCTGTTGGTTCTTTTACAGAATCTGATATAACCATCTCTATTCCCTGATCACTCGAAGATTTTATACATCTGTTCTTATCATCAAACCATAAGTAAAATGTTGAACTTTCACTTTTAAAAAGGTATTTTGATGAAGTGTATCTTTTGCCTGAAATTGTCAAGGTATCATCATTTAAAAATTTTATATCAACCTTTTCGAGTTTTATATTCAAAGGATTCAATGTAAAAAGATTCTCTTTCAAAATTTTTTTATCAACACTTTCAAGATTGAAAATTATCTTTTTACCTTTAACATCCAAAATATCAGTTTTCTCTTTTCCTGAAAGATCAGTTTTTATTATAAGTTTATCGTTCTGCACATAACCGTTAAGGAAAAAGGATATATCTTTACTGTTAACACCAACAAAAAATTTTTTTATATTCCAGTTCTTATCATAAAACGAGATGGAATTTGAAAATATCTCAACATCGTTTCCATAAATTTCGAATTTCATTTTATTTTTTTCTTCTATCTTTATTAAAGAATCAACATTGGTTTGTTCTTCAACATAATAGCCAACCTTTGTCCCCCCAAGAAAAATATCCATAACTTTCTTCTGTGCAGAGAGATTTAAAAATAATAATAATGAAAGCAAAATAAAATATCTTTTCATTTTTTTACTATCTTGATATTTTTGGAATACCTCTTTCCTGAAGAAAGAGAGTGAATATCCAAAGTAAGAAGGTAAACTCCACCAATTAGCCTTTTTTTATCTTTCATCTCAACAAGTATACTGTTGAAACCATGAGAAAAGTTTTTCCTTCCACTTTCTACGATCTCTCCTTTGTCGTTAAAAATTGTAAAATTGAAAAATCCTGAAGAGTTTGAGTTGAAAGTGATATAGAAATCATCTTTGAATGGGTTTGGATAGACAAGAATATTTTTCGAAAGATTCTGTTGTGGATATTTTAAAAAAATTGTTTTTTCATACTTTTTCAAATCGTTATCAAAAAGAACAACTTTCAAAGTATCCAACTGCGAAAAAACTGTATCTATAAATATTTCACTTCTAAAAGTATCACCAAAAGATATAAAATTGTTGAAGTTGAATATTTTTTCTTGATTTATATATAAAGATGGTTTGTAACCTGTCAGATTTCCAAGGTAAACACCATTTTTAGAAAAGAACTCAACTGTCAGTTTAAACTTCTCTGGAACAGAAACAGTATCCAAAATTTCCACACCGTTAACTTTTAACTTCAAAATACCATCATAAGAAAGAGTATCCTTTTCGATCTTAAAGAAAACTTTTTTAACCTTAGAGTGTATAAAACTATCATCCTCAAAAACAGAAACAATATCCAACCTTTTTTGATATTTTCTATTTTCAAAACTATCGGGAAGTATAAATTCAAAAATCTTTTCTTTTGAAAAATCAGAAAACCTTCTCATCAAACCATCATTCTTTGTGTAATAGATATAAGAGTATGGATAGGTGTGAAGATAATCGTGTGAATCTGTATAAAAAGGTTGGTATATATCCAAAAAAACCTCTTCTTTGTTTTTATCATTATATGAAAATCCTATATTGTTTTTGTTACCAAGTATTGCGGTATCAGGTGAAATTATTTCAGCATCATATTTGTACTTTTTCACAACCATCGACGGATCACCGAAAAGTTGATGGGATGTGTATGTATAGTTATTTTTGTTTATCATGGATAGGTAGTATTCCCCTATTGTGTTGTAACCACCATATATGAAAAGGTCATAAACGAAAGAAAGATAAAGTATATTTCTGTTTTCGTCAGCACTTGTTGCTCTTGTTGCAGCAATGGTTGCTGAAAAACCTGAATATGGAAGTATCTGAAAATCTGAAGCGATAGATCCATAATCGTTATCAAATTGTCCAGCCTGACATGTTCCAAAAAGAAATATAGGATATCTGTAAAGATTATCAAAAAGGTCAAGATCATTTGGATATTCCAAAAAATGTTCATGTGTTAAAGAATAGTAAGAACCGTGCCCGTAAAAGAATCCAAAATTAACTCCCCTTGAAAGTATATCTTTTAAAACGAATCTAACATCTCTCTTAAAACCCGGATTGTAAGGCCAGTGATCGGTCCTCTCAAGGTCTCCCTTATAATCTGTTAGATAAAGTTTTTCTAAAGCAAAGTTGTTTCCTAAAAGCTGCGCGAGTTCTTCACTCGCATTTATGAAACTTATATCGTTAAAATCACTTGTAAGCCTTGAACTGTACTCGTCATCAGATATTACAAGCGCTCTACTTTTAATATATGTTGGAGTTTTCGTTTCATAATCAATTATCTTATTCAAAGCATAGTATGCCTGATCTTTTGTGTAAACAGTTATCCTTCCGGGGATAATATCTAAATAGTTATCTCCATCAAGAAGTGCAAACCATCTGTCAACACATTCCGATCTGTAAGAAGTCAAAAGTGCCAGTTTATATACACCATATCCTGTTTCATAAACTGGAACAACATTCCTGTTTTCAAAAGTGTTAAGACGATTTTTGTAATCGAATGAGCCTGATCCGAGAAGAAGGAGATATTTTGGAAATTTTGCCCATCTTTCTTTTGCATAGTAGAGAAAAGATTTTATGGAAGTGGGAGTCTTCATACCAAATGAAAAAGCGTTATCTATCTGATCGAATTCGAAAACTTTTACACTCATCCCTTTACTTTTTCTATACTGGATATAGGAGTTAACTGAATTTTTATACCCTTTTCCAGTTATTATGAGAATATCACATCCATTGTTAAAGTCAAAAATGTTTGAGCAATCAACATACTCAAACCTTTCAACCTTTTTAAACTCTTTTGAAAAATATATCTGTTGAATATCCTTTGTTTTCAAATTAACTTTCTGATTCTTTTTCAGCTTTCCAAAAAAAGAATAGAGAGAAGATGAAAATAAAACATAGAGGTCAACTTCAGGTTTTAAAGATAAAATATCTTTTTGGTTATCTTCTATTTTCAGATCCTTTTCACCACCAAGGTATGCTTTGTATTCAGGTTCAATAGAACATAGATAAAAAGTTTTTGTTCTGTTATCAATGTTAACAGGTATTATTCTTATAGAATTGTTATGCTTGAAATTAAAAACATCAAAAGTAAAACTTTTTGGGATAGTTGTATAAGCTCCCCTTGAGGATGCTCTTCCCACAATTTTTCCATTTATTTCTATATCAATATCAAAAGTATCGTTAAGATCTGTCTGAAAGAAAAATGAAACTGTAATTTTACCTGTTGAGTCAACTATATTATCAAGGTTAAAGTTCCATATATAATCTTTAACATCTGTTGAATCTCTGTAAAGGGTGAACTCTCTCCATGCCCATCCATAGCCTGCAAGAAGAGGGTTTATAGAATCATATCTGAAAGTTAAGTTAAGATTTACAAAAGAATCACCCCTTAGAGAATCGTAGATAATCTCTCCCATCTCTAAAAAGTTTGTATCGTTGAAAGTCAGAATGTACTGGTTGTAATCTGTAAAAGGATTATTATAGATATCGTATGAAAGATAAAAGTTTTTCCCTTTACCCTTTATAGAACTTCCATAAAAAACAAAATATTCCCCTTTTTCGAAAGAATTGTCATTATCACCAAAAAATTTGATAGGTACTTTTACAGGATCAGTATAGTAAAACATTTGAGGTGTATCAGCAGGAAGAATGAGATTTTTTCTTTTATAAAGTCCAAGATTTCTCGGAGATATCAATTCCGGAGTTAAACCGGAATTTTTTAAATCTTTATAATCAACTCTGTATATACCATCATCCTTAATTTCCATTTTCAAATAAGATTTTATTTTAGGTTGAGAACTTTTTGAAAATTTAAAAACCTTGGTTGGTGATATGTAATCAGAGTTAACAGATGAAACTAAAAGTGGATCATGCCTGTTGGTTTTGATAAGTTTATTTTTAAATTTTATATCTACATTTATTTTTTTGTAATAGGAAATCTCGTTTTTATCAAACATATATACAGGATAAATTTTTAGAAGAAGTATCCTTTGATTTGAAGCGTAAACAAATTTTTTTTCAAACAATTTTTCATTTTTACTTAATCCTGTAAAATAGTTTTTCCCAATCTCAAATTTCTCACTTTTAACCTTTACCTCAACATCACCTTCAGGAACATTCACATAGATATTTTTTACAAGATAACCGTTCTCATATTCAAGGTCATATATGGATACATTTTCATCTTTTGGAAAATATTCTATCACCACGCCCTTCTCATCACAAAAAGAAACTATTTTAGCATTGTTTAGTAAAAAAGTTAAAAGTATTAAGGTAAAGATTAAAATCTTATTTTTCATCGAGTTTTTTTGCTTTTTCCAACAACATAATAGGGATATTATTTTTTATTTCAAAATATATACCATCCTTTTTACATATAAGGATATCCCTTTCCTCATCGTATACAAGTTCCCCTTTACATTTTGGACATATAAGAATATCGAGCAATCTTTTATCTAACATCATTCCTCCTTAATATAAACACTTTTAAAATTATAGGGCAAACTGTTTAGAGTTAGAATAACAGAAAGAACCGTTTCATTAATATCTTTTATCATAAGAGTTTCATTCGCTTTAGTATACTTTGAAAAGAAGGAAAATTTGCTAAGTTTACAAACAAGTTCACAATCTTTTTCAAGTTTTACATCTTTGAAATAAATTGTATAAAGTTCTCCTTTTTTCTCAACAAAAAATTCTTTTCCAGACACAGTCAAAATTTTATCTTTTTTTAAAATCGTGTTTCTCAAATCAAAATTCATATAGAGTATATTTTCCCCCTCATTATCTTGTGACACATAGGAGAATGTGTAAAATGAAAGAGAATCTTCAAGAACCATTCTTATATCAAAAATGTATTTTTCAGGATCGAATTTCAAAAAAATATTCTCTTTTTCTATCTTTCCAAGGTCAGATTTTAAAAGTCTTTCATTCAATTTTTCCAAATCTTTTTTATCCCCATAAACTTTGAATTTAGTTTTATAAATCTTATCATTGAATTTTATTTTCTCTATCTCTTTATAAGAAATTCTAACCTGAAATTTTTTTGAGTTATAAAGAGTTATTAGAATCTCTTTTTTCTGTGGATTATAGTAAAGTATTCCATCCTGAAGGTAATTTGATGGATCTAACAAAGCTGTGTTAACTTTCACATCAAAAATGTATTCTCCATTTTCAAAAGTTTTATAATTTAAAATTTCAGAATCGATTATGTTTTCAATAAATGAAGGTATATCAAAAATATCTCCATAATCAGTAGACATGTCATTTCTTCTTATCCATTCTTTACCAGTAAAGATATGATCGAAATAATTTTTCTGATCAACTATTTTGAAATATCCTTTTAGTGTGAACCTGTTCAAAGGGTCTTTTTCTCCATTGAAAGATATATCCATAACTTCGTCTTTTATTGAAATTTTATACTCGTATGTTGAAAGAAGAAGTTTTCTTATCTCCTCTTTTGTTTCAAAGATATTCTGTTTTGACTCAATTTCTTTGATATCATACCTTTTAAAACATGATAAAAATATCAGAAGGAAAAAAATTGGAAGGAATTTTTTCATAGTTTGAATCTTTTTGGGAAAAGTTCATAAAATTTGAATTCTTTTTTTTCTTTGTTGGAAACGAGAATTATTTTAAAATCATCATCTACGAACTCAGACATAACCTGCAAACATGCTCCACATGGAAATGGAAGTTTATCGGAGTTGGCATAAACATATATTCTTTTAAAATCTTTTTCTCCACTTGTTACGGCACTAAAAATAGCATTCCTTTCAGCACAGATTGTTAGTGAATAAGATGCATTTTCAACATTAACACCATAATATTCTTTACCACTCTTAGTTATTAATATAGAAGAAACTGAAAATTTGGAATATTTTGAATAACTCTTTTGTGAGAGTTCTTTTAATTTTAGAATAATACTTTTATCGTTATATCCCATATTTTAATTTTATAATCTCTTCAAATATATTTCAATAAGAAAATTAAATAACCTATTGACAAAAATCTTCTTTAGTTTTAATCTTTAAATGGAAGCAGGTCTAAAATTGTCGTTAACACTACTCAATCCAAAAACGACAATCCTGCTTCCTTTTTTATTCAACAAGAATAAATTTAAAATCCTTTAGATACTTTGAAACAGCATCGGTAACAGTTTTGCTTTTCAATTTTTCAAGTTCCTTTATAAATTTAATGTCATATTCATAATCGTTGAATAAAAGATAGTTGTATCCAAGAGCAAAACTCCTGTTTGATGTTCTCTCATTATCAAGAAAAAATGATGTTTGGTATATATTTTTCATATCATCTATCTCTTCCTGTTTAATCCCTTCCTTTTTGACCTTTTCAACCTCATCTCTATAAAGTTTCATTGCTGAATCTGGATAAGGAGTGCTTACATAGAACACACCATAGTTAGCTAATTTATTTGATGCACCAACATAGGCAGCATAGGTTAGACCATGTTTGGTTCTCAATGTCTCATAAACTCTTTTTGAAAGTATAGAAAGACCAACCCTTACGGGAAGGTATTCTTTATCTTTTATTGAAGGCACTTTAAACTTGCATCCAAGGTATTTTGTTTGTAAACCACCTTTTTCATATTTCAAAAGAGTGTCACCTTCACATAAATTAAAATTTTTAAGACTTTCTACTTTCTCAACCTTTCCATTTATGAATCCAAAATTTTCTTTGAAAAACTTTTTAACCTCTTTAAATGGAACACCAGAAACAACACTTATTATAACCCTTCTTGAAGAAAAGATCTTTTTCAAATGGTCATAGAGATCGATACTTTTTAAATTCTGGACAGTCTCAATATAACCTTCAGGATTTGCAATATATGGGTGGTTTTTGAAAAAATAATCATTCAATTTCAAATATAGGAGTTCGTCTGGATCCTCTTCTTTAGATTTTATCTCATCTATCATTTTATCTTTTTCTTTTTTTAAAATTTCATCAGAAAAGTTTGGCTCTTTGAAATTGTCAGCAAAAATTTTTGTAACATCGAAAAGATACTTGTTAAGAGTGGAAAATGTGAAGGAAGAATAATCGTATGAATTTTCATAGGAAACATTAACAAAATATTTATCCATAAGTTCATTCATCTTACTTTCAGAATAATTTTTTCCACATTTTTCTACCAGCCTGAAAATCAGATTTTCAATTCCGGACTTTTCATAGTCATAGTTTAGACTTCCACCTTCAATAAATATTGTAACAGCAGATATATCGTTTTCTGGAACATAGTTGTATAAAAGTTCAACATTTTTTGAAATCTTTTCCTTAAAAACTTCTGAAAAAGAAAATATGAATATTGTTGTTAAGATAAAAACCAAAAATATTTTTTTCATCTTATTCTCCCTTTAAAAATGATAACTTGTTTTTATATGTTAAAGAATCTGTTAAAAATCCTTCAACATAATTACTGTTTGAAATATATCTGTTGACAGCTGATACTATATCATCTTTTGAAATTTCAGATATCTTTTGATTGTATTCTTTGAAATTATCAACACCTCCAACACACCACCAGTATCCTAAAGTCAAAGCGAATGAGAGTGATGACTCAAGCCTTCTGAATGTGTTTACCTCTCCATACTCTTTTGAATGTTGAAGTAGATCGTTATCATAGTAATCAGGGTTGTTTAAATTTTTGATATGTTCAAATATTATCTTTCTAACCGTATCTATATTATCACCTCTAAGATCAAGATAGAATGAAAATTCCGAACCATCCTTTAATCCAGAATATCCAACATAATAGTTGTAAGCAAGACCACTTTCTATAAGATCTTTATAGAGTTTAGAAGATGATAAAGAGAGATAATCTGAAAGAAGATCAAAAACATAAGAGTCTTTTGATTTGCCATTAAAATCGGGGGCTCTGAAAGATAAAAGGTATTTTGTGGTAGCAACTCTATCAACTATCAGAAATTTTTTGTTTTTTTCAAGCAAGGGGTGAGGTGGAAAACTGAAATCAACATCATTCCCCTTTTCCCATCTTGTGAAATATTTTTTTACAATCTTTTCAGTTTTATCAAAATCTATATCACCAACTATAACGAGAGCACAGTTGTTAGGGATATAATATTTATTTTTTATCTCCTGCATCTGTTCCCTTGTTGCGTTAGCAATAACATTTTTAAAACCTATTGTATTCTTTCTGTAAAAATATTTTTCATACATAGTCGAATCAGCCATCTGATAAAATTTGTATATAGGAACCGAGAAATCTCTATCGAATTCATTCAATACTACATTCCTTTCCTTTTCGAGTTCTATTGAATCGAATAGAGGATCTATTATCGCAAAAGACATAAATTCAAGTCCCTGATCGATATTTTTAGATGGCAGAGTAAAATAGTATCTGACAGATTCGTTTGAAGTCATCCCGTTATAAACTATCCCTAACTCCCTTATCCTTTTATTGTATTCTTCCTGACTCTTCCATTTCACATTTCCTTTGAAAAACATATGTTCATAAAGATGTGACAATCCGCAGTTTTCTGGTGTTTGAGTATAGGAACCATTTTTAGCTGATATTTCTATTGTGACTATTGGTTGAGTCTTAGTTTTAACCATCAAAACTTCAAGTCCATTTGCGAGTTTGAAACTTTTAAACTCCCTTTTGTAAAGTGTTTCTGAAAAAATCGAAAAAGATATTAAAACAATTAGAAAAAAATAAAAGAACCTTTTCATTTATTCTCCTTTTTGATGTTCTGTTTATAAAAAATAAATAAAAATCCACCAACTATACTGTATAAAACTGAAACTAAAAAAAATGTTAAAGATAGTGAAACTATCTCCTCTTTGGTTGTTAACCTGAAAAAATTTATATAAGCCCATTCTCTTAAACCAAGACCATTTATAGTTATAGGGATCATAGAGATTATAGATATGAAAGGAACATAGATTATTTCATCTATTAGTTTAACCGACAACCCTTGTGAAATGACTATGAGATGGTTTGTAATAACAAAAACAACCTGTATCATTATTGAAAGTAAAAGGTTGTAAACAAGATCCCTTTTCCTATGTTTTATTATTCTCAGCGAATACATAAGAGAGTTTATCTTTTCACCTATTTTTAAAATTTTTATCTTTGAAAAAAGAAAAATGAAAAAGTTAAAAATTTTATCAGAAATTATTACAGTTAAAAATATAATCGAAGATAAAATACCTATTATTGATACATAAAGAAAATATTTTGTTACACCATATTTAAAAAATATCAGGGGAGTTAATGATATGTAAACTATTATACCCAAAAGTCCAATCCATCTTTCGATTATTATTGATGATATAACATCAGCTATCCTTCTTTCATCTGAAACTATGTAAGCCCCCCTTATAAAATCCATACCAACTGTTGATGGAAGGAAATTGTTGAAAAAGAAAGCTATGTTATATATCCTGAAAGCTTTCCAAATTGAAACATTGAAATTGTAAAGTTTCAGAACAAGCTGCCATCTTAACGCTACTATGAAACAAACAATTCCGATAGTTATAACACCAAGAAAAAGAAGAAAGATGTTTGAATTTTTTAATATTTTAAAAAGCTGGGATGTATCTATATTTTTGAAGATCAAAAAAAGTATGAAAACTGTTATTAAAATTCTAAATACTTGAAAAATAACTTTTTTCATTCTTTTAAATATACTTTTAAATAACTATTTGTCAAGTAAAAGTCATAATAAAAAGTAGGATAAAAGTATGTAAAACCTGTAATAATCTTTGCTATTTTTTACGAGTCCAAAATTAGTTTTGAACTTCTCATCAATGGATATATTTAAACCATAAACTAAGCCTTCTCCACTTCTATATATTTTTAGTGGATAATAGTTTGTAAAAGAGTACTCAAATATAGAAAGATAATCATTTTCAATAATTTTATAGGTATAGATAAAAGTTGAAAACTCAAAATTCTTATTTCTAAGAAAAAGATCTATTTTTTGATAGGTTGAATTTTTATAATTCAAAAAGTAAGTTAACTTTAAAGATAAATTTTCTTTGTAATTTTTAAAAAATTCTATTTTAATAGAACTATTATCTTTCTCAAGAAAGTTATAAGAAAAAGTTGATTTAAGAAAATTGAAAAAAGTAAAAGTTGTTGAATTTTTAAACTCCCTGAAGTCACCTTCTACAAAATCTGTTCTGTTATCAAATTTTACTCCCTTTTTCTTCGAAAAATCAAAAAAGAATCCATAAAAATCGTTCTCATCCAAATTGTTGGAATGTAGATTGAAAAATTTCCTGTTCAGAATAAAACCTGATGAAACCGAAAAATCTATTTTTGAATTTTTTAAAGATGTTGAAATAGAGTACCCTTTATTTGGCAATGAAAAAGCGATATCGTATGAAAAATATTGAAGATGGCCAAAAGATGAAAAAACAAAATTTTTATTAGAACCTGTCATATCCAAAATTTTTGAATAATCAGCAAAATATGTTGCGAAATTTAAAAACTCACTCTTGGTATTGAAAAGTATTCCAACAATATTTTCTCTCAGGTTGTTATTCCTTGAAATAGAAAGTGAATCTTTATGGATATTGTAAGTTAAAACTTTTTTAACATTACCTAAACTGTCAAGAGAACAATCATAATAAACATTACTTAAAAATGGCACAGATATAAAATTTTTTAAAGAGAAGGTTTTTGCTAATCCAAAGAAGGATGGGTACTCATTATAGGAATCATCAAGCTCCAATCTGTTTGAGAAAATAATTCTATTCAGATTTCCTTCAAAAGTGTTTGGATTGGAGAATAGCCCTCTTCCAGTTTTTATGGTAAAATTACCAAATATATAACTTTTATATGATAAACCTAATTTAAAATTATCGTAAAACCTTTTTTCATCAACATCCTTTTCTGTTAAAAGAAAAAAATCAAATCCTTTCAGCCTACCTGTTGTTTTAAAAAAATTTTTATTTTTAATTGAGAAAAGGGAATCGAGATTGATACCTGCTTCCAATTTTAAAAATCTTTTTTTCTTATTAAAATTTTTTTCCAATATAACTGAAACCATCTGGTTTCCAGTGATCTCAAAAATATTGTTATATGTTATCCTTTCTTTTGAAATATAAAGATTTTTCAGTTCACTTTTTTCATTATCAGTTAAAAACTCGCTTAAGTCTTGAAGAAGAAAATCTAATGAATCAACAAATTCAGATGTCTCAAAAACTTTTTCTTCCTGTCCCATCAAAAATATAATAGAAAAAAAGAAGATAAATAAAAAACTAAAATATTTTTTTATCATCCTCAAACATTTCCCACAAAAGAAAAGCTGCAAGTGTCTTACCATCAACAAGATCTTCTTCTAATAAAAATTTTTTTACATCTTTTCTTTTTACTTTTATTATTTGTATGTTTTCATCAAAATCCTTTTCCTTTTCTTTTCTAACCAAATTTTTTGCTAAAAATATATGTAAAACTTCATTCAAAAAACCTGGTGATGAAGCAATACTTTTCAATTTTTTAAGTTCATTAGAAAAGAATCCTATCTCTTCTGTCAACTCTCTATTGGCTGCTTCGAATGGGTCTTCTCCATCTTCAAGAGTTCCCGCAGGTATCTCTATCATTTCTTTTTTAAACGGGTATCTATACTGTTTAACAAAAAATATAGTATCACTCTTTTCATCGAAAGGTATTATCGCAACAGAACCTCTATGCAGAACAACCTCTCTTGTACTCTCTCTTCCTGAAGGGAGTTCAACTTTATCCTTTATCAAACTCAAAATCCTTCCAGAATAAATTAATTCAGACTCTTTTGTTTTCTCCATTTTACTCTCCAATAATTGTTTGCTCTTTTAATTTTTCAATACTTTTTTTACCTATTCCAGGTAATTTCTCAATCTGGTCATAAGAATCTATTTTACCATTTATCAACCTAAAAATATATATTCTTCTAAGAACAGTTTTTGACAAACCTTCTATTGAAAGTATTTCTTCATAGAAAGCTTTGTTTATATCAATTTTTTCTTTTTTATAAAAACCTTTTATCTTTTTCATTTTTAAAGGTATATCAAAATTTACTCTGTTCGTTTTTATATTTGGCAAATCATAATATCTGTTCTCTTTAAAAATTGAAAATCTTATGTCGGATGAATTTGAAAGATATGGATGAACAAAAGTTGTATATTCAACAAAATATGGAAATTTCAAAAACTTCAAACCGAAAAAGATTCTTCTTTCACTATCAACAGAAAAATTTAGCCTTATATTTTCAGTTAAATCGTAAGCAACTCTTCCTGTAAAAACAAAGCCTGTCCCATAATTCGTTTGAAACTGAATATCAAATCCGTTTTTAACATATCCCAAAAGAAATGATGAAACATTTTCCTCTTTTTTTAAAATATATGAAGGTAAAATATAAAAATTTTCCTCTTTAATCAGAGTGGAAACTATCATACCATTTTTAAATTCATTCATACCATCTGAAAATTTTATAAAATTGATAAAGGGTGCAACCCCTATTTTGATATTTTTATAGGTGTAGGAAAATTTAAACGATAAGGTATAACTTTTGAAAATATCGTTAAAATCTGTTATAAAAAGATGACCTGAAGAAAAGTTTTTGAAATTATAATTTGAGAAGGAGTAAAAATTGTTCAAATCCTTAATCAAAAACCTGTTCGAACAACCAAAGGTAATATAGTTAAAAGATCTTTCCCTACTCAGAGCCAAAATGTCTTCAGAGTCATTACAAAAATTTAAATCAGAGGATAAAAATGTTGCAGAAAAAATTTGAATTGATAAAAGAAAAAATATCGAAAGTAAAAAATTTTTTTTATAAAAAACCCCACCCATGAAAATATTTTAGAAAATTTTTTAAAAAAGTAAAGATTAAAATTTATTTTCATTCAGGAATTTTTAATTTTTTTTATCTCTTTTTTGTCTAAACAGATTATACCAGAAAGAATAAAATCTGATTTTTTTCAATATCTTTGATCATTTCTTTTTGTTTTAAGGATGGATTTTACAATCATTTCTACATAAGATTAGATGGCTGTTTCTTTTTAAATCTATATTTAAATTTTCTATAGATGTTGGTAAAATAAATTTTTATATCTTTAAATTTTTGAGTAATTTTTCTAAGTCAACCTGAAAACTTGACTTCCACTTTTTAATGCATTACAATTTTTCTATGAAGAAAATTTTATTTCAGATTATCATCTTTTTAATCATCTTTTCATCCTGCACAAAGAATGTTAATAACAATAAAATGAAAGATATTAAAATTGTCGAAACATCTTCTTTAAAAGAAATTAACTTTAATGAATTTATAGAAAAAATATCTTCTTATGATATAGTGCTTTTTGGTGAAAAACATGATGATCCTTTAACCCATCAACTTGAATTGGTTACATTTAAAGAGTTCGTTAATAAAAATAAGAAAACGGCGTTATCACTTGAAATGTTTGAAAGGGATGTTCAACCTTTTTTAGATTCTTTTCTTTCTGATAAGATCGATGAAGAAACTTTCTTAAAAAATTCGAGACCTTGGAACAATTATTCAACCGATTATAGATCTTTGGTTTTACATGCAAAAAAGAAAAGTTTACCTGTTATCGCTTCAAACATTCCAAGAAAGTTTGCATCGATAATTTCAAAATCTGGCAAAGATTCTCTGTTAACAATTGAAAATATAAAGGATCTTTTCTTTGAACCTGCAGTTGATCTTAAAAGTTATAAAGAGAGGTTTTTTGATTTTATGTCTTCTATGATGCAATCATCACCTATGGCTAACCTTAGCAAAGAGAACGCTTACATATCTCAACTTTTTAAAGATGCAACTATGGCTGGTTCAATAAAAAATTTTGTTGAAAAGAACAATAGTTACAAAGTTTTTCACCTTTGTGGTGAATTTCATTCCAACTATCATCTTGGTATATATCCACAACTTCAGCAATTTTTACCAGAAAAGAAGATTGTAACAATTGCTGTTGTTGATGATTCAACCTTTGATCCACTTATGGCAGATTTTCTTATCGTTAAATGAAACAAAACCCTAAAATAAAGATTGAAAAGATAGTTTCTGATGGAAGAGGTATAGGTAGGTTTGAGGGAAGAGTTTTTTTTGTTAAAGATGTTATACCTGATGAAACAGTTGAGATTAAGATTTTAAATGAGAAAAAAAACTTCGCTGAAGGGAAAATAGTTTCGATAATAGAAAAATCTCCTTACAGGATTACACCACCTTGCAAATATTTTAAAGAATGTGGTGGTTGCTCATTTCAACATATTGATTACAGATTCCATAAGATTATAAAAACTGAAATTCTAAGAGAACTTTTAAGAATGAATTCCAAAATTTCTTATGAAGATGGAATAGAATTTATTGAATCACCACCATACTATTACAGAAACAAAGTAACTTTAAGAGTGAATGAGGAAGGATTATCCCTTTTGAAAGAAAAATCGAATGAGTTTGTTAATATTGATGAATGCCTTATAGTTAACAAAAAAATTAATGGTATAATAGAAAAACTTAACGGAATGCATCTTTACCAAAATTATGTAAACAAGGTGAATATTAGGATATCGAAAGCCGAAAAAATTCTATTGACTCTTTACACTGAACTTTTTGACATATCCCAGTTAACACTCAATCTTGAATCTTTGGATGTTGATAACATAATATTATTTTTAAAAGATAAAAAGCCAGTTTACATAAAGGGAAAAGGTGAACTTGTAAACCTGACGAATGATAACATCTTTTATTTCTCTCATTCAAATTTTCTTCAGGTTAACGATTACATTGCTGAAAAAATTTATACCTATCTGCAAAGTGTTGTAAAAGAAGGAGAAACTCTTCTTGACCTTTACTCTGGAATAGGTATATATTCTATCATTTTCAACACTATCTTTAAAAACATATACTCTGTTGAAGGTAACCAATCATCAGTCCATTTTCAGAGAAAAAATATAAAGGAAAATAGGATTAAAAATATTTCAGTTATTAACAGGTTCATAGATTCATCTTTTGAAATTAAAGATAGTTTCAATTTCGATACTGTTATAATTGACCCGCCAAGAGAAGGTGTGGATAAAACATTTTTAAAATCTTTATTACCAAAAATAAAAAATCAACTAATATACATATCGTGTGACCCTGCTACTTTAACAAGGGATATAAGTATAATAAAAGATGAATTTTTTATTAGCGAGATTAAGATTTTTGATATGTTCGCTCAAACAAAACACTTTGAAACTGTTGTTATTTTTGAAAGGATTTGAGATTTAAAAGTATTTCTACAGATCTTTCTGTCGAAGTTGTATCTATCAAATCTTTTTTACCTGTCAAATCGTAAGCTGGTCCATGATCGGGTGATACCCTTAAAAAATCAAGACCTAAGGTTATATTAACCCCATCGTTAAATGACAACATTTTAAAAGGAATCAGAACCTGATCGTGATAGGCACCTACAAAAATATCATATTTTTTTAAATTGTCTTTATTGAATGCAGAATCAGATGAAACTGGTCCATCTATATTTTCGAACTCTTTTTTTAAATTCAGAACTATTTTTTTCAACCTGTTGTCTGAAAATCCAAGGAGTTTGCCATCAGAACAATGAGGGTTTATGCATAAAAACAACACCTTTGGTTTCTTATTCAAAAAATTCTTATAGAAATCGAAAACATTTTTTATCTGTTTTTTTATTTCAGATTTAAAAATTTCTTTTTCAACATTTTCAAGTTTTATATGTCTTGTCAAAGGTAAGACTGAAATTTTTTGTGAATACAAAAGCATACTAAGTTTTCTGTCAAATTTTTCCTCTAAATATTCCGTATGTCCCTCAAAACCCTTTATAAATTTCCCAACCTCTTCTTTGCAGATTGGCATTGTTAGAAGACCAGCATATTCATTTTTTCTTTTCTTTATTTTTTGAATAGAAAAATCGAGAGAGATTATTGAAAGTTGGGTTGATTTTTTAGATGGTTTACCAAAATCTATACTTTCAAAATCAACTTCAGGAAAATCAAAAAAGAGATTTTTCAATCTTCTTTCAACTTTGAAATTTTTTAAAACATCATAAAAAATTTTTTCAGAAACAGAAAGGTCAAAATTTATATTTTTATATTTTTTTGCAATATTATAAATAAGATAGGAATTTATTCCACCAAGATCACCAACGGAAACGAGGATTTTTTTCATTCAGAATAAACTTTTATAAAAGATTTTTCTTTTTCTTTATCGATAATTTTTTTAATCTCTTCCTCAACCTTTTTACTTTCAAGAACAGATGCTATAAGTTCCCTAACATCCTCATAGGAACTAATCTTCCCACCAGAAAGATTCTTCACCATAAAAAGTTCATACCCAAAATCACCTTTTACTACTGATGAAACTTCTCCCTCTTTAAGATTTTTTAAAACCTCCCTTACATTTTCTGAAACCATTTCAAATACAACTCTTCCAACGAATCCACCTTTATCTTTAGTCCATTGATCGTTGGAATATTTTTTTGCTGCTTCTTCGAATGAAATTTTTTTGCTTATTATATCCTTTCTTATCTGGCTTATCCTGTTATAGGCATTAAGAGAATCATCTTTAGTTACGGGCAATTTCAAGAGGATCTGTTTATAGTTAATAGAGTCATCATTTGAATCGATAATTTTAATGATATGTAGACCATCCCTTGACTGGGTGAAAACGATCGTATCAGATTTTCTGTTCTGGTATAAAAAATTGGCAAGTTCAACAGAGAGTTCTGTATATTTTTTAAAACCAACAACACCACCTTTCTTTGCATACTTATCTTCAGAATAAGTTTTGCAAAGTTGGGAAAAATCTTTTCCACTTTTTAACTCTAAAATTATAGATTCAAATTTTTGAAGAAGATCCATCATCTTTATACTATCCGGCTGTATCATAATAGAAATATGGTAAAGATCGGCAGCAGGTTGTATATAGAATGAATCTTTATTCTGTTCGTAAAAATTTTTTAACTCGTTTTCATTAACAGATGTTTTTATCATCCTTTTGTTAAGAATCTGTCTTTTTAAATATAAGCCAACAGCCTGCTGAAAATAGTTTTTTCTAAGATCATCTATCTTTATACCATTTTTAGAAAGGTAATCGTAAAACTCAACAGTGTCGTTGAAATTCTTTTTTAACTCATCTATTCTTCTATCAACCTCTTTTAAAAGAAGTAGAGTATCTACACTAATAGAATCTTTATCAGCAACTATCTGTAAAATTTTTGAATCTATCAAAATCTGGATAAGATTTTTTTTCAAGGAATCTGCAGATTCTTTATTAAAAACTGAAGAACTCTCAATAAGAGAAAGTTTTTCTTTGTATTCCGATTCTAAGATTATAGAATCGTTTACCTGAATAAAAATCCTATCCGCCTTTAAATTAAAAGCGGATAGGAAAATTATAGATAAAAAGAGAAGAAAATATTTATTTTTCAAATTTGTACTCTATCTTTGCCTTTTCTCTCAACTTTTGGGTGTAAGCCTGTATATATGATTTTGATTTTTCAGAATACAAAAGGTTTGTAAGCATTCCTTTTATAGTGTTCTCATCAAGGTTGGATGGTTTAAAATCAACAAGTTTTACTATATTGTATGTTCCATTAACTTCTGCAAAAGGAGTAGAAACATCATTTTTATTTTTCAAAGTGAAAGCAACAGAATCTATGTTTGCGAATCCAATGCTTGTAAGCTGCTTGTATGTAAACCAGGAATCAATTAAACCACCCTTCTGTCCTGTCTGTTTATCAAGAGAGACCTCTTTTGCAACAGCCTCAAAACTCTTCTTTCCTGATTTTATCAAATTGTAAATCGAATCTGCATAACCTTTATCAGCTGGAAGAACTATTATAGATATCTTTACATTCTTTTCAAAATTTGGTTTGTTTGAATTATAATATGCATCTATTTCATCCTTAGTTGGAGCTGGCATATCTTTAATCTTTTTTTCCATATATTTACTTGCAAGAGTTATTATCTCTTGTAATTCCAACTGATTCATCAAATTTGTATCATTCTCAATTCCATTTTTTAAAGCTTCCTGATAGATTAAAAAGTTATCTATAAGTTCATCAACAACAAGTTTTTTGTTCTCTTCTGGGACCTGCTGCCCCTGTGTTACTATCGTTATGAGCCCCTCTGAAATGTTTATTCCATTAACTGTGGCAAGAATTTTTCCAGAAGGTCTTAAACTGACTTTTTCTTCCGTTGTGTTCTTCAAAACTATGTATCCAAGAAGTATAACAACTATCAAAGAAAGCACGAGGATTACGATAATTTTTGTGTCTTTTTTCATTTTTTACTCCTTATTTTCCTTATTTTCACTTATTAGTTCGTTAACCATTTTATCAAAAAGATCCCTGTTAACAAACAATTTTATATTTTTCTTTTCTTTCTCTATCTGATCGTTATAGATGCTATCAGTATAAAATTTCAAATATTCATTCTTCAACTGCCTTGCTTTGAATTCATCAGTTAGCTCTTTAGGTTTAGGTGGAACTACATCAACAACATATATTATGTTGTATCCTTTAGAATTCTGGAAGATATCTGAAACTTTTCCTTTTCCTGTTTCAACAGCTTTCTGGTAATATCCCATTGTATCTGTTTCATCGAATATAAAATAATCAGGTTTTGAAAACTCTTTTGGTTTTATAGTTGAGTAGATTTTCGCAAAATGTTTGAAATCTTTCTTCTTTATCTTTAAAGAATCTTTTACCATGTTTATCTTCTGTAGATCTGTATTTACAATAACATATATATGCGCTTTACCCTTATCCATAAATCTATCAATTTTTTCCTTGTAAAATTTCACAAGAAGAGAATCATCGGTTGGAATAGAATTTGATATATCTTTTCTGATTTTTTGGTCACAGATGATTGACATTTTAATATCGGTTTCTTTGGCAAAATCCTTTGAAAGGTTTCCTCCCATCCTTTTCCCTTTTTCATAAACTGTCATAAAGAAAAGCATTCTATCAATAAAGTTTTTTAAAACTTCCGGCTGTGATAAAGGAACCCTTCCAAAGCCCCCTTTCTGTGCTTCTCTCATAACATCATCTATTGTCCATGAACCGAATATTGATGTTGCAAGAATAAGATTTCTTTCATCTTTAAGAGAATCGAGCATTACATTTCCAACAGAATCGTATTTAAAAGCTTGAAATAGTTTATTTATATTTTCCAAATTCACATTTATCTTTCCCTCTTTTCTCAATTTCTCTTCAGATTTCATAGCGACTTCGTTAATTTTTTTTCTTTTCAAATTATTTTCTATTGATTTTATTTCTTTCTCGTAATTCGAAGTATCCTTTCTTTCTCTTTTTAAAACTCTTATTATATGGTATCCAAAATTGGTTTTTACTGGTTTACCAATAACATTTATTGGCTGTTTAAAACATGCATCCTCAAAAGGTTTTACCATAACTCCACCTGAAAATTCTCTTAGCATGCCTTCGTTGTTTTTGTTGTTTGTATCGAGTGAATAGAGTGCTGCAAGTTCTCCAAACCTTTCAGGTTGTTTTTTCAAAATCTCATACAAGGAATCTGCAAGTTTTTTATCCTCAACAAGTATATGTTGAGCCCAAATTGTAGTTTTACTCCTTAAATATGTATCCCATAACTCTTTTTCACTTATCTTTACTTTCTTGGTCACCTCGTTGTCATAAACTAAACTTATCAACCTATTATTTTCAGATTGAACCTTTTGGGTTAAAAGTTCATCCGTTAGAAGGTTGTTTTTCTCCAGATAGTTATATACTATCATTTGATTTATTAGGTTGTTCAAAACTTCTTCTGCCTTTTTCAAATTTTCTTCTTTTGAAACATTTGGCATTGGTGCATACAACTTTTTAAAAGTGCTCTCATATAAAACTTTTTTATCAACTTTTGCAAGAACCCTGTCACTTTTAGAACACCCGAAAAAGAACAGTAAAACAAAAGGCAGAATTACAAGTAAAAAAACCTTTCTTGAAAGTTTCATCGAACCTCCTTCCAGAATATAGTTTTTAATTATAACAATAATAATAATTTTTTCAAGTATTGATGGATAGTTGTAAAACTTTCTTTTTCTTTACCAAATTTTATAACGATTGTGAAAGATGGGTCATAGAAGATTTCAAAATCCTCTTCTATTTTTGACAGAACCTTTTTTATCAAAATGTTAACACTCTCATCGTTACCAGCGAAAAACTCTATTATCAGTTTTCCGTTTATGTATTCGATCTTTGAGATTCTGCTCTGTTTACAAAGTATTTTAAGTTCCTGAAATTTAAATAGATTTTCAACATCATAGTAAACTTTTCCATAGATATCTAAAACCTCTTTTTTTCTCTTTTCAAGAGTTTCAAGAGTATCCACAGAATTTATAGATCTGTAAAGCTTTATTTTTGAACTCTTGGTAATATTGTAATTTTCTGAAATGTAGGAATCAAAAGGTATATTGATAGTTGGCTCTATCAGATTGGTTTTTTTTGTTCCCCTTATCTCTTCCATCGCTTCATTAAGGAGTTTAAAATATAAAGAGTAACCAACATTCCCTATATAACCATGTTGCTCTGTTCCAAGTATCTTTCCTGCACCTCTAATCTCGATATCTTTCATGGCGAGTGATAATCCAGCGCCAAGAGATGGGTAGGATGAAAATACCGAAATCCTTTTTTTTGCATTATCCGTCAAAAGATCTTTCGATGGAATTATAAGATAACAGTAAGCTTCCCTTTCAGACCTTCCGACTCTTCCCCTCAACTGATGTAGTTCAGCAAGACCAAACTTATCAGCGTTATTTATAAATATTGTGTTAACATTTGGATTATCGATCCCAGATTCTATTATTGAGGTTGAAAGTAGAAGATCAAACTCTTTTCTTTTGAACCTATGCATCATTGTATCTATATGTTTCGAACTCATCTTTGCATGCAATGTTACGATTTTAATTTCAGGTAATATTTTTAAAAGGTGCGTTTCCAAAGATTTTATATTCTCTATCCTGTTGTTTATAAAATAGACCTGTCCTCCCCTCTCAATCTCTTTCAGTATACCATACCTTATTATGTTATCATCCCATTTTATAACTGAAGTTTTTATATTCTTTCTTCCATAAGGTGGAGTGTTAATACTGCTTATATCCCTTACTCCCATAAGTGACATTTCAAGTGTTCTTGGAATCGGAGTTGCTGACAAAGATAAAACATCTATATTTTTTTTCAATATTTTCAACTTCTCCTTCTGTTTCACTCCAAACCTATGTTCTTCATCAACAATAAGTAATCCAAGATCCTTGAATTCTATTCCTTTTGATAACAATGTATGTGTCCCTATTATTATATCTATCTTTCCGTTCTTTAAGTCTTCTTTTATTTTTCTTTTCTGATAATCGTTTTTGAACCTACTTATCACCTCAACAACTACACCAAAATCCTTCAACCTTGAAATGAAGGTTTCATAATGTTGTTGAGCGAGTATTGTTGTTGGAACAAGGAAAACTACCTGCTTGTCTGAAAGAACAGCTTTAAATGATGCTCTAAGAGCAACTTCAGTTTTCCCATATCCAACCTCTCCAACGACCAATCTATCCATAGGGACACTCTTTTCCATATCCCTTTTTACCTCTTCTATAACTCTCAACTGGTCTTCCGTCTCCTCATATTCGAAATTCTCTTCAAGTTCGAGTTGCAACATATCGTCCTTTTTGAAAGCGAATCCTTTGACAAGATTTCTTTCCGCATACAACCTTAAAAGTTCACCTGCGATAGTTTTTATAGAATTTTTTATCCTTTCCTTTTCTTTTACAAAGGAGTTTGACCTTAAAGATGAAAGTTTTAATTTCTCACCTTTATCTCCAACATATTTATCAACAAGGTAGATCTGCTCAACTGGAACAAAAAGTTTATCGTTTTCAGCGTAAATTATTTTTAGACAATCTGTTGTTCTATTGTTATACTCTATCTTTTCTATACCAGCATATATCCCTATTCCATAAGTTTGGTGAACAACTATATCTCCATTCTCAATTTGGTCAAGTTGTTCAAGGTATATTGGACTCAATTTTAGATGTGAGAACCTAACACTTCTTTCTCTGTTGAAAAGTTCAAAATCGTTTATAAATATCTCTTTGAACTTGTGTGCTATGAAACCTTTAAAAATGTTGAAATCAAAAACTTCAAACTGATTATTTGTCAACTTTTCAATCTTTTCTTTCTCATATTTGGAAGAAGAGAAAACTAAAACCTTATATTCAGAGTAATTTTTTCTGTAGAATTCCAAAAAATTCAAAAAGCTCAATTCCTTAACAGGTAAAGGTTCAAAAAGATTAAAATCAGGTTCAAGTTTTAAAATCTCATCAGAAAAGTCAACTATTTTGTAATCAGAAAAAAAATTTTCAAAATCAATAACTTTAGAACTGTTCCTGTCAAAATCTGGCGATATAAATATTTTTTCAACATTTTCCAAACTCAATTGTGTATCAAGGGAAAACTTTCTGATCGATTCTATATTTTCACCATCAAGTTCAATCCTGTAAGGTTCACCTCCATAAGGATAAAGATCTATTATAAAACCTCTAACAGCGAACTCTCCATATTCAAAAACATTGTCAACCCTTTCAAAGTTCAAGATTTCAAGTTTTTCTATAAATTTTTCAACATCAAGCTTATCACCTTTTTTTAACACTATACCTTTTTCATCAATATACTCTTTTTCAGGGAATTTAAAATCTTTTATCTTTTTTTGTGAAACAATGTTTTTCCTAAACTTTTTTAAAAGAAAAAGTTTTTTGTAAAAATCATCTTCACTTCCACTATCGAGAAAAGCTATTTCATCAAAAAGAAAATTGTTGAAGTGTTCAAAAAGATAGGTCGACTCATCATAAGAATTAAGAATAACAAGATATTTCTCTTTTGATCTTTTAATCTTTTCAGTTAAAATGAAAGGTAAAACTTCTGGAATTATTTTTTCACTTTTAATATTTTTGAATTTTTCCAAAATATTTTTTATTTCTGTTGACATAAAACTTCTTTTCAGTTAAGTTATTATATATGTATAAAATTTTTCTTTCAATACTCGTTCTAATATTTTTAAGCTGTTCTATGGATTATTCACTTGAAAAAGCAACTCTCACATACATAGGTTTTGATTTTTCAAACAAAGGTACAAACGCTGATCCATCTTTAAATGATATTATTGCAATAGTAGACTATAACCCTTCATATTCAACTGTTTCCCGTGATGGATACATATATTTCCTTATAAATGAAAAAACAAGAAAACAGGATATAATAGATCTTAAAGAAGCACCTTTCAATTCTGTTGATAGAGTTTCCTACTCTATGTTTACAGATACAATATCTCCACCCATACTCGCAGGGCACCTATACATTATAAAATGTAAGGATGGATACGCAAAAGTTTATATCCATTCTTTTAGAGGAGAAAATCTTTTAAGGTTACAGGTGAATGTAATCTACGAATTTTCTTTCGATTCTATATTTTAACTTCCGCAAATTTCAGGGTATTTACTTTTAGCCTTTTCAAAACCAAATTTAACGGCTTTTATATTCATTTCAAGAAAATTCTTTGGAACATTTTTTTCTACAGATTTTAATACACTCTCCTCTGAAAAATATTTCCCAACAACTGTAACTATCCCAACTGAAATCATATTTGAGAAAAGTTCAGAATCAGCCAGTTCTTTTGACATTTCAGATATTGGGAAGGAGAGAATCCTTTTATCCAACTGATCGTAATTTTTAACATAGAAACTATCTATTATTAGTTTCCCATCCTCTTTTAACTCTTTTGAATAACGATCATAAGCTTCCTGTGAAAGGCATAAAAGTATATCAGCGGCAGCGATTTCAAGAGTGTATATATCTCCGTCATCAATTATAACATCAGCCTTTGAAAGTTCACCTCTCGCAGCAGCACCATAGATTTGCGATTGAACAACATTCAGATCTGAAAAAATTCCGGCAGCCTCAGCAATAACTTTCGCTGCAAGAATTATCCCCTGACCTCCACTACCAGCCAACCTGATTTCTGCTCTCATTTCTCACCCCTTTTTGCTTTTTCTATAACATTTTTTTCATAAGTTTCAACATACTCATCTCTCTGTTCATCAACGAAAATACCTATTGGAAATTTTCCCTTTTTCTCCTCTTCACTCATTTCCTGCCATTTTTTCAAAGATACAGCCCTTTCGGCAACAAAATCAAGCATCTGGTATGGCTCTTTCATCTTATTCCTTCTTCCAAACTGTGTTGGACAGGTAGCCATAACTTCTACAACAGAAAAACCTTTGTGTGACAATGCTTTTTCCATAACATTATCAAGAAGAGCGATATGGTAAGCATCAGCCCTTGCTACAAAGGAAGCTCCAGCACCTGTTGCGAGTTTAACTATATCAAAAGATGGCTCAACATTACCATAAGGTGCTGTTGAAGCGTAGTAATTTATTGGAGTTGTAGGGGAATATTGACCACCGGTCATTCCATAAATATTGTTATTAAAAATTATCGCTTTTATATCAATATTTCTTCTACAAGCATGAATAAAATGGTTTCCACCTATAGCAACAGCATCACCATCACCCATTACATCGATAACTGTCAGTTCAGGTTTTGCCATTTTTATTCCTGTTGCAAATGTTAAAGATCTTCCATGAGTTGTATGAAGAGTATTCATATCGAGATAACCTGGTGTTCTACCAGAGCAACCAATACCTGAAAGAACTGCAATCTTATTTTTATCAAGTTTCAACTTCTCGATAGAACGAAGTAATGAACCAACAATTATTCCATGTGCGCATCCGGGACACCATATATGTGGAAGTTTATCTGTCCTAAGATAATCAAAAATATGTTCATTAAACATTCATAACCTCCCGAATCTTTGATAAAATCTCTGTTGGAGTTATAAATTCTCCATTTGCTCTACCAAGGAAATCAACTTTCGTTTTAACTCCACATGCTCCTCTTTCAACTTCACCTACAATTTGACCCAAATTCATTTCAGCTACCAAAAACTTTTTACATTTTTTTGAAAGTTTTTTTATCCTTTCATAGTTGAAAGGCCACAAGGTAATAGGTCTAAAAAGCCCTGCTTTTATGTTTTCCCTTCTCGCATCCTTTATTGCTCTCATAGCACTTCTTGCAACGGATCCATAAGCAACAACAATTATTTCTGCATCCTCAACCATCCTTTCCTCATACCAGTCAAAATTTTTTCTGTTTTTCAATATTTTATCTCTCAACCTTTCCTGAAGTTTCTCAACAGTATTTGGGTTTGATGTTGGGAATCCAGTTTCATCATGAGTTAATCCTGTAATATGAAACCTGTAACCCTCACCATAGGAAGCGAGTGGAGGAACAAGTCCATACTTGTTATCAAAAGGTTTATACTGTTCACTCTGAACTGAAGGTTTTACTCTATCTATTATTTTATAGTTTTTAGCTTCATCAAGAATAACCTTTTCCCTCATATGGGCTATTATCTCATCGGTCAAAAGAATAACTGGTGTTCTATACATCTCTGAAAGGTTAAAAGCTTCAAAAGTCAATTTAAATGTTTCCTGAACCGAACATGGAGTCAGAGCGATTATCTGATGATCCCCATGTGTTCCCCATCTTGCCTGCATAACATCACCCTGTGAAGGATATGTTGGCATTCCTGTTGAAGGGCCACCTCTCATAACATTTACTATAACGATTGGGATCTCTCCCATAACAGCAAAACCTATATGTTCCTGTTTTAGAGAAAAACCGGGACCACTTGTTGCTGTCATAGATTTGACTCCAGTCAAAGATGCACCTATTGCAGCACCAATTCCACCTATCTCATCCTCCATCTGGATGAATTTTCCCCCAACCTTTGGAAGTTCTTTCGCCATTCCTTCAGCTATTTCTGATGATGGTGTTATAGGATAACCACCATAAAATTTGCATCCACTCATTATAGCTGCTTTAACAACAGCATCGTTTCCTGACATCAATTCTATATTAGGCATCACTTCTCCTGTTTTATCATTGTTTTTCCACTCTTATCTATAAAAACTATAAGAGGGAATCTGTCTATATCTATTCTAAAAAGAGCTTCACTTTTAAATTCCTTAAAAAGAACGGGTTCAATAGATTTAACTTTACTACCATACAAACTACCAAGTCCACCAAATGCAAGAAAATATATTTTACCATATTTTTTATGTATATCAACATCTCTTTCACCTTTACCTATTGTTGCAATGACACCATTTTCAAAAAGAAAAGGTAAAAATCTATCCATCCTTTTTGAAGTTGTTGGACCAAAAGATAAAAATCCTTTCTCATTTTTTTCAGTTGGTCCGGCATGGTATATTATACTATCTTTTAAAAATGAAGGGAAAATTTTCTTTTTCTCCATTTCATTCAAAACTCTATCTCTTGCAACATATATTGTTCCAGATAAAAAAAGATGATCACCTGCTTTAAGTTTTTTTATTTTTTCTATATCAGAACTTTTCAAATCTTTCATAGATATAAAACTCCAACCCTTTCCTGAAAACAGTTGAACTGGATAGATAAAGGAAGAGTCGCTATATGTCTTTCTTTAATAATTACTCTGCAATCAATAACAGTTTTCCCAAAACCAAGACCACCAAATCCAGTTTTTACATTTAAAGAATCTTTCAAAATTTTTTCACTCAATTTTTTTTCAAAATCTTTTCTGTTATGGTTAAATTTTCCGGTTAAAGCCAACTTAGAAAAAAAGAGAGATTCTAAACTACTCTTACCAACACCTATTCCTAAGATATAAGGTGGACATCCTCTATCTTTTGCTTCTTTTACACTTTTTACAACTATTTCAGAAATATCTTCCAAAGAAAACGATGGATTTAGCATAAAAAGTTTTGAAAGGTTTTCACTTCCACCACCCTTTGCCATCAAAACTATCTTTACATTCTTTCTTTTGCTCTGAAAGATGTAAACGGATGGAGAATTTGAGTATTTTCCTTTAAAATCTATTATTGAATATCTGAAACCAAATTTTTTTGTTTCTGAATTTATTCTTTTTTTAAGTTCATCCTCAATATCAAAATCGAAACAGAAATTTGAAGGTATCTCTATGAAAACTGAAAGATGCCCTGTGTCCTGACAGAGAGGTGTTCTGTTTTTAAAAGATAATCTGTTATTATCAACATAGGCATCTATAAAAAGTTTTTCAATATCACTTTTAGGCTTCTCTTTTAAAATCTCTTTTTTTACAAAAGTGGATGGATTTATACTTATTTCCCTGTATAAATTTACAATCTTATCAACTACATTTTTATCAATCTTTTTCAAGAGGAACCTACTTGAAATTATTTAACTTCTTCTTTCTCTTCTTCACAAACATGAACCTGAATAGCAAAATCTGGACATCTCATCTCACACATATGGCATCCTATACAATCATCAGGTCTTGCAGCAAAAACCTTTCTATCCTCACCAATCTCAAGAACATTTTTCGGACAATAGTGAACACAGAGTGAGCACCCCTTACAAAGATTTTTAAAAATTTTATGTGTATATCTCTTTTTCATAATACCTCATTTTTTTGATTATATGATTTTATAAAATGGGAAATTAAAGTCAATAGAAAATTTTTAACTTATGCAATAAATGGTATTTTATATTTTCAGTCCAAAATGGAATCTTTGAATTTTTTACTGTTCTCTAAAACTTTTTCTTCCGAAAAATTCGCATAGCAGTATACACAAAGGTGCAAACATGTGTTATACTGGCCTATATCTTTGCTAATTATACAATGGCAATCCTCTCTCTGACCTTTATCTTTCAACCTTAAATCATCTATTTCGAAAAGTCCGTTCGTATAACCCAAAAACTCCATAAGTTCACTATCATTGTTGAACAACCTTACCATAAGAGTATCATCAACACATTTGTTATGTTTTATATTCAGCTTTTCAAGTTCAATATTCTCAGCACATGTTGCAGGTGTCAGATTGAATTTTTCAGCAATCTCTGATATCTTTTTTGCCATTTCGATTTTTTTTGCATCATCGAACTCAATATAATTAATCTTTTTCCTATTAAGATTGTTCGTTACCTTAGAGTATAGAGAAATGTCTGCAAAACTGAAAACAAGTTTTTCAGTGTATTTGTATAATTTTTGGGCAACATTGTTTATCCTGTTTTCAAGTTCATCTATTCCCAAACTATCAGTTAATATAAGTGGATCAAAACGCCATATAACCTTTTCCTTTCCTATCATCTTTGAAAGTTTTTTGAATGTTGATATTCTTTCATTCAAAGAGGGAACATTCGGTTCAAAATTTTCTTTTTCATAATCGTTCAGTGTGAACTGAAAATAGTAGTTTATATTTTTCTCATCAAGGTATTTTAACTTGGGAATGATAGGTTTTGGATTTTTTGTCCAGAAAACGACAACCCTTGTTTTTTCAAAAGAAACATAACTTTTCTTATTGTTGAAAGGATTAGTCCAAACAACATATCCTTTTCTCAAAGAATCAAAAAACCAATCGGAGTAAAATGCTGGAATATCTGTTGCCCTGCTTGCGGATATTATCACCGGAGCGCTTGCTTCAACAGTTTCCCCATTAATCTTTAAATGAATTTTTTCCCATTTTATCGCTTTCATTTACACCTCTTATTTTAAAAGCTTTTGGAATATTGTTCAACAAATTTTTATATGTTTTAACTTCGCCATTATAACAAACATTGTATCCTCTTGAAGTAATTGCAGTATAATATTCTCTCATTGGACTAATAAAATAAACTTTTAAGAGTGATACCAAATCTTTTTTAGCAATGATTTTGAAATTAACTTTAAAATTATCATATAAATCTTCTAAACAGTTTTTAAAAATAAAATAATTCTCCTGTGAGAAACAATCCACCGTTTTACTTTTACAACTTTCCAAATACAGCATACAGGGTATAGGAAGAAGAGGGCTAAACTTTTTGTTCTCATTAAAAAATTCATTCAACTCCCTGTTCATTATTATGGGTAAAAAGTTACTTTCATTCCTGCTAACAACTTTATCGCAAACATCTGATAAAAAAATCAGACCATCATCTTTTAAATAATTTATACATTCTTCAAGAAGTATCTTGTAATTTTGTTCATCGTTTCCAACCCTATAAAGTTCGTTTATAAAATTGAAAGAAAGGATTATATCGTATTTACCATTGATTAAACTTTCCATCTTTTTTATATCTTTTGAAAAAGAATTCTTTTCATTCAAATCACATATAAAATAGTTGTATTGACATTTAAAATTGTGTTCATTATTAAAATATCTAAAATATTCATAAAACTTTTTTGCCATATTCTCATTTGCATCTATCAAATCTACATATATTTTTTTGGATTTTAAACCGTATTTCTCAAAGGAATTTAACAATCCAAAGAATTCTCCTCCAATTCCACTCCCAATATCAAGGATCCTTATACTTTCTTTATTTTTCAAAATATTCAGATAAGATGTAGTTGAAAGTATATTGCTAAAAACAGAGTAGGAGTGGCATTTACTTCTTAAAAAATAAGTTCCAAAATAATAGCTGACATTTTCTAAGTTGGAATTTTTGAATGTTTTAATCTCTTTTGACATCTGTCTGTATACACCACCCAAACTGTTAATCCTGTCTATGATTTTACCATTTATAATTATATTGTTCACATTCCCTCCCTATTAACACTAATTGTGTTTTTTTAAAAAATTAAAAATTTTTCTTCTTTTTTAAAATTTTTCTGTAAAACAAACCTGTTCCCGGAATTCCTAAACTGAATGATTTTTCTTTACCATTTGTAAATTTGAGACCGGGTACTCCAAATGAAAAACTAATGCCACCTTTGTTTATGTTTAACCAACTAAAAGGTAAAATCTTAATAGTTCTTCTGAATCTTATTGTCATTACTTCTCCTTTTTAAAAAACTAAAATTTTTCAAATATCTAATTTTTTCTTCAATAAAACATTTTTTTAGAAAATTTTAAAATTCTTTTATTCTATTACTTATAAAAAAATCTTCTCTACTATAAAGAAATTCCTTTTTTTTCTTTGTATCGAATACTGTGTAACAATTACCTTCATCTATTTTTTCTATAATTATTATTTTTTCTAAACACTCTGCTTCTTTTGTTTTCATATAGTCTTTTATAAACTCAAGAAAGCTTTTTGCTTTAAAGTCAAAAAAACCTTCCATATAAAATTTAAATTCATCAACAGAAATATTATATTTTTCCAAACTGTCCCCTACCATTTTATTTAAAATTAATGTATTGTAACCGAATTCTTTAGTAAATAAAAATTCTAAAATTATAAAACACTCTTTATACTTTTTTTCTTCAAAATATTTGCTAAAAGCAAAAACAAAAAGATAGTTATAAAATAAATCTTGGTATTTATAAATATATTTTTTGTAATTTCCTATTATCCTTTGAGTTAAGATTTTTAAAACTGGTTCTTTACTTTCATATCCTTCTACCAACTCTTCAGAAATTTTTGTGAAAATATTTTTTATCTCATCCACTAAAAACCTCCCTTTAAAAAATTAACAACTACTTTTAACAAATACTTTTTTTTGATGAAAATAAAAAAATATGTAATTTTTTTTGAGTTTACCTTTTTATAATAAAAATTACGATAATTATCAGAATTATTACACCCAAAGGAAAAGAACCTAAGAAATATATAAATCTTATTACAAACCTAAGAATAATGAAAAGGATGAACATTAAACCTAAAAATTTGATAAATTCTTCCATTTTTATCCTTTGTTATAAGTTAAAAGAAAGAAATGAATTTTGATGTTCTTTTTTAATAATTTTAATTTGGAAATATAAAGAACATATCTACATAATACAAACTACTTTTTTTAGAAAAATTTCAAATTTTATTTTTGGATTATTTCTTTTTCTTCATAAAGGAAAGTAAAATTTAATTTTTAAAACCAAATTTTTTCTTTTACATAAGCAAATAGTAAAATATCCATTAATGATAATTTTTTGAACAATTCTTACTATTATAAATTCTATAAAATTAAAAGTATTAAATAAACCAATCTATATTTAAAAATCAAAAAGTTATTCAAAACTTTTTTCATACAAAAGTGGTAGACACTCAAAATTCGCTCTTATTGAGTATTTCAATGGTATTAGCCGTTTTTCCATATCACAAGACTTCTTTCAGAAAACCCCTTTTACGAGTTTATTAGAAGCTTTGATTTGCACTGCTTTATAAAGCAATGTAGGATAAATAAAGGCCGGCGCCTTATTGGCGTCGACCTTATGAAGCTCTTATTTGAGCTTCGGAAGCGGTCCAGCCGCTTTCCTAGGAACCCCGAGTTCCTGTCAAATACCGTTGGAACCACAACGGTAATGATAAGGAACAGACGCTCTGGCGTCTCTTCCCCCAGTTGTCGACGTCCCTTGGACGCGACAACTATGATGATGTTGTTAGCATCACCCCTAATGAACTCCCTTCACGGGAGTTCATTAGTATAGTTTCCATACCACAAATGGTGCGATTAAGACTTTGGTGTGACAAGATACAGGGCCTTGATTCTCAATACTATTTTCAAGTTTCCATACCACAAATGGTGCGATTAAGACTGAAAAAGAAATATTAGAACTTAGAGATAACAGGGGGGTTTCCATACCACAAATGGTGCGATTAAGACGCGAAAGGAGCATTTATGCCAAAGAAAGGCATAAAGTTTCCATACCACAAATGGTGCGATTAAGACTTTACAGTATCTAATTGTCCGCACCCACATGCTACCACTAAGTTTCCATACCACAAATGGTGCGATTAAGACCCTGCCACTAAGTCATCATCTACTTAGTTGGCATAAAGTTTCCATACCACAAATGGTGCGATTAAGACTTTTATCATTAAATAATGCTTTCGTTTTCAAATAAAGTTTCCATACCACAAATGGTGCGATTAAGACCACTCACACTTGAAGTATGAACACCCGATTTCCTCAGTTTCCATACCACAAATGGTGCGATTAAGACAGTACGGAAGAGGCAGGCAAGAGATACTCTTGCCGAGGTTTCCATACCACAAATGGTGCGATTAAGACGAAGAGATGCTAAGGCGTCTATTCCCTAGACTAACAGTGTTTCCATACCACAAATGGTGCGATTAAGACATGACAATACTATTAAATAATCCACCAGAGTTAGAGAGTTTCCATACCACAAATGGTGCGATTAAGACAAAACAGCAAGAGATACAAACGAGAACAGACAAGCAATGATGTTTCCATACCACAAATGGTGCGATTAAGACACGTATCTTGATGTCAACGACATATCTTCCGAATTGCTTATGTTTCCATACCACAAATGGTGCGATTAAGACTGAGAATGAAATACATGGATGCATCATTGTTCCTGAAAAAAGTTTCCATACCACAAATGGTGCGATTAAGACCAATTATTAGAAGTAGAAGGGGGTAAAAATGAATAAGTTTCCATACCACAAATGGTGC
>DJVI01000018.1 GCA_002441125.1 Caldifarciminota bacterium UBA6260
TGAATTTTTTAAAATTTCAGGTGATATTATGTTTGGGTTCAAAAGTGGTAAGCCAGCACCAAGAAAAACAAGGTCAACCCTTTCTTCAAGAGATATAAGCAAAAGTTCGTTAAAATCTGTAAGAGCCATCATTATGTTTACTCCGATTATCCCATCGGTATTCTCTTTAGCCTTTCTTATCTCTTTCCTTAAAGCTCTCCTGTTAGCCTCTTTGAAATTCATAACAAAATCTGGCTCAAGCATTCCTATTCCTGCTGCTGCTATTACTCCTATTCCACCCTCATTAGCAACTGCTGAAGCCAACCTTGATAAAGAGATCCCAACTCCCATCCCACCTTGAATTATAGGTATCTTAGCAATGAGGTTACCTATTTTTAATTGAGGTATACCTTTCAAATTCATAAATTCTCCTTTTTTACTTTTCGTCATCTAAAAAAATAGTCCTTTAAAATTTTTTGATACTTTTGCAATAACAGAATATTTTTTATAGATGATGATAAAATTCATTTTAATTATCCTTCTTTACAGTAAAACAATAAATAAATGATTAAATTTTCAACAAATTTTTTTATTTTTAAAATATTGGTAAAACAGGAAAAGAGAGTTGAACTCAGATTTTTTGATTTTATTTTAGGATTTAAATTAAACTTAGGAGATTCCCAACCGAATAAAATTTTCATTTATAGAACTTTTCTTATATCCTCATCAAAATCTTTTACCAAAATTTCAAATTAAACTGAAATGTTAAAATATTTTTTTTGTTACTTTTTTTCATCGATTATATTGTATCCCTTAATTCATTTTTAGTAAACAGAAATAAAATTAAAAATATTAAAAAGTCAAATACTAAATCACCAACAAATACTATAATGAGTCCTTACCTGCTGGGGTAAGTTCAAAATAATAATTTGTTTTTGGTCCATAACACCACAAAAGAAAAGGCCATGCTAAAAATAAACCTAAAATAAAGGGCCCTGGTTTTAACTCTTTTTCAAGTGGGCATATTATTTCTTTATAACCTTCTTTAGTAATCTTTATATTATAGTTATCAAAAACAAAATCACTAAGAGAATAAGTAAAAGGTGTCTTACCAACGGGGTTTTCATTGATGTATATTTTAGCTCCTTGTGGTTGAGTATTAAAGGTAACAAAAGTAGAGCATCCTGAAAATAATATTGCTATTATCAAAGTAAATACAACAAAAATTTTTATAATTCCCCCTTTTTTTTATTTTAAATTTAGATTGATTTTTTATAAATTATTTTTTTATTATAAAAAAATCTTTAAAAAAGTCAATAAGGAATTTCGGTTGTTAATCAGCCAACAGTTTTTATAAAAATTTTTGCATTGTCACCTGTTATTTGTTGTTTACAATAGTAACTAATCGGATAAAGACATTTTGAAAACGATTATTCATAATACTTACTGATCCTTTTTTGTCCAGTTATCCTGTACTTTCCATTAAATGTATCCTCATCAGCCTTATAAGATATTTTATTTTTTATACCAAGATTTCTAAGTTCCTCACGAACCCTTCTTACATCCCTTTCATCAGTCCAGTCATAAGTATAAACACAAATAACCCTTGCTTTTGATTTCCCAGATAGTTGATTAGGTTTTGCTGTTGCAACTTTAGCACAATCACCCAATTTACCCGCCTCTGTTGCTTCTTTAATTTTTGCCCATACCTCATCTACATTTTTTGGATCGACAAATATTAGCCATTTTCCACTCCTTTGAGTTGATTTAGGATAGTTGCCTTTCTTCCTCATTGCGTAAATCCAGTAAACATCGGTTACCTCAGAGGGTTTTGGGTCAGAATAATGCACAGAGATTCCTTTTTGTTTGGCTTTGATAGATTTGTGTCTCTTAACTTTTTTTTTCATTCTTTCCCTTTTTTGAAGCATTTTTAATCATATCTTCATATTCTCCTAAATCTACACGCCACTTATATTGTGACCGTTTACGCCATTCGTCAAACGCTCTTTTTTTATATTCTTTAAAAGTTTCCTCATCACAGTTGTTCACTTTCATAAAATGTTTAACGACTTTTTCATAATCTAATTTTCCTTCTGATGATAGAATTCCAGCCAGTCCTATATGCTTCACATAGTGACACATATCGCAGAGTGCAATGAAACCCATCAATTTCTGAATATGTTTTTTATCATCATATTCCCATATTTCATGGCAATTCAATCTTCCTTTGGTTCCACAAATACCGCATCTATGCCCATATTCAACATAGATTCTCTTCCGTATTTTGTCCCAGTCTGATTTTGGAAGAACTTTTCGTAAATTATCATACCAAGATGTAGCAGGTACCAATTCTATTGTTAATTTAAGTTCTTTAGATTTCGATTTCATAATGTTTTATATTCACCTCAATTTTATATCTTTTAAGAGCTTTATCCAGATTGTACCTAATGATTTTACCTTCTGTTTAAAAATTTTGCGTAAATTTTCGAGCAAAAAACTTAATCTAAACTTAACACTAAACTGTCTTACGAAAAATTACGTCAACCCTTAAGCAAACTAATGCAGAGTGCCAATATTTTTTATTTGTGTTACTTTTTATAACAATAGAATCTTTTCAATCAATTACTTTTTTAATTTTTGCTTTTTTTCTTTTACCGTCTGCTGCTTGTTTTATTTCAAAAAAAACTTTTGTGCCAACTGCAATTTTTGAAATTGAGTGAAAGTCTGGAAATACAGAAAAATAATACTCTCTACCATTATATTTAATAAAACCATCTTTCCCACGTTCGTTGTCATGTAAAATTTTTACAACTTCACCTTTGATGTCAATATTAGATGATTCTATATGCTTATCATCATTATATATTGGGAAAACTTCGTAACTCTGCCAATATTTTTGGAGTTCATTTTTTAATTTTTCAAAATCAGATTTTTGAATTTCAGGAAAAGTAAACTTCCTTAATTCTTCCAAAAGCTTTTGTGGCACTTTCCATTTTTCTGATTGTCTAATAAGTTTTGAAAGTGAAAAATGCTTAAAAGAAAGTTCTAATTGTTTTTTTTCGCTTAATATTTTACCAAGCAAATACAACAAATCGACTTTGTATTCCAATTTTTTAGAATTTTTTATAGCATCTATCGCTTCTTTTAAAGCAAGATCTACATCTCCTTTTTCAAAATATAATTCAGCTAATTCTTTTTTAATAAACCATTCATGTTTCTTTTTAAGGATTGATTGAAGTTCTTTAATCGCATCTTCTGTGTTGCCAAGATTTTTCTTTGATAATGCTATTCGTCTTAAAAACCAAACATCATTTGAATGGTGGAATTTTTTAATTTTCTCAAGTGCTTCTTTTGACAAGTTAAAACATTCTTCCCATTTACATAGCTTTTCCAAAGCCTTAGTTTTAAAAGCATACCAATTTTCAAAATCGGATGCCAATTCCATATCCTTTAATTGACCTTTTTGTTCAACTTTAATTATTGAACATTCTTTTGAAAGTTTTTCTAGATTTATTTTATTGCAAAACTCATTAATTACTTTCCAATTAGGTATAGCTTTTTTCTTTTCTGTTTTTAAAACTATCATGAAAAGATTTGATAAAAGTGTTTTTGTAAAATCGCTTTCTAATTGATTTAAAATTGTTATTAAAGTTTCAATCTTTTCAATTAACTCACTTTTTTTAAAGTCTAAATCTTCTACTTCGTTTTTTTCATATTTTACTTCTGTAAAATCATCCTCAGTTGATGAAATTATTTTTTTATCGTTTTTGGCTTTATACAATGCCCAAAGCAACCAACCATATGCACTTAAAATTCTTTCTTTTTGTCCTTCTTTTATTTCAATCCCGTATGTGTTTAAAAATTGAAAACCCTCATCTAAATTGTTTAACTGCCGTAAACAAGTTAAAATATCGGAAACAATGTATTCATTATTTGCAATTTGCTCTTTCGTAAATTCATTTTTATTTTTCTCAAAATAGGAAATAGCTTCAGAATATTTTTTTTCTTTTTTAAGATTGGCAATTTGTTTGCTAAATTCTAACAGAGTAAGCATTATGAATCCTTTATTTTAAAAAAGATATTTTGAATTTCATCCAAAAAATTTTCGTTAGTACAAGACCTTACATTTAATGATTTAAAAAATCCATCACTGTCATAATTCAAATCTGCAACAAGAGTATCGTTTAGCTTATTAAATTGTATCCTATCTTTGAAAGGAAATTGTATAATGTAGCCAAAACTGATTCCATTCGATTGTATTTGTTGATTTAGTTGCTCATATACAGTTTTTCTCCAATTACAATTAATAAAAGAAAAGTCTGAAATATGATTTTGAGCTTTCAAATGTTTTAAAAGTTCTTCTCCAAATTCGTTTGAACTAGTTTTAATTAACGTCGGCATTCTAAATTGCCCTCGTCTGTTGTAGTAAAATGAAATGGTAGCAAATTCTCCAGAATTGCCTTTTATTTCGTATAATTCTTGATAATTATTGTGTTTTATAAAATCTATTGAGAAATTTTTTTGAGAAATTTTATTTTCAATGAACTGAAACAACTGTAACAAATAAGATTTATGTTCATCAGAACCTGAAAACTTAAATTTTTCTAATATTGTTTTATCGAAATTTGAAAGATCGGTAGTTGAATCAGCAACGTAAAAAATATCTTCTCCTTTATCAATTTCATTAACTACTGGATTTATATTCAAATTAGAAAATGGAGTAATTGGCTTATAGTTTATTAAACATACTTTATGATTGGATCTGATTAAACCAGTATAAATCCATTTAAAATAAGATTCTGTTTTACCTCCATTTGTTTCAACATTAAAATAAGTTTCATCCCATTTGTAATACATTGATTTATGAACTGTCAAAGCCCAACCAAAACGCAGCAAAGCTGAGTTTTTAAATTTATAATAATTTGATGAAGGAATATTTCTTAACCGTTTTTGAAGTTCTACTATCAATTCTGTTTTCCCAGTCTTTTTTTTACCTTCAATTTTGGCTTTCTCATATTTATCAATTAAACTTTTAATTTTGTCATCAGCCTGGTATTTACCACTTTTGAAATTGGGAATTTCTTTTTCAGCAAGGTTATTGAGTAGTATTTTAAACGAAATTATTTCTTCTCTTGAAAGTTCACATCTATCACTTAAACGAAAATTTTCTAAACTCAAAACTTTTACTTGTTGACCGGTTTCATTTAAACGCAAGGTGAGTTCACGAAACTCGAGTGTTATCGGTATGTTACTTTTTATAATGATTTTTTCAGTAATAATATTTTGAGAAACATTAATAACTGTTGCAAATTGGCCATTGAATATTTTTTTAGGTTCCGCATATGGGTCTTTTTCGTCTTCTACTTGAATATTGTTTTCAAAAATCACTAAATCATCTTTATTTAATTCACTGCCATTTTGTAAAATGGTCTTTTTTATCCAATAATTTACTTTTTGAGCATCTGAATTTGAGTAGCAAAGGATATGAAAATTGGAATTTGCATAAAATGAACTTTTAATTTCTTTTTCTATATTTTCTTTTGATAAAGCTCTAAAGTTCTCAGATAAATTGAAAGAAAGATTGTTAAATAATTTATTTCGAATACAATTAACTAATTTGAGAGCTTCTTTAACTATAGTTGATTTATCATTTTTATCATCCAACTGAAATGTATTGCTTTTAAATCCATATTTATCAAAATAATTAGGATTTAATGATGAGTATTCTTTATTAGCTAAAGAAAGTTGGAAGATGTCTCCAATGAAGATTATTTTTCGTTTACTTTTTTTTAAATCTGCAAACTCTAAAAAATCTTTTAGTAATTTACCTGAACCAAATCTTAAATCAATAAATTCATGATAACTGTCCGAAATCAAGTGTGATTCATCAACAATAAAAATAGCATCCTCGGTATCATCAGATTGCAGAAGCGGGACTATTTCTAATTTTAAATAATTTTTGTTTTCTTCTTCATCATTTTCTTTCTCAGTTTCCAATGTTGAATTACCACCATATATGTATGAATAGATACTTTCAAATTCTAAGTTCGAACCTTTTAACAAGTTATTTAAAATTCTGTTTGATAATGCAAAAAGTTTTACTTCTTTTATTTGATTATTAAAAGCGATCTCTTGAATGAAAGGAATTAAATGAGTTTTTCCACTTAAAGAAGTCCCCTGAAGTATAAAAATCTTTTCTTCTTCAGATTTAATGAATTTGTCAATTTCATTAAGTGCAGCCTTTTGGTCAGAATAAAGATTTTCAAAATCTAATTTGGTTTGACATGAAATAAAATCTTGTATTTGGTCATAGTTTTCTAAAGTATTAAAAATATTGGCTCTAAAAATGTTTTTGAAAAGGTCAAATGACTCTTTTGTTAACATAACTTCTTTGTCAGAAATTTCAATGATATCTTTTATTGTTTCAAGATAGTTACTTTTATCAAAAATGAAAAAATTCAATTCTTCTTTTGGAGGTATTTTACCAACCAATTCTATTGGTTTCTGAAAACAAACTGCTCTAACAGTATGTGAAGCATTAAATGAACTACCGTAAAGAGGTAATTTCGGCTTTATGTGTTGTTCTACAACTTTGATAAAACGTTCTTTCTGTATTTTAAGTTGAATGAACGGATTTAAAGAACTACCGCCTTTTATTTGCTCTCCTTTTTCGTTTTTCCAAATTCCATATTCAGATTCTGAGTTCCCAGGTAATATGATTTTCCCTCCAAAGTTTTTAAAGTCTATAATGCAAACAGCTTTAGTTGTTATTAGTAAAGCATCAATCTGAAGTCGGCGTTCTACTTCACATTCAGAGTTTGCAATTAATAATCCATCTAATGAATAATTTTCAAACATTTTTTTTAAATTATCTGCAAACTCTCTGAAAAAAGTGTTTTCATAACTCTTTGTAGCTATTCCTTTTCTTATTTCAAGCATTTTCAATATCCTTTATTTTTTGTTTTTTTCGTTTTCTTAGGGTTACATCATACCTTACGAATTTATCTGAAATCATGGAAGTATTTTTTATTCGTATGTGTGAAATCCCCACCATAATATCTCTGTTATACAAAGTTAATAACATACTTTTCTACAATTAATTTTAATTGTTTATTTGTATTTTAAGTATATCATTAAATTTTTTTCATTCAATATATTATTAACTATCTTATCTTCCTAAATTCAAAATTTTTTGAGGAAGCATAATAATTTATCGTAATTAAAATATTCACTTATATTTTTAGTTAGATATTCATTTTGTTTTGTGAATAAAAACTTGAAATACTAAAATAAATTTCCCATTGTTTAAAGGATTTCGCCAAATTTCATTTGTATTTTTTTACCCTAAGTTATAAAACGTATATTTTAAAGAAAGACATTTTTAAACTTTGAGATATTATATTTTCTGGCTTATCTTTTTTTCTTTGAAAGCAATTTTTAGAAAAAGATTTAGAATATAGTTTTGCTAATTTTTCAATAGCTACCAATTCTAATTACTTTAATTTAATACTTCCACTTGTTTTTCGTCAAAATCTTTTATATTGAAATGAACAATAAAAAAAGTATTTCTTTTATGATTATATATTTACTTTTTCACCAATTTTATAAATCTGTTAAACTTTTCAAAATATCAAGTATATCCTTTATCAATTATATACTTTTGTTGTTGATATGAATATAAATTTCGGAGTTTTTGCTCCGTTTATAAATAAGAAATAATTTTGTATATCTCAAATCTATTTTTTTATTTAGAGTAAAATAATATTTATAAAGTGTTGATTTTTTAAAAAAATTTTTAAAAACAATAATTTATATAAATTTTTTAGTTATACTCTTTTTTCTTTAAAATAAAATCAATTGTCGAGGTATTTTCCTTTTTCATAGATTTAAGAACATCATCTAAACAATCCCGATTAGATCTGTGAGATTCATAGTATCTACCAGAACTCGAGTATAGTTCTACAGTTGGGAGTGTTTTTCTTAGACCATTCCAAGCGTTGTACCATGTTTTCCTTTTTACAGTTGTGTGGGGATGGTGTAACACTATTTTTGGATTTTTCTTTATTGCTAAATCTCGAAAATCCTTGTTTATTTTTTTACGCCATTTACTCTTAGCATTTTTAGATCTGGGATTAAAAATAGTTAGGTCATGGCAACCTAAAATCATAACTTTCCCAATATCCGAATCAAAAAAATGTGTCTCTAAGTCGGCAACCCTTACCAATCCATTTTGTTGCGCTGGTGTTGGATAGGACTTTCCTGTCCAATAAAATTTCTTATTTTTTAGATCAACAAGAAAAACAAGCTCAATATGTGGTTCCCTAATATAATTTTGAGTTGTTGATATTTTCTCCTTATACGAATCTATACCCAATGTTATGTAATCAGTAAATTTTCTTAATTTTTTATCCAAACCGCCACTAAAAAAATTTTTAGCGAGATTTTCAGCTTTTTTAACTAAAATATCCAAAGAATTTTTATTTGGATTTTTATTATCACCTATATCTTTCCAAGATATTGATTCTGGCCAATCAAATTGAATAAAACCGCCACATGTTATTAGAAACTTTACTTTTCTGTTTTTAGGCCACTTTTCACAAATATTTTCAAGAAGCCTTTTAGCCTCATCAAACTTTCCTTCCCATTCATCAGCGATGATTACTCTTGCTATTAATGGATTTGTGTCATTTATTACTTTAATTTTCCAGGATCTGGAATCACCCTTTAAAATCTTCTCAAACCTCTTAACATCGGATGACTTATTTGGGTCAAAACTGCACCAAACATAATCCTTAGAAAATAATCTGACTGTTGGCTTTAAATCTTTTATTGTAGGGAGGAAATCCCTCAGAGTATCATACCAAGCACGTTGCTCGTCTCTGTAAAGAGGTTCATTGTCTTTAGAGTTGATTTCCTTACATAGTTCTATCCACTTTTTCCTGTCAAATCCCAATTCAAGTTTTTCAGGATAACTTTTTAAGGCTACCCCTCTGGGTTCAGTAAAATGTTGTGTTTCATCAAATTCCACGATGAACCTTTGATTTGAAACAAAGAAATCGCAATTTGGAAGTGTCTTTGATTTAACAAAATTTTTGTGACCTCTATAATTTTGGAGAGTCTCGTAAATCTTTTTTAATTCCTCATAGTAAGGTGTATTTTTAAAATCATCAGGGAGTGTTCCTGCCTCAAGATTATAATTCTGTTCAACTTTTCCATAAATTTTTTCCAGAAGTTTTTTAACTGTTTCTTTGCATTCTGGACATCTTTCATTATGATGAGATTTTGAAAAATTTTTTCTGCTGTTCGTCTTTAATGTCTCGTTGATAGGAATTATAGAGCGATCTTTTACTATGTGAAAACCCAAATTCTTTAAGAAATTATTTGTCTCTAAGCCACCGCTAAATTCTTTTGGATCTAATTCTTTACCATTTGCGTACTTATTGGCTAAAGAAATGATATACTTCGGTGGAAAACATTTACCATTATATTTCAGAAAAAACTTTTTTGAACTTCTTCTTACTGGGATTCCGATTTTTTTACTTTCTTCTATTGCTTTGAAAATGTGTTCTTGATTAATGTTTTTAGGAATCAAGTTAAAACCTCCATAATTTCATATAATTGTTTTTATCCATAGTTATTTTACATATCCTTACATTTGTTTATAAAATGCTATGTATAACTTATCTGGTTTTATTTTAACACCACTATATTTTATTGACTGGCCATTTTTTGTTGAAAAGTGAGGAATATAAGTTCTTATTTTATTTCCTCCAAGTTACGATTTTTATATAACACATTTACTTATAAAAGAAGTTACCGAAGGCAATTTGGGCAAAGCGTAGAGAAACGTTTTATCCGCTATTATGTGACCCAAAGAGCAAGGTTGCGAAGCAACTGCAAAGTTCAGCTTGGCGGATATTATTTTTTTCCTTTCCATTAAATTATCCTCTCCCTGTGACTAAAACATAAATCCAGTTTATCTGGGAAGACTCTAAACCCTGTGCCGTGGTCGTGTGGTCTGCCATCAGGATATTGTCCAATCCTTATATCTACAAGAATTATGCCGTCTTTTAATAATTGAACAAAATTATTAAAATCAAATCCACTCAATAACCATGCTTCGTTGAACCAAAATTCTTCATCAGAACCTTTACCTCTCACTTCTGCCTTTACATATAATAATTTTGGGAGCTTTCTTTCAAAAGAGTTTTTCAGTGTTTCTTTATCCCAATAAGCTACAATTTCATTACTTGATGTGATGAGATTTATTCTATCTTCTTCAATACTAATTTTGAACCCAGATCTTCCTTTTATGATATTGAAATTTAAAGCATTTACTGTGGTTTCTAATCTTTTTGTCCCCTGTTTCTTTGTAGAGGCATAGCCAAATTTTTCAAGCAGTAAAGAATTGGCTCTCGTTGGAAGAGGCGATTTTGTAAATAGCGTAAGCATGCTTGATGCATTTTTTCTTGCTGATTTTAGTTCAATCATTGCGGAATTGGGGCCAGGTATGTTATTTTCTGTGATTCCCAAAAGGTCTTCTAATGTCTTTCCTATACCTGTATTACCAACCCTATGGGTTTTTATCCATCCCATATCGCTTATTTTTTTCAGTTTTTCTATCAACTCATTGTATCCTTTCATAATGGGGGCCTCCAAAAGTCAAGTATATATTCAAAAGTTGTGCTAAGAGTTATGTAATTGCTCGGCCAGCCAAATATACCGACCTTGTTTACTAAATTTCTTTTATCCCAGATGATAATATTCCTAAGTTCATAACCTACTTTTTCCATTGCCTCAATAATATAACTATGCGTTGGATAACGACGATTATTTTCCCACAAATCATTTACATTAATTACACAATGAGCCTTTGGTTTCAAGAGTGGTAATATCCCTTTATAAATTTCGGAAAGTGCATATACATACTCCTTAATTTTCATTGTGCCAAGGTCTCTGGGATTATCTGAATATTGCTGGACCTTCTTATAGTGTTTTTTTTCTCGAAGGTCACTTCTTAAACTTTTATTCAGTCTTTCGTGATTTAACATATTTGCATAAGGAGGAGAAGTAACACACAATGAAACTGTTTCTTCATTAATATATTTTGGAATATTAATTGCATCATCACAGATTGCAATTTGTTTCGTACCATGGGTAAAAAGTGACATATCTAATTGTGATAATCTTTTATCAGTGAAGTCTATATATTTTTGATTAAGGTCAAATCCTACGGCATTCCTTTCTAAATCTCGTGCCGCAATAAGAGTGGTTCCAATACCTACAAACGGGTCTAATACCAATTCTCCTTCGTGAGTAAAAAGTTCTATGCATTTTTTAGGTAAGGCAATTGGGAATACCGCAGGATGTATGTCTTTATCTCTGATGTCTCTCCCCTCATAATAAAGTTCCCAAATAGCGACCTGACCTTTTACCCATTCTTTTGGAGTAAGACAATTTATATGACTATCAGGACAAGAGCAAGTCTTTTTAAATCCGATGTCTAATTTCATACTGATATTTTCATTCATAGTTTTAGTATTCATATTTTTTATCCTCCGCTAAGCCGAATTTTATATAACGTCCTACTGATAAAAGAAGTTGCCGAAGGAAATTTGGGCAAAGCGTAGAGAAACGTTTTATCCGCTGTTATATGACCCAAAGAGCAAGGTTGCGAAGCACCGAAGCCTTTTATACAATAAATGACCAAACTGAGTGAGTTATTACACAAAGTGCAACAGAGTTATTCGAAACAATGGCATCTTTCTACACTTTTATTATTCCAATAACTCCAAGTATCGCTACGACTAAACCTATTACACCAAGTAAACCCAAATATTTGAGTTCTTCTTTAAGATATTTAAAATGTGCAAAGAACGCGAAGAAACAAAAGTAGAATAGCTGCCAAGAATCGTGTAAACTAAATGCTTGGAAGCCAAGGAATCCCAAAAAGCCCAAAAAACCGTTCATCCAAAGTTTTTTATTCTGTTTTTCTTTTTCCATATTCTTATTTTACCTCCAAATTTTCAAATATTTCTCTTCAAGCAATCACTCGTTTTCACATAATATTCCCAAGCATAAAAATAAGTCTTTTAAGCAAAAATTTATCTATTTTTTATTGTATATCTATTCAATTAAATGTCAAGAAAAATTAACCTAAATTACACTTAAAAGAAGTCTTTGCAAAGCAAAAATTTGGGTGAGCGATTTAAAGCAAGAATCTTTTTATGGTTCTTTATAAGTTTTATCCATTCTTTAGTGCACTTGATTGCCTTTAAAATAGTTTTTTTATGGTTTTCGTCTATTCCGTTTGCTTTTAGATGCTGCACTAACCATAACCCACTATTCTTTATTTGCATTTTAGGAGAGTAATTCCCCAACCACCTATCAGACTTTTTGCACGAATCGCAACTTGCCACTGTTCCAATAAGCAATCTCTCAAGTGTTTTTCTTTCAGATTGACTGTCAATTTTGATGAATCTAAAATAAAATCTATCTCTAAGTGTCTTTGTAATTGCTGATTCTATTTCGTTTTCCTTATCTATATTTCGTTTATTTCCAAAAGATTTTATATTTTTACTTTTCGTAAAATCTATCTCCCAAATTGGCAAATACTCTTTATATTTTTTTTGTTTGTTTATTAATGCTCTTCCAATATTTTTTCTGAAAATGCTTCTATCAGAAGGTTTAGGCTTATTTTTGTCAAAGTTCATTTTTGATTCACACAAACCCAAAAGGTAGTGTTCCGTAATACGGCTTCTGAAATTTCCCTGTTTTTTATGAGTGCCAATTCTAACTATTCTTAGTTTATTTTTCCCATGGCCCCAAATTTCGTCTTTTTCATAAAAGAAATATATTCCATTTTCGGGCAATTTTTCTAACTTGAAAGGATACTTAATTATCGGCAGTTGTTCTAATTGTTCATGTAACCATTTACACATTTTTACACTTTTATCTCCTTATTTACAATCTCATTTAAATGAGTAAATAGTTTTATTCTTTTTTTTAGTTTTGTTTCCTTTAATAAACTCTTATACAATTTATGAAAACGCGCTGGGTTACAATAAAACCATATTTCATCATAGCCTTGGAGTTTTTGATCAAAATCATTTAAAAGGTTTCTGAATTCCTGCTCTGTAACTTTGTTAGGATGTTTATCATACCACTCGTGTTTTCTCTTGGGGAACCAAACGCCATATAAATCTGAAAAAATAGCCCAGTTGACATTTTTCTTCTTACATTCGTTCATAAAATGTTGAGTTGGAATTGCAGTGTATAACTTATCTGGAGTTACTTTATCACCACTAACTTTTAATGACTGGTCCTTTTTGGCTGAACAGTGAGTAATATAAATTCTCATTTTATCCCTTCCATGTTACAAAATTTAATTAACACATTACTGATAAAAGAAGTTGCCGAAGGCAATTTGGGTGAGGCTCTGCAAGAGCCGACCCGTTTATCCGCTGTTAGGCGATGGGGCGATTTCATTTTTTCACCTTCTGCATTATTATCAAATACTTGAAACCTCTCAGATAGAAATTATATCTTTTTGCTCTCTCATGCCAAACTGGGGTATTCGATGTTTGGTTATGTCTCGATACGCAGACAATATCAACAGGTTTAAAGTAGTGCTCAAGAATAGAATACAGTTTAAATCCTACAGGCACAAATTTCTTCTTCTTTGCTTGGTCTCCAATAAGCCAAGCGATATACTTTCCCGGTTTCAAAACACGATACATCTCTTTTGCCACCTTCTCCAATTCTTCAAAAAATCTCGAATCTTCGCAAGATATATTTCCAATGTTATCGGGGTGGTCATTATATTTTATGTTGTCTGAATACGGGGAATCTATAAAGATAAAATCCGCCGCATCGTTATCTAATGGCAATTTTCTTGCGTCCGCTTGCTTTATATCGTCTCTATACGGGACAATATCAAAGCCCATACAATTTCTATTTTCTTCTTTACAAACATCTATGGTAGTCCCACTTCCGCACATTGGGTCAACCACTAAATCGCCTTCTTTCGTATATCTCTGGATAAGATTCCATATAATAAATGCGGGTGTTACTCCACGATACTTGTTGTCGCCGTGCGGTCTGTCTCCATAATTTTGGGTCGGAAAGTCCCACAATGTTGTCGTTTCAAATTTGGGTTTATTAGTCCTCATTTTTTAACAACCTCTTTAAATCATCTATAAAATGCTCGAAAAGTTTAACTTTGTTACTCTCTTCTATTTCTTCTTCAGTTAAAACATAACTGCCATCTAAATCTACTTCCACTATTGCCCTGCCCTTTTTGGTTGGCTTCTTTTGTATTAATGTTCCATCTTCATCTGGTGTTATGAAATAAACTTTAATGTGTTTTGTCGCTTCATCTTGAAAGAGCTTGAGTTTCCAATATCCAGTTTGTGCGATTCTTTCTCTTAAAGTCACTTTGCTTGAAATGGCGGCCAGAACCTTTTGATTCTGGGGTTTGTAAATGATGATATCAGCATCGGGTAAATGTAACCCAAATTCTCCATAGTCAATAGCTAAATTCCGTTTTACTTGACTCAACTCTTTGGATAGATTCGTACTTCTTTCCAGTTGGTTGCCATTAACAACTTTTAATCCAAGTTCTTCGACTTCATCTGTGATAATGTATTGGACTAACTTTTCTAGATTTTTTCCTTTGAAAGCTCGCCAACTCTGTTCGTGGTCTCCATTAGGAGTAGGGTGTTTCAACCAGTCCTGCTTATGAATCTCTTTTGCTTCTTTCAACAGTTCTGAGATGTGTTTGTATGTTTCTGCTCCATATTGTTTTTTCTTTTCCAGATACAACTTTTTCAAATCCTCGAATTTCATATTTCTCACTCTTTTAGTCCAATGACAATATATTCTATAGGATAAGCTTCAAAGTTTGCTTCATGGTTATTGGCAAATCTGCCTGTTTTTTCATCCCTCTTTTGTGGAAGAATTTTAGATGGGATCTCTCTTTTTAATAGTCTATCGAATTTAAAACCAGAGTACTGCAAACTCTCGGCAAAAACTTCAGCGTTTAGTATATCAATACCCTTCAATTTCGTATCACCGATGACATAGCAACATCTACCACCATGTTTTAAAATTCTAAAACTCTCGTCGAACACCTCTTCCATATCAATGAAAAACGCCTCGATTTCTTTTGCCATTTTCTTGCTTTTTTTAGACATTTTATTAACTATATCCATAGCGATTGAACTTCTTAATCTTTTGTTTTCGTACTTTTTGTAAGCTGTTCCAATAAATTCCTTCTTATACTCAGTCAAATCATCAGCTAAATCAAGCCATATAGTTGATAATTGATGTAAGTCTGCATATTCATAACTGGTCACATAGGGACTTGAGGTTACAACTAAATCTACGGTTTCATCAGACACAGGTTGCTTTCTGGCATCTCCAATCTCAATATTTAAGTATTGATTTATATTTTTCCTTATTCTATCAGGAACGACCTCATAAAAAGCATCATTTCCACTTCGCATTTTCATTAAATGTCTTCGTAATGCATCATAAGGTTTGACTGATTTTTTCTCTAAATCTCTTGTTGGTTTTGTGCTTCCTTGAAGCCATATAGAACAGTTTTTTAAGATGTGGCTGAAGGCAACGAGAAAGAAATTTCTTATAACTTCATCATTTTCATCATAAATGACTCTTAATATTTTTCCAAGTTCATTTTTGTTTTCTTCTGTAAACCAGTAGTTAATTCTATCAATATGTTTTTGAGGGATTAATGGTTCAATCTTATCATTAAATAGTGTTATTTGTGTTCCATTTAAAACTTTTAATCTAGACATAAGTTGCTCAATTTTCTTATTGAGATATTCTGGTTCTATTGGTGTTGATTTTACCTTTGTAATGAGATGAGCAATTTTATTTATGTCTGTTCCACTTGCCTTAAATCCCCTAGAAATGGCAGTAACAATAGTCGTCCCACATCCCATAAATGGGTCGTTTATGTGGGCATCTTTATATGGAATATATTCATCAATTAACTTCTCAACCAATTGAGGAATAAACTTGGCTGGGTATCTATGGTAATCATGAGTCCATTTACCCGTATCCGATGGTTTGTATCCCGCAAATGACCAATCTTCATCTATCTTTTTTGTATTAAATAAGTTGATAATTTCCTTGCGCGACTTTGTTGTTTTGAACATTACGTCGTTTACGACCGTTTTCATCATTGTTTCCATTTTACCATCCTTTGTATTTATAAATCGCCCTTTCGCCTAACGTTCTTGGTGTATGCGAAGTCCCGAACGAAGTGAGGGATTTGGGTGAGGGCTTTAGCCCGAACCGCATACACCGTGTTATGCGATGTGCGTAGGTCATAGCGGAACTCCTCTTTTAATTGAACCATTAAGTTTACCCATCATGTATCCTATTCCTTTGCAATCACTTAATGGGCTAAAAATTTCCTTTGATGAAAAAACTTCATTGGCCATTTCTACATAGTTTTTCCCACCTAAAATAACGATTCGTTCGTAGTTGTCCAATTCCTTTTCCTTCACTTGGGCAAAAAGTTCCTTTGTAGTTATTGGGTTTGTCTTTCTGTCATTAAAACTTACATTATAAGGGCCGGTAACTAACTCATCTGGGAATAGAAATCCATATTTTGCAGACAGGATACACCACGAGGATGGATAAAACCTCATGGCATATTCTCTACACTTTTTAGCAAATGACCCAATATACACATATTCTGCTTTAGTGGGACCAGCTTTCGGATTCTTATCCCATATCTTCCTATTTCCGCATGGAACTATGCAAAGTGTTTTCATGTTTCCAACTCCACAACGCTATTTTCTATTTTAACTTTCCCTTTAATACAAAATTCCCTCACTTCACATCTATTAAAGAGTGAACAATATCCTGTCGTCTTATCTCGGTTTGTACAACCATACTTAGATAGGTGCCAAAGAGGCTCGTCCACGTCTAACGCCATCATCTCTCTATTCTTAATGCCAAGTCCTTTTACACTTTCAAACCAAGCTTTTCGTATAAATTCAAACACTTCATCTAATCTACCTCTGAACTGCCCCCTAACAATTCCAGTAGCTAATGTAGCCCTTGCTATATGTATATCTACGGGAATAGGCACATTCTCTAAATTTTCTAATTGAGTGATACCTACGTTGTCTCGAAGCATTCTCAACCACAATGGACCTATTTTGGGACCACGAAGATATGGATAATCAGATACCTGTCTTCCCCTATAAATGTGCTTGTCATCCCTTAGGCGTCTCAAAATGAGGGGGGAATTCCAATTGCAATCTTGAAGGAAGTTGCGTGGATCGCCACTCCATTTTTTATAAAAAGTAACGCCAACCGTTCGCCAAATATTAGCATCTTTTTGAGGTTTCTTTGATAGTTTATATTTTTGCATATCCTCACCAATTTTTCTGAAAGGAGTGTCATATAATAATTTTGGGTCGAATAAATATCTCGTTTCTGGATCATCAAAAGTTTTTCTCGAACTCTCCCACAATGATGGAGCATCCCTTTGATAATCAATGGAAACCGTGAGTGTTATAAAGAATATATGATCAAGAGAGCCTCTTATTACACTGTTGGGCGTTATGTCCTCTGGCATATCAGTTCTTCCGTGAATACCCTTAGTGGTGAAAGAATTATAGAGGAGTTCCGCAACCTTCTTTCCTCTTTCATTGTCTATTACAATTGACATATTTCACACACTCCTACGCATTTCGCATAACTCGTTCATATACGACAATGTCGCTTTTTGTCCATTTTTGGAATGATAGACGACAGTGTCATCTATCCATACCTTTAGGTTAACCACTTTTTTTCTCCTCCAACATCTGGTCTAACGGGTTTCGTATTCTCATAAAATCTTTACTGCTTACATGAGTATAAATCTCGGTTGTCTTTGAACTTTTGTGACCAAGTAGTTCTTGAATATATCTTAAGTCTATTCCATTCTCTAAAAGATGTGTTGCGAACGAATGTCGGAGACTATGAATAGTTACCTCTTTCTTTACTCCTGCCAGTTCACATGCCGTTTCAAATATTCTTTGAGCGGTTCTTATTGTTATGTGCCTTTCTTTGTCAGGTCCAGGAAATAACCATTTTGTTGGTCTATATTCTTTCCAATATTCTCTTAAGGACTTCAAAGTAACTTCTGATAGCAAGGTGTATCTATCTTTTCTACCTTTAGTACCTTTAATAAAAACTAACATCCTGTTTCCATCGATGTCTTCTGGTTTTAATTTTACTACTTCACCAACTCTTAAACCGGATGAATAAACAAGCATTAAAATTGCCTTGTGCTTAATATTATCTACTGAATCAAGGATTTTTGCAACTTCCTCCTTGCTTAAAACTACAGGCAACTTTTTATCTTTTCGTGGTCTTTTGACTTCGAAAACAAATTTTCTCTTTAGCATATTTCCATAGTAGAATTTTAAGGCGTTTATTGCCTGATTTAATGTAGAGGTTGACGCTCCTTTCTTTTCAAAAAGATAGACCAAATACTCTTTTATATCATTATCATTTACATCTAAAGGTTTCTTGTGAATAAATTTCAGAAAATCTCTATTGAAGTAAATATAGGCTTTAACGGTCTTATAACTGTACTTTCTTGAGACAAGTTCTTTACGGAGGTCTTCAAATTGTATGGCAGGGTCTATATAGATTTTTTCGCCTTCAAATAACTCCAAAATCTTCTCCAGTGTTCCATTAGAGTTTGGAAAACTCCAGTATTTTTCTTCAGGATGCCATCTGTGCCCCCTTATAGTTTTTATCTTCTCCACAAATTGAGGATTATATGGAAAAGAAACGATTAAATTATTCTCTCTGTCTTTTAGAATTTTAATTTTCAAATCCATGATTTTATTATTTATATCTTTAATTAAAAGTCAAGAAAAATTTATTTAATATTTAAAGATAAAAAAGTTGCCGAAGGCAATTTGGGCGGAGCGAAGCGTAGCCGTATGTCTGCTGTTATATGACCCGAACGAAGTGAGGGCGAGGCACGAAGGTGCCGAAGCGTTCGGAGGCTCGATTAGATTACTTCTGTAGTCCATATTCCTTTTCTGCTCTTTCTTTAAACCATTCAATGAATTTGGAAAAAGTGTCTTGATTAATGACATCATGCACATCAATGAGATAAAGATAACCGTGTCTTGAAAAATATATCCCTATTCTTCTAATTTCGTGCTTTGGTGGCATACCATCAATACCCCCAATTCTGTATAAAACATAATAACCAATTAGTTGATTAAAATAATCCCTTTGTAGCTCAAATTTCTTTGTGGTTTTTATATCAATCATCATATCATCGATTACCAAATCAACATCAGCTCCACCCACTAATGCCGAGGCTTTACCAAACGTTGGATTCAATAAGCATAATTCAACTGCCTTGAAATTCTTTGGTTCTACTATGGAAATCAGATTTCTCAAGTCGGATATGTCTCTATCATCTACGGTCCCGATGTTTTCATCCACAACGCCCGCTCTAAAGATTGGATCCAACTGAGCAAGCAACACCGCAGACTTAAATATGTCTTCACTTATCAATCCTGTTTTCATAAAAATTGAGTGATTCTCTTTTGCATTTGATACTATCGTGCTCGCTCTTTTGTACAAACGCTCGTCATTTCTTATTAACTCAATGGCAATGTCGGCAATCCATTGATTAGTAATTGCTTTTGGATTTAGATGTTCTATGTAAAAACGCAAAAGATAGTCAAAAGCGGTTCCAACCAATCCATAATGGTTCGTCAGTGGTGGAGCCAATAGCTCTTTCTTTAATCTAAATTCTGGTTTTGGAAACTCTTGGAGAAATTTCTCTTTTACATCCGAATTTTTTATGAATGATGTCAGACTCATAATCCGAGCCTCCGAATTTCACTTAACTCGCTTGTATCTGCAGTTATTGCGTATATCTGCCCAATTTGGCGGTATAGACGCAATGCATATATTTTTACTCTGGGGGAGAACCCTGATTTCACTTTTTTAGTTATAAATATTGACATATTTTAACCTCTTTCTTCAAGTTTAAAATATCTAATAGAGTTTTCATCTTCCCTAATAACTTCTTTTTTACATAAGTGGAAATCCCGGTTGTCTTTGTTCTTTTATGACCTAAACTCCCCTGTATATATCTCAAATCCATAGTTTTATTGTATATTTCTTCAATTAAATGTCAAGAAAAAATTTATGGAAAGTACCCACCATAAAAGAAGTTATTGCGAATCAAAAATTTGAGTATTTGCAATAATGTACTAATCTTTTTATGGTGTGTTATATGGTGTAAGTTTAGAATTCAATAACATAAACCAATTCTTCGTCAATTTTTTCAAGATCCAATAGAATCTTTTCTCTTCTTGGAGAACCGTTAGCATTTCGGAAATCTCTTTGAAACGAACCACATTTAACTAAAGTATCATCTGTGATTTTAATAAAAGAAATTTGCTGTAAATAAAAAGATACCTTTCTCAATCTCGACCAAGCACCCCTTTTTTTTCTCTCATCGGAGTATTTTGACAAACCACCTTTCAATTCTTCATGCCATCTCTGAAATGTTCTGCTTTCGTCGTTGTATAAAACTTTTCCAAGAGCAAGTATTAAACCAACCATACCATAATCCTTAATCCCATTTGCAGTCGCTTCACTATCATTAACAATTATTTGGTGACTGCTTGTATTCATAGCATGTGCTTTGAAATCCCACGGTATATCTTTGAAACCGTCAAATCGGGTATTTCCATACTTAGGACCTGGTATTTCCATAAAACCTGACAAATGCTTTTCACAGAGAAATTGAAAATAAAATCCAATCCATTCCATCTGTTTCCAATGTGGATAATCGGCATCTTTCATCTCCAAAATTGATTTCCTTCCATCCCAAATCGTTGGAATTATTCTTAATTTCTCCCCAATTTGTTTAGCAGATATTGAAAAAGTCATTTTCTCTTCTCCATATCGAATAGTGTCAATAATGTTTGGTTTTTAGAGTCTCCGTTTATCTCTTTAATTCTATATATATTTTCATCTAATCTTTTTTGGGAAAATTCATAATATTCTTTTACAATCTCAAATCCAATATATTGACGTTTAAGCATTTTACTCACTACAACAACTTGTCCAGAACCTAAAAAAGGATCCATAACTATATCTCCCTCTTCACTTGAATATTGTAATATCTTTTTTATCAATTCTGCTGGTAATTTTGTGGGTGTTTTCTGATCACCATTCCAATATTCTCTTTTTATATACCATACATCCTCTTTATCTTCGTAATGTAAACTTCTTCCACTATCTTTTTTGTCATCTTTGTTAAAACGTGAATAAGGAAAAAATTTCCTCTTTTCATCATTTTTGCAGACATAAAGACAATGATAATGCGAGGTGACAAATTTTCTTTTTGTTACTACACCAAACTGATATTTCCAGATAATATGGTTTACTGTGATAAAACCCAATTCATCAATTGCTATTAAAATATCTTTTAGATTATTCCAACCAGAAAAAACATACATACTGCCAGAGTCTTTAAGAACCCTGTAAACTTCTTTCATCCATTGCAAAGTAAATTCATAATATCTGTCTTTTGGAATTTCTTGATATCCTTCCAAGACACGAGACTGTGTTCGATTATAATTATTGCGCTTTGCTTTGAATTCTATGGCAAAAGGTGGATCTGTAATTACAAGATCAATACTCTTATCAGGTAGATGTTTCATTCCCTCAACACAATCCATGTTATAAATATTATTAATAGAGATTTTTTCTGTTTTAAGAGAGGTATTCCCTTCCTTTAAAATGAGTTTTTTATTATTTTTTGGTTTATAAAATGATTTTTCTTTCATCCTTCCCACAATTTGAATACCCTAAAATTCAATTTTGTATTTGATTTTTGGCTCCCCGGGAGGGACTCGAACCCCCGACCTGGTGGTTAACAGCCACTCGCTCTACCGACTGAGCTACCGAGGAGTTTAATTTTTGTTTATTATACAAAGAGTTTTTTTGTTGTCAATAGTTAATTTACTTTTTGATTCTCAATAAATAATTAAAATAAAATCTTTTCAACCTAAAATATAAATCGCAATTAAATGCAGTATAGCAAATATCAAAGATAACGCTGCCAAAATTTTATGATGTATTATTTTTAGTTTCAATTTCCTTAAAAATAACCCACTCAAAATAGTTATGACAAGGAAAGATAGAGAAAAAATTCCAAAAAGTATATATCTCATTTTACCTCCTTATAATAGACTGTAAAGTTTCCCTAAAAATTAAGGATTCAATATAAATATATTCAACATCTATTTTCATATTCAACAAACTTCTGAAATTTTATCAAGAAAATGTTGGATTTCTACATTTCTTCCTTCAGGGTCTTTTATATAAAAATGGTATATTTTAAAATAAGGGTTTATTTTTAAATCAACAGTGACTAATTTTTTTAGCTTCTCATACATTTTTTCAACTTCATTTTTGCTTTCATAAAAAAAAGTAATTGTGGATGAGTTCTCAACTTCTTCTGAATCACAAAAGCCAAGAAGAAGATTCTCATACTTTAAAATTACACATTTTTTTTGATCAAGGAAAATCTCCATATCAAAATTTTCAATATAAAAATTTTTTATCTGATCAAGTTTTTTCGTTTTGAAAAATATTATTCCCCCTTTTTTCATTCTCTCTCCTTATCTATAAATATTCTATACTCAGGTTCACTTTTGTAAAGTTGATCATGACTGCAGCACCCCTTAGCTTTCCCTTCATCAAGAAATATAACTTTATCCATATACTTTATAGTTGCCAACCTGTGTGAAACAACTATAGTTAGTCTTTCTTTCAAAAATTCTTCAAGTGATTCCCAGAGTTTTTTCTCGTTGCCAGTATCGAGTGAGGAAGTTATATCATCGAAAATCAAGATCTGTGGTTTTTTCATCAAAGCTCTCGCAATGGAAATCCTTTGCTTTTGACCACCACTCAAAGATGTCCCTCTCTGTCCCAAGATAGTTTCATCCTTAGATGTGAACCTGTTTATCTCACCTTCCATATTAACTATATTCAAAACTTTCTCATAATAATCTTTATCATAAGTATCTACACCGAAAAGAACATTCTCCTTTAATGTTCCAGAGAAAAGTAAAGGTTCCTGTAATACGAAACCAACATTTTCCCTATAACTTTTCAAATCCAAATCTTCAATAGGTATTCCATTTATTAGTATCTTTCCAGATTTTGGAATAAGAAAACCAGAAAGCAGATAAAGTAAAGTAGACTTTCCACAACCAACTTGCCCGACTATTATTATCTTTTCACCTTTTTTTATTTTAAATGAAAGGTTTTCAAGAATAATATTCTTTTCATCGTAACCGAAAGAAACATCTCTAAATTCAACACTTTCTATCTTATCTATCTTTATATTATTTTTGCCGTTATAAGTTTTTACAGGATAATCTTTTAATTCTTCAAGACGGTCTATGTTTACAAAAGATTGTTTCCCGGAAACAAAAAGTTGTGGTAAATCCAAAACCGGATAGATCAGGATTGAGAGGTATGTATAGAAAGCATAAAATGTTCCTACGGAAATTTCTCCTTTTAAAACAAGCATTCCACCATAAAGTATTACAACGATCTGTGCAATTCTATCTATATATTCATAAATCAGGTTGATCAGAGAGTTGAGTCTTATCAGATCCATTTCAGTTTTCATTCTTATTCTTAACGCTTTTTCAAAAAACCTGTTATACTGGTTCTCTTTGTTGTATGACTTTATTATCTTTATTCCTGAAAAACTCATCTCAAGCTGGTTGTTAATTTCACTTATAGCTTCCTGATTCATCTTGAAAGAAAGATAAAGTTTATTGCTTAACATATAGAATACTATAACCATCAAAGGAATCGGTAGAATTGAAAATAGAGTCAATTTCCAGTTTAAGAAAAACATAACTGAAAGACAGAAAAATATCTTTGATGATGAATCGAGTGCTCTAAAAATACCTGAACAGAGAAACCAACATATTTTGGGAAAATCTGATAGATCATCAGTTAACCTTGTAACTATATCACCTGTTCTAAAATTGTTGAAAAACGAAAAATCTTTCTTTAAAATGTATGAAAAGTATTTCATCCTAAGTTTATGTTCAAATCTGTAATTCATAAACGCTCTAAGTGTAGGATACATTCCAGAAAATATTCTAACAATTCCAACTCCCAAAAGGAAATATACTATTCTGTAAATTTCAGCCATCGGGTTTTCAACTTTTACCTTTGAAGTCAAAATTTTATTCAGATTATCAAAAAGGATTTTAAAAATGAATGGATAGGCAACTGTAACAAAAGTTGAAAGTAAAGTCATAAAGAAAAGGAAAAACAAAAACTTTTTTTCTTCTTTCCAGACTCGCCAGACCCATTTTACATGTTCCATATCATTCCTTCAAAATATGTTGTGAAACTATTTTCCTATACTCTTCGGAGGTTTCAATTAACTGGTTATGTGTCCCTGATGCTATTATCCCTCCATCATCGAAAAGAAAAATTTTGTCACAGTTTATTACTGTTAATAATCTATGTGCTATTATTATTGAAGTTTTATTTTCAAGTATTCTATCAAGAGCATCAATTATCTTTTGTTCAGTCATTTCATCGATAGATGATGTTGCTTCATCCATAATAACAACCGATGCTTTTGAAAAAACGAGAACCCTTGCAAGGTTTATTAACTGTTTTTCACCAGATGAAATGTTTCTCCCCTTCTCTTTTATCTCTCTGTATATCCCAAACTCATTGTAAAGTAAACTATCACCGTAAACATCTTTAACAGATCTTTTTACAACTTCTTCAGATATTTTTTCATCATACAATCTCACATTCTCAAGAACATCGCCTGGAAAAATAATCCCTTCCTGAGGTATGTAAGAAAAAAGTTCTCTCAAAGATTTTAGCTCATACTCTCTGAGTTCCACTCCATCTATTAATATTTTCCCTTTATAATCTTTGTAAAATCCAAGTAGTAGATTTGCAGTTGTTGTCTTCCCGCTCCCAGAAGGTCCAACGAAAGCAACTTTTTCTCCCTTCTTTATTTTGAAAGAAAGATTTTTCAAAACACTCTCTCCCTCTTTATAAGAGAAAGAAACATTTTCAAAAACTATATCCCTTTCAAGTCCAAAAATTTTTTTAACACCAGATGAGGTGCTTTCATCATCATTTTCCATAATGTTAAAAATCCTTTGGAGTGAAACAAACGCTCTCTGAAACATGTTGAAGTTTTCAGCTATCTGCATCATTGGCTCGAAAAGTCTCAATCCGTACTGAATGAAGATCACGAGTGTTCCAAGTGTTAAAACTCCAGAAATTATTTTAGGTGAAACCAAAAGGATAACTATTATTATAAACAGAGTTTCTACAAAAAATGTCTGCAAACTCCAAAAGGAGTACTCGATAAAAGATGTTTTAGTTTCAACATTGAATTTTTCTTTCGATTTATTTTCAACAGTTTTTTTTATTTTTTCTTCCCTGTTGAAAAGCTGTATAACCATCATACCTTGTGTGAATTCTGTAAGCTGTGCGGAAAGTTCAGCGTAAAGTTCCCTAACCTTTTTGAAAAATTTTGTCAGATACTTTATAAGAAGTAAAGAAAGAACAAAAACGAAACTCAAAGGTATCAGAAGTATCAATGTTATAAAACTGTTTTTCATTAGAAGAACAACTATCATCCCAACAAAGAAAAGGATATTACCAAAAATCATAATCATCTGGTTAGAAAAAAGTTGCTTCACCCTCTCCCCATCACTCTCTACTCTCGCTATCAACTCACCTACTTTTTTTGTATCAAAAAATTTAACAGGGAGTTTCAACATGTGTGAAAAAAGATCCATCTTCAACCTTGTTATAAGGTTTAATCCAAGTTTTGCGAATATTATATTCTGAATGTATGTCAAAAAACCTGACAACAGAATAACGATAACAAAGATCAAAGAAAATTTTAAAAGATCTTTTGTACTCCCTGAAGGTATAGTCTTATCAACTATATGTGCTAATATTAAAGGATCTATAAGCCTTGAAATTGAAATCAATATAGTTATCATCAATCCAAGGATAAAGAATATTTTCTCTTTTTTTATATAAAAGAAAACCTTTGCAAAATATGTTACTTTGTTTTTAGCCATTATAACATTATATTAACAATAGTTAATTTTACAATCGATTTGATTTTATTACTTTTTGAGCCTAAAATTCTAAAAGAGATTTTATATTCAAATATTTTTTAAAGAAAATGTTAATATGTATTGATAATAAAAATTTTAGTGATAAAATCAAATCGCTAAAAAAAGGAGTTAATATGAAAAAATTTTCCCTCTTTCTTATTGCAATTTTTGCAATCATTTTTTATGCTGAAACTTCTGATGAAATTTTAAAAAAGATTGAAGCAAAATACTCTTCCTATTCTGATGTAAAAAGTATAGATGCAATCTATAAGAGTATTTTTTATAATAACGATGCTAAAGTTCCAATGACAATGAAAATATTCGTCAAGGATAAAAAGATGAAGTTAGAAATAATTCCAGATTCATCTGAAATAAATGAAGTTCAACAGATGGCAACTACTATAATAAATGATGGGGAAAATATTTTTCTCGTAAATCCAATTGTAGGAAAGATTAAATTGTCAGAAGAAGAAAAAAGTAATTACAATCAGGATAAAGGAGTTTTATGGTGGAAACAACTTAACGATGAATACGATTACCTTTACGAAAAGGATAACTCTTATATCTTCCAACATAAAAAAACAAAAGCACTCTTGTTCATAGGTAAAGAGAACCTATTCCCTTCAAAATATATCGATTATCAGAATGATGAAAAGGATACAGTTATCATGACTTTTTCAGACTATAAAATTGTAGATAAAGAAAGGTATATGCCTTTTAAAATTGAAGCGAATTCGAAAGGTAAAAAAATTATGGAAATGAACATCGATAAGATAAAATTCAACACCCAAATAGATGATTCACTTTTTGAAGTAAAAACAGGAAAAGCAACGGATATAAACGACCTACTTAAAAAGTTTTCACAATGATCCTTCTTTTCCCATTGCCTCTTCTGGGATAATTATAATAATAAAATCTTTGTTCAACTGCATAAGTTCAGTTTTGAAAGTTCTTCCATCAGCAGTTCTAACTTCAGCATCCGTAACTGGTATAAAAGGTTTTGCGATGTTGTTTAAAAAATCTGTTAACCTTCCTCCTGGTGGTATGTGAACATAGCCCCTTATTTCTGTGTTTGTTGTGAATATAAGTGATTTCACCTTCTCCCTTTCAAACGCCATATGACCTCCTAATATGTTAAACCTTTTTTCATCTTTTCACTTCTCTGTTCACTCATAAGTATAAACTCTCCTTCACTTTCAGCATATATCTCTCCTTCTTGATCTTTTAAACACGCATAAGTTAAACTTTTATTCTCATCTACCTGTTTTACATAACTTTCAACTCTATACTTAATGTTAGCTTTTACAGGTTTTAAAAAATTAACTTTGATAGTTTTGGTTAAAGCCATCCTGAGAGTAACTTCAATATTTGCCCATGCCATAGACTCATCAAGGGCTGTTGTTATTATCCCCCCATGTATTATGTTATCGTAACCTATAAAATGTTTCTCAAAAATTACATCTGCAAAAACCATTTTTTTCTCTTCATCAAAGAAAAATGTGATTTTTAAACCTAAAGGATTTTTTTGTCCACATGCGATACAACCTTCAAAATGTGGTAACTTTTTAACAGACATAATATTCACCTCTTCTATCTTTAAAAAGGTCATTCATTTCATTTATCTTTTTATTCTTTGCTTTTTCTAAATCAATATCTGTTATAAAAACTTCTTCAGTTAAACTTTTCGCCCTATGGATTATTTTGCCATCAAAAGAAACTATCTGACTTTTACCTGTAAAATTATATCCACCTTCTCTTCCTATTCTGTTTGATGTTATAGAAAAAACTCTATTCTCAATTGACCTTGTTATCATAGCATCCTGACAATATGGCATAACAAGGTTTGATGGGTGTAATATAAGCTGGGCACCTTTCAAAGCGAGTGTTCTCGCTGATTCTGGAAAGAACCAATCGAAACATATCATCATACCAACTTTTATATTTTTTAACTTTACAACAAAGAAACCAGTATCACCACTATCAAAAAGATTTTTCTCTTTGAAAAACAGATGCGTCTTTCTGTAAACAAACCTTTTACCTTCAAAAGTTATCATCATTGATGAATTGTAGATTTTTTCTCCATCCTTTTCAGAAAAACCAAAAACTATATTCTTGAAACCATCTTTGCATAACTTTTCAAGAGTATCAAAAATCTCATCATCCTTTTGGAAAGATATCTTTTTTAGATCCTTTCTATTATCAAAATAGTAACCTGTTGTTGAGAGTTCAGGAAAAACGAGAATATCAAAACTGTTTTCCTTTGTTATCTTTTCAATCTTTTCAATGTTTTTTTCAACATCTTTATGGTTTATTTTTATCTGTGAAAAACCAACTCTATATTGACATCTATCCATATAGTTTATATTATAGTAAGGTATGAAATTTTCAATAGGAAGAGATGATACTGTTTTTATTTTAACAGGTGCCGGAATAAGTGCTGAGAGTGGACTCTCAACATTTAGAGATTCGGGTGGATTATGGGATAGATACAGAGTAGAGGATGTAGCGACACCTGAAGCATTTCAAAAGGATCCAGAACTTGTATGGGAATTTTATTCCAAAAGAAGAAAAGAGTTAAAAAATGTTTATCCCAACAAAGCTCACATCTCAATAGCTGATTTTCAAAAAAAACATCCAAAAACATATTTGGTAACACAAAATGTTGATAATCTTCACGAAAGGGCTGGTTCAACAAATGTTATACATATGCATGGTTCCTTAACAAGAATAAGATGTACAAGATGTAACTATCTTGAGGAACATCTTGAAGATATAGTTGGAATACCGAAATGCAAAGAGTGTGGAAACATATTAAGACCTGATGTTGTGTGGTTCGGAGAGATCCCTTACTTTTTAAATCAGATATATGAACTACTCTCGAAAACGAAACTTTTTATAGGGATAGGAACAAGTGGACAAGTCTATCCAGCAGCTGCATTCGTTTCTATTGCAAAAAATTTCAAAGCTAAAACGGTATTTTTAAACAAAGAAAAAATTTATAATGAAGATATAGATGTTTTTATCGAGGGAAACGCTTCAATAACTGTTGAAAAATTTTTATCAGATATAGAAATTTTATGATAAAAAAAATCATCATTTCATCAATAATTTTTGTGGCAACGATAATATCATCCCAGACATTGAATCTGAGAGTTTTCACAGATCTAACAAACACTTACATCTATTCTTCAAAACACTTCAACTTCATCTATAAAAAAGATTTGTCAAACGAAATTGAAAATATAGTAAAGATAAGCGAAGGGGTCTATGATACTTTGAAAACTATCATGAAAAGTGAACCTCCAAGCAGGATAAATCTTTTGATAACAGACCAATCGGATGTACCTAACGGATTTTCAACTCCTATATTGAATCCTACAGTAAATATTTACCTCGCAAATCCAGACCCAACATTTATAACTAAACATGAAAACTGGGTTGAGTATGTTCTTATACATGAACTTACTCACACTTTCCATCTGACGAAAACTAAACCAAAAATTTTAAGTGAAACAAAAAATTCTTGTTTGTATCTACCTTCTGTAGCACAGCCAATGTATTTTCTTGAAGGTTATACAGTTTACAACGAATCTTCAATAAAGAGCGGGAGATTGAAAGATACAAATTTTGAAGCGATTCTGAGAACCTTTTTCCTTGAAAACAAGAGACCTTCACTTGATAGAGCGGTATCCTATTTTGATTCAGAATATCCTTTTGGGATGTTGCCTTATATATATGGTCCATACATTTTTGATAAAATGAAAGAGATTTCCAAAAATGATCTATCCTATATAACACAGTTAGATCCATTTACATGTCTTCCCTTTCATATATTCTTTCCTGACATATTTTTCCTTATGAAAAACTCTCATCTACCTTCAACACTGCTTAATCTTGTTTATAAAGATGTAGAAGAAAAGACAGAAAAGATGAAGAAAAATTACTTTTTTAATGAAAGAGAAAGTATTTTTGATCGAGAGAATGAAAGGTCACTTCCAGTTTTTCACAAAGGTAAATTGTATTTCATCCAATCATATTATCATAAAAGAAATAGGATGATTGAGTATTCTAACAATAAAAAGAAAGAACTCTTTACAATATCCTATACAACAAAATTTAAAGTGACTGACGATTTTATAATTTTTGATATGTTAGATATATATGATAACATTTCATACTTTTTTTCTATCTACATCTACGATTTTAAAAAGAAAAATATCAAAAATCTACCTTCCACTTTAAGAGGTTTCTCTCCAGAAATATATGGTGACACTTTATTTTTTATAAGAAACAAGGCAGACAAAAATTTAATAATAATTTATTCGTTGAAAGAAGAGAAGGTAAAGGATTCAATAGAATTCCCAACAAATTATAGATTCTACTCGATTTCAACAAAGAATGGTAAAGAGCTTTTACTTTCAGTTTACAGGGAAGGTGGTTATACGGATATAATGGTTTTAGATGTAGAGAAAAGATCGGAAAAATTTTTGACAACAGACAGGGCTACAGATTTTTCACCTAAATGGAGTGAAAAAAATAATGGTTTCTATTTTCTCTCTGACAGGGATGGCTTAAATACACTGTTCTATTTTAACTTAGATTCAAACATTGTTTACCCATCTTTTAGAACATTATACAATATTTCTGACTATGATATAGATGAAGATAATAAAACGATATATTTTCAGGATCTGACAAAGTACGGGAATAACATATTCAAAGGGAAATTAGAAAACATTGTAGTAAATAATTATAATCTCCAAAAAGAAGAGTATAAAAATTACATACCAATATCAGAAGAAATTGTTTCCCAGATAAAAGGTCAAAGATATATTCTCCCAAAATTTTCAGGTCCAGGAACTTATTTTTTCTTACCTCTTTTTCTGCCACTTTTCAACGATTCTGCTGAAATTGAGGATTATCTTTTTCTTTTCCCATTTTTTAATGTGAATTCTGATATATCACAATCATTCTCATTTATGACCTATGGCATATTCTCACTAACCCATAACATAAAAGACCTTTCAAATGATATCCAGTACTACAACTTGTCACAGTTTACTTTTTCACAGTTAAAAAATGATTTACTTTTCACCTATGAAATTTATAATGAAGGTAAAAATTCGGGTATAAAAAAATATCTCCCTGAGAATTATTCTCTTTCAGGCGCAATACTTTTCAACGATTTAAAGTTTAAAAGGTCATATTCCCTTTTACCATCTATTTCGATTTTAAAGAATGACTCTATTCAAAAAATTGGTTTCTCTTTGGATCTTGACTTTTCAAAAACGGAAAGTTCTACAAGGAGTATAATCCCTTCGGAAGGTTTTATATTTAACACTAACCTTTATATTTCAAAAATATTGGAAAATGATTCATCCTCTTTCGATAAAGGTCTAAACATACATTTTGAAAAATTCAAATCAGCAAACTGGAGATTAACATTTTTAGGAATTTTTGAAACATTCATAACTGATAATGATTATGTAGATGTTTTTAGACCATCCTTTTATGAAAAAATATTCTTAGGAAAAGCGAAATTAAAATACACTTATTTTGATGAAGCCAATTTAACATCCTTCTCATCGAAAAATCTTAATATACTAAAAATCGGTTTTCTTTACACTCTTGTAAATATAAACAGAGGAATACCTATAAACATTTTTATCTCTTCGCCTATAAAATTTTCTTATTTGACTTTATCTTTAACTCATTCTGAAGGTTATTCCATAGATACCGATTTAAGATTATCATACTCTAAATTTTCAATAAATTTAGTATCCGACCTATTTGCACTCGCAACCATTGCACCCGGAATTTTTATTTCATTCGATCATATAGTGAAAAAACCAAATTTCGGTTTAACACTTTCCCTGTTTTAAATTTATTGACTTTAAATTCCAACCTGTTAACATATAAAACATTATGGAAGAAAAAAAGTATAAAAAGAATTTTTTTCTTGGAGTTGTAAACGGAATACTGATGAATTTTGTTGATGCTATAACAGGTTCATCAACAGTTTTACCTCTATACCTAAGTTCTATAACGAGTTCGTCGATTCTAATAGGTTTTGGTTCATCATTATACAATTTTTTATGGCCATTACCACAACTTTTCACAGCCTATTTCCTTGAAGGTAAAAAGAGAAAAAAATTTCTTTACGATATAACAGCGTATATAAGATTTTTTGCAATACTTTTTATGGCTTTTCTAATCTTTAAAAATCCAAAAAATATTTTACCTTTATTTCTTTTTTCAATGTTCGTTTACCATATATCTGGTGGTATAGCTGGGCTGCCTTTTATGGATATAGTTGGAAGAACTATACCTTCCACGAAACAACATCTTTTTTGGGGTTTAAGAATATCTATAGGTGGATTTTTATCGATTCTTGGTGGAGTCCTAATAAAATTTATCCTCTCAAAATACAATTTCCCAACAAACTTTTCCCTGCTTTACTTCATAGCATCAATTTTCGTAGGTATAGGTTTATACTCCTTCTGTCTTGTTAACGAGCCTGATGATATAGAAAGGAAAGTTAACAGGAATTTTCTAAAATTTTTAAAAAATGGTTTCTCGACTATATTGAAAGATAAAATGTTTACAACTCTTTTTTCACTGAGAATACTAACAGGAATTTCTTTAGCACTTGAGCCATTTTTTATGGTTTATGTTGTTAAAGTTTTAAATATGAGAGTTGAAATTACAGGTATACTCATCTCATTAAGGATGGCTGGACTTTTGATTTCAAACTTTTTGTGGGATTACATTCAGAAGAAAAAATCTTTGAAATATCTTTTTGTTATAAGTTCAATTGTTGGATCTTTAATTCCCATAATTGCTTACCTCTCTTCACAAAAACATTTTCTTATATTTTTACTCTTCTTCTTGAATGGCATATTCTATTCAGGTGTTCAGGTAGCGAGTCCATCGCTTCTTCTCACAATTTCACCATCAGGAAAGAGGGAAACCTATATAGGTTTTTACAATACTCTGCTTTCACCAATATATCTTTTCCCGGTGATAAACGGAATGATCATAGATAATTTATCTTTCAACTTCGCTTTTCTGCTTTCCTTTTTGGTTTCCGTTATGTCATTTTTGTTATCTTTAAAATTGAGAAAACTCTGATCATTTCAGAATAAAAATCTTCTCCTTAAAAATTTCCCCCTTACTTTCAACCTTTATAAAATATATTCCAGAAGGAGAGTTAAATTTTATAGTGTTTCTATTTTCCCTTAACTCATTTTTAAAAATGAGTTTCCCGGAGATATCATAAATTTTTAAAGTGTATTCATCAAAAGGAGATTCGATTAAAATCGACCCATTTTTATAGTATACTTCAAATCTTTTTGGTGAATCTATACCTTTTAAATAAAAACCGGAGTTCTCTACTAAAATACCAGGTAAAACAAGATCATCTATATATACCCCTTTGTATTGAACATTATCATTTTCAGAATAGAAGGAAAACTGTAACAAAGATTTTTTACCTTGAAGCATTCTGTAATCTGAAGCGTTAAATATATAACTTTTAAAATCTGTTAACCTATCAGATAGTGTTATAATTGGGACCTTAAAAGAATCTGATAATATCCTTACTACAAAGTAATCCATACCAGGTTCAATATCAACGAAAGCTGAAAAACCGAATATGTATGTTGTGTCAAAGATAAAAGTATCTGAGTAGAATGAGGTAAGATAATTTGGTGGATATGTCTCAGAAGTTTTATAACCTGAAAATAAGGAATAGTAACCAGAGAGACTCCTTCTCGTTGAAAGATGGAAAAACGCTGTTGAAGAATCAACCCTGATCGAAGGAGAATTTTCAAAATTTTGAAAAGAAGTATTCCCATTTATATTCAATCCATAAATTAAATCGGATTTCTCAAGATTAGAAACAACCTCAACTTTTAAACTTTCTATACTACCGAAATTTGTTAATACAAAACTATCAGAAATAATGTTTAAGCCTTTTATCAAAGGATAACTTTTACTGTTGAAAAGAAGATGCAATGTATCAAAAAGCAAATTTTCAGCTGATATATTTAATTTTACAAGATCTCCATAATCGTAATGTTGTTTTTCTGGAAATATTTTGACATTTAGATTTTTAGAAATATTTTTACCATACTGTAAATATATCGAATTACCATTCAAATCCAAAGGAATTGATGAAAGATCATCCAACCCTTTCTGTCTGATAAATTTGAAACTTATCGTTGTATCATTTTCCAAATAATAAATAGTATCACCTTCAATTAATATTAAAGTATCTAATATTCCATTCGCCTTTATATTGTAAAAACCATTTGAATCTGTCTTCAATGAAAGGTTTAAAAACAAAGTATCCTGAAACAGAGTAAAATTGTAATCTGAAATGTAGACAGATTTTTGAGTTGCATCTAAAGGTAATACAAAAGTATCCAAAGTTAAACTTTCGTTGATTCTTATTAAGATTTTTATAGAGTCAGAGTTATCAATTCTACAACAAAAGATATTTTTATCTTTATAAATGACTGTATCTATACTAAAAGTGTTACCTTCAATTTTTACAAGACAGCTATCCAAAACTTTTACAGAAAAGTTAAGATAACCATTTTTATATATAGGTTGGATAAATTTAATAGAACTATTTTCCTTGTTAACTTTCAGGTTAAGTAAAGGATCACCAAAATAGTTCAGAGTAAAGAATTGCCATCTCCAATCGTTTTTAAGTTTTATCTCCTCAACGAATTCAAGAAAAGTTTTACTTAAAACCTCTGAAGGGTTATTTGATTCGTTGAAAAACTTTTTGAAAAATGTGTAGTTGTAAATGTCCCCGGTTCCAAATCCGGAGAAATATGGTGTGTACCACCCATACCTTGAGTTACCTATATAGTATCCTCCACCATTTGGAGAAAGGATAAAATGTTCTGCAACACAATCATAATCGTATGCTGCAGAAAAACAGGAGATAGAATAGAAAAGAATAGGTTTAGAGTTTTTCAAGGTATCAAAATTCTCTCTCGTAGTATAATCTATACCTGTCTGGATAACAGAATAGTTACCATGCCCATCGTGTGATACAAGAAATGGACTTTTGTTAATATTTTCAATAAAAGAAAATGATCTGAGATTATCATATCTTTCATAAAGCTTTATGGTTGGATTGTAAATTGGAATGTTTCTTATCATATTCTCGCAATTCTGGCTACCATCCGTATTAACATCAAGATAAGATGCTGCCAAAAGTATAGTATCGTTTGTGATATTTTCAAAATTTTTTACCTTCTGGACAAAATTCAAAATATCGTTTCTGTTTTTTACTGGAACTCTTCCCAAAAGTATATCCATTCCTATATCTATATCACTTCCATCATCGAAAAAAGTATCATTCACAAAATTTGGATTACCATCAAGACAAGCAAAAAATTTATCGGTAGGAATAGTCTGCTCTGAAGAACTCAACTGTGGTGTTATAATTAGCTGAACATAGAAAGGAGGAACCACTAACACATCTCCTCCAAGTAAAACACCTTCAAGAGATCCGCTTTCATATAAAGATTTAATATATTCCCTTATCGCTTGAGGCTTTGTTATAGAAGGATAGATAGAGTAAATTTCGTTAACACCTTTTATATCAAAAGAATAAGTTTTGTTCAAATCTACATAGTCATCCCAAAAGCTTTTCAAACTATCATCTGTGATTATCAAAAATTTTTTAATACCTTTATTTTCCTTTATAAGATTTTTATCATTCTTTCTATACTCTATAACAAGCTTACCGGTAATCTTGAAAACTTCTCCATTCTGATAAAAATAATCACAAACATAACCAGAAAGAATAGTTTTACCTTTATAATAGGTTTTGAAAACTTTATAATCTTCGATGGGGAATTTTCCTTTTATCTTTTCCAACTTCGATTTTTCTGATTTTTCGAACTCCTTTGGCAAAGGATTTTCTCCCACCAAAATATTTGAAACTTTTATTTTAATTATCTTTTCTTTTACTAAATAAATAGAATCAATATCTATATCATTTTCAAATACTTTTTTAAACTTTAAAGATGAAATTACAGGATAAGATTTTTTTATATGGTAAAAGTAATTTTCATTATATTTAGAAATGTTAGCATCAAAACTGTTTTCTTCATCTATTGGGATTTCAATCCTTTCAGCAAAAGTTAAAAGTGATAAAAAAATAAAAATTAACAATATATAAAATTTTTTCATAGAACCTCCAGATAAAATGATAAATCATTAAGATTAAAAATCAATAAAAAGATTACCTGTCAGAGATTTTTTGTTTTAAGGTAAAATGTTGAAATTATCTACCGAAATTTACAGTTGAAACAACAGAAGTGTAATCTTCTGAAAATAAATTGCTAAAAGATTTGTCAACTACTGTGGTTGAGACTTTATTTGTTGTACTTATGCTTCTTTTTGTTGTAAAAAGTGTTAAGGAGAATGAGAACAAGAATATTAAAACAAGTGCAATACCAAAAGAAAGAGAAAATTTGAAATTGCTTTTCTTTGAATTTAAAAAATTGACTTTCTTTTCAACAAAAGCAAGATAAGCATTTTCATCACTTTTTACATCATAATTTTTTATCAAAGAGTTTATGTTGATATAAGAATTGTAAGCATCCTTACAATAGTTGCAAACCTTCAAATGATCTTCAATCATTTTTTTTGTTTCCTCTTTTTCAATCTCTCCGTCAACATATTTAGATAATAAAATTTTTTCAATATGTTTCATAAAAACCTCACATACTTTTATTTTTTTCCAATAAAATTTTTATATTCTCTCTCGCTCTATATACTAATGCTTCAACTGCCTTTTCAGATACATTCAGAATTTCAGCAATTTCTTTGTATCTCTTCCCTTCTTTCTGGGAAAGGATAAAAGCCAATCTCTGCTTTTCAGGAAGTTCAAATAATATCTTCTCAGCAAGATTTCTGTCATAGGAAGGTTTATCCTCTTCAAATTTTTCTTCAAGATCTCCAACTTCCTCTAAGGAAAAAAGATTCTTTTCCTTACTCTTTTTTCTAAGAAAAGATATCGACATGTTCACACTTACCCTATAAAGCCATGTTGAGAACTTAGATTTTTTCTTAAAACTTTTTAAACTTTCATAAACTTTTAAAAATATTTCCTGTGTTACATCTTTTGCATCATCATAATTTTTTGTATAAGAGTAAACTATCCTGTTTACATTATCGTAATACCTTTCAAAAAGCATCCTAAAACTATACTCATCTCCCTTTAAAAAATTTTCTATCAGAATTTCATCATTTAAATTGTTCTTTTCCATAAATAATTATGTGGGGGAGGAAATCCCCCACATTTTTATTATTGTTTAATCTTCATCATCATCGTTAAAAGGGCAATTCTCTCTAAGCATTATTTTTTCTCCTCTGCCCTTTCCATTATAACTTTTAAATCCACCGAATCCGAAACCGAAATTTTTATCGAATATCTTTTTCTGCTCGTCATTAAGAATCGCACGAATTTTGAAATGGTTAGAAATTCTTGATTTTTCAATATCAAGTTTTATGTTGTTAATCTCTTCGACCAACTTCAAAGCTTTCTTTTCATCTGGACTTTTTCTCATAAGTTCAGCAAGTTCAAAATGTTTTAATGAGAGTTTGTAACGATATTCTATCATACTCTTATGTTGCTGTGCCTGTAGATCATCAATTTTATCTTTCTGGTCATCTGTAAGGTTTAGCATCTCAAAATTGTTATCTGCAAAAACCTTGCTTTTAATAACCTCGTAATTTTTAGTCTTAATCTTCATCCCTTGAGAGTATGATGGAACGAAGAGTAAAAGAACAAGAAGAGTTAAAGTTGTGATAGTTAAGAATTTTTTCATTTTTCCTCCTTTTTATTTTATGATTTTGATCTTTTTTTCCCTCATCATTTTTTTTGGCATTCCTCTATTTTCAATAAAAGAATTCAACAATTCTTTTTCATCTTCACTCAACTTACCTTTGAAGTTCACTATAGAGAATGTGAGATTCTTATCAATAAAATATCTCGTTTTTGCCTGTTCCCTTAAAAATGAATCGAGTATAGAAGTATCAGGTTTATCACTTTTTAAAATTTCTCTAATCTTTTCTCTATCTTCTTCAAGTTTATCAAAATATGGTCTGTTCAAATCATCTACCCTGTCCATAAAACTCCTTATATTTTCGAATCTCCCATCCTTATCAAACCTTCTTCCATCGAAATGCTGAAAATCTCTAAAAGGTCTGTTGATTAGGATGAATAAAAATATACCTATAAGTCCAACATTTATCCCTACTGAAATAGCAACCACTATGTATAAGATTTTTTCTTTCATTTTTTCTCCTTTTACCCTTTTGACGCAAAAAGAATAAAAATCCCTCGTTTTTATTATAAACCAAAATGATACTATGTAAATCTTGGAATAATTATACGGAGAGGCCGGGATTTGAACCCGGGGTAGCGGTATTACCACTACAACGGATTAGCAATCCGCCGCCTTCGACCACTCGGCCACCTCTCCGTCTTTTAAAGAAGTATATTTACCAAAAATTTTTTGTCAATCAGAAATATAATTCAAACTCGTATGGATGGGGTCTTTTTGCCATCTCGAGTGCTTCTTTTTCTTTATACTCAATATAACCTTTTATAAGATCCTCAGAGAATACTCCGCCCTGCAAGAGATAATCATGATCTTTTTTAAGTTCTTCAAGTGCTTCCAAAAGGTTTGTTGGACAAGAATCTATTTTTTCAACTACATTTTTATCCATCTTTTCAAGATCCTGATCGAATGGACCGAAGTTGTTATCCTTCAAAGATATCTTATTTTTGATCCCATCCAGACCAGCCATCAACATAGCTGCAGTTGCAAGGTATGGATTACATGTTCCATCCGGTGGTCTGAACTCTATCCTCTTTTCATTTTCTGATGTTGCATATTTTGGAATCCTTATAGCTGCGGATCTATTAGCAAGTGAATAGAAAAGTTTAACAGGTGCTTCAAATCCTTTTACAAGCCTCTTGTATGAGTTGGTGGATGGGTTTGTAAAAGCGAGCAAAGATTTACCATGTTTCAAAAGTCCTGCAACATAATATTCACCTATCTGGGAAAGTCCACCATAGCCGTTTCCGAAGAAAAGGTTCTTTCCATTTTTGAAAAGATGCTGGTGAAAATGCATCCCATTCCCTGGCATATTATATAAAGGTTTTGGCATGAATGTAGCGGAAAGATCATTTTTGTAACATACATTCTTTATGAAATATTTTATTATCTGAATGTTATCACCTGTTTTCAAAAGTGGATACCTTTTTATCTCTATTTCATTCTGAGCTGATCCAACCTCATGGTGATGGTAGATCAGATCTATTCCATAGTCAATTATAACATTTGAAATTTTACCTCTTATATCTGTAAATTTATCTTTTGGTGGAATAGAGTGGTATCCTGATTTTTTCATCAAAAATTCACCACTCTCATTGATATATGTGTCATCGAAACCGAACTTCCCTTCATAAGATTCTATCTTGTACTCTGAAATATTTTCACTATTGTTAACAATGACTCTATCAAATATATAGAACTCGAATTCAGGGCCAAAAAGAACATTATCTGCGATTCCCTCTTTTCTCATATACTCCTGTGCTTTAAAAGAGACTGTCCTTGGATCCCTCAAATATTCGCCTTTTGTATCTGCCTCTTTTATGTAACAGAAATATAAAATAGTAGGTTCCTCAAAAAATGGGTCTATGAAAGCTGAATCCTCATCTATTATCAAAACCATATCACCACCTTCAACACTCTTAAAACCAGGACAACTCGATGAATCGAATCCAACTCCATTCTTCTTGATCTCTTCATAATTTTTTGCTGGAAGAGTTAAATGGTGGAAATTACCTACAAGATCTGAAAATTTTAAATCGATCCATTTAAAATCTCTGTCTTTTATATCTACTTTCATTCTTCCTCCTATCAAATTGACTAATTATTATATAACTTAAATGTTAAATTTCAATCTATTTTTTTGGTTTCAAAGGGAATATTAAATTTTCAAGACGAACCTTCAAAGACTGCTGTAAATAAATCATAGCATATCTTGCAGATTTCCCACTTTTTTCTTTTACAAATGTAAGTGGGATCTCAGTTGTCAACCTTAAAATTCCAGTTAAAGCGAAAAGTATCTGCTCACCGGTTATATTGAAATTAAAGAAATTTAAAGGTTTTGGTATGAAAAAACTCGACATAAGCATTGAAAACATCATAGCAAGCCCTGAAACCGTTCCTTGTATAGCGGTGTATATCTGTCTTTTCTTATCTGGTGCTATCGATAGAACAAAATTTGTTGCAACTATGTTTGCTCCAGACCACATCATTCCAGAGGTGAAAGCTTCAAAATATATTATCCACTTTATCTTTTCAGTTGCAAAAACCCAAACGAAAGGGTTTATAGAACCGAGAACAAGAGCAAATCTCATCGCTGTTTTGTTTCCAAACCTATCTATAAATAAGCCCCACGGTTTCAAAAAATACAATGCTGATATTGTGCTTATAGTTCCATATATTTGAACTTCAAAAAGAGACATCTTTAAATTTTTAAGCATGAAAGGTTGCCAGAAAGGTGAACCAACTCCAACAGCAACCATCCACCATATATTGTAGATAAGGAATCTGATAAAATTTTTATCTTTAAATGGTTCTGTTAAAAAATCCTTTATACTCTCTTTCTCAATATCCTTCTCTTTCTCAGGTTGTTTCTGTAAAACTATTATTCCAATTATCCCCATCAAAGAGGCAAAAGTGAAGATAAAAAGAAATATAAAAGAAATTGGATTAAATTTTAAATCTGAAAAATTCTTGAAAAAAGATCCACCATTTTTTGTAAAGAAATCGAAAAGTAGAGAGAATATGTATCCAGTTAAAAGTCCAACTACCATAAGAAGTTGTGATCTTTTTGAAAAGAACCTTCCCCTTATCTGGAGTGGTATCATGTCTGAAATCCATGCTATCCACATATTTGCACTTATAGTCTGAAAAATATTACTTATAAGAAATATTGAAAGAAAGATATATATCGCACTTTTACCTGAGAAGAAGAATGGAATAAAACCAAAAAATATAACTAATAATCTCCCCCATAAAGCGAATTGAACAACAAGTTTTTTGCGCGATTTCAACTCTTTTGTTAAAATAACGCCAACGATCTGAAAGATCTGTGAAAGTTGTCCTATAGCTGAGTATAGTCCAAAATGTATAGGAGATCCATTTAAAAATACAAGAAGTTTTGTCAAAAAAACACTACCTGAAGATGCAAGTGATGCAAACACCTGTGCAAAACTTCCATCAATATAGGATATATTAACCGTCTTTTTTATGACAGGATCTTTCAAATACTTTTCCATAAGATTTATAAAATATATATTTTTTTGAGATTGTCAACAGAAATCGGTTGACATTTCCTAAAGATGTGTTATAAAAAAAGTATGGTTAACACTATTATAGTTTATTTTTCCTACCATCGTGGCAATACAAGTAAAATCGCACATGTTATAGGTAGAGAGTTAAACAGTGATATAGCAAGGACAAAAGATGCTACTCTTAAAAATTTAAAGCAGTATGATCTTATAGGTTTAGGGTCAGGGATTTACAATGGAAAACCGCACAAGTCTATCTTGGAGTTAGTTGATAAATTGGATGAAAGTTTCAAAGATAAATATTTTTTCATATTCTGCACAAGCCGAAAGAATCAGGATTGTTACCTTGATGAATTGGAGATGAAACTTAAAAGTAAAAGGGTAAAATATCTTGGTAGGTTTCAAACTTTTGGAGAGTATGACAGAGGTATTTTTAAGTTTTTTGGTGGAATAAACAGAGGAAGGCCTAATATTGAGGATTTTCAGAATGCAGTTTTATTTGCAAGAAAGTTAAAGGAGATAGTTGAAAATGAAAAATTGGAAAACTCTTGATATTGTTTCAGGACTTTTCATTTCAGTTTTACTTGTTTCAAATATAGTTTCAACTAAACTCGTTACATTCTATAAATTCACATTCGATGGTGGGACATTTCTTTTTCCACTATCATATATATTCGGAGATATCTTAACAGAGGTATATGGATACTCATCAGCAAGGCGAGTTATCTGGATAGGTTTCTTTTCAGCACTCTTGATGAGTGTAAACATTTACATAGTTGGAAAAGTTCCACCTTCACCAGAATGGCAGTTTCAGGATTATTACGATATAATTTTAGGAATAACACCAAGGATAGTTCTTGCAAGTTTGATAGGATACCTTATTGGTAATTTTTCAAATTCTTTCATACTTGCAAAGATGAAAGTTTTAACTGGCGGGAAATTTCTTTTTTTAAGAACTATTTCATCAACTATAGTTGGTGAATTTTTAGATTCAATATTTTTTGTTTTTATCGCTTTCTATGGACTATATAGAGGCAGAGTTCTTATCGCTATAGCGATTTCAAACTATGTTTTTAAAACTCTTGTAGAGATATTCTTCACTCCAATAACCTACACTGTTGTGAACTTTCTTAAAAAGGTTGAAAAGGTTGATTGGTTTGACAGAAAAACAAACTTCAATCCATTCCTTTTTAAAAACAACTCTCTACCTTCCAACGGAGAAATATCTGAACCCTAAAGATTTCATTATCTGTGGGTCGTATACATTTCTTCCATCAAAAAAGAGATCCCCATTCATACTATCTTTAATCCTTTTCAAATCAGCATTTTTAAAAATATCCCACTCTGTAACAAGAATAACTATATCTGTACCATCAACGCAATCGTAAAGATCTTTTGAATATTCAACCTTATTTTTCAAAACCTTTTTAACATTCTCCATAGCAACAGGATCATATACTTTTACTTTCGCTTTATCCTTTAAAAGGAGTTCTATCAATTTCAAAGATGGAGCTTCCCTTATATCATCAGTGTTAGGTTTGAAAGAGAGACCTAAAATTCCTACTCTTCTGTTTGTTAGTTTTGTTACCTTTTTTATTTTTTCAACAAATCTTTTTACCCTTCTATCGTTAACCTTTTTTACCTCTTTCAAAATACCAAAATCGTAACCAAAACTTTTTGCTGTGTAAATCAAAGATCCAATATCTTTAGGGAAACAGGAACCACCATAACCTATTCCTGCATTCAAAAATTCTTTTCCTATCCTTTTATCAAGACCCATACCTTCTGCTATTTCTGTGACATCTGAACCAGTTATTTCAGCTAAATCAGCAATAGAATTTATAAAAGATATTTTCATACCTAAAAAAGAGTTTGAAGCATATTTAATAAGTTCAGCACTTTTCAATTTTGTAATCTTTATAACACTGTTCATTTCCTGATAAAGTTCAACTATTTTCATAGCAGCCTCAACAGATTCAGAACCTATTATTATTCTGTCAGGATGAAGTGTATCATTTATAGCTTGACCTTCCCTTAAAAACTCAGGGTTTGAAACTATATCGAAGCGGTAATTCTTTCTCATATTCTTTTTTATTATCTCACCAACAAGATCACCTGTTCCAACTGGAACCGTTGATTTGTTAACAACTATTTTGTAACCGTTGATATATTTACCAATATCTGCTGCGACCTTTTTTACACTTGAAAGATCTGTCTGCCAGTTCTTTTTCGGCATTGTGTCAACAGCAATAAAGATTATCTCTGATTTTTCAACAGCCTCCTTAATCGAAGTTGTATAAGACAATCTACCCTCTCTATAACTTTTGTTAGCCATCCCATCAAGCCCAGGTTCATATATAGGCATAATTCCATTTTTAAGTTTTTCAATTTTCTCTTCATTCTTATCCATACAAATAACATTGTGCCCAAGGTGAGCGAAAACAACTCCAGTCACAAGTCCAACATAACCGGTTCCAATTACTGATATTTTCATAACACTCCTATTTAAAAACAATTTCCCAATCGTATGGGATCTTTTCTGTATTGTAAGGTAATCTCAACTCATCAGGATTTTCCCTGTTGTATGGTTCACTTATAGTTGAAATAACTATACTTTCAGATTCTCCAATATTCTTCCAACCATGGTAAACTCCTTGAGGTATCACAACAAGTTTTGGAGAGAAATCACCTATAAAAAGTTCCATCAGCTCTTTGTATGTTTTCGAATCCTCTCTCATATCATAAAGTACCAGTTTTATCATTCCCTTCACACAGCATACAAAATCCATCTGCTTTTTATGGCAATGCCATGCTTTCACGACTTTTGGATAGTTTGTGGTCATATAGACCTGTCCAAATTTAGTGAAAAATTTATCATCGTTTCTTAAAATTTCCATCACCCTTCCCCTTTCATCACAGTTGTATTTAAGATCTTTGATGAAAACACCATCTATCATAATTCCTCCTTCATCACTTTAAAATGTTTGTAGCGATTTTATATAGATGAAAATTTATCCTCTCATAATCGTTCAGAATATCAAGATGTAATGTTGATGTTTCTATAGATTCTTTGTGCCCTTCTTTCAATCTGTTTAAATGTCTATTCTGAAGTTCAGTAAGTTTGTTCAAAACTGATTCTCTCCTTTTCAATACCAAGGATGCTATATTTTTATCAAAAAGAGTGAAAGATTCAAGAGTCAGAGTGTATGTTTTAAAAACCTCATTGAAAAGTTCTTTAATCTCATCTATACCTTCATCAGAGAAATAGTAATTCTCATTTATCTTCTTTTTCAAAGAGATCATAAGGTTTTTACTTACAATATCACCTATATGCTCTATCTCATCAACTATAAAAAGCAGATCTTTAGTTTTCTTGGAAATAGTTTCCGAAAGATCTTCTTCATAAATGGAAACAAGGAAAAGTGATATTTCTTTTTCATAGTTATCAACTATGTTATCAAGCTCAATAGTTTCAGATAGAAGTTTTGTATCGTTTGTTCTTAAAATCTCTATACTGTTTTCGAGCATTTTTCCAACAACTTCAAACATTTTTATTATATCTCTCTGAGCCTTTCCAAGTGCGAGTGTTGGGTTCTGAACAATATTTTCTTTTATTATCTTCTCCTGATGTTTTGTTAATTTTTCAAGTTTTAAAAATTTTGAAAAATAGTTTATAAGAGGAAGTATGAATATTATCACAATAGAAAACATAATATTGTAATAAAGATGAAGGTTAGCTATATCCCTGCCATTTTTTAATCCGTATCCAGTCAACCTTTCTATTTCAAACATCAGGATTATAAAAACTATTGAAGTTAAAACTCTCGACAAAATATTTATATTGTTAAGGTATTTAGCTTTGTTACCACTTTTTAAGGCTGCAAAAAATGGTGTTAAGGATGTTCCAAGATTAGCCGCACTGACCATAACTACAGCAGTTTTAAAACCAACAATACCTGTTGTAAACAAACTGATTGCAAAAGCTATCGTAACAGCTGATGAGTGAACAAGGAATGTTAACAAAGCGAACACAATAAAAAGTATCCAAAGGTTAGTTTCAAGAAGAGATAAAAAATTTATAAATACCTGAGAGTTTTTAATAGGATCTATAGTACTTGCCATGTATTGGATCGCAAAAAATATGAACCCAAAACCCATAATAACTAATCCAACATACTTCAACTTTCTACTTTTATCGTTTAGATAGAAGCCGAGAATTATCATCAGAAAAGAGAAAAAAGATATGTTGAAAGAAATAATCTGCACTATTATAGAGGTTCCTATTGCTGAACCTGCAAACATGTATATAGCACCCGGTATTGAAATCAAGCCGTCCGAAACAAAGGACATAACCATTATTGAGAAAAGTGTTGATGATTGCATCATCAATGTCAATATTATCCCAGAAAGAAAACCCTTAATATTTGATCCCGAAAGGTTCCAAAGTAATTCTTTCAATCTGTATCCTGAAATTCTTGAAATACCTTTTGAAGAGAATTTTAAACCAAGCATGAAAAGTATCAACCCGAAGAAAAGTTTCAGGAAAGTTTCAAATATTGAAAAAGAATTTTCAACCTTAAAATTGAAATCGAGTTTTTTCTCTTTACTTTTATTCAAAATCTCTATATGGTACCAACCGGGTTCAAGTTTTGAAGGATTTATTGAAACTCTGAATATTTTTAAAGAATCAGGTAAAATTAAAATAGTATCATCACCTTTACCCCAAATAATAGAATATGCTGTATCTTCAGGAGAAACGAATTTGAATTCAAAACTTTTTAAATTGTTTTTTAAAATAGATCTATTGTTTGAAATATCTTTACCTTCAGGATCTTTTAAAAAGTCAATCTGCTTTGATGATAGAAAGATTATAAAGAAGAAAAAGATTAAAAGAATAAAAAAACTTTTTTTAAACATTTTTAAAATCATTCTTCTTGAAAACTTTAAATTCTCCCGCTTTTAAACCTTTTATGGTCATGTTTCCAACCGATAATCTCTTTAAATACATTACAGGATGGCCTATAGCTTTAAGTATATCTTTTATCTCATGATTTTTACCATGAGTTAAAATTATCTCTATATCGGATTTATCTTTGGAAGGATCATAATGAATAGTTTTTACATTATCAAGTTTCAAGAATCTTTCCTCAACATTTATTCCCTTTTTTAACCTTTTAATTTCATTTTCACCCAAATTACCAAAAATCCTCGCTCTGTAAACTTTTACTATTTGATTTTTTGGATGTATCAGGAAGTTTATAAAATCACCATCATCAGTTAAAATTAGAGCACCTTCAGTATCGAAATCAAGTCTTCCCGCTGGTCTTAGCCTTTCAAAATTTTTTGGTAAAAAATCCATCACAGTCGGTCTTCCCTTTTCATCACTCCTTGAGGTTATACAATTTTTTGGTTTATAAAATAGAATGTAAGTAAAATCTTTCTTTTTTATATTCAACCTCATCCCATCTATTTCAATATCATCATTCTCGTCAACCATCTGACCTAAAGTAGCCAGTTTTCCGTTGACTGCAATCCTCGATTCCTTTATCATCTCGTCAACTTCCCTTCTTGAAATCCCACTTATTTGAGAAATAAATTTATTGATCCTTATCTTCAAAGAGTTCCTCCTGTTTCGGTTTTTCAGTTGCTATATCATCTAAAGCAGGGAGTTCTTTTAAACTTGAAATTTTGAAATATGAGAGAAACTTCTTTGTTGTATGGTAAAGGGATGGTTTACCAGGAAGATCGGCATTCCCTCTTTTAACTATAAGTTCTCTATCAAGAAGAGTTTTAAAAACCCCATCACAGTTAACACCCCTTATCTCCTCAACCTCCTGTTTTGTTATAGGTTGTTTGTATGCTATTATAGCGAGAGTTTCCAAAGCTGGAGTTGAAAGACGAGGTGCCTTCTTGTTTCCAAAGAATTGCTCCAATATTTCTGAAAACTGTGGCTTAGTTACAAGCTGATACCCTGATGCGACTTCTATTATCATTATACCTGAATCTGATGAAGAATATTTTTCCTTTAGATATTCTATCACCTGTATTAGTAAAGTTTTTTCTATTCCAAGTGCTTTTGCAAGTTCATCTTTATCTATCGGTTCGGATGAAGAAAAAAGTATAGCTTCAACCTGAGGTATTATCCGTTCCATCAAAATCCTCCGTTACAGTAATCCTGTTGTTAAAAGTTTTATTAACAATCCCTTTCATCTCAAGTGAGGTTAAAAGAGATAAAATTTTAGATTTTTCAAATCCTTTTTCATTAAGTATATTTTCAAGATTACCATATTTTTTTATAAGTTCAACAATCTTTTTTTCATCATCATTTAGTAGAAAAGAAACATCAGACCTTTTTCCTTTTGAAATTCCGGGAAGTATCTCAAAAGAATAAAGTGGAATTCCACCCTTAAAAATAGCATAGTTAGGGGCATAGGAGAGTTTATTGGTTATCTCTCCCGGTAAAGCAAAAATCTGTTTTTTCAATTTTAAAGAGAAAAAGAGTGTCGATAGGGTTCCACTTTTGATAGCACCCTGTATTATAACTATTATATCGGATAATGCTGATATTATAAAGTTCCTTTTAATAAAATTGTGTTTGTAAGGTTTTATAAAAGGTGAATACTCTGAAATTAAAACCCCACTCTTTTTTATTTCTTCTTTCAAATTGGTGTTGGAAACAGGATAGTTGATGCCAAATCCACATGGTAAGACTGCAACTGTTCCCAAATTTTTCAGGATAGATTCTTTATGAACCAATGAATCTATTCCTTGTGCAAATCCACTCACTGTTACAATATCTTTGTTTCTATAACCATCAACAATATCCTTAGCACCTTTAACACCATAGCTATCAGGCTTTCTGGTTCCAACTATTCCAACTTTGAATTTTTTTAAAATCTCTTTATTCCCTAAAACGAAAAGATACTCGGGAAAATTTTCTATCCTTTTTTGAAAAAATTTTTCACTCTCTATTATTTCTATACCTTCCCTTTCAATATATTTTAAACTCTTATCAAAATTTAAAAGTGGAAGATTGTATAAGATGATCTGCTCTTTAAGGTATCCTAAAAATTTTTCGTCAAACATAATTTTCCATCTCTTTTAAAATTATATCCTCAACATTACCAGAATCGTTATTTATAAGAGATGCAAAAGTATATTTCACATCTTTGAAAATTTCTCCAACATCAAACCTCTTACCTTCAAGAAGGTCTATTTTGTTTAAAAGCACTATCCTCTTTTTTTTCATAAGTTTTCTATCATATTTTTCAAGTTCATTTAAAAGAATAGAATAAGTTTTCTCAATATCGGTTGTAACATCTATTATGAATACAAGGATATTAACCCTGCTTATATGTTTTAAAAACCTGTTTCCCAAACCTTTCCCTTCACTTGCACCTTCTATAATTCCAGGTATATCAGCAATCCTAACTATTTTTACTCCATCCGTTAGAATTCCTAAATTAGGTTCAAGTGTTGTGAAAGGATAATCTGCGATCTTAGGGTTAGCTTTTGTAACAACTTTTAAGAAAGTGGATTTCCCAGCGTTTGGAAGTCCAACAAGTCCAACATCAGCGATAAGTCTAAGTTCAAGTATCACCTCTTCACTCTCTCCATCTTTCCCTTTTTCAAACCTTCTCGGTGCCTGATTGACTGAACTCTTAAAATGTACATTCCCTCTTCCTCCCCTTCCACCTCTCAAAAAAACGAGTTCCCCTTCTATCAATTCGTTTAACTCGTTACCATCCTTATCAAGAATAACAGTTCCGGGAGGAACATCTATAATAACATCTTTTCCATCCCTTCCATGTTTCTGTTGCCCCTTTCCATTCTCTCCATTCTCTGCCCTGAAATGATGTTTATACCTTAAATGGTTTAAAGTGAAAAGTCTTTTGTCAACCCTAAAAATAACATCTCCTCCCTTACCACCATCACCACCATCTGGTCCACCTTTTGGAACAAAGATCTCTCTTCTGAAAGAGCAACTCCCATCCCCTCCTTTTCCTGATTGCAAAAATAGTGTAACTCTATCGATATATTTACTTTTCATACATTCTCTTTCAAAAACTTTTCAATCCTTTCGATTCCCTTTTCAATTTCACTCATCGAAGCAGCATACGAGATCCTTATAAAACCTTCCGCACCAAAAGCACCACCAGGAATAACCGCTACTTTATAATCTTCAAGAAGTTTTGTGCATATCTCTTCTGAGTCCTTAAATTTTTTCCCTATAAAATTTCTGAAATCAACGAAAAGGTAAAAAGCACCTTCTGGTTGAACATATTTTAATCCTTCGATCTTTTCAACCTTTTTCATCAAAAACTCTCGTCTTTTTGCAAACTCATCGATCATCCTGTTCACTATCTTTTCATCAAGTTTTAGTGCGGCAACTGCTGATTTCTGTGATATAGATGAGGTGCATGATGTTGAATGTGTTTGAACCATCAACGCCTTTTCAACAAGTTTCTTTTCACCTCCAAGATAACCGATTCTCCACCCAGTCATCGCGTATGTCTTTGAAAGTCCATTAACAGTAAAAGTTAAATCCTTTATTTTATCGTTGAAAGATGCGATCGAATAATGTTTGTTGGGGCTATATATAATTTTTTCATAGATCTCATCAGAAATACAATAGATATTGTGTTCAACTATAAGATCAGCAAGTTCTTTCAACTCTTTTTCAGTGTACACAACACCTGTTGGATTGTTCGGTGAATTGATTATTATCATTCTTGTCTTTTTTGTTATCTTCTCTTTGATCCTATCAACATTTATTCTGAAATTATCAAGTGATGTATCAACTATAACCGGAACAGCACCTGTCATTTTGACCATCTCAATGTATGAGACCCAATATGGTGCAAGAAGGATAACTTCTGAGTCCTCATCACACAACGCCTGCAAAACATTGTATATCGATTGTTTTGCACCTGTTGAAACTATGATATTTTCAGGTTTGTATTCAAGATTATTCTCTTTTTTGAACTTTTCACATATAAGTTCAAGAAGTTCATTTATACCTCTGACCGCTGTATAACCTGTGAAACCTTCCTTTATAGCTTTTATCGCTTCCTCTTTGATTTTATCAGGTGTATCAAAATCTGGCTCTCCAGCAGCAAGTATCGCAACATCAATATTTTTGCTTTTCATACTTTTCGCAAGAGATGTAATTTTCAATGTTGAAGAGTCACCAACATTCGCAAACCTTTTTGATATTTTCATCTTTTCTCCTTTTAAATTAATTAAAATAAATATTTTAAATCATTATAAAGTTAAGTCAATATTTTAGAGTGGATAAAGGGACTTTTAGAATGGGCCCACTAGGGATCGAACCTAGGACCTGATGATTATGAGTCATCCGCTCTAACCAGCTGAGCTATGGGCCCAAGTGTTTTTGTATTATATGATTTTTTTCTTTCTTGTCAATATAAAATAATTCTCTTTTGTATGTAAGTTTTTAAAAAAACTCGTTGTCATTTCATTTAAACAAAATCTATCGAACGATTATAAATTTTTTCTTTAACTGTATTTTTCCATCTTTTAAACTTAAAAAATATACTCCCGGATTTAATCCTTTTAAACTCAAAGAGTATCGTCCAGATGAATTGTTCATTTGTTGCTTTACAATCTTCCCTGTAATATCGTAAATCACAAGTTCATTCTTATTCTGTGCATTATAACTTAACTGATCGTTTGAAACCACAAGATTTAAACTCGTTTGATTTTTATTATCTGAACCAATTTTTTCATCAAATCCAGTCAATAGAAAATCTAATATGTAAATTCCTCTAAAATCTGTAACATAAACATTATCACCATATACGAAAACATCACGGGAATAACCCGGTGTATCATAATAACCTACTTCGACCGGATTTTCTGGATTTTTTACATCAATTATACGCAGCCCACTGCTACCATCAGCAACATAAGCATATCCTTTGGAAACATAAATACCATTTGCATTTCCTGGAGTATCATAAAAACCAACCTCAACAGGATTTGCTGGATTGTTGATATTTATGATTCTTAATCCATAGTTGCTATCGGCAATATAAGCATATCCATTTGATATATAAACATTCAAAGCGTTTCCAGGTGTATCGCAGTATCCCACCTCTATTGGGCTTAATGGATTTGATATATCTATAACTCTTAATCCGGCACTACTTGCAGCAACAAAAGCGTAATTACCGGAAATATAAACATCATAAAGATGCCCTGCGGTTGAATAAGAAACAACCTGTTTTAGTTTTGTTAAATCAGAGATATCGATTATCCTTAATCCATAATCGTAGTCAGCAATGTAAGCGTAATTACCTGATACATAAACATCGTATGCAAACCCCCAATCTCCAAAGGAACCAACTTTTACAGGGTTCGAAGGATCACTCACATCAAGTATGTTGAACTTCATAAGGTCTATATCATAAATATAATATCCACTAACAACATACGCATAATTACCAGATTTGTATACTCCTAAGGCTGGAGAAGCAGAAAGATAACTTCCTGATGGGTTTGGATTTACAGGAGTAGAAACATCATATATTTTCAATCCAAAATCATCATTTGCAACATAAGCGTAATTATCTGAAACAACTATTCCTTCTGCTGAAGTCGGAGTATCATAACGACTTATCTTGACAGGTGAGGTCGGTGTGGTTACATCAACTATTATCAATCCATAACTTTCATTCGCAACATAAGCATAACCACTTTTAACATAAATATTTTTAGGAAACGGATAAAGTCCAGTGCTACCAACCTGAACGATATTTGCAGGGTCAGCAATATTTAAAATATTCAACTCATAAGTTTCTGAGTCATACTCCCATTCTGTAAGATAAGCATAAGCACCCGAAATATGCAGATCCTCTATAAAATTAAAAGTTGAATAAGAACCTTTTTCTTCTGGATTGGATGGATCGGATACATCTATTATATTCATTTTGAAGTCAAATAAACCATTATTTATGATCACATAAGCACAGGTTAATGAGATGAAAACCTTTTCAACAGAACCAGTTGTTATACAATATCCTGTTTCTGTTGGAGTCGAAGGATCTGATACATCGACTATTCTTAAACCTCCACCACCATCAGCAATATAAGCATAATCAGCAAAAACATAAACATCGTAAGCATAACCGGGAGTGATATAATACCCTGTTTTTACGGGATTTGCTGGATTTGATATATCAAGGATCCGTAATCCAGAATCACCATCAGCAACAAAAAGATATACTTTATACACAAAAATTCCTTCAGCATCACCAGGTGTATCAAAAGAAGTCACTTCAACTGGATTAGAAGGATTTGAAACATCTATAACCCATATTTTAGAACTGGAATCGACCACATAAGCATAATTTCCCAAAACAAAAATTTTATTTAAAATAACACTCATGTCGAGAAATCCTACAAGAACTGGATTTTGGGGATCTTTCACATTTAAAATTACAAAACTGTATCCCATAGAAACATAAGCAAAACTATCAACTCTGAAAACATCGTAAGCACTTCCAAAATATGGCACTCTGCCGATTCCTGCAACATTTAAACTATCTGTTGCCCATTCTAAATTTTTTTGATCAAATAAATTTTTAAATTCTGATGTTTTTATCTTATCCCAATTATATGAACTCTTCGATGCAAAAATAAACAAACTCAAAAAAATCAATGAGGAAATAAAGAATATCTTTTTCATTCATCCTCCCACTACTGATTGAGTATTCTAATCTTTTAATATTTTTTTAAAACTTTTCAAAACAAAAATGTCAAAAAGTCAAGCACCGTCCCCAGGGTTTTTTTTTATTCAAATTTCAATAACTTTTTTACAATTGTATGTGAAGGTGTTTTCAATTTTATAAAATAAATTCCTTTTTTTAAATTTTTTACATTCGTTTTATGTTTACCCCCTTTAGATTCTTCTCTTATTACTTCTCTTCCCGTTATATCGTATAACATCAACATTCCTTCAGTAAGGGTATTCCATATTATGTATTGTTCAGATATTTCGATTTTTAAATCATTATTTTCAACTTCAATTAAAAGTTTTTTTTCATTATTTCCCGCCGGACTAAAATTACCATTTATTACTGTTGGATTAAAGCATGGAACCTTCAATAAAGTTTCCTGTATTGTTAAACTATCTGGATAGACTGTATCTCCAACCAATACTGTGGAAGATGTATCTCTGAATTCTATCCTTAACCTATCCTTCTGAATTAGTCGAGGAAGCCAGTAAGCACTATCTATATTTAACCATGAATGTTCATTGTTTAATTGTAATATTTTATCTATATTACTGCTATCTATTTTTGGTTGATTGGTTAGACCATGGAAATATATTATTACATAATCATCACCATCAACTCCACTTTGTGCTACAAAACCATCTGATGCTTTAATGCTGTCTATCCTGCATTCAACTCCTAATCCTCCCTTCAATGTTGTTATATATTTGTTTTTATCTCCATATACATACATTTCGCTCTGATAGTATCCCGTACTTTCTGCATAAAAACCTGTTTTGATTTTCATACTATCATCAGGATATATTTTTAATGGATAAGTTAGTTCAGTATCGACAAAAAACTCCTGATTTTTAAACCTTATTGAATCAACTAAAATTGTATCTCTCCCTTCGTTGAAAATAAAAAAACTATCACTTGTTAAAGAATCTGGAACCATAGTATTACCATAGATTATTGTATCCGGAGAATTTAACATTCTCCACTCAATTATATATGTCTTCATCATATCTATTCCATATGTATATGGGAGAAGAGGGTCTGATTCCCCACTCCATATTATCTCTTTTCTGCAATTTCCATTCATATCAGCCATTATCACACTGCTTCCGGAAAATGTATCATTATCCATACTCCATATCAATTCAAAACTATCATTTCCCATTACCTTGAATATCTCTAAAATAGATCCAGCACAAAGAACCAGTTCATCGTATCCATCGCCATCCATATCACCTGCTGTTCCCCCACAACCACTTCCCACTGAACCTGATGGTCCATAATCTTTTCTTTGCCAGCGACTCCATTTTTTAAAATAGTGATTGTCACCATCACATTCAAACAAGTCATGTAACCATTCGGCAGGAGATTGATCATACGCTTTTCCACCAAATACATAATCATTATAGCCATCTTTGTCAATATCCCCTATTAATTTAACATAATAAGTACCAGCAAGAGTTGTGTCAAAAACCGAAACAAATGAATCCTGATTCATATTCTTTGATTCATACACTTTGTGTCCTAAATGAGTCATTGTAACAATATCTAAAAGTGAATCATTGTCCATATATCCGATATCCATCGCATAAACTTTTCTTTTAAATGTATCTTTGTAAGCGAAATAATAACTATCATCACTATCGCTATCCATATAAAACCAGCCATAAGGGTCATTATAAGTTGTATTAGGGTTCGGCGCTCCAAATATCCTGTTTTTCCCATCTCCTTTCAACAATGAGGTAACCCCAAAACAATGATATTCCCCATTTTCATTCATTTTCAATTTCCAAGTCCACTCTTTACTTATACTATCTTTATATAGCTGTTCAATTATAAATATCATATTACTGTCTGAAGGATTTATTCCCATTAAATCCAAAAATCCATCACTATCAAAATCACCAATTCCTCTTATCCAACCGCCTTTAATAAAATCCAAAAATTCAAATTGATATTTACTCCATTTATAAATAGCATTATTATAGTCTCCTGTATAACAAAGTATTGACAGTAAAGTATCCGTTTCTCTATTTATAATAATGGGAGAATAAATATTAGGCTCAAAACTTCCAAATGGTATTTCTTGCTTTATCTCTATTACAGAAAATAATGCCATTGATCCCAAAATCAATACCAATAGTATCATCCATTTCATTGGAGGGAATTTTATTCCCTCCAATAGTTTTTTTAGCTTAATTCTATTTAATAAAACCAATCTTACCACTCTCCTTTCCATATTTGCTTTCAAATATATAAAAATAAATGCCGCTTGACAAACCAGTTGTTTTTCCATCAACTCTTATGATATTTTCTCCTTTCTGACCATTCATTTTTTTTGAGTAAATCTCTCTACCCATTATATTAAAAATTTTTAACTCAATCAACCCACTTTCAGGAAGCAAAAAATTAAATTCTATCTTTTTGTCTGAAAATCCTGCTCCTCTCCATTTATATTTAAATTCGCCAACACTTTCATTAATTTTTCCAAATTGCAAATAACTATTTTTAGTAGCACTGAAATCTTTAATTATTTTATCATATTCGTAAAGATGAATATTTATGGTTCTATTTGGATTACCTCTTATCCTATCGATGTTTAATTTTATATCTCCATCCTGATAATCTGATTTATCAAGAACAAAGAATGTTCTGTTTTCTTTACCTTCTATAAGCTTCACAAATTCTTCTTCTATACTTAATGCATAAGGTTGATTTTTGTTATTATTTGTCGTAATAATTTCAAGTAGATAATCCATCGCAGGATTCAGACATTCTATTTGAGCACTCAATCTTTCAATAGGTTGTCTACTCTGTGGCGAAGGTAAAAAATTTCTCAGTACACTTTCAGAAATACTGGTTAATGTATCAGTTAAAGTAATACTCCTTGGATTTTCCAGTATTGGATAGATCGAATCAGTATAAATCCTAAAATTTGTTCCACCACATTCTATTTTATAGTGGTTATTATGCCCTTCGACCCATAAAGCTCTTATTTTAGTATTTTTTATATATACATCCTGCCCAGTTGATGGGTTAAGTCCTATTGAAAGGGATATAGAATCAACTAACACAGGATAGAAACAACTATCCAATCCTTTATTTAAAGTTACATTCTCAACTTCATTTGAAAATTCTTGAGTATTTATTCTGACCAATTTGTCATCTCCAACATATGTAATAATTGAATTGTAAATACGTGGATATTTCATATCATTAACAACATTATCAACAATTTTTTTAAATGAATTATCAAGATATATTTCATTTCTAAAATGTAAATCATTATATTCCTGCCAAATTATTTTGTTGGTATCATTAAATGATTTCAGGTTAACATCTGGATTAAAGGAATAAAAAGTTGAATTTGAAACCTTTTCTGAAATAAGCCAAATATTTTTTGTAGCATCAAACTTTTTTCTAATAATCTCTCCATTTGCATCTTGAAAGACAATTTCAGGTCCTAATTTATTATTTGTTGTGGTAACACCTATACACGAAAAATCATAAGGTTTCACAAGATAATTGTTTTTATCCAGTTCACCTTCTTCACCTATTAGTTGAATAAATTCAGGGATTGTTAAATTATTATACATAAATGAAGTATATTGCAATGTCCATTGATTATCAATTGTCAGATGATCCGTTGTTATACCTGCAAACCATAATTGTGACAAATTAGCAGGATTCGCTAATATTGAAGGGCTTCGATATCCCATAACAGTCGGTATTAAAGGAACTGTCCATGGGGATGTTGAATATGCATATTGCCATGTTTCTCCATCTTTCCAGACAGCAGCTATTCCACCTGAAATTGTCGTTATACTAACATCTCTACCACTACCAATTTTTTTAAGTTCCCAATTGTTTCCAAAATCCTTGCTCCTACCATATACAATACTATCACCATCAGAATAAGCCAGATGAAGTAACCCATTTTGTTTAACCAGATGGGTGCTACTGCTAGGGCCCAGGGCAACATTTGTTGTTGACCACATAAATGGTTTCAAGGTATCAACCGCTGTAAAATATCCTAATTTATCTGCTCTTATTATTACTGGATAGGTTGTATTTGTTCTTAAATTGAAGTATGCTTTTCCATTGCTATCTGTGTATTTGATTAGTGTTGCTTTTTCAATTGACCCATCATCATTTACCGTATCATAAGTGATTGTTATTTTCACACTATCTATTCCAAAAAGATCGATATTCTTGTTTCGATAACAAGCATAAACATTAAAAGTATTATTTTTAAGAACAGAAATTTCAGTTGGAGAAAACAAATATATTGTATCTCTTGCTACCAGAGGTAAAGTATCTGAAAAAAATGGACATTTTAACGCTCCACCTCTTAATGCATAAGCCTTTACAACTAAAGTGTCTGTTTTAAGTGTTTCTCCATCAAATACTAAATTACCAAAGGGAATTTTATATGTTATTCCTTTCAAAACATTGTAAAGAGTATCCTTTAGATGATATTCAGCATTTTTATCTGGATCATATAATTCAATAACAATGGTATCTCTATATCCTGTATAATTATACAACGAATTAAGTTCAACATACACCCTGTCACCATTTACAAAAGTTTCAATTTGTTGACTATCTACAGGCAAAACAGACACCGGTAAAATTCCTATTTTTACAGAAAAAGGAGTATAAAATCTCTTATAATATTGAAAATAACCGTCTTCAGGATTGAAACTATCAATAATACCTGTAATAAACTCAAATGTTTGGGGTTTATATTCAGTCAACCCATAAAATTTAAACATTTGATATTTAAGATCTGAGGAAAAAGGAAAATATTTTAAACTATCATGATAAGAACCGTCAAGATATGGATAATAACTATAATTTCCTGTAGTTTCTGAACCAGGAATAACCATTAAATATTTTATTGTATTGAACATTTTAATCATATCATCTTTTCCAAAAACATCATCAGGGAATTTTTTGTGATAATCGTTCATAAAAATAAATGAAAGTCCACCATGAGAGATATCATCCGCTTTTCCTTTAACATAATTGACAGAATATGCCCAGAGAAAGGTGGAATCAGTGCCATTTCCAAAAACAAAAGTAGAGTCATCAATGTTATTTCTGAAATAATGAGCAAATTTTTTCGTCTGTTCTAAATATATATTTTCTTTTGTGAGCTCATAAAGAAATAGTCCCGCATCTGCCATAGTTGAATTTTTATTAAAAGGGTGCCTCATCTTTGCTCTAAAAGGATATTGTGGGTAAAAAGTGTCAATTTTAACTTCATCATTTATAAAGTTAATATCAATTACATCAAATATGTGTTTCCACGCCCCACAATATGAATCGTTATTTATTGTTGTATCCTGAAACCATTGAATATATTCATTATAACTCTCTTTACAATCATATATCAATTTTGACCTGTAAGACCAACCTCCAATTTCATCCCATTTGCCAATAGTGTCCATTGCAATTACAAATCTTAAAATTGTTTGTAAAATTCTTCCTGTTAAAACCAGATCTGGGTAAGCAAAATATTTTGCAGGAATTCCATGAGAAGGTCCATAATAAATAAAACGATCCAAGGAAGAGTCATAACCACATATATGGATATTATAGGTAAACAATGAATCATTTCTTTCAATCAATGAATATTTTAACCCTCTCCATGTTTTTAATGTTCTTTCTGTTCCACTGCTATCTATATAACTATGGACTCCTCTTCGATCATCCCTTAAAGATAAGATTAAATTTATATTATTCGCTATAGAATTAGCGATTTCAAAATCATATTTATGTTTTAATTTATAGATTGATTTTTCAATTCCATAGCAAAAACTCCATGAAATTTCTCCATAATCATTACCATCTTGTTGAATATTATCTAAATTTAATTCAAAACTTAAATCACTATAATCCCAACAATTGATGTCTTCAATACTCAAGTTATCTCCAAAACAAAAAATTAATGCAAAACCTAAAATGAAAACAAAAACTATCTGTAAGTATCGGGGGGGGGGCGATAGTTAGAATTTTTGAAATACTCTTCATAATACCTCCTTTTATGATTTAAATTTTAAATGACCTTTTTAAAAAGTCAATAGTTGTATGTATTGTTCTTATGAAAAATTAAAATTTGTTGTGAGTTTAACAAAAAATTTTTCTTCCCTTGAATAATCCTTCTAAATTACTATAATTTAAAATTATGATCCAGAGTTTAGATATTTTTGTGATTTTTTTATTTTTCTTTTTTCTGTTAATGATTTCCTATTTTGCATCAAAAAATGTGAAAGGGAAAGATTCTTTTTTGATCAACAGCAGGAAAACCGGACTATTCCTTTTCATAGCAACAAATGTATCAACATGGTATGGTGGAATACTCGGTGTAGGAGAGTTCACCTATAATTATGGTATCGTCAACTGGGTGACACAGGGAGTCCCTTACTATTTTTTTGGATTTCTTTTCGCTATACTTTTCGCTAAAAGGATAAGAGAGACATCACTTCTCACGATCCCTCAAAAGATCGAACAAGAGTATGACAAAAAGATTTCAATTCTGTCAGCGATAATCGTTTTGATTCTCTCTTCACCAGCACCTTACATTTTGATGATAGGAATAATCTTTTCAAAAATCTTTTCTTTAAACCTGTTTGTTTCGATGCTGATATCACTTTTGATCATCCTTCCGTTCATACTCAAAGGTGGTTTTGTCACAGATGTAAAAACGGATCTCTTTCAATTTTTCGTTATGTTTCTTGGGTTTATTTTTCTTTTCTTATTCTCTTACAAAAACATTGGGGACTTTAATATTTTAAAAGAAAACCTTCCCAAAGAACATCTTTCCTTAACTGGTGGGCTCTCTCCGTTTTATGTTATTGTCTGGTTTTTTATCGCATCCTGGACTTTCGTCGATCCAGGATTCCATCAGAGATGTTATAGTGCAAAAGATGGCAATGTTGCAAGGAACGGGATTTTACTATCGATAATCTTCTGGATGATTTTTGATTTTTTAACAACAACAACCGCGCTCTATTCGAAAATATTGTTCCCATCACTTGATTACCCTCAGTGGTCATATTTTTTTCTCGCTGATCGAATAATGCCTTCTGGATTCAAAGGACTTTTTTACGCAGCAATTTTTGCAACAGTGATCTCGACACTCAACTCACTCTTTGTGATAAGCGGAACAACCTTTTCGATCGATATAGTAAAAAAATTAAAAGATAACACAGATGAAAAAAAGATGACTGTTGTTGGAATAATTTTATCCTCTCTATTTGGTTTTTTACTCGCTTTCCTTGTTCCTTCAGTCGTCAACCTCTGGTATCTTATCGGCTCAATATGTATACCCGGGCTTATACTGCCTTTACTTGGTGCTTATTATAAAAAAATAAAGATAAACAAAAATTTAACTTTTATAGAAATAATTCTGGGATTTGTAGTTCCATTACTCTGGATTTTCATAAGAAAAAGAATAGATCAAAACTCTGCCCTTTACCTTATTGAACCGATGTTTGCAGGGCTTTTGGTCGCATCAACATTACATATATACGGGATGGTGAAATATGAAAAAAAGAAAAATGAGTTTGATAGAAGAGATTTTTAACTCAACAACACATGGTGCTGGCTTTCTTCTGAGTGTTGTCGGGCTTGTGCTCTGTGTTGTCTTTTCAGTTAAAGTAAAAAATGTTTATGCTATAGTTTCATCTTCAATCTATGGTGCATCTTTAATACTTTTATATATCAGTTCAACTTTATACCATTCCTTTCCTGAAGGAAAGGTCAAAAGGGTTTTTAAATTTTTTGATCATACATCAATCTATATACTGATAGCAGGCACATACACTCCCTTTGCACTTTTACCTTTAAGAGGTCCTCTTGGTTGGACGATATTTGGAATCATCTGGGGGCTCGCACTTCTTGGTATACTTTTTAAAACTTTTTTTATAAACAAGACGGACATACTATCAACGATAATATACATCCTGATGGGATGGATAATAATATTTGCGATAAAACAGGTGTATATATCGATTCCAAAAATATCTTTCGTTTTCCTTGTAATAGGCGGAATATCATATACACTTGGAACGATATTTTACATTCTTGACAGATTATTTTTCTTCCATATCGTATGGCACCTTTTTGTGCTGGCTGGGTCTATAACACATTTCTTTTCAATATTTTTTTACATAAAAAATTTACAATGAGGTGAAAGATGAAATCAAAAAAAGAGATCGAACTTGAAAAGACGATACTTTCAAAACTTGATGGAAAATCTCTCGAAACCGCAAGGATGATTTTTCAAGATAAAGAGGTCGAGTTTTTGATGAACTATTCAAACAATGTATCTATAAAAAGGCTGGGATTCAACGATCATGGGCCCGTACATATGAAAAGAGCATGCCTTAACTCACTTATCATGTTTGAACTTTTACATCAAGCAGGTGTAAAATTCAATCTTGAAAACGAAGGTGTCGGAACCGTTGAGGATAGCAAAGTTGCAGTAATAATAGCATCCCTTTTACATGATATTGGAATGAGTGTCACAAGAGAAAACCATGAGATCTTTTCTTCACTTTTTGGAATAAAAATTATCGAAAGAATACTCGAAAAGGTATACACAAACGAGTTTGAAAAACAGATAATTTTAAGATCAATGGTTGTTGAAGGTATAATCGGACATATGGCAACGAAAAGTATCAATTCACTTGAAGCGGGACTTGTCTTGATCGGTGATGGATGTGATATGGAAAAAGGAAGAGCAAGAATAACATCTATGATCCAGAGGAAACCGCGAGTTGGAGATATACACAAATATTCCGCTTCAGCGATACAGAAAGTCAATATAGAAAAAGGTATAACAAAACCAATAAAGATAACTGTTCTTATGAGAGAATCTGTTGGATTCTTCCAGATCGAGGAGATTCTCTTCCCAAAAATAAGTTCAAGTCCAGTTAAACCTTACATTGAACTTTTTGCAGGTGTTCTGGGAGAAGAACTTTTACAGTATTTATAATATTGACAATTGAAAATAAAAAGTTAAATTATTCTTATGGAAGTAAAGATTACAAGATTAAGTAAAGAAAATCTCGGACTTGCATACTCATGCACAAAAGAGATAAACCTGTGGGGTTCTTCCCATCACCAGAAGAGTGTTGATTTCCTTTTGAAAAATCTTGATTATAAAATATATGCTTACGGGATCACTCTTGACGGTACTCCCGCAGGACATGTTATTCTTTTCGATACAAAACAGCCATTATCTTTTATTGAAAGTAAAGATGGAGTTTTCTTAAACTGTATTTACATTTTAAACGATTACAGAAACCAGATGCTTGGATCGATGATACTAAAACATATTGAAAAAGAGATCAAAGAAAGCGGTAAAAAAATAATTTTCACACACTCGATCGGTGAAAATGAATGGATGAGTAAAAATTTCTTTATAAACAATGGATTCGTTGAAGCACCTTCAGATGATGACCTTGTAAAGATATTATACAAATCGTTTGATAAAGAGGTAAGTTTTAGAATTGTTTCAGATGAAAGGAATAGAATACAGACAAAAACGAATCAACTTCTGATCATATACAATCCTCTATGTCCACTCGAAAACGCTAAATATGAAAATTTAAAAGAGATTGTAAAAAAAGAATTTCAGGAGATCGAAATCGAAGAAGTTCATTCAACTGATAAAATGAATTTCTCTGGAGTTTTCTTTAACAACATTCCTCTTCTTTATAACAAAAATAAAGAAAAAGAGATAATTGAAATAATCAGATCCCTGATTGTAAAAGTTTAAACAAGAATTTTTTCAAGAATTAAATTCAAAATAAGAAAACCTTTATCAGTACAGGAAATTTTTTTATTTTCAATTTTCAAATAACCTTCGTTTAAGAAATGATCAAGTTCTTTTCTGTTCACAAGATTTAAAAATTTTTCATCATAATCGAGTCCATCACTTTTTCTGAGCCCAAGCATCAGGTATTCAACATTTCTTTTATTCTCATCTATTATCTCTTTTTGAATATCGTTTTTATAATCTTTGATGTAAATTTTTATATCGTCAGAATTTTTTATTCTTTCAACTCCGTTGTACGATGCTGCTGAAACTCCATATCCTATATAAACTGATGAAAGATCCCAATAGGAAAGATTGTGCAAAGATCTGAACCCTTCTTTTGAAAAATTTGAAACCTCATACCTTTTAAAACCAAAATTTTTTAATTGGTTCAATAAAAAATAATATTCTTCTTCAATATCATCGTTTTCGAGTTCAGAACCAAAAAGTTTTGAGCCCTTTTCAAGAGTTAGTATGTATGCTGAGATATGTTTAACCGGGAAATTTTTTATTGGTGAAATGTCTAATTTATGACCTTTTATTCCATAGATAAAATCAACAGACAGATTATCATTTTCGTTGAACAACGAAAGAACTTTAAATATTTTTTCAACACCTGCCAATCGCCCAAGTAGTTTTAAAACTTTATCGTCGAACGACTGAATACCAAGAGAGAACCTGTTGAATCCAAGTTCTTTATAAAATTGAATCTTCTCTTCTGTTGTTGATTCAGGATTCATTTCGATTGTGATCTCTTTTAAATTTTGAAAGTCATAGTTATCTTTTAAAACATCAAAAATCTTTTTTATGTGTTCGACATCAACCGATGAAGGTGTCCCCCCACCAAAATATATAGTGTCAAGCATATCAAAAAATTTTTTTCTATCAACTATTTCAAAAGTTAAACTTTTAAAATATTTTCTTATCAGATCCTCATCATATTGACCTGAAACGAAATTGCAGTAAAAACATTTACTCTCACAGAATGGGATGTGTATGTATATACCTTTATTCATCGAATAAAATCTTTTTTATTCTGTTTAAAAACATCTTGTTGTAAACTGTGCTTTTAAAAATAAGCATCAAAGTTTTTTCACCTTTAAAAATCAATACGACCGTTACCTTTTTGAAATGAAAAAAAACAAAATCGGTTTTGAGTATGTTTGATTTTTTGATCTGATTTATGTAATTTGAAAAAATTTTTACTTTTTTGTCATCAAAAGAAGTTGTGATTTTGTCATCTTTTTCGATTATAATGTAATCCTGAAGTCCTTCAAGTTTCTTTAACGAAAAAATAAGATCCTGTTTTTTTTCATCTTCTATAATAAAAACAACATTCCCTTTTTTGAGTTTATAGAATGAGTTCAAACAGAAATCTAAATCTTTTTTTCCTTTAAATGAGATATCAACTATGTTTCCTGAATCAAAAATTATAAACGAATTTTTATCATCTTCAAGCGAGATTTCTCCACTCCTTTTATGTTTTCTAAACTGCTCTATTCTTCTTTTGAGATCAACATTTTCGCAATTTAAAATCAGTTTCATAATTTTTTTTCAAAAACTATAATTCCCTTTATCTCGTTTAAACCAACAAAACCAAAATTTCTTGAATCATAAGAATCTCTAAAATTATCACCGATAACAAAGAATGAGTCCTGGGGGACTATAACTTTTTTTTCTTTTCCGTAATCATCAAAAAATATCAGAGTATCAAATGGAACACCAACACACCTTTTTATGATCTTTTTATTCCCATGTTCGACGATAACATTTTTATCTTTTAAAAAAGTATAGTCCTTTGAGTTAAATATGTTCTTAAAAATCGAATATGTTTTTGCTGGAATAAAGAATGAGATGTCTCCATCATTAAAGGTCGAAGACATCGAATTTCCTTTTATGATAACAGGTGAAAGCAAAAAGATTTTAATAAAAAAAATTAAAAAAATAGAGATGAGAATCGAAAAAAGAATATCTTTACTCTTCATCTATCTTTAATGCGGCAAGGAAAGCTTCCTGTGGTATCTCGACTTTACCAAGCATCTTCATTCTCTTTTTTCCCTCTTTCTGTTTTTCAAGAAGTTTTTTCTTTCTGCCGACATCACCTGCTCCTACCGTCTTGCTGTTTTTAGTAAGAACATCTTTTCTATATGCAGAAAGACGTTCAGAAGCAATGATACGACCTTTATACTGGGCTTGAATTTTGACTTCGTATTGCTGTCTCGGAATANNAATATCTCCACCGTAACATTTTGCAAGAACATCTTTTCTCACAGCTTTCACTATAGATTTTGCTATCACTTTACTTCCTATGGCTGCCTGAATTGAAACTTCAAACTGTTGCCTATGTATAACCTCTTTCAATTTATGAGTCAACCTGTTACCAACATTGTAAGCTTTCTCTTTGGGAACTATACTCGACAAAGCATCAACCTTATCCCCATTTATAAGGATGTCAAGTCTAACAAGATCAGATTCCCTATAATCGAGAAACTGATAATCCATAGAGCCATAACCTCTTGTGATAGTTTTCAATTTATCAAAAAAATCAAATATAACTTCTGCCATAGGCATTTCATATTTCAAAAGTACTCTTTTGTCAGTTATGTAATCCATGCTCTTCCCAACACCCCTTCTTTCCATAACGAGTTGCATTATAGGTCCAATATAATCCGGTGGAGTGAATATATCTACCAAAAGAAATGGTTCAAGAATCTTTTCGTTCCTTGTTATATCAGGCATCCTTGCTGGATTATCTATCAACCTTTCTTCGCCTTTTACATCTATAAGTTTATAAATAACATTTGGAATCGTAGCTATTAGATCGAGTCCGAACTCACTCTCAAGTCTCTCCTGGACTATCTTCATATGGAGCATTCCTAAAAAACCACATCTGAATCCAAAACCAAGAGCTTCAGAATTTTCCTGCATGAAAGTGAAAGCAGCATCGTTCAACTTTAATTTTTTCAAAGCATCCTTCAACTTTTCATAATCCTCTCCATTGGATGGATAAAAGCCAGAAAAAACCATAGGTTTTACTTCTCTATAGCCTTTCAATGGAGTAATATTCATACCTTTCAAGGTTATAGTATCACCTATATGTATTTCATCTATATTCTTAATATTGCAGATTAAATAACCAACATCACCTGAGATAAGCTTTTCAACACTTTTCATTTTGGGAAGGAAAACTCCAACTTCACCAACCTCATAAAAACTTTTTGTCGAAAGAAAAGTTACAATGTCACCTTTTTTAACCTCACCTTCAAAAATCCTTACATAAGGAATAGCACCCCTGTAATTATCGTATGTTGAATCGAATATCAAAGCTTTCAAAGGTTTATCAACTTCAATTTTTGGTTGTGGGAACTTCTCAATTATAGCATCTATCAACTGGTCAACACCTGTCCCATCCTTTGCAGAAATTAGAATTATATCGTTCTCCTCACATCCCAAAAGTTCCATAATCTCTTTCCCTGAAAGTTCAATATCAGCTGCCGGAAGATCTATTTTGTTCAACACTGGAATTATGGGAAGGTTGTTTGCAAGTGCCTCATGAAGATGGCTTATCGATTGTGCTTCAACCCCCTGTGTTGCATCAACGAGTAAAACAGCACCCTCACATGCAGCAAGAGATCTCGAAACCTCATAGGAAAAATCAACATGGCCGGGTGTATCTATCAGATTGAACTGAATATCATTCCCCTTCCATTTAAAGTTTATCCTGACATGATGGGCTTTAACGGTTATTCCATGCTCCCTTTCAACACTCATCGAATCAAGTGCCTGTTCTCGAAACTCTCTCATATCAAAATTTTCAGATAACTCCAAAAACCTATCGGAGAGGGTGCTTTTCCCATGATCTATATGTGCTATGATCGAAAAATTCCTGATTATTTTCATAGGTTTTATATATTATCATTTTTTTCTGTGTTGTAAAGAGATAAAATTACCTATTGATTTTTTTTATCAATAAATTTATAATTAACTTGTTGACAAAAGGGAAACTGAATTTATAATAATGTAAAAAGTGGGAGTTTAAATGGAAGAAAGAAAGAAAACCCTGTTGATAGTTGATGATGATCTATTTTTGGTTGACATAATGGCTTTCACATTGAAACAGAACGGTTTTGATATAATTAAAGCACATAACGGTCAGGAAGCGATAGATATTATAAACAAAGAACATGTTGATCTTGTTCTAACAGATATAATGATGCCTGTTATGGATGGTTTCGAGCTCGCTGCGAATCTGAGACAAAACGAGAACACAAAAAACATTCCAATAATATTTCTAACAGCTAAATCGAATGTTGAAGATAAGAATAAAGGTTTCAATATAGGAATAAACGATTATGTTGTGAAACCTTTTAATCTAAAAGATTTAGTTTCAAGAATTAACAAAGCATTGAATCCTGAGCAAAAATGATTTTTGAACAGGAAAGTGATCCCAAAACTCTTCTTTCAAAAATAGAAAACCTTCCTCTGGTTAGTCCATTCGATTTAACATATATTCTTGCTGCTTTAAACAGAATAATAAAAGCTCAAACATCTGGAATTTTCTTAAATATTGAAAACAGACTTGTATATATAGCTACTTATGGCAAAAACGACCATATTCTCCTTTTTCAATCTCTACTTGAAGAAGAATCTGTTGAAGGATATATTTTTAAAAATAACGATGCTTTGATTCCAAAATCACTTGAGTTCGAATATTTTAAACCTAACTCATCTTCAGCGATATCCGTTATGCCAATAACTATTGTTGGAACACCTATAGTATCTGGAAACAAAGCTATTGGTGGAATAATAGCTTTCAACAGGGAAAAGAATACTCTTTTCACAACAGATGATTTAAAAGTTTTAAAATCTTTGTCTTTGAAGATTGGAGAGTTTTTAGATAAGAACAGAAACAAATTCCAATTTTTTGAAAAAAAACTATTCTTGATAAACAAAACTATAATCGAGAGTTTTCCTTTCCCATTCTTTCTTACAAACACAACAGGTAAGATAGAAAATTTTTCTGAAAAAACAAAAAATGTTTTAAAAAGAGTCGATATTCTTGGTAAAGATATTTTTGAGATAATAAAGATAACTAAAAATACTGGAGAGGAAGTTGATCTAAAAGTTATTTTCGAAGAGGTAGCGACAAAAGCTACCGAAAGAACTTTGAAAAATGTTATGATAAACAACAATTTCGAAGAGATATACAACCTTACCATAAAATATATAAATCCTGATAGGATGATACACAATATACTCTTTTACTTTATAAACACTGAGGATATAAACGAGGAGAAACAAAAAATAGTAACCAACCTTTCACATGAGTTGAGAACACCTATGACCGCGATTTTAGGCTCTGTTCAGATATTACTCTCAGATTTTGAAGGAACAGAATTAACGCCGACTCAAAAGGAGTTTTTGACTATATTGAAAAATGAGACTGAAAGATTTTCAACAATCTTTTCAACTATCCTCGATTATAAAGAATCATCGGACCTACTTGGTTTAAAAGAGGAAGAGATAGATCTTTCAAAATTACTTATCGAAATCGGAAACATTTTCACAATAAAGATTCTTAAAAAAGATATATTTTTTAAATTATCAAACTTCGATTCAGAACTTTTGATAAGAGCTGATTCGAACGCTATAAAACACATTTTCCATCAGTTGATCGATAACGCTATTAAATTCTCTCCAGATGGTGGAAAAGTTGAGATAATCTATGAGGGAACAAGGTTGGTTGAAAACAAATGGAAAAAAATTATAAGCATAGAGGATGAGGGACCCGGTATACCCAATGAGATTAAATCAAAAATATTTGAACCATTCCAGAGAGATGATGAAAAGGTTCATACGAAAATAGGCACAGGTCTTGGTCTTACAATAGTTAAAGAGATACTCGATACGGTTGGTGGATATATTGAAATAAAAGATAGAGAACCAAAAGGAACTAAGGTAACAATTCTATTATAAGGAGGTTTTATGAAAATTTTATCCTATCTTCTTATCAACACAGAAGCTGGAAAGGCGTTAATGGTTTTAAAAGAGTTGAAAAAATTGAAAGAGGTAGAGAATGCACATGTGGTAACAGGTTTACATGATATCATCGCTCTTGTAAACGCTGATTCTACAAAACACCTTGCTGATGAGATAGTTAACAAAATTCAAAAAATCGATGGCATCCAGAGAACAGTTACCTGTATAGTTGTTAACGGAGATTAAAAATTAACCCCCTTTTAAAAAAGGGGGTTTTCCCACTTGAAAAATTTTCTTACTTATATACAATTGAAAAGTTATGAAAAAATTAAAAGAAAAACTTGAACTTTTTTTTAAAGAATTTGAAGATGAAATAAAAAATTTAGATTCTTTGGAAAAATTAAAAGATATTGAGATAAAATATTCTGGTAAAAAGAGCCAGCTCCATTCCTTTTTAAAACTTATAGGTGATTTTAAAACAGCTGAAGAGAAAAAGGAAGCAGGGTTTTTGATCAACAGGACAAAATCTGAGATTGAAGAGAGATTGAAAGTTTTAAAAGAGAATTTTGAGAAGAAGGAAATTGAAAAAAGATTAAAGGAACAGAGTATAGATTTCACAAAACCTGTATTCTCTCAGAATGATGGTTCCCTACATCCAATAACTTTCATCAAAAGAGATGTTGAAAGGATTCTTACAGGAATGGGCTTTTCACTTGTAACCGGTCCAGAAATGGAAACAGAGTATTACAATTTTGAAGCTTTGAATATCCCACCAACACATCCAGCAAGAGATATGCAGGACACTTTTTTTCTTCTCAATGGGATGATACTTAGAACACACACTTCAAGTTGTCAATCAAGGACTTTAGAAAAATACAACCCCCCTTTAAGGATTTTTGCACCTGGGAAATGTTTCAGGTACGAATCCATAGATGCATCACATGAAACCGCATTCTATCAGGTTGAAGGGCTTGTTGTTGACCAAAACATAACTATAGCTAATCTAATAGGAACAATGAAAACATTACTTTCCGAAATTTTCCATAGAGAGGATATAGATGTTAGATTGAGACCCGGATATTTCCCATTCGTTGAACCTGGTTTCGAATTGGATATAAAGTGTATAATCTGCAACGGTAAAGGTTGTTCAACATGCAAACATAGCGGATGGCTCGAACTTGTTCCATGTGGAATGGTTCATCCTAATGTTTTGAAATATGGTGGAATAGATCCAGAAAAATATAACGGTTTCGCTTTTGGTCTTGGGTTAACAAGACTTGCTATGATGAGATACAAAATTAACGATATAAGATTTTTAAACAGTGGTGATTTAAGATTTTTAAAACAATTCAGGTAAAATATGAAAATATCTTTAAGATGGTTGAACGATTTTGTAAAAGTTGATGATATCTCGCCAAAAGAACTTTCACAACTTTTGACCATGAAAACTGCTGAAACTGAGGGTATATATTCAAAAAAAGATTATTACTCAAATATATACACATGCGAGATTGTTGAAGCGGTGAAAATAGATGAAAAACATTTCAAATGTAAAGTAAAATCAGATAAGATATATGAACTTATAAGTGGAGCACCAAACACGAGAAAAGGTTTGAAAACCTTCCATATTAAACCTGGTGGGAAGCTTGATGGTGAAACTATTTCAACAAAATCTTTTTCAGGAGAAATTTCTGAAGGGATGCTTCTTTCTGGAAAAGAACTCGGTATAAACAATGACCATTCTGGTCTTTTCCAATTACCTGAAGAAACAAGAGTAGGATTAGAGATAGGAGAATTTACAGATTTTTATGACGATATTATAGAAATAGATAACAAATCTTTAACACACAGACCTGATCTATGGGGAATATTTGGATTTTCGAGAGAGGTTAAAGCTATACTTGGAAGACAAAACAAAACACCAAAAATTTTTGAAAAAAATGAAATTCAAAATTTGCCTGAATTTCCAATAGAAATAATAGATCGTGAAAAATGCTATAGATATGTTGGAGTAAAGATAGATAACATCAAAGTTGAACAATCCCCTCTAAATATACAAATAAGGTTGTCAAACACAGGTCATGTTCCAAGAAATATAATCGTTGATCTTACAAACTATGTTATGACTGAAATCGGTCAACCTCTACACGCATTTGATGGAGAGAGTATCAAAAAGATAGTTGTTGATAGTGCAAAGGATGATTTTATTTTTACAACTCTCGATAAGGTTGAAAGAAAACTTCCCAAAGGGATACTTTTGATAAAAAACGAAAATACTCCTGTTGCAATAGCAGGTATAATGGGTGGTGGTAATTCGGATATAAAAGATAATTCGAAATCATTATTCCTGGAGAGTGCCAATTTTGATGCATCCCATATAAGAAAGATGAGCACAAGAATTGCTTTAAGAACAGACTCGAGTGCAAGATTCGAAAAATCACTTGATCCAGAAAACTCTCTGATAGGTTGTTTAAGGTATGTTCAGCTTTTAAAGGAAAATCAAAAAGAAATAAAGATGGCAAGTTGCATAACAGATAAAAATTATAACCCATTCAAGAAAAATGTTATATACACAGATTATACATACATAAAGAAAACTATCGGAATAGATATAGAAGACGAAAAAATCAAAAATATTTTAAAATCACTCGAATTTGAAGTTGAAGATGAAAAAGATAAAATAAAAATAACAGCACCAACATATAGGAGCACAAAAGATATATCTATAAAAGAGGATATAGTTGAAGAGGTAGTAAGGATTTACGGTTTTGATAATGTGAAACCTGCCCTTCCAAAACTTCAAATAAAAGCACCTCTTAGAAATGTTGAAAATGAAAAAGACAACATAATAAAAGATCTTTTAACATACAGATACAATCTAAACGAAGTAGATTCACATCCCTGGTTCGATGATAAGTTCAACAAAAAAGTCGGATATAAAACAGGTGATGAAATTGAGATAAAAAATCCTATTACTATAGATAACAAATTTTTGAGATCATCACTTCTTCCAATCCTTCTAAAATTCTCATTTGAAAATCTTAAATATTTCGATGAATTCTCTCTTTATGAGATAGGAAAAACTTTCCATAAAGATACTGAAATAAAAAAACTTGGAATAATATCCGTAGATAGGAAAACCAAAAATCAAGAAGAAAAATCCTTCTTTAAGATGAAACTCATAATCAACGATATTTTTGAAAGACTTACAGGCAAAGAACCAGAATATAGAACACCAACAGAACATCAACTTATAAACCCATCAATATCTTCAGATATATATTTTTCACAAGATGAAAAGAATTTTGAATTTATTGGATACATAGGCATAATTCATCCAAAGATTAACTCCCTACTCGATAAGAAAGTTGTTATCTCTTTCTGCGAAATTGAAATAGAAAGGTTGTATAGATTCGAAAAGAACATTCTATTCAAACAGTTCTCAACATTCCCACAAACATCTCTCGATTTTTCAATATTGAAGAATAAAAAAGAGATTTTCAAAGATTTTGAAAATAAATTGAAAGAGTTTAAAAATGACCTTATAAAGGATTTCAAAATATACGATATATATACAGGTGAAAACATTCCTGAAGGTTTTGAATCAGTCACTGTCAGATACACTATAGGAAGTGATCAAAAAACTTTAACTGGAGAAGAGATAGAAGAGTTCCAGAAACTTTTCATCTCTTTCATAAAAGATAAAGGTTACACTTTAAGGAATTGATCAAAAATTCCAACAGAGAAGAAAAATATTGTATTTCAACTTTTTAAATATATCATCGTAACCGTTAACAGGTGAAAATCCTATCTGAATTCCTATAGGGTCAAAAATTTCAGTAAAGAACATAAACCCTAAACCGTAACCGTAAAGATAACTCTCTTTTTCAAAAAATCGAAAATCTTTATAATCAGATGCAACAGTTGTCCAATCAGCAAAAAGAGTAACTATGTAATTGAAAGATATTTTTCCTATTATAGGATACTCGAAAGGTATCTTCCAAATAGGGTACCTTATCTCCAAACTCCCGGAATACCTGTTAAAATCAGTTATATCCTTTTCTGAAACTGCCCTATTCTCGAATGGATCCGGTTCAGCAAGGTTATAGTATGTTAAAGTTCCATTCTGCAATAGAAATTTGTTCCTGAAAGCAAATGTCCCTTTAAAGAATTTAAAAAAGTTAACATTGTTAAAGCTGAGTTTTATTCTGTTAATTTCAGTTCCCCAAAAATTTCTCTCATATAGAAAAGTCAATTCATCAAAATTCCCCGATGTTGGGAAAAATGGATTGTTCTTTTTGTTTAGGGTAAGTTTTATTCCAGATTGCAAAAATTCGTCATAACCTTTCAAATCGTTGCTTTTGTATGAGAGAGAAAATGTATCATCTTTAAAACTAACCCTATCGAAACCTAAAATAAATTGTGGTGAGAGATCCTGTATAAAAGAATAACCTGTTGAAAGATAAACTCCTTTGTGATATTCAACAATGTTTAAAATGTCTCTGTTGTTCTGTGTGTAAAAAATTTTGTATTCTCCAGAATATTTTCTTGAATAAACTGTTGGAATAGTGTAAAGGAGATAAACTCCCCTAACATCTAAAAATGTGAAAGCCAATTCTATCTTATGTCTTTCTCTGAAAAGGTTACCATAGGATGCACCTAAGGTTATAGAGTAAGGTTTTGTTGTCGAAAATCCCAGGGATGGGAGAAAGACGAGCATCTCTTTCGCAGTTACCCTGACTTCTACAGAATCATCTTTATTCTCTTTCCTTAAAATATAAGGTGAAATATTTTCCTCAAAACCACTATCAACCTTAAAAACATCTATCTTAACCTCTCCAAAAAGTTCAGTTTTTAAAATGTTGAGTTTGCTTTTCTCTATATCAGAACTATCTATAGATTCTAAACAACCGAATGTTAACTGTTTTTTTATAAAATCCTCTTTTGTGTAAGTTTTATTTTCAAGAGTTATATTCTTTACATATTCTCCTTTCACTAAAAGAGAAAAAATTAAGGAAGAGAGAATTAAAAATTTTTTTAACATTTTAAACTCCTTCATAAAAATAGATTTTCCCATCATCCTCTATAAACTTTATTTCTGTATCGAATATTTTCTTTAGCTCATTTTTCATAAGATCTTTGTTACCTATTCCAACCATCTTTCCATTTTTCAAACCAACAATTGTGTCTGATATGTTGAAACATATTCCAAGGTCATGGCTCGATATTAAAACTATCTTTTCACCTTTTAACTCTTGAATAATTTCTATTATCTTTTTTCTATGTCTGAAATCTATATTCGAAAAAGGTTCATCCATTATAAGTATTTTACCACCTTGAAAAATAGATCTCGCGAGTTGAACGAGTTGCATCTCTCCACCGCTTAACGAAAAACAGTTCCTTTTTTTAAGATGTTCTATTTCAAGTTTTTCCAACAAAAAGTTTATATCCTTAAGATCCTTAAAAGTCAAATTTCCAAAAAGATCCATCTTCGAGTACCTTCCGTATTTGATAAAATCGTAAACAGGGAAATCATAGTGAAGGTAAATCTTTTGAGGAATATATGAGATTATGTTAGCGATTTCTTTTTCCTTTATTCTTTTCAGATCCTTACCCAAAAGATCTATCTTCCCTTCGTACCCTTCAAGAAGTTTGCTTAGTAACTTTAAAAATGTTGTTTTACCTGACCCATTTTCTCCAATTATAGAGTATATCCCATTTTCTTTTATTGATAGATCTTCTATCTTTAAAAAATCTTTTCCTTTTGTGTATGAAAATTTTAAATTCTCTATATTTACCATATCATTCAAAATTATTTTTAACTATCCAGAAGATGAAGGGTAAAGAAAAAAGTGATAGAACAACTCCAATAGGGATCTCAAAAGAGAAAGAATATTTACTTATAAAATCTGCAACAAGTATTAAAGATGCACCACCTAAAAAAGATCCTGAAATCAAATCTTTACTTTTTACAACCCCTGCCATCCTTAAAATGTTTGGAATAATTATTCCAACAAATCCAACCATTCCAACGAAAGAAACAATTAACGATGTTTGGTAAATGATAATCAAAAGTATAAAAAAGAAATTCTTTTTTACATTAACTCCACTTGTGCTCGCAATATCTTCATCTATAGACATTATATCAAGTTCTTTCGATTTAAAAATTATGAAGACTGTTGTTAAAATGATGGTTACAAAAAATGATATGTATAGAAACAAATTTTTAGAAATGAATATATGGTTGAAAGATCCCATCAAAGCGTAAAAAAGAAATGTTATATCCCTTTTTGAAAAAATCGATAATATTATAACCAAGGAAGAGAATAGTATATTCACAAGTAGTCCAGAGATAAGTATTGAAACTTTTCTATCACTTTTTATATTTGAAGAGAATGAAAGGGAGATCAAAGCCGATAGTAATGAAAAGAAGAATGAGAAAAAAATTGAAATAAGAAGGTTGCCTTTAAAATAAACGGATGAAAGTATAAAACCGAAAAGTCCCCCTCCAGATATACCGAGAACATAAGAATCCAATAAAGGATTTTTGAAAAGGATCTGCATAACAGCGCCTGATGAAGTTAAAACCATTCCAGATGTAATAACAAGAATGTATCTGAAAATCCTCATTTTTATGATTTCGTTCCTTACATCCTTTTCGAAATTGGATAGTTTAAAATCAATGTAAATAAAAGAGAGCAGAAAGAAAATCGTTAAAAATATTAAAAGTTTTTTACCTTTCACAAAAATCCCTTTCTATTATATCAATAGCATCTATTACCCTTGGACCAGACCTTGAGAATATATCTATTTTTTCGTCATCGAGAAAAACAAATTTAATTTTATCAAAATTTTTTAAAATCGAATATTTATCCTTACCATTTTTGAAACTATGCATAAATATAACAATATCAGGTTTGAAAGAAAGTATATTTTCATAGGAAAAGTTTATGTATGGCTTTTCATCTTCAAAAATTTTGAAACCAAAAAGTTTTAAAATCGACCCTATATAACTTGATGAGGTAGCAATAATAAATGGCTTCTCGCTAACCTCTATTAAAACCTTTTGATCTTTTCCCAATTTTTTAATACCTAAAATTTTATTTCTTATCTTCTCAACTTTAGATGTATCGTAATCTTTACCAACTATTTTTATTATGCTATCTATACCTTTTGTTATATCATCGATTTTTTCCATTTTTATATCGTAATATTTTATATTTTTCTCTTTCAAGAATTTTTCAGATTTATCTGTAAGATTACCTGAGAAGAATACGATATCTGGCTTTAAGGAAACAACTTTCTCGTAATCTATATCGATAAAGGACCCGGCGATTTCAATCTTTTCAGTATTTTTTGGATAGTTACAGAAAGATGTCCTTCCAACAAGGTATCTATCGTATGATAGAAAGAAGAGTGTTTCCGTTATGTTTGGTGCAAAAGAAATTATCCTTTGCGCGTTTAAAAAATTTGAGATGAAAAAAAGAAAAATAAAACTAAAATTTTTCAATCTCTCCATAGAATTCCTTTTTAAAATAACCTCTCGAAGAGTATAAAGGTTCGAGTGTAACTTTGAATCTATATTTCCCATTTTCAACAATTCTGTTACCTTTTTCATCTCTAAGATCCCATACTATATAGTTGAGTCCGATATTCCTTCTAAGATCTGATGTCAACTCTCTAACGAATTTACCATCCTTTGTTATCTGAATTGTTACCCTACATTGCTCTGTAGTGAAGAGAGAAATAGTTAACCCTTCAGTTGTATCTGAAATTATTGGAGGAGTAAACTCTTTAATGTATCCATCTACACCTATCCAATAGTATTGAAAACCAGTCCTTTCCGAAATAAAAACCTGTCCATATTTTCTGTAAATTGAAATACCTTCAGGTTTATAAAATTGATTTTTCCCGCTTCCCTCTCTCCCAAAACTTGTTATATATTTTAGTTCACTGTCGAATTTATGAACGCAACTGTTTATAGTATCCGTAACATATATGTTTCCATTCTGATCATAATCAATAAAATTGAAATCAACATCTTTGTATGCAGTTATATCGAAAGAGAAAAACTCTTTCATTATGTTTCCATAGAAATCGAGTTTCAAAAGTCTTCTTCTATCTGATGAAACTATAAGAAAGATTTTATCCTTCAAATTTAGATAACCCTTTTTACTATCAACTACACATACAGAACGAGGTCTCTGTATATTATCCAATATCATGAAGGGATAGAATGACCTGTTTAGAACAACTATCCTGTTATTTCTGCTATCACAAATAAAAAGGTTTCCAGACCCATCGTAATCAATACCTTCGGGTAGATTCAAAGAAAAGGAATCCATTCCAAAGGATCCAAAAGAATTTTCAAAAAGAAGGGAGTCTTCATCATACAAGAATTTTAAAACCCTGAAATTGTATGTGTCAGAGATGTAAAGTTCACCATCAGGAGTAACAACTATATCTGTTGGATAATATAAAGATTCAGGGGACTCTCCCCTTCCTTTATAACCATAAATTTTAATTCTGTTTAAACCAACATTGTAAACTATCTGATGGTTGTTAATCCCGAAAAGTGAAAGTATAGCATCATCTTTATCGGTTGTTCTATCATCGAGTTGTTTCAACTTCAATGCACAAATACCTGAAACTCTTTCAAAACTAACATTCTTTTTCAAAATCATCTTAGCGATAGTTGAATTAGCTTTATAGTAACCCATAGAATGCTTAAAAGGTGGTATTATAAGTGTAGTTTCCTCCGAAAAGATAACTATGAAAAAACTAAATATTACCGATAATAGAGTTAACTTCTTTATAAACATTTTCCCAACCATCCTTAAAAATTTTATTCTTCCTTTCTTCCTTTTTACTATCATCATCTAAAAGTGATCTTTTAAGGTTATCATAGAACTCTCCATAATCCTTGGATATGTAAACCACATCTTTAAACTCATCAAACTCAGGAATATATGTTGAGACAACAGGCTTCCCTGTTGCGAGATACTCCCTCAACTTTATTGGTGAAGCGTGTCTGTTCATCAAATCCTCACTATCCCAAGGGATTATAAAACCATAAGAAAAGGTAGCATAGGAAGGGAGTTGTGAATAACTTTTTTCTCCAACAAAAAATATGTTTTTACTATCTTTAAAATCTTCATATTTGAAATCGAAAATTTTACCTATGAAAAGAAAAACGAATTCTTTCGCTTTTTCATCTAAAAATTTCAAAAGTTTATAATCAACTTTCTTGTAATCTATAGATCCCCAATAGGTAAAAACAGGTTTATCTACTTTTGGGAAATCTTTGGGAATAGTATCGACTTTTTTACTGAAATGTTTTATATCTACTCCATGTTTCAACCTGTAAACTTTTTCACCATAATCTTTTCTCTTTTCCTCATATATCATCTTACCAGGAGTCAAGATAAGGGAAGCCCTTTCACACAAATTTTTATCAAAATTTCTAACCAAACTTCCAGCGTACTTATATTCTTGAACCTTATCAACTATCTGATAAACAATTCTTTTAGATTTTATACCTCTAACAAATATATAACCGTTTGGGTTTGTTATCCAATAGAGAGGATCTTCGAATTTAAAAATTTTTTTTATAAGTTTTATTTGGAAAAGTAAAAGTATAGTGTTGATGTTAAGAATTATACTGTTTTCTTTAAAAGGGATAAAGAATGGAGTAAAAATGTAAAGGTTTTTATTCTCCTTTTTTAAAAACCTTAAAACACTAAAAAGCTTATTTTTAACCTTTCTGAAAAAACCTTTTTTCCCACCACCAACACCGATCCCAACAGGTAGAGAGTTAACATAAAGAACTTTCTTCTCCTTTGAAAACTCTGCCATAAGGTGGTTATAAGAATGTGGGTGATGATACCACCAATCACCACCAGCGAAACATACTATTGAAAAAAATTTCATTATTTTTTCTGTTTAACTATAAAGTTCCCTATAACAAGAACATCGACACAGTTGTTAAGAAGAGAACGGACAGCATCGAGAGGTGAACATAATATTGGTTCCTCATGCATGTTGAAACTCGTGTTGACGAAAAGTGGTAATCCGGTCAACTCCTTATACCTTTTTAAAAGTTTATAGTATAAAGGATTCTGATCCTCTTTCACAGTTTGTGGTCTCGCTGTATTATCAACATGGTTAACAGCATCTATCCTTTTTCTCCACTCTTCTTTAACATTGAAAGTTATTGTCATAAAATATGAAGGATAACTTCCCTTTTCAAAATTTTCAAAAACCAAAGTAGCATCCTCATAGATACATGATGGAGCAAAAGGCATAAACTCTGTCCTTTTCAACCTTTTATTCAACCAATCGTTGATCTTTCTGTCAGTAGGATCGAAAAGAATAGATCTGTTTCCAAGAGCCCTTGGTCCATACTCCATTCTACCCTGAAACCAACCAACAACTATTTTATCTTTTATCATCTTTGCTGTTTCTTCAACTATATTTTCACTCTTTCTGAATTCAATCTTATCTGAAAAATCTTTTAAAACTTTTAAAATATCATCATCAGAGTATTCCGGTCCATAGTAAACATTATCTATTGTGAAAGGTAAAAATCTTTCTCCTCTCTTTTCAACTTCCTCAGCCCATTTCACATAACATGCACCAGCTGAAGTTCCTCCATCACCCATATTCGGATGTATGAAAACACTCTCTACTCCATCGATTTCAAGAACCCTCTGGTTAACTTTCACATTTGAGAACAACCCACCTGCAAGAACTATATCTTTAATGCCAGTTTTTTTAACATGTGGTTGAATGAATTTAACTACAAGGTCTTCAGTCAACTTTTGTGCAGCAGCAGCGATATCCTCTTTAGTTTCTTTTGAACAATTCTTTTTCAAAAAATCTAAATACAGGTTTGTATAGTTGTGACCATAATATTTCCCTTTCATAAAATCTTTAAGCTGTTTTAATCTTAAAAGATCACCTTTAAGATTACCTGCAAGAGGAGAATAGAAACTTTTTCCATCCTCAGTAATATCTATCATCTGTTTGAAAAGGTTGTATAGTTTATCAGGATCACCGTAAGCTGCAAGACCAGTAATCTTTCCCTCATGTCTATTTCTTTTGAATCCTAAAAATTTGGTTATAGCTGAATAGAATCTTCCCACAGAGTATATGTCCTCAACTTCAAGTATCCTTTTGATCTTACCATCTTCACCAATCGAGATTGTTGCTGAAAGTCCATCACCCGCACCATCCATTGTAACTATCAAAGCTTTACTCTTCCCACCCTCATAGTAACATGAAGCTGCATGACATAGATGATGGTCAGCAGTTTCAAGTGTGAAATTTTCAAGACCACATTTTTTCAAAGCTTCAGTTATCTCAGTTTTTGCATAATTTGAAGCTTTTTCCCAATATTTTTTTTCTCCGATAATCTTTCTGTATATAATCTCTTTCACAGTATCGAACTTTTTTCTGTTATCTATTTCATTGGATGGGTCTATAGTTCCACTCCTTTTAACAATAAGGTCAGTGTAATGGAAAGGACTCCTTTTTAGATCATTATCAAAAGATAGAACGACCTTTGAAATATCTTTCCCATTTATATTCGCAACCCTTATGCACTCTTTTATAGCTTTGTATGGAAAACCAAAATGGAATTTAACTCTTGAAACTCTCTCTTCTGCTATGGCAGAAACTATCCTTCCATCTTTCAAAAGTGTTGCAGTAGCATCATGACCTATATTAAGTCCTAAAATATACATTAAACCTCCTCAATTTAAAACATTATATATTATCATAAAATAAATCTTTTAGCAAGATTTTGGAAGTTGTATCAAAATATATTTCTGTGAAAATGGCAGTATGGAGTTTTGTTATGTTTTTTGTAATAATCCTGATGATAATCTTCAGCTCTGTAAAATTCTGATGATTTTAAAAGTTTCGTTGCAACTTTGTATCCTTTGGATTTTAAAATTTCAATTACTTTTAAAGCTGTCTCTTTTTCATAATCATCATTATAAAAAATAATTGACTTATACTGCTCTCCGATATCTGGTCCCTGTCCATTTTCCTGTGAAAAATCGTGTATCTCGAAAAAATATTTTACAAGTTCTTCATAACTTATTTCTGGTGGAGAGTATGTGACTTCAACTGTTTCATAATGACCTGTTTTTCCTGAACAAACCTGTTCGTATGAAGGGTTTTTTACATTTCCACCCATATACCCAGAAACAACATCCTTAACACCTTCCTTTTTCTCAAAAAGATGTTCTACTCCCCAGAAACAACCTCCTGCAAAATAAGCTTTTTTTAACTCTTCTTTTTCTGGAATAAAAAGAAGAGATATAGAGTTTACACAATATCTCACATTCTTCTTTGTAAAACCTTCTCCTTTAAAAATGTGCCCAAGATGAGCACCACAGTTAGCACACTGGATTTCAACTCTTATCCCATCCTTATCAGGAATCTTCTTTACAGCACCCGGTATCTCATCATCAAAACTTGGCCAACCACATGTAGATTTAAACTTAAACTCGGATTTGAAAAGGGGAGCATTACATCTTTTACAATAGTATGTCCCCTTTTCAAAAAAGTCATTGTATTCACCTGAAAAAGGTCTCTCAGTACCTTTATGAATTATTACAAACTCCTCCTCAGGTGTTAATTTTCTAAAATTTTCTTCATTTTTTGCCATCTTTTCACTCTTGCAAGAAATTAAAAAAAGAAAAGTTAAAATGAAAAATATTTTGCTTTTCAAAATATCATTCTAAAATTATTTCAACTGGAGTTAAGTTTGAAATGTTGTCAGATATAGGGCATCTGCTGTCAACTTCCTCCAAAAATTTTTCCTTCTCTTCTTTTGTCATATCACTATCAAAAGAAACTTTAACTATTATCTTTAAAAATCCAGCCCTGTTCTCTCTTGACTTTCCAAGAAGTGTGTCAAGATCAACATCTCCACTAACATCAACCTTAAAATTCTCAATTTTCAAACCTCTCTGGTTAGCAACAATTCTTGCTATAGAAGCTATACATCCTCCTAAAGAAACAAAAAGATATTCGAGTGGAGTTGGTCCTTTATCAACTCCACCCATACCTTGAGGCTGGTCTACATAAATTTTATGCCCTCTGATATCACTTTCTATAGTGAACTTTTCTTTTAAATTACACTGAACAGAAACTTTTTTTATCTGTGACATTTTTTCTCCATTTTAATCTTCAAGTTTACCCTTATAGGAAGAGATGTTCATAATAAATGTTGTTGAAACAACATTTATTGTTGGTAACAAACCTTTGTATATTTCAACTCTTCCATAAACAACAGAAGAGTATGATGGGATTGTATCTGTAAACTGTGCAGTGACTTTCTGTATAGTTCCTTTTGTTCCAACACCGAGTTGGTAGAAAAGATCCTCAAGATCGGTTGCTGTTTGTGCTTTAACGAATATACCTCCTGTTGAATCTGCAAGCATCAAAAGGTCAGGTGTATAAGCATAATCACCAAAAGCAATATTTATAAGTGTAACATTCTTATCCTTTGCTTCCGATAGAACACTTTGGGCTGTTGAATTCAGGTAGTAGGAATCGTTATCACCACCATCGGTTAAAGTCATTAAAACTCTGTTATATTCTGAATCATCTATATCCCTTTCAAGTTTTCTGCAACCTAAAACCATTGCATCATACAATGGGGTTGATCCAGAATTTGATAAGGAATCTAAAGCAGCGATAAGAAGTGTTTTGTTTGTTCCAACCTCAACAAAATCTTGTAATACCCTGAAATAGTATGCTGTATCATAACCAACCGCAAAATCGAAGATACCAACCATTGAGTTTGGTCTGTCACTCGCAAGGTAATCTATCATCTTTGTCGCTGCATCTTTCCTGAGCCAATTCGGATCAGAAGATGACATACTTCCACTTCCGTCAAAAAGCATAGCAAGTCCCATATCTCCATCTTTGAATGTTATCTTGTCAAAGTTGGTTATCTTCACACTATAATTTGTTGTCTTTGTACCATAATAATCAACAACCGAATCGATTATTATTTTTACATTGGATGAATTCAATTCAACAGGGTTTGAGTCAGCATCAAGTGCAAGGATGTTCAAAACAAATTTACCATCATTGTAAAATGTTGATAGAACATAGGGAGTTCCCACCACTGAAACTTCTTTTACAGGTTTTATAGCAAAAAGTGAACAGCCAACTGCAAACAACAAAAGAATCACCATCACTAAAGATAAAATCCTTTTCATTTTTCCTCCTTTTTTTCATTAAGAACTATAAGTTCAACATTTGCCTCTTTCAAAATTTCATAAGCATATTTATCTGGATAACCTTCATTTATTATAACCCTCTTTATTCCAGCGTTTATTATCATCTTTGCACATATAAAACATGGCTGGTTGGTTACATACATATCTGCCCCTTCAATGTTGATACCGAGTTTGGCTGCTTGAATAATAGCATTCTGTTCAGCGTGAACAGCCCTTGATAGTTCCATCCTTTCACCGGAAGGAATATTCAGTTTATCCCTCAAACAACCACCGAGTTCATCACAATGTTTTACTCCCTTAGGTGGTCCATTGTATCCTGTTGAAAGGATATGTCTATCTTTAACAATTATAGCACCAACCTTCCTTCTAAGGCAGGTCGCTCTTGAAGCAACGAGTTTTGTTATCTCCATGAAATATTCATCCCAAGATGGTCTTTTATTCATCCTTCTCCCCCAATATTTCTTCTATTATACATTTTAGAGATTCATTTGCAAGATTTTCTTTTATTTTTTTCAACTCTTCTGTTGAAAATTTTTCAAAATAATTTTTAACATTGTAATCAAGATAGTAAAAATCTTTTGTTCTGAAACCATTATAAAATTTTTCTATCTTACCGATTTCAACCTTTTTCCCAGAAAGAGTTGCACTCTCAATATAGAGAGAAAAAGTTGGCACATCTTTTAAAATTTTTTCGTTAAAAATAATATTTAAAGAATCTGAAAAAAAGTTTGCAAAAATTACAGATAAACTTTTATTCAACCTTATATTCCCTCTTTCTACAAGTTTTTCAAAAAGATTTTTATAGTTAAGGATATTTCCCCTGTAAAAGGTATCTTTCAAACAGATTCCATTTAAAGATTGTAAGATCTTAACAGTAAGATAATCATTATTTTCTTCTTGAAGTATATTAACAAGAGTGTCAAACTTTTTTCTCTTTTCAATGTAAGATATATATGTTTGGTACTCGTAAGGTTTCAGATCATCAAAATCCAAATCTTTGTAAGGGTCAATAGTATCATCTTCAAAAATCCTCATTACAAATATTCTTTCAACATTTTCCTGAAAAAGTTTCGATAGTAGAAGATCTTTATCTTTAACTTTTTTAAGAACCCTTATGGAAATAGTTTTGAAATACCAGTTGGAAGATTTGAGAGTGTTAACCATATAATCAACAGTTTTTTCTTTGTAATCTGATAATAAAGTAGAATCTATTCTTGTTTGCAATGAGTCCTCATAAAAATCAAGTTTATTTAAAAGTTCTTCAAAGGAAGGGAAAATTTTGATAGAAAAGAATATCAAAGATAACAAAAATATTTTATTTTTCATCTATTAAAACCCCCAAATCTGACCTGACATTTGTTTTTAACTCTTTACCATTGTATAGATCTTTACCATTTTTATCAAAAAGTATTCCAATAGAAAAAGTGTTCCTGTCAGGATTACCATAACCCATACAATCTTTATTTTTTGAACTATAAAAATCATCTCCATCAAAATCTATAAGAATTCCATTACCGTTAGCGTTACCTGCGCCAATACTTAACCAATCGGAGATATAAAGATCGTTTCCTTTATAGTCGAAAAGAAAACCTGAAGAGAAATCATGCCCACATCCCAAAGAAACACCCCATGAATAGTGTGAATCATCACCTTCCCTATCCATCAGAACACCTGTAGTAAAATGAGTTCCTGCTCCCTGACTGTACCTTCTACTTGAATAGGTATCGTTACCTGTGCTATCATACAAAAGACCAAAAGAGAACCAATATGAGGAACCTTGAACAAAATACTCACCTTTATACATGTCATTCCCATTCAGATCAAGAATTATTCCAACTCCACCTGATGCTATATCTCTTATTCCAAAACCAAAACCTTGTGAAAGATGTGAATGGTAACCAACTTCCCTGTTGTCTATAATTCCATTTTGAACAAGGTAAAAGTCATTACCACTTTTATCATATATAA
>DJVI01000032.1 GCA_002441125.1 Caldifarciminota bacterium UBA6260
AACTGGTCAATAAAATTTTTTGGTATCTGTGGTGATGCTGCTGTTACCATTATCTTATCAAATGGAGCATAGTTTGAAAGACCAATAGTTCCATCTCCAGTTATCAAAAATACATTGTTAATTTCAAGTTTTTTCAGATTCGCTTCAGCGAATTTCCTTAGTTCATTTATCCTTTCAATAGAAAAAACTACTTTTCCAAGTTTTGAAAGTATAGCAGTTTGATAACCAGAACCTGTTCCTATCTCAAGAATTTTATCACTCTTTTTTACATTTAAAAGTTCCGTCATCTTTGCAACTATATATGGCTGCGATATAGTTTGCCCATAACCTATGGGAACTGGAGAATCATCATAAGCAAGATTGGTTAGTTCTTTTGGTAAAAACAACTCCCTTGGAATTTCTTCCATAACTTTCAAAAGTTCTTCATCTTTAATTCCCCTTTTTTTCAACTGGTTTTCAACCATCTTCTTTCTCAAATCCTCAAAAGACATTTTTCGCTACCTTCTTTAAATTCTCTAAAATGCTGAAATCTGTCAGGTCAAAAGTAATTGGAGTAATAGAAACATATCCTTTTTCTATAGCTTCAAAATCTGTCCCCTTTTTCATCTTGAATGTTGGTTTTTCTCCACCTATCCAGTAATATTTTCTTCCTCTCGGATCAACTTTTGTTATAAGGGAATCAGAATAAATTCTACTTCCAAGTTTTGTAATCCTGTATCCATTTATTTTTCCATTTGGAATGTTCACATTCAAAAGCAACCTTTTCTTTTTTCCAACCTTTTTTAAAAGTTCTATTATCTTTGGAACCACATTTTTAGCATTTGAAAAATCAATATTTTCAAAAGCAGCCATTGAAAACGCAACTGAAGGGATATCCATCAAAACACCTTCCATAGCAGCAGCAACTGTTCCAGAATATATTACATCTTCTCCCATGTTTGGACCATGGTTTATACCTGAAAAAACATAATCGAATCTTTCCTTGATAAGTCCATGCGTTGCTATTAAAACACAATCTGTCGGGGTGCCTGTTGTTATATATTCGTTTTTGTTTACCCTGTTTATCCTTAAAGGAATAGTTAAAGTCAAAGAATGACTCGTTGCAGATTGGTTCTGCATTGGAGCAACTATAAAAACCTGATGTCCTAAAGAATGAAGAATCTCCTTTAAAGTTTTTATTCCTTCAGCATAATACCCATCATCATTCGAAATAAGAATTTTTAAAGACATAACATCTCCAATGACATTTTAATGAATCTTAAAGTATCCAAAACTTTATTTATTTTGGATCTTTCATCACCATATATTGTTTGAATATCAACATACCCAATATTCATCTTCATCCTTCCAGCTTTAATAAGCATCTCAGATTCTATCTGGAACCTTTTATACTTTAAATTCAACTTTTTCATAGAATCCACTTTAACCATTCTAAAACCTGATTGTGAGTCAAAAACTCTTTTGGTTGCAAGTAAAGATGTTACAAGAGTTGTTGTTCTGTTTGTAAGATACCTGTCGAAAGGCATATTTTTAAAATTCATTTTTCTTTTACCTATAATCATATCGTATTTTGAAAAATCTGTTCCAATGAAATTTTTGATATCTTCAGGAGAATGTTGGAAATCTCCATCCATAAGGATAAGGTATTCACATTTTGTGAAAGCGAAATTCAAACCATCTATTATCGATTGCCCTTTCCCCTTATTTATATCATGTTTTATAACAAAATCAGCAAATTTAACAGATTCATTATAGGTATTATCTTTTGAACCATCATCAACAACTATAACTTTAAAATTGTACATCTCTTTTATCTGTTTAATAAGTTTCCCTATAAACTTTTCCTCATTACATGCAGGTATCAAGACCATTATCTTTTCCATAAATTCCCCTATGATACTGATACATTTTCAAAGCATCTGGAAATAGATACTTCTCATCTATTGAAGGAAGGAAATCTTTTGCTCCTTCACCTATTATAAAAAATTTGTTTCTTTCAATATAACTTTTAAGATCATTACCAAAAAGTTCAAAATCCTTAGAAATCCTTTCAAAAATATTTTTGTTTGAAAATAATGCTAAAGAGTAAGAATTTTTTCTAATTTTTATTACAGAAAGAATCTTTTTTTCACTTTTTGAAAAGAACCCTAAAACATCGTGTGGATTCAATCTTATAATTTTACTTTCATCATCTCCAAAAATAAGCCCTTTTGCAAAAGATTCACCTATTCTCATCCCTGTTAATTTCCCTACTTTCGAAAGTATAAAAACATTCCTTAAACTATCATTTTTTAAAATAAATTTAACATCATCGTTATCAAAAATTTTTGGTAGTTCTACCAAAAAATCTTTATCTTCGATTTTTTTAAAATAGTTTATCTTCTCACCAACTATGAGAACAGATAATTGGGATGTGACAGATGAAATAAAAATATCTAACATAAAATTTTAACCTTTCTCTTTTCATCGACGATTTCAATAAAAATTTTTATCAAATTGTAATCTTTCAGGTCAAGTTGTTCAAGGATCTCCGGCCATTCTATAAAAGTAAAGTTTGAATCCTCGAAAAGTTGATATGGATCAAGTTCTAAAAAATGGCTTAAAGTTGTTATCCTGTAAAGGTCTATATGTGTTATTTTAACTTTATCATTCTCATAACGATGCACTATGTTGAAAGTCGGGCTTGAAACATTCTCTATGCCAAAATTTTTAGAAAAACTTCTCACAAACTCAGTCTTCCCTGCACCAAGGTTACCATACAAAAAAATCAGAGGTGAACTAATCTTCATACTTAAAATAAAATCAACTATTTTGGATAAATCTTCTACCTTTTCAATTATAAAAATCTTTTCCATATTCATATATCGATTTTAAAAGAAACTCTCTATCAAGCAAAGAATCTTTAACATAATCTTTTACAAGATAGGAGTTCCCACCTGTGATTATTATTTTTGGGTCACCGAGAATTTTTTTACCAAAACTTATGAAAGTTAAAATTCCAGAAAGCCATTGTAGGAATATTCCATTTTTGAGTGCTTCTTCCGTATTTTTTCCAATTCTTTCATCAAAAGAATCAATATCAACTTTGAAAAGTTTATCCGTTCTTTTATCAAGTGCAAAAGATATGGTTTGTAAACCAGCTGATATGAAACCACCGAGATGTTTACCTGATGAATCTATATAATCAAATGTATCCGCAGTCCCAAGGTCTATTATAGTTGAAGGATAAATTTTATTTTTTACAGCATAATATATTGAAACGAATCTGTCTATACCTATATTTTCAAAAGAATATTCAGATTCAAAAAGATCCTTCTTCTTTTCAAGAAAAATAACCTGATATTTTAATTTCTTAACCAAAAGATCTTCAAAGATTTTTTTATTTTTTCGGTTTACAGATATGGCATATATTTTTTCTGGAGAAAATTTCAAAATTTTTTTTGATATCTCTTCATCAAAATTATAAACTTTAGAAATTTTTTCTTTTGAAAAAAATCCAAACTTTATTTTTGAATTCCCAATATCAACAACAATTTCTTTCATTTNNATCTTTTTTATCAGTTTCAAATCACCCCTTTTTGAAGGTCCAGTAATAACTTCCTCTACACTTTTCCTTTCAACTTTTTCTAAAAGTTTTTTCAAAACAGGTAAAAATGGGCTCTTTGAAAAATTTTTGGAAGTTGATTCTTTCAGGAGTTTTTCAGATAGGTAAAGTAATGTCAATGTATAATTCAAAGCCAACATTGAAGAAAGGTGATATTTTTTTCTATCAACATTTTTCAACTCTATAACTTTTATTTGATTCAACTTTGAAAATTTTTCCAAAAATTTGGACTTTTTTAAAGATTGGACTGTCGCATATATATTTTTAAATATATCAGCATCATCAGAGTATGTGAAGGATTGAATAGGATGAAAAATGGAAATGTTTGATGCTTTCTTTAAAATCTTTTTTGCTTTTTTAAACTCAAACGATGCGGAAACGATAATAACCTCTTTTTCATAACCTTTAATATTTTTCAAAACATCCAAAATAGAATCATCGTTAACTGATATAACTATTATATCAGAGTTAAAAAGTTTTTCCCTGTCAAGTTCCCTTTTAAAATTTTTATCGTATATATAATATATTTTTTCACCTTTAAAAACCTTCTCAAAATTTTTTTTGAAAGTTTTACCAAACCTTCCTAAGCCGATTAAAGATAATTTTTCCATAATTTTATGAAAAGTTAACTTTTATGAATTTCGAATATTTCTTTGGTATATAAAATTTCACTATATTTTCCTCATCACTTTTTATATCTTTTATTATTCCGTATCTGTTAACATAATTTAAAATTTTTTTTAGATTTTCATCATCGGTTGAAATCTCAAAATAATCTAAAGTTTTATAAAACTCTTCTAAAATGACCTTTTTTAAAAGTTCAAAATTCTCGCCAGTTTTTGCAGAAATAAAAATTGAATTTCTGTATAAATCTTTATAATAGTTTATCCTGTTAAAATTTAAAAGAAGATCTATTTTGTTGAAAACATAAATTATATCTCCCATGTTAAGTTTCAACTGTTCTATAACCTTTGCCATATCTTCAAGAACAAGTTCAACATATTGGTCTGATATATCGACAACAAAAAGTTTAAGATCAGAGTCTGATGCTTCTTCTATGGTCAATTTAAAAGACTCTATTATCTCGTGTGGTAGGTTACCCAAAAAACCAACAGTATCAGTTAAAACTATATACCTTTCAAATTTTCTTGTTACGGTATCAAGTGTTGTAAAAAGTTTATCATCAGTAAAAAAGTTGTTCTTCGTCAACCTGTTCATAATAGTTGTTTTCCCAGCGTTAGTGTAACCAAAAAGAGCAACCCTGAAAAGATTTCTTCTTCTTTCACTTTTAACTTTTATACTTTTCTGATAATCTTTAATCTTCTTTTTTAATATCTCTATCCTTTTTTCTATATACCTTCTGTCAACTTCAAGTTTTTTTTCACCGGGGCCCCTTGTTCCGATTCCTCCTCCTGTCTGTGACATCATAATACCTTTACCTGTCAGTCTGGGTAACATATATGTCCATTTTGCAAGTTCACTCTCAAGTTTAGATATTGTTGTTTTTGCATTCTTTTCAAATATCCTCAAAATCAATTCTGTTCTATCTATAACTGATACATCAAGATATTTTTCAAGATTCCTTTTCTGTAAAGGTGTTAACTCGTTAGAAAAAATTACAAAATCAACTTTAAGATGTTGTGAAATCTCTTTAATCTCATCAACTTTCCCCTTCCCAATATAAAAAGCTGGATTTATCTTTTCTATCCTTTGGATAACATCCTCTTTACTTTTTATATTAAGAGATGATGATAGGTCTTTCATTTCAAGGATAGTTTTGTTGATCCTTTCCTCACTATCACTTTTTGTAAAAGTCCCAACTATAATACAACTATTTTGCATATTTTTTTGATTTAATGATTTCCATTATATAAATTGAAATAAGGAATAAAGATGCTGCGACAACACCCCATTTTCCCATAAAAACAAATATTGAAACTATAAAAGAAGCAAGAATTATACCTAAAGTTATTGCGATAAGAGATCTTTTAAAATCAAGGTTTAAAATTACAGCAGCCAAAGACCCAGTCCATGCACCTGTCCCCGGAAGTGGTATTCCAACAAAAACAACAAGCCCCCAGAATTCATACTTTTTTATATCCTTCGACTTTTTTTCAGTTCTTTCTATTATCCAGTCAAGAAACCTTTTAACAGGTTTAACCTTTTCAAACATTTTATAAAAACCTTTCAAAAGTAAAAGTATAGGAATAACAGGGATAAAGTTTCCTAAAAGAGAATAGAATAAAGCTGTCGGATAATCTAATTTGAAAAGGGTTAAAGCGAGGGGAAGGCCAAGCCTTAATTCAAAGATTGGTAACATCGAAAGTATTAAAACTATTATGTTGTTTGGAATATTTTTACTTCTCAAAAAATTTATAATAGGGCTGTTAGATTCACTTGCAAAAAGTATAAATGAAAAAAATATGATCAACAAAAGAATGAATATTTTATTTTTCATTTTTATCCTCAAGTAGAACTATCGATACAGCACATATACCCTCTCCTCTTCCTGTAAATCCCATATACTCTGTTGTGGTAGCCTTCACTGAAACTTTACATTTTTCAAGAGATAGAGTTTCAGATATCTTTTCAACCATAGTATCCATGTAGTTTGAAAGTTTTGGCTTCTGACATATTATAACTGTATCAAGATTAACTATCTTGAATGAGAACATATCTTTTATTTTTTCAAGTAATTTTATGGAATATATACCACGATATTTTTCTTCAGAATCTGGGAAAATCCTCCCTATATCACCTTTTCCTAAAGCCCCGAGAATAGCGTCAATAATAGCATGTACCAAAACATCAGCATCAGAATGCCCATCGAGTCCCATCTCGTAAGGTATCTCTATTCCACCAAGAATAAGTTTTCTGTCCCTCGAAAATCTGTGTGCATCTATTCCTATTCCAACTTTCATTTCTCCCATCCTTTGTAAATAGTTTCAACAAGATTTATATCGGTTTGATCTGTTACCTTTATGTTGGTCTTTTCCCCTTCTACAAAATTGACTTCAAAACCTTCCCTTAAAAGATATTCAACATCATCTGTCAGATACAAATTTTTCTCAACATATTTCTTTAAAATCGGAAGGTATAAACTCTTTTTCAAAATTTGTGGAGTCTGAATAAGCATAACATCGTTTCTGTTAAGAGTTATAACTTTACCATTCTCATTAACTCTTACAGTATCAAAAGGTTTTGTATATGGAGTTAGAGGCTTTTTGTTTTTTTTATATGTTTCAAATATAGATAAAAGAAATTTCTTACTCAAAAAAGGTCTCGCACAATCATGTATAAAAACGGTATCGTTCGAACAAGATAAAAGACCATTAAACACAGATAAGGGCCTCTCCTCTCCACCTTCAACAAGTTTAACATCTTCAATTTTGAAATTTTTTAATAAATCCTCAATTTTGCTTTTATCCTCTTTTGAATGAACGAAAATCAACTCAGCATCTTTCCCGAAAGCATCTATAATATTTTTAAGTGTAAAAATCAAAAGTGGTATTTTACCATCAATCATATAAAATATCTTTTTACTTTTAAACCTTACAGATTTACCAGCACCAACAACGATGAACGATATCTTATCAATAACTTCTTCTGACATATATAATCCTTTTTTGGGGAGTCTCAAAAATATTTTCAACTTCAACATCTATTTCCTCTCCAATATTCAAAGGATACTCACCATTCTTTAAAAAAAGTATAACATCTTTCAGATCTTTCCTTTTGCAATAATAACCATCCTCTACCTTTTCAGTTATCTCAACTTTTAATTTCATACCCTTTAGCTCTTCCTTTTTCTCTTCTTCTACAAAAGAAAGATCAATAATTTTTATATTAAACATTTTCATAAGATTTTTTGGTATCTTTTCCTCAGAAACAATAAGTATAAGGTTATTTTTATAAGAATATGAAAGTATGTCTGTTATCCTGTTCTGGATGTTGGAATAAATAACATTTCCCTTTTTTTTCAAAATCTGAATATTTTTCAAAGTAAACTCGTTATGACTGTCGATACTCTCTTTGGATAGGATATGAAACTCACCTTCAAGGACATTCGAATTTAGAAGTTCTGAAAGTAGTTTACTTGAAAGTGATGATGGAGTTATAAAATACTTTTTATGTATGTTAGGTTTATTATCCTTCTTCAAAGTTACAAAAATTCTATGAATGAAAAGTAAAGATAAAAGAATTATAACAAAAAATTCTAAATGGAAAACAAGAAGTATTATTGAAACTATTATTACGATGAATTCGAAAATCATTCTACTAACTCCAAAATTTTCTTTTCCATCACTTCCAAATTTTCGACTATCTCTTTCTTTTCCAGAATCTCTCTTGAAATTTTAGAATCAAGGGATAAAACATTTTTACAGAATTTTTTGTAGAGGTGAAGTTTGCCACTACCTTCTGAAGAATCCAACTTTGTGCTGATACAAATATCGGCATTTTTCAAATAATAAGGCAATTCTTCATAAGGGACTTTTTCAAGAAAAATAATTTTATCTTTGTAATTTTTAAATCTCTCTTTTATCAGTTTATCAACTGGAAAAGTTATTATATAAAAAACCACATCTTTTTTCTTTACAATATTTTCAGCAATTTTGAGAAAAGCTGAAAGATTTTGAACCTTTGTGTTAACTCCAACCCAGATAATCTTTTTTTTAGATGGAAAGATAAAAGGTTTTTCCCTTACTTCATTTTCTAAAGTAATCTGATCATCTATAAAATATTTTTTAATCTTTTTAGATTTTGAAAAACTGAAATTTGTATTGTAGATTATAGCGAAACTGTATTTTTCAACCAATCTCTCTATTAAAATTATAAAAAAAGAAAAAGGTGGAATTTTGAAGATAAAGTTTGATGTTGAAATTTCAGAGTAAAGTGATCCCTGATAGTCGAGTATATATTCCTTTCCATAAAGAAATTTTAATAACAGAGAAATTATTCCAGCTTCATGGGTAAAGGATAGAATATAATCGTAATCTTTTTCCCTAAACATTTTCACAGCTTTAAAAAATATCTGAATATCAAAAAGAATTTTCAAAAAGTGAAACCCAACAGGATCAAAATCTTTATAAAGTTTCTTTATTCTGTAGATCCTGTAACCCTCTATATCCCTTCCGTAAGAGTAAGAGATCAGGTCGATTCTGTTATTTTCATTTTCCATATATTTTAAAATCTTTAAAATTCTTGTATGACAACCACGATCATTGAAAAAAGCGGTTGTGCATAAGGCAAGGATATTTTTATTTTTTATCATCACCTATGAATCTTTTTATTCTGTATGTATTTTTTCTTGTTGTTTCAAAATATGTTCTTATTATTATTTCACTCAAAAGTCCTATCATTAAAAGTTGAATAGATATCAAAAACAAAAATACCGAGATCAGAAGAAGAGGGTTACCGGTCATATCAACATTTTTGAAAATCTTCATCAGAACTAAAACCAGAAAGGATAGGATCCCTAAAAGGAAAGAGAAGAATGATAGACCACCTATGACATAAATTGGATTAGTTGAAAAATCGTTAAGGAATTTTACTGTGAAAAGATCAAGTAAAACATTAATTATTCTTGAAAAACCATATTTACTCTTCCCCTTGTACCTTTCCCTATGTTTAACCACAACCTCACCTATACTGTAACCTCTTGAATATATAAGGTAAGGGATGAACCTATGCATCTGTCCATAAAGGTTTAAATCTTTCAGTATAGATTTTTTAAAAACTTTTAAACTACAACCTGTATCATGTATTTTTAATTTTAAAACTTTTGAAATTATCCTGTTCGCTATCAGAGATGGGATTTTTTTTGAAAATAAAGGATCATGTCTATTCTTTCTCCATCCAACAACCATATCAAAATCGTTCTCTAAAAGATAATCTATCATTGAAGGGATATCTTTGGGATCATTCTGCAAATCACCATCAATTGTAACAATAATTTCATTTTTAGCATTATCGAAACCTGCTTGAAAAGCTGCAGATTGACCAAAATTTTTTGCGAGTTGAACTACTTTTACTTTCTGGTCTTTTATAGAGATATTTTCAAGCATCTTAAAAGAATTATCTGTTGAACCATCATCGACAAAAATTATCTCATACTGATAATCTTTTAAATTATCTTTCAACTCGTTATACAGTTTATCGATGTTCCCATCCTCATTGAAGATGGGAACAACAACCGATATTTTTATGTCCCTTCTTCCCATGATCTTAAATACTCTTCCTGTTCTTTTGTTAATTTATCAAATTTTACACCCATAGATTGCAACTTTCTTTTCGCTATATCTATATCTATATGGTCTGGTAGTTTGTAAACTTTTTTGGAGAGTTTTTCGTAATTATCTTTTATGTACTTTACGGACAACGCTTGATTGGCAAAGGACATATCCATAACACAGGCAGGATGACCTTCAGCTGATGCGAGATTTATCAACCTTCCCTCAGCGAGAAGATATACCTTTTTCCCATCTTTAAATGTGTGTTCAACAAGGAATGGTCTTATCTCTCTTTTTTTAACTGTCATCTTTTCTAAAGCTTTTTTGTTTATCTCAACATCGAAATGTCCTGAATTTGCAATTATACAATTGTTTTTCATTATTTTAAAATGCTTCTCATCAACAACATTTATATCACCAGTCAAGGTAACAATAAAATCTGCTTCCTTACATGCATCATCCATCTTCATAACTCTGAAACCATCCATCAAAGCTTCGAGTGCTTTAACTGGTGCTACTTCGGTAACTATGACATTCGCTCCAAGTCCCCTCGCTTTGAATGCGAGTCCCCTACCACACCAACCGTAACCAGCAACAACGAAAGTTGATCCTGCAAGTAACCTATTCGTTGCTCTTAAAATTCCATCTATGGTGGATTGTCCGGTTCCATACCTGTTGTCAAACATATACTTTGTGTAAGAATCGTTAACCGCAACTATAGGGTATTTCAAAATACCGTTCTTCTCCATACTCTTCAACCTTATAACTCCAGTTGTTGTCTCCTCTGTTCCACCTATCACTTTCTTAGATAAATTAGTGAACTCTTTATGAAGCATAGTAACAAGGTCAGCTCCATCATCCATGGTTATATCTGGTTCAGTCTTAAGAACACTCTTTATATGCTGGTAATAGCCCTTATCATCAATACCCTTTTTTGCAAAAACAGGTATTTTGAAATCTTTAACCAAAGATGCTGCAACATCATCTTGAGTTGAAAGAGGGTTTGAAGCACACAATGAAACTGAAGCTCCGCCATCCTTCAAAACTCTCATAAGGTTTGCGGTTTCTGATGTAACATGTAGACATGCACCTATAGTCAGATTTTTTAGGGGTTTACTTTTAGAAAACTCCTGATGTATACTTTTTAAAACAGGCATATCCTGATAAGCCCATTCGATCCTTTTTAAACCTTTCTCTGATAGTTTAATATCTTTTATATCATAATTCATCATTACCTCTTTATTTTAAAAGCTTTTTTATCTCATCAATTTTATCACAAACTTCCCATGTGAAACCTTCCTCCTCTCTTCCGAAATGACCATAAGATGCTGTCTTTTTATATATAGGTCTTCTTAATTTCAGCTGTTCTATTATTCCACCGGGTGTAAGATCAAATATTTCTCTTACAACTTTCACTATTTTTTCATCATCATATTTGGATGTATTGAAAGTATCGACGGCAATTGATACTGGTTCTGCAACACCGATAGCGTAGGCGACCTGTATTTCAACTTTTTTTGCAACACCTGCTGCAACAAGGTTTTTAGCAATGTATCTACACATGTAAGCTGCAGACCTGTCTACTTTTGATGGGTCCTTTCCTGAAAAACAACCACCACCATGTTTTGCCATTCCACCGTATGTATCAACTATTATTTTTCTCCCTGTCAAACCAGTGTCAGCAAGAGGTCCACCTACAACGAACCTTCCGGTAGGGTTCACAAAAATTTTTGTGTTAGAATCTATTAGTTTGCTTTCTATAACTTCCTTTATAACCTTTTCAACCATATCCTCTTTAATCTTTTTCTGATCAACATCAGGATTATGCTGAACACTTAAAACAATTGCATCTATTCTTTTGGGAACTCCATCAACATACTCAACAGTAACCTGTGATTTTCCATCAGGTCTTAGATATTTTAATTCACCAAATTTCCTGAGTTCAGCAACCTTCTTAATGAGTTTATGTGCATAAGATATAGTCATAGGCATAAGTTCAGGTGTCTCATCTGTAGCATAACCAAACATCATACCCTGATCACCTGCACCACCAACATTAACTCCCAGGGCTATATCTGGAGACTGTTCCTGAATGGATGTAACAACAGCGCATGTCTGATAATCAAGCCCATAATCAGGGTCAGTATAACCCACCTCTTTAACAACATTTCTTACAAGTTTCTGGGTGTCAACATAACAGGTTGTGGTTACCTCACCAGTTATTATTATCATTCCCGTTGCTGCCATAGTTTCTGCAGCTACCCTTGCATTCGGGTCCTGTTCAAGTATTGAATCGAGAAGGGAATCAGAGATTATGTCACAAAGTTTATCAGGATGCCCTTCCGCAACCGACTCTGAAGTTAAAAATCTTTTCATCTTCTACTCCTTTCTTTATTTTTTTATTATAGTATTTTCACCACATATAATTGAACCTTTAAAATTCTCTATGTTAGAATTATCTCCAATTATAGAATCTTTTAAATTACAATCTTTTAAAATCACATTGTTTCCAATTATTGAATTTTTTATTTTGCAATTTGAAATTTTAACATTTTTGAAAATGGAACTATTTTTGATCACATTAGATTTTTCTAAAGCTGCCGTTTCATCGATGAAATTTTTCTTCTTTTCCATCTTTAGTAACAAATTGTTTGCAACAAGAAGTGTTTTAAAATCTCCACAATCGATCCATTTCTTTACATCACCGAACTCAATTTTCTCTCCATCATCTATCAATTTTTTTATCGCATCTGTCAATTGAATCTCACCCTTTGTTTTAATATTTTTTTCGTAAAGATAATTTAAACTTTCAAAAAGTTTCTTCGATGATTTAAAATGGTAAAATCCAACTATAGCTTTATTAGAAACAAAATTTTCAGGTTTTTCAACAACATCCGTTATAAACTTACCCTCTATCTTTGCAACTCCAAACCTTTTTGGATCATCGACATCCATCAAAGCGAGTTTTGAATTTACAGTTTTTAAAAATTTCTTCACATTCAGGTTAATTATAGTATCGGAAAGTAGTATAACCAAGGGGACATCAAAATCCTTTATCCTTAAAAGTCCTTTGAAAACAGCATCACCAAGACCAGATTGTTTTTCCTGATCCACGAAAGTGAATCTTTTTTCAGGATAATTTTTAAGAAGGTAATCCATTAAAATTTCTTTTTTATAACCAACTATAATGATGTATTCATCTATATCAACATCCGAGAGAGAAAAAAGGACATAATCGATTATCCTTTTACTTCCAACATAAAATAAAGGTTTTGGTAGAAAGAAAGTTAAAGGTTGTAACCTTTTCCCTATTCCAGCTGCAGGTATTATAGCTTTCATTCTTTGATCCTCTTTTTTAAAATATCGATCCTTTCAATTTTCATCGGATCGACTCTATTCTCAACTGCAAGATAGTAAGAGAGAAGATCTAAAGTCATAATACTATCAAGAATATTGAAAACTCTGTTATCATCCTCAAATTCAAAAATCATAGTTTCAAAACCAAAATCTTTCAATATTCTTTCTGTTATTAGAGTCCTCTTTCTATTCTTTTCATCCATCTGCTTGAAGAGTAAAAAGATTATAAAAATTTTTGTTTTTATAAAATCAGGTTTTTCGAGACCAACTATCTCGTTGTGATCCATTTCAGGTAAAAAGTTGAAATGGGAGAAATGTTTTGAATTCTCATGAAGTTGGTTTGCAAACCTTTTAGCAACAGAAGAGAAGGCTGAATCTGTATAAACATTTACTATTTTCCCTTTTAAAATTTTTGCAACCTTTTTTGCATTGAGATCATCAAAATAGTAATCAGAAAGTTTTAATAAACTTTCTTCAATCTGATCACTGAAATTTTTCTCTTTAACAAGTAATGTCATTTTTTTCAACAAGACACCAAGAGTCATTCCAAGTGCAGCCCTCGGTGGGCAGTCCAACTTCAGTTTTATATGTTTTATATGATTCTTCTTCGCTATCTTTTCAACATCACCACCACTCGATAAAGCTAAAATCTTCGATTTTCTTTTCAAACCATCTTCAAAACATTTAAGAGTTTCTTCAGTGTTCCCTGAAAAAGATGAAATTATTAAAAAAGTTTTACCAGAGACATAATCAGGTAGTTCATAATTCCTAACAACTTCAAAAGGATATTTTGAAATAGGATAAAGCATTTCCTTCAAAATGTCTCCTGCAATAGCACTACCACCCATTCCAGCATAAACAATATTTTCTATACCTTTTAAATCAATTAAATCTTTATCGATAGAAAAACCTTCGATGCAAAATGATGGAAAACTTTTTATCAGTGATAACATATCTTTATCTGTCATAAAACTCTCCCAAAAAATATTTTATAAGGTTAGGGAACTTTTCAGAAATTATTCCTTTCATATATTCTCTAACTTTATCTGAAGATTTTAAAAGAAGCGCGTTTTTTGCAATCTCTTTGGTTTCCTCATAGGAAAGTTGTTTCAATATCATCTTTATCTCAGGGATGAAAATTGGTGACATTGATAACTCATCAACACCAAGACCAACAAGAATTGGAACAGCAATAGGATCGGAAGAAAGTTCACCACATATACCAGCCCAGATGTTTGCATCATGTGCCGCATCGATTGTAAATTTTATAAGTTTCAAAACAGCCGGATCCAAAGAATCAAAATACTGTGAAATATTCGTGTTGTTTCTATCAACAGCGAGAGTATACTGTGTAAGATCGTTTGTTCCCAACGAGAAGAAATCAACATACTTTGCAAATTCCTCAGCAAGTATTGCAGCTGATGGAACCTCAACCATTATACCGAGTTCAATATCCTTATCAAAATCTATCTGCTGATTGAAAAGTTCTTTTTTAACATCATCTAAAACCATCTTAGCTTTTATAACCTCATCTATTTTTGAAACCATAGGAAGCATTATTTTCAAATTTTTCTTACAACTCGCTTTTAAAATAGCTTTAAACTGATCTTTCAAAATCTTTTCATTAGAGAGTGAAACTCTAATACCTCTAAAACCTAAGAAAGGATTCTCCTCTTTGTTTCTTACATATATAGGTTTATCACCACCTATGTCAACGGTTCTTATTATAACTGAATCAGGGAAAATAGCCTCACTTATCTTTTTGTAAATATTTTCCTGTTTTTCAACTGAAGGGTAACCATTCTCTTCTAAAAATATGAACTCCGTTCTGAAAAGTCCAACTCCCCTTCCACCATACCTTTTTACCTCATCTATCTCTTCCAAAAGTTCAATGTTTGCAGAAAGATCTATATTCCTCCCATCTATAGTAACAGACTCCTCATCTTTCATCTCCAAAAGTTTCAAATTGTAATTTTTATATTCTTCCTTTCTTTTCTTGAAAGTTTTTTCGGAATCTTCATCAGGGTCTATTATAACAGTTCCAGTGTAACCATCAACTATAACGATATCTCCATCGTTAACATTTGAAAGAAAGTTTTTTACATTCACTACAGCTGGTATACTCAACGCTCTTGCAAGTATAGAAGAATGGCTTGTCATACCACCACTTTCAGTTACTATTCCTAAAATCTTTTTCTTATCGAACTTCATCGTTTCGGTAGGTGTCAGGTTGTAAGCTCCTATAACAATTTCATCAGATGTTTCTACACTCTGTTCATCTCTGTTTTTCAATTTTTTCAAAACTCTGTTCATTACATCAACTATATCAAAACTTCTCTCCTTCAAATACTTGTTATCAGTTTTTTGCATTCTATCAAGGATTTCGGAAATAACATTCTTATAAACTGATTCGGCATTCTTCTTTGTCTCCCTTATATTTTTAACACTCTTTTCAACAACACTCTTATCCTCAAGTGCAAGTATCTGAGCTTCAAAAATATCCTCATACTGGTTTCCAACTGTATCTTTAATATTCTCTTTGCTTTTAAGAAGTTCCTTTTTAGATTCTTCAAGAGCTTTTAAAAATCTTTCAACCTCTTTTTCCGTATCAACAACATCATATTCCTGAACAACCTCAAGTTTATTGCTTAAAATCTTCAATTTACCCTTTACAAGACCGGGAGAAGCTGGATAACCCCTAAAAATCTTGTTACTCTTCATAAAACCTCTTTTCGAACAT
>DJVI01000031.1:0-86405 GCA_002441125.1 Caldifarciminota bacterium UBA6260
ATCTTTTTTCAACAGGTTTTTTCAAACAGGTTGAAGTAAAAAGTGAAAAGAAAGATTTAAACGATATAGTTAAAATTACTGTTGAAGAGAATGTAAGGTTGAAAAAGATAGTTTTAAAAGGTAACAGGAAGGTTAAAGAAAAAGATCTTACCGACTCTCTTTCAGTAAAAGAGGGTGATTTTTTAAACGATTATGCTCTCTTTAAGATTAAAAAAGAGATAGAGAATATTTACCATAAAAAAGGTTTTCTCAATGTTGAGATAAACGATTCGATAGGTGAGAATGATAATGGACAGGTAAACCTTTTCCTTTTTATAAATGAGAATGAATCGATAAGGATAAAAAAGATAGAGATTATTGGGAACTATAAAATTACAGATGATCAGATAAAATCTAAGATGAAGACAAAAGAGAAAGGTTTTTTAAGGGATGGTTTATTCAAAGAGGAGGATTTTGAAGAGGATAAAACATTAATAGTTAACATATTGAAGGATAAAGGTTTTATAGATGCTACACTCGATTCGGTTGTTAAAGATTACTCCTATGACAACAGATTTCTCTTTTTGAAGATATATGTTACTTTGAACGATTTTTACAAGATTGGGAAGGTCACTTTTTCTGGAAATGAAAATGTTTTAGCGGAAGAGATAAAAAAACAGATAAATTTGAAGGAAGGTGAACCTTACTCTTTAAGTAAAGTTAACTCCACTTTGTCTTCGATATATGAGATGTACNNATATAGATTTTAAAATAGTTGAAAACAAACTCGCATACATAAATGAAATCATAATCTCCGGAAATGAAAAAACTGAAGATTTCGTTGTTAGGAGGGAGATTTTATCAAGACCCGGAGATATATTCAAGAGAAAAGATCTTGTGTTGAGTTTTTCAAACCTTTCAAGAACAGGTTATTTTGAAAATGTCCAGATAAATCCAAAACAAACTGAAGAAGAGGATAAGATAAATATAGAGTTTCTTGTAAAAGAAAAACAGACAGGTGAGTTCAACATTGGAGGTAGTTACAATCAGGTGGATGGGTTGACTGGTAACATAACTATAAAAATCAAAAATATTCTTGGAAAAGGTTTATCCACAGAATTCCTTCTTGAAAAGGGTGCATCGATTTCGAATTTCTCCTTCAGTTTCACCGAACCATACTTTTTAGGTTATCCTGTTGTTGTTGGAACAAGAGAGTATTACACAACGAAAGATAGAACATACTATTATGATAGAAGGATTGGTGGTAGTGTTACGACAGGTTTCTTTTTATCTGAAAGGTTGATGACAAGATTCTACACAACATACAAACTTGAACAGGTTTACACTTATGCTGATTCATCATACCTTAGTATACTCGATCCATGGATTAAACAATTTTTAGGTGATAAAAGGATACTTTCCGAGATATCACCTTCTATTGTCAGAGATTCGAGGAATAGTGATTTCTTCCCTGACAATGGTGAACTTTTTGGTTTGTATACAGGTTTCGCCGGTGGTTATTTGGGTGGGCAGATAGATTACTATAAGATGAATGTTGATCTTAGAATATACAGAAAACTTTTCTGGAAATTCGTTCTGATGGAAAGGTTCGCTTACGGATTTATAGATTCTTACAAAGATATAGAGAATATACCATTATCCGAAAGGTTTGTTCTCGGTGGAGTTGGTAACTGGGGACTGAGAGGTTATCCTGATAGAAGTATAGGTTATACCCTCGATGGTTATGTTGTTGGTGGAAGAGGTGCTTTACTTTTAAATTCAGAATTGAGACTTTCTTTAAACGATATGGCTTACCTTATCCTTTTCTACGATGTTGGAAACAGCTATAACTCTATCTCAGAAGGTTTTAAAAACAAATTTCTCCCACTTTACTCTGGTTTAGGTTTAGGAGTCAGATTGCAGATTCCTATGGTTGGTATAATGGGAATAGATCTTGGATATGGATTCTCTAAAACTGGAAATGGTTATGGACAGAGATGGGAGCCACACTTCCAGATAGGAACATCTTTTTAGGAGGTTTGATGAAAAGGATAATTTTTCTTTTCATAATTTCTTTGACTTTTTTGAATTTTTTTGCTGAGAAGATAGGTTACATCGATTCTAAAAGAATATTTCAGGAATATAAAGGATTGAATGATATAAACAGAGAGGTAGAGAAAGAGTTGGCAGATTGGAAAAAAAAGATTAACAACCTTCAACAGCAGATAGATTCACTTGAAAAAATCTACAACGAACAGAAGAGTATGCTTTCAGAAGAGTTGAACTCAAGAAAACAGAAAGAGATCAATGATAAAAAAGATTCACTTAACAAATATATTCAGGAAATATATGGTGAGGGTGGTAAATCATCAACTATAAACAAACAGATGTTGAAACCTGTTGTGGATAAGATAAATTCAATAATAAAAAAAATAGGTGATGATGAAGGTTATACACTTATACTCGATTTCGCAGATGGGAATATACTTTATGCAAAAAAGGAGATAGATCTTACTGACAGAGTTATAGAAGAACTGAATAAAGATTTTTTTGTCCCTGTTTCTGTTTTACAAAGATACATAGTTTACGATTTTGTTGCTGAAGACAAAGAGACGAGAAGTGAACAGTACCATATAAAACTTGCAAAATCACTCTACCAGTCATTACAGGTTGAAAACAAACTTGAACCTGTAAGCGTAAATGATGTTAATTCCTATCTACAAAAGATGGGTGTTACGGATATTGAAAATTTAAAACCTGTTGATGCTTTGAGTTATGCTTTCACTTTGAATGCTGATTACTGCTTTATGGGGAGGGTAAAAATGGTTTCAGGTAAGATAATTTCTGAAGTTTCAATTTACGATGTTAAAACGAGAAGACTTCTTAAAACTATAAATAAAGAATCAACAAGTGATATAGATTTTAACAATAAAATATCAGAATATATATCAGAAATAAAATTATTGTTAAAAAAGTGAGGTATTATGGAAGATAAAAACAAAGATTTTGACATTGTAAAGATAATGAAAGTTATCCCACACAGGTATCCTATGCTTCTTGTTGATAGGATATTAGAGATTGATGAGAAGAGGGTTGTTGGCAAAAAATGTGTTTCAATGGATGAACATTTTTTTCAGGGTCATTACCCGCAACATCCAGTTATGCCCGGAGTTTTAATAATAGAATCACTCGCACAAACAGGTGCGATGCTTATATCTTACTATATAGAGAATATAGAAGAGAAGGTCCCTTATTTTGTTAAGATAGATAAAGTGAAATTTAGAAAGCCAGTTTTCCCCGGTGATGTATTAAAAAACGAGTGCGTCTTAAAAGAGCATAAAGGGAATTTCTTTGTTTTAGAATGTAAAGCTTATGTTGATGAAAAGGTTGTCTGTGAAGGAGAATTAACGGCTGCTATAGTTGACAAGGAGAAATGATAGATGTTTAAAATTTACAATACATTTTCAAAAGATGTTGAAAATTTTGAGCCTGTTTCAAAAGATGGTTTAGTTAGAATCTACTCTTGTGGAATGACTGTTCAGGATACTCCACACATAGGTCATATAAGAGCTTTGGTCACAGTTGATATTTTAAGAAGGGTATTAAAATTGTCAGGTTATTCAGTTTTTTCTGTTTACAATTTTACCGATATAGATGATAAACTCATTACAAAAATGGCACAATCAAAGATAGATTACAGGATAATATCTCAGAGAAATATAGATGAGTTTTTTGAGGTTTTCAACTCTTTGAACATACTTAACTTTGATGTTTATCCAAGAGCAACAGGTCATATTGAGGAGATTATAGAACTAATATCTAAATTGTTAGAGAAAGGTTTTGCTTACAGATCTGGAGATGATATTTATTTTAGTGTTTCCAAATTCAAAGGGTATGGTAAACTTTCAGGTAAAAGGTTGGATGACCTTATAGAGGGAAAAAGAGTTGAAGTTAACCAGAACAAGGAAAACCCTTTGGATTTTGTTTTATGGAAAGGTGCAAAGGATAATGAACCTTATTGGTATTCTCCTTTTGGGAAGGGAAGACCTGGATGGCACATAGAATGTTCAGCTATGAGTATGAAATATTTAGGAGAATCTTTCGATATACATGCTGGGGGACAGGATCTGATTTTTCCACACCATGAGAATGAGATAGCCCAATCCGAATGTGCAACAGGTAAACCTTTTGCAAAATATTGGGTTCATAACGGTATGGTAAATTTGAAAGGTGAGAAGATGTCAAAATCCTTAGGTAATGTTTTCAAAGCCAAGGAGCTTCTCAAACTTTATGGACCTAATGTTTTAAGGTTCTTCCTTTATAAAACACATTATAGAAAGGATATAGAATTTTCAACCGAAAGAGTTGAAGAAGCAAAAACAGCTTTCAAAAGATTGGTTCCTTATTTAGATGAAAATTTTGAAGAGGATAATGTAGATGATAAAATATATAAGGATTTTAAGGATGCTTTGGAAGATGATCTGAATACACCACAAGCTTTGGGAATAATTTTTGAAACTATTAATATGATAAACAAAAAAGAAAAGGATGAGAGTCTTCTCAGAAACACTCTATCCAAGATGTATAAAGATCTTGGTTTTATATTTGAAAAAAAGGAAAAGGATGATCTGACAGAACAACTTGTTGAAATACTTTTAAAAATAAGAGAAACTATGAAAAAAGAGAAAAATTATCAGATGGCAGACATGATAAGGGAAGAACTCAAAAAAAGAAAAATTATTATAAACGATTTAAAAGATGGGGTAACATGGAAGATAGAAGATTGATCTCATACTTCATATTAGAGGATATTTTCTCAAGAAACATTCCTTTGAAAAAATCGTATGAGATGAGAGTTTTTGGAAAAGATAAAAAAACAGCATCATATATAAAAGAACTCGTTTATGGAGTTGTAAGAAACAAGATTCTTCTCGATCATATTTTGGAACAGGCAACAGGGAAAAATATAAACAACCTTTCGAAGAAGGTTCAGAATCTTGTAAGAATTGGTATATATGAAATATTTTTTATGAACCATAAAGATTATGCTGTACTTTCAACTATAGTTGATATAGCGAAATCTCAAACAAAAAATCAGGAAAAATTCGTAAACTGGATTTTGAGAGAGTTTCTAAGAAACAAAGATAAGGTTGTAATTCCAGATGATGATTCCTTGGAGAGCTTATCAATAAAATACTCTTTCCCACAACATTTTATAGAATACCTTTTTGAAGAGGTGGGTCTTGAAAGGACTAAACAACTTCTCCAGTTCTACAATTCAAAACCTCCTATTTATGCTTTCAGGATAGACGAGCTCGAATATAGGGAATTTAAAGATAATGAGAGGTTAACGAAAAAAGAGTATATACTCGATCCGATATATCTTAACATCTTCAGATCCTTACAACTTGAAGAAACTATAGATGATGTTTTGGATCTATGTGCTGCACCTGGTGGAAAGAGTTTTCTTGTAAAATCTTTTCTTCCAAAATCTAAAATTGTCGCTATAGATAAGGATGCTGAAAGGATTGAGATGATGAATAGTAATATAAAAAGGTTGAAATTGAAAAATATTACAACTTTTGCAGCTGATATTTTCAAACTCAATCTTGACAAACTTTTCGATTTAGTGATACTTGATGTTCCATGCACCTCAACTGGGACTATAAGAAAGAACCCTGATGTAAAATACAACTATAAAAAGAAGATAGATGAACTTGTTGAAATACAGAAAAAAATGATAGAAAAAGCTGAAGAGTTTGTAAAGGATGATGGCTTACTTTTATATATAACCTGTTCAGTTTTCAAAGAGGAAAACCATGATGTTGTTTTTGATTTTTTGAAGAAAAACAAAGATTATAAAATGATAAGCCAATTCTTCACTTTTGGAGATCCTTTCAACGGTGGTTATGGAGCTCTTCTAAGGAAAATAGGAGGATGAAATGTTTGATAACACAGGGAAAATAGTAACTATCTCTTTGATAGTTTCATTCATCGTTTCAATAATCGTATCAACTCTTGCGGTTATTTTTCTAACACCTATTTTACCATCATTCAAAAAAGATTCCCAAAATGGTAAAGTTGAGATGATTGAAGTCCCTATGGTTGAAGGGCTTGATTATGAGAAGGCAAAAATTATTCTTTCAAACAAGAATTTGAATCTATTCGTTGAATCTGAAAAGGTGAGTGAAAAAGATAAAGGTGTTATTCTTTCCCAATCACCACTCGCTGGGACTAATGTTGTAAAAAATAGTGTTGTTAATGTGGTTGTTAGTGCAGGAAAAGAAAATGTTGAAAGTGTTACCTTAGATACACAGAAAATAGTTACACTCCCATATTTTATAGGGCTTAATGTTGATGAGGTAAAAAGGGAGATAATCAATCTTGGACTTAAAATTGGTGATGTTAAATATGTTGATGATGACAAGTACAGAGCTGATGTTGTCGTTTCAACCGATCCTGTTGGAGGAGCGAGAATACCTTCAGGATCTGCTGTGAATCTTAATGTTTCCAAAGGAGTCACTACCGTTGTTGTTCCAAATGTCAACTCTCTAACAAAAGAGGATGCCAGAGCAAAGATAACCAGTGCTGGTCTTCTTGTAGAAGAGATTATATATGTTACAGATGTTGAATATCCATTCGATATAGTTATAAAACAGCAACCTGCATCTGGAACAAAAGTGAAAAAAGGAACAGGTGTTAAAATATGGATAAACAGGGAAAGAGAATGAAACTATCTTTTTTTAAAGTCGAAAATTTGAAAGATGAAGTGAAAAGTATAGATGTTGATGAAAAAGGGAGAAAATGGGGCTGTTTACTAACATCACTCGCTTTTCTCTTCGTTCTAACCGGATTATTGTTGGGACAGATTTTCATGCCAATAATTTTAAAGACCTCTAAAGAGATAAAGGTTCCAGATGTAACTGGAATAACTATAAGTCAGGCAAGAACCAACCTTGAACTTGCTGGACTTGATATGAGGATAGCTGGGGAAGAGTATTCTGAAAATGTCCCGAGTGGAATAGTTATATCTCAAAACCCATTACCAAACAGTTCAATTAAGTTTAACAAGATAGTTGAAGTTATAGTTTCAAAGGGAAGTGAAAAGATAAGTGTGCCATATGTTAAAGGTCTTCATATTTCAAATGCTACAGATATGCTTTTAAAGAATGGTATCATAGTTAATGACACCAATTATGTTTTCGATAACAACTATGCTGAAAATATTGTTGTTGGAAGTGAACCACCTGAAAACAGTTTGATTTCAAAAGGTGGAACTATCTCCCTTTATGTTTCAAAAGGAAAGATTGATAATTATGTTCAAATACCTAACTTTGTTGGTCTATCATCAGACTCTGCTATTCTTCTTTCATCGAAACTTTTAAAATATCTGAATCTTAAGATTGATACAATTAGAGGTAAAGGTGACAATTACTATGTTATAAAGCAGGTTCCAGATAGTGGCCAGTACCTTAAAAAAGATGATACACTTAAAATTATATTAAAAGGAAGATGATGGAAAAGGATATTCAGATAATACCTTCCCTTTTATCTATAGATATAAAAAATCTAAGAAAAAGTATATCTTCTATACCATCGTATTTAAAAATCTTACATCTTGATGTTATGGATGGGCATTTTGTTGATAATATAACTTTTGGACCACATTTTGTTAAAGCTGTAAGAGATTTGACTTCAAGAGATCTTGATTGTCACCTTATGATAGAAAAACCGGATAGGTATTATGATAGGTTTATAGATGCAGGTGCTACCCATATCTCATTTCATATAGAAACAACAGTTAAACCTTTTGCCCTTATAAAAAAGATAAAGAAAAGAAAGGTGAAAGCTGGAATAGTTATTAATCCTGAAACCGGAGTTGATAAAATCATTCCTTATCTTGACTATGTAGATTATGTTCTTGTGATGTCAGTTCATCCGGGTTTTGCTGGGCAAAAATTTTTAAATTACACTCTTGAAAAAGTAAAAAGATTGAAAGATTTGAGAGGGGAAAGAAAATATATTATTCAGATAGATGGTGGAATAAATGATAAAACCGGAAAAGAAGCTATAAAAGCAGGTGCACAGTGGCTTGTTTCAGGTTCATACCTTTTTAAAGGTGATATTAAAAAAAACATAAAAAGGATTTTAAATGGATAGGATAGGTATTCTGATAGTTGATTTTGGTTCCCAGTACACCCAACTGATTGCAAGAAAGATAAGAGAACTTGAAGTTTTTTCTGAAATAATTCATCCTGACCAGATAAAAGAAGTTGATCTGAACTCTTATTATGGAGTTGTTTTATCTGGAGGTCCTAACTCCGTTTACGATAAAAATTCTCCAGATATAGATGTTGATCTTTTGAAGCTTAATGTTCCAGTACTCGGTATATGTTACGGTATGCAGCTTTTAGCAAAAAAATACAAAGGGGAAGTTGAGAGATCTAAAGAGAGAGAATTCGGTTATGCAAAATTCCACATAGTTAAAAATGATAAACTTTTCAAGGGTATTCCCAGAGAGATAAAAGTGTGGATGTCGCATTCTGATAATGTTGTTAAATTACCGCAAAATTTTGAAAGAAGTGGGTATAGTCAAAACTGTAAAAATGGTTCAATGGTTAGTAAAAATGGAAAAGTTTTCGGATTACAATTCCATCCTGAGGTATACCATACAGATTATGGGAAAGATATTTTGAAAAATTTTGTTTTCAAGATATGTGAAGCAAAAAAGAATTGGACAAGCAGAGATCTAATAAAAAAGATTGTTGATAAAATAAGAGATGATGTTGGTGACAACTATGTGATAGGTGGACTTTCAGGTGGAGTTGATTCAACCGTTGCCGCGGTCCTTGTAAAAAAAGCTGTTGGTGGCAGGCTAAAAGGTTTCATCATAGATACAGGACTTTTAAGAATGAATGAGGGAAGGGAAGTTATAGAACTTTACAACAAAAAATTGAAACTTAATGTTAAGTATGTTGATAAGAGTGAAACATTTTTGAAAAATTTGAAAGGTGTTGTTGATCCTGAAAGGAAAAGAAAGATAATAGGTAGACTATTTATAGAATCTTTTGAGGAAGAAGCGAAAAAAATTAAAAAAGCAAAATTTTTACTTCAGGGAACAATCTATCCTGACAGGATTGAATCGAAATCAACAAAGGGACCTTCAGCTGTTATTAAGAGTCACCATAATGTTGGTGGTTTGCCAGATAATATGAATTTTAAACTCGTTGAACCTTTAAAGGATCTTTTTAAGGATGAGGTTAGGATGATAGGTTTGAAACTCGGTATCCCTTCAGATTTTATTAACAGACATCCTTTCCCAGGCCCCGGTCTTGCTATAAGGATTATTGGTGAGGTAACAAAAGAAAAACTTGAAATTTTAAGAAAGGTTGATGCTATATATATAGAAGAGTTGAGAAGAAATAAAATCTACAACGATATATGGCAGGCTTTCGCTGTTTTTTTACCTGTTCAAAGTGTCGGAGTTATGGGTGATGAGAGAACTTATGAGAATGTTGTGGCTTTAAGGGCTGTGACATCTACAGATGGGATGACAGCTGATTTCTACTGGTTTGAAAAGGAAATTATACAAAAGATTTCCAATAGAATAATCAATGAAGTAAAAGGAGTAAACAGGGTAGTGTATGATATATCATCAAAACCACCTTCAACTATCGAATGGGAGTAAACTTCCTAAAATTTTTTTCTTCGATATGGATGGGACTTTGTATCTTGGAGATATACTTATAGATGGTTCCGTCCAATTATTAAATAGATTGAAAGATCTTGGAATAAAAAGGGTCTTTCTTTCAAACAACTCATCTAAAAACAGAAACGATTATTATATGAAACTAAAAAGGATGGGATTTGAACTTTCCATTGATGAGATCTTCACATCTTTGAACGCAACCATTCTAAAGATGAAAAGGGAAAATATTAAAAAAATATTCCCACTCGGAACACCATCTTTTGAAGAGGAGTTGAGAGAGAATGGTTTTATACTTACCGATAAAGACCCGGAAGTTGTTTTGCTCGGTTTCGATAAAACTCTAACTTATGAAAAGATTGAAAAAGCATACAAGTTTTTAAAGGAAGGGAAAAGATATATCGCTACCCATCCTGATATCCTTTGTCCAACTGAGGATGGATTCATACCTGATATAGGTTGTTTTATTAGTATGTTTGAAAAGTGTACTTTAAGGTTACCTGAAATTGTTGGAAAACCGAATGTTGAAATGCTTTCCAATATATTAAAATATTATTCTATAGATTGTAAAGATGCTGTTATGATAGGTGACAGGTTGTATACAGATATGAGAATGGCTGTTGATGCGAAAGTAATATCTGTACTAGTTCTTTCAGGAGAAACGAAGATTGAAGATTATAAAAGATCCAACCTTGATGTTGATATTGTCTGTGATTCTGTTAAAGACCTTTTTAAGGTATTTCCTTTATGAAAATATATATAATAGGTAAAAATGGACAGTTGGGTTTTGATCTTGACAGGGTGCTTTCAAAGAAGTATGAAGTTGATGGTGGAGGAAGAGAGAAGTTCGATGTAAGAAGAGTTGATGATTTTTTAGCTTTTATAAAATTTAAATATGATATCATCATAAACTGTTCAGCATATCTTGATGTTGTCAACAGTGAAAAGTATATTAAAGACTCCTTTCTTATGAATGCGATTTTACCTTCAGTCATTTCAAAATACTGTTATGAAAATAAAATTAAATTTTTTCATTTCTCAACAGATTATGTTTTCGATGGAAGAAAAAGAACTCCCTATGTTGAGGTTGATAGATGTAATCCCTTGAACAACTATGGACTATCGAAATATGTTGGAGAAAGGATGATCCTTGAGAACAACCCTGATGCAAAAATTTTAAGGGTTAGTGGTTTATACGGTAAAAAGGAGAGTAAATCCAAGGGGTATAATTTCGTTTCATTCATAATAAAAAAAGCTGAAAAAAGGGAAAAGGTTCAGATTGTTAACGATCAGTTCCTGACTCCCACATACACCCAAAACATTGCAAAGCAGGTTGAAAAATTGATAGATTTTGATATTTCAGGTATAATCCATTCAACGGATGAAGGAGAAACAAGTTGGTATGATTTCGCTTTAGCGATAAAAAAGATTTTAAACCTTGATATAAAAATTGAAAAAAAAGATTCAAAGGATCTTTTTCCAAAAAGACCGAAGTACTCTGTTCTCGAAAATGCAGTTTTGAAAAAAAACGGTATAAATATTATGAGAAACTGGAAGGAATCTTTAGAATATTTTTTGAAAGTGGATCTTGTGAAATGAAAATATTTTTTTATAGTATGGGTTGTAAATTGAACCAATCTTTAACAAAAAGATATATTGGTGAGTTTGTTGAAAAAGGATGGGAAGTTTGTAGTGAACCATCCAATGCTGATATTATTGTTCTTTCTTCATGTATAGTGACTGAAACATCACAGAAACAGTTCAAAAATGTTCTTGAAAGGATGGTTAGAAAATATCCTGAAAAGAGGTTTCAGGTAGTTGGTTGTTATGATAAGGATTCCCTTGAAAAAGAGGTTGAATACATACAGCAGGATAGAATTTTCCAATTAAAAAATTCTTTCATTAACAGAACAAGAGTTGAAATCCCCATACAAACAGGATGCAACAGTTTTTGTTCCTACTGTATAGTTCCATATTTCAGGGGAGATGAAAAAAGCAGAGAGATAAAAAGTATTATAGAAGAGGTTGAAGGACTCATCAAAAAGAATGTAAAGGAGATAGTTTTAACTGGTGTCCATATAGGGAGATACAATTCCGAGGGGAAAAATCTTATAGATCTTATAGAAATTATCTCTCAAAAAGAAATAGAAAGGATTAGACTTTCATCTCTCGATATAAACGAGATAGATGAAAAGGATATTGAAAAACTGGCAAAAATAAAAAAGGTTGTTCCATTTTTCCATCTTTCTTTACAACACATTTCTGAAAAAGTTTTAAAGATGATGAAAAGGAAATACAACAAAGAAATGATAAAAAATCTATTATTCTCATTTGAGGAAAATTTTTTTAAACCTATGTTGGGTTGTGATGTCATAGTTGGTTTTCCTTTTGAAAATGATCTGGATTTTTTAGAGATGGTTGATTTCTATAAAAATAGTAATATCTCACATTTCCATATTTTCCCTTATTCAAGAAGAAAAGAAACACTCGCATACTATTTTGAAAAAAATAAAGATTCAAAAATATCGATAGAGGAAAAGATGAGGATAATGAGAGAAGTACATAAAGAAAGAAAAGAGAAATTTTTGAAATCCTTAAAGGGTGAAAAAGAGTCTATAATTTTTGAAGGTTTGAAGGATGGTAAAATAAAAGGGAAAGGGGAAAGGTATTTTGATGGTTATCTTGAATATGATGATAAATTTAAAAAAGGTGATATCATTAAGGTAAAAGTTTTGGATTATGTCGATGGGAAGGTTATCTGTGAAGAGAGAAACCTTTAAGATTGTAACTTACGGTTGCGAGATGAACGATTATGATAGTGAGATAATAAGTTCTATTCTTAAAAATGAAGGTTACGAAGAGGTCTTTGATATTGAAGATGCAAAAATAGTTGTTGTTAACGGTTGTTCTGTTAGGGATCATGCACAGAAGAGAGCTTTAGGGTTCATCCAGAGTTTGAAAGGTAAAAAGGATGGTAAAAGGTTCATTATAGCTGGATGTCTTGCGAAATCACTTGAAAATGAAAATATTTTTTCAGATGAATCCTTTATAGTTTCGACAGAATACAAAAAACTACCTGAACTTCTAAAGCTTAAAAATTTTAAAGAATTCAAGATAAATTCTTTAGGTAACTATTCTGATATTTTGAGAAAGACTGATTTTACTCTCTATCTTCCAATAATGAAGGGGTGCAACAATTTTTGTTCGTACTGCATAGTTCCTTATCTGAGAGGAGAAGAGGTATCTTTCAGTGTTGATGATGTTATTGAAAATATAAAAAAAAACATCAACGACAAAACGGGTGAGATAATGCTTCTTGGGCAGAATGTGAATTCATACTTTTATGATTCATATGATTTTGTAAGATTACTCGAGAAAGTTGCAAAAGAGTTTAAAGATATGAGAATCAGATTTCTAACTTCACATCCGAAAGATTTTTCCCCCGATATAGTTAAACTTATGGCTGATTATGAAAATATTTGTCCACATTTACATCTTCCTGTTCAAACTGGATCCGATAAACTTTTAAGACTTTTACATAGAGATTACACTGTTAAAGATTTTTTAGAAAAGATAGATAAAGCAAGAAAAATACTTAAAGATATTTCAATAACAACAGATATTATGGTTGGACTTCCATATGAGAATGAAAAAGATTTTGAAGATACATTGAAACTCGTTTTGGATATAGAATTTGATGATGCTTTCATGTACAAGTTTTCAAAAAGAAAGAATACTCTTGCTTATTTTATGGAAGATTGTGATAAAAAGGTGAGTTCTTCAAGGCTTAAAAAACTTATCGATTTGCAGAGAAGTGTAAAGGAAAAGAAACTGAAAGAACTTGTTGGAAGGGAAGTAGAGGTTATAGTTGAAAAGGTCAGTAAGAAGAGTAAAAAGGAGTACTACGGAAGGGATAGACATAACAGGAGTGTTGTTGTTAACGGAGATGATATAAAAATAAATGACAAAGTTATTGTTCAGATAGTTCAGATAAAAGGGATAACCCCTTATGGAATAAAAAAGAGGTGAATATGAAAAAAATTGTGATTATTTTTGGTATAATTTTTTTATTCTTCTTTTCTTTTGAAACTGATATCAAAGAATTTTATATTAAAGGTGATTTTTTATCATTGAAACTTTTACTTGATTCTTTGAAAGTTAAAAATATAGAACCATCAAGTTCTTTGTATTTTTATATAGCTGAAATTTCAAATGATCTAACACTTTCTTTGAACTGTTATAAAACTGTTGAAGAAAATTATAAGGACTCTCCTTTTTATACGACAACTCTTCTTCGACTTGCAAAGTATTACTCACTTATTAGGGATACTTCCAAAGCGCTAACATACTATAGAAAACTTATTTCCTTGAAGGAAAAAAATATTTTACCTTACGCGTATCTTGGCATTATTGGGATTTATGAGAACTACGCTGATATAAAAAGTTCCAATTACTGGATTACAAGTTTTATTAATGAGGTTGACTCGAGTCCATTTTTAAATTATTTTTCTTTGAATGAAAAAAATAAACATTCACAGGCAAAAGAAAAATTCTATTCCATTCAGATAGGTTCATTTAAAAGTAAAGATAATGCTGATAAACTCTTCAAAACATACAAGGATAAAAGCTATGATGTTTTTGTAGTATTTGAAGAGAACCTTTATAAAGTTAGAATAGGTAAATTTAAGAACGAACAGGATGCGAAAAGTTTTTTGAAAATTTTTCAAAAGGCAGAAACTCTACCTGCTTGGATAGTTTATGGAGAATGATATGAAGGATAAGGATGTTCCTATACTTAAGCAGTACAAAGAGATAAAATCGAATTTCCAGGATTCCCTGCTCCTTTTCAGGATGGGAGATTTTTACGAAACTTTTTATGAAGATGCCAAATTCATTTCATCATTTTTAAACATTACTTTAACATCAAGAGAATATGGAGAAGATAGAGTCCCTCTTGCAGGATTTCCGATAAAATCTGCTGATCAGTATATAAGAAGATTGGTTGAAAGTGGTAAAAAAATAGCGATAGCCGATCAACTCGAAGAATCGAATAAAAATGTGAAACTTGTGAGAAGGGGAGTTGTTGAAGTTCTAACTCCTGGAACGATAATGAGAGAATCTTTACTTTCCGAAAAAGAGAACAACTTTTTCGCTTTAACCTATATTGTTGATGGGAAAAATGTTGTATCAACTCTTGATATTTCAACCGGGGATCTTTTTATATATGATTTCAAAGATGACCAGAACATTTTTGATTTTTTAAGAAGAAAAGATATTAAGGAGATAGTTTCAAACATTAAAATAAGAATCGATGAAAAGGAAGTCAAACTTATAGATGAAGGTTTTTTCAACTTTGAAGAATGTTTCGAAATTTTGAAAGAGCATTTTGGTATGGATAGAATAGAAAGAATAAAAAATATTGACGAAAAACTTGTTATAGCATCCGGTGCTCTTTTATCCTTCATAAGTGAGTCATATTCAACTTCTCTTGAGCAGGTTAAAAATATAGAGTATGTAGATCTTTCCAAAAGGATGATTTTGGATAGTCAAACTATCAGAAACCTTGAGATATTTTCAAGGAGTAACGGAGAGTATGAAAATTCTTTTCTTCATTCTATAGATAGAACTAAAACTCCTATGGGTGGAAGAGCTTTGAGAGAAATTCTAAAATCTCCATACTATGATAAAGAGTCGATAACAAAAAGTTATGATAATATTGAAAGGATGCTTTTAAAATATGATATTTTGAAATCTCTAAAAGAGTTGCTTTCAAATGTTGGGGATATTGAAAGGATAAACGCGAGGATAATTTCCAAAAGGGCTACACCCCGTTGTCTTGTGAATCTTAAGGAATCTTTAAAAAATACTATAAAAATATCTGATATTGTTGATACTTTGTCAATCGATCTACCCAAGATAGACAGGGGTGCTGTTGAAAAGGTCATCCAGATAATAGATATATCAATAGATGAAAATGTTGTTCTTGATGGAGAGAAGGAAAAGTTTTTCAAAAAAGGATTCGACCCTGAATATGATAGATTGAAAGAACTTTCACTTGAGAGATCTAAATCGATATATATGATGGAGGATGAGGAGAAAAAAAGAACAGGGATCAACAATCTTAGGATAGGTTATTCAACTGTTATGGGCTACTATATCGAGATAACAAATTCAAATCTTGATAGAGTCCCTAAAGATTATATAAGAAAACAAACATTGAAGAACGCTGAAAGGTTTGTTAACGAAAAGTTGAAACAGTATGAGATAGAGATATTGACTGCAGAGGAAAGACTTAACAAATTGGAAAGGGAACTTTACGATAAACTTATAGAAAGGTTATCTATTTATTATATTGAACTCAAAAAGGTCTCAACATTCATTGGTAAAGTTGACCTTCTATATTCTTATACTTTGTTATCTTATGAGAATGATTATGTAAAACCTGAAATTGGTGATTTCTATGAACTTTACATTGAGGATGGGAGACATCCTGTTATAGAGATAACCAACAGAAACGAAAGGTTTACTCCTAACTCTCTATATATGGATGATAAAAGATCTTTGATACTTTTGACAGGTCCAAACATGTCAGGGAAATCAACATATTTAAGGCAGAATGCTCTGATTATTCTTATGGCTCACATTGGAGTTTTCGTGCCTGCTAAAAAAGCTAAAATACCTTTGACAGATAGAATTTTTACAAGGATAGGAGCGAGTGATGATCTTTCAAAGGGTGTTTCAACATTTATGGCAGAGATGCTTGAATGTTCTAACATAATTGAGAATATGACAGAAAAAAGTTTTATAGTTCTCGATGAGATAGGAAGGGGGACTTCAACTTTCGATGGTTTATCGATAGCATGGGCTATAATAGAATATATACATAATCTTGACAGATCTCCAAAGACTCTTTTTGCAACACATTACCATGAGTTGACCGAACTGAAAAGCAAATTGCCAAAAATGTTCAATATGACAGCAAAGGTAAGAAAATATGATGATAGGATAGTTTTTCTTAAAAAGATCGTTGAAGGTAGTTCAGATGAAAGTTATGGTATAGAAGTTGCAAAGATGGCTGGATTACCCAAAGAGATAACGGAAAACGCTTCGCAGATTTTATCACTTTTAAAAGAGAGTGAGATGAATGTTAAAGAGAAGATGAGGGATGTTTCCCAACTCTCCCTATTTAAAAATTCGAAAGAGAAAGAAAAGTATGAAGAAATAATAAAAATGATATCTGAAAAAGAGATAGAGAATTTAACTCCAATAGAATCTCTTCTTTTCTTAAACGATTTGAAAAAAAGGATAGAAAAGATTAAAGAGGATTAATCTTTTATTTTTTCAAAATTTTTTACTGTTAAAACTACTCTCGATTTTTTATAGTAAGTGATATACTTTAAAAGGTTAAAATTTTCATCGAAAAGTAAAGTGTCCCAGATCTCTTTATCCCTTTTATAGGTTACTATTTTAAAAGTATCTTCAATAAGAAAATCTATACTCTCTTTCTTTATAAAAGGGTAGAATAGATAGTTTAAAAAATCGTTCTTTTTCAAATCTTTTAAATTTTGGAATCTCTTCTTATCGAAAGTTATATCTATATTTTTTTTATCCTTTAAATCTATACTTCCAGAAAGGTTTTTAAACATACACATATTTTTTTCACAGTATTCAACATTTGAAGAGAATCTTATCTTATCTACATTCTCATATTCTTTGAATGAAAGAAAAAGAAAAGTTAGATAAAATATTTCAACTATTTTTATCATCGTTTATAAGAACCTTCCTTGGTTTTGAACCGTTCGCTGGTCCTATTATTCCATTCTTTTCAAGTTGTCTTGTTATTTTTGCTGCACGTGGATATCCGAGTTTGAAATAGGATTGTATCATACTTGTTGAAACCTCTTTGTGTTTGGAAACGAACTCTTTAACCTGTTCAAAAAGTGGATCGAGTTCGTTCTCATCCTCTATATTCCCATCAAAATTTTGACCTATTCTTATATTCTGTGTATAACCAGATTCCTCTATAGGTATATGGTAAACTGTTCTTGTAAGAAGTTGGGTCAATTTTTCTTTTTCTATTTCAAGTTCTTCACTGTACTGCTGAACGAACTCATCTATTCTGTATTCACAACCAGGAGTATTTGAAGGGTTGGCTATACATTGTATAAGTTCATTTTCGATTATGAGTTTTGAAAGTTTTGCAGGATCCTTTACCTCATTCTCGAAAAGTTTTTTCATATATGTTTCAGCCCATAGGTTAACAATGTTTGTAGCTTCCTCAGTTTTTATAAAAGCCCCATGAGCCCTAACAGTTACTCCTTTCTGTGGTGGGATGTAAAGCATATCACCTTTTCCGAGAAGTTTTTCCGCACCTGATGTATCTATTATTGTCTTTGAATCAGCCTTTGAAGGGACTTTAAAAGAAATTCTTACAGGGAAGTTAGCTTTAATTGAACCTGTTATTATATTAACTGAAGGTCTCTGTGTAGCAAGTATAAGATGTATTCCAACTGCTCTTGACATCTGTGCCAATCTTATGATATGTGTCTCTATCTCTTTTGAACCTGTCATCATAAGATCCGCCATCTCATCTATAATTACTATTATGTAAGGTTTTTTCTTATCACTCTTCTTGTTATACTCAACTATATCCCTGACTCCGAGTTTTGCAAAAGCTTTGTATCTAAGATCCATCCATTCGGTTAATTCTTTCAACATCAAAACAGCCTCTTTTGCATCCGTTATTACAGGTCTTTCAAGGTGTGGTATTCCGTTGTAGATTGAAAGTTCTATCCTTTTTGGATCAACCATTAAAAATCTAACCTCTTCAGGTTGTGCTTTAAAAAGTATGGATGCTATTATTCCGTTTATACAGACCGATTTACCGCTACCGGTAGTTCCAGCTATAAGTAGATGTGGCATCGATGATATCTGGGCTATAATGGGATTATTTTCTGTGTCTCTACCTATAACAACTGTTGTTGGGTCATTACTTTCAAGAAACTCTTTCTCTGTTAAAAGGCCTTTTAAAAAGACTGTAACCCTGTTTCTATTCGGTATCTCAATACCTACAGCAGATTTTCCGGGTATATGTCCCAAAACCCTTATAGATTTTGCTTTCATCGCTAATGCGAGATCATCTGAAAGTGATGTTATCTTGTTAACCTTAATCCCAGGTGCAGGTTCGAATTCGTAGGTTGTTATTACTGGTCCTATATTCACATTAACTACTTTCCCTTCAACTGAAAAATATTTTAGCTTTTCCTCCAATATTTTTATATTCTGCTTTATCTCTTCCTCATCCGCACCTTCTTTTACTTTTGGAGGATCCTCGAGATAATCCAAAAACTCTTTTTTGAACTGGTCATTCAAAAGTTCTCTGTAATCTATATCCTGTTTCAACTGTGAACTGATAGAAACTTTTTTCTTCTTTTCCTTTTTCTTTTGACTTACAGGATTATTTTCTTCTTCATTCTCATATTCTTCAGATGGCTCGATATCGTTTTCTTCAGTTGTTTCTTCTTCTTCTTTGTTTTTGGATATTTTCTGATGAATTTTTGACACGAATTCAAAAATGTATTCTGGGTTTGTAAGAAGTAGTGTAGGGATTATTATCAGAAAAGAAAGAATAAGAGTCAACCCTATATTTCCAAAAAATGTGGAAAGTTTTGAAGATAATTTATCTCCCCAAAAGCCACTTATCTCTGGATTGTTTGTTATATTACCTATAAGAATAGGTATAAGTGATATCTGTATTATAGAAAGTATCGAAGGGAAAAAAACTTTTCGGAAATTTAAAATCAATCCTAAACCTGAATAAAGAAGAAATGTTGGAAGAAAAAATGCCAAAACTCCAAAAAATCCAAAAGTTTTTTCAGAGATAAAATATCCAACAATTCCACCAAGATTTTTTTCTCTGTTTAGACTTTGTATCTGGTGAAAATCATAGTTGTAAAAAGATATGAAGAAGAATAGAGAAATTAAAAAAAGAAAAATAAAAATTATATAATTTGATAATTTTTTATCTTGGGAAAGTCCTCTTTTTTTGAATTGGAAGATTACAGTTAACAAATATATTATCAAGGAAACTAAAAAAAATATTTTAGACAACATAAATCAATTTTATCTTTATAGTTTCAGTTGTCAACAGTTAACCTTTTTGTATTCATCATAGGTGAAGTTTATAAGTTTTTCCATCATCTTTTCAGAAAAATCAAACTTCACATTTGCTCTCTTGTAAACTTCCGCAATGCTCAAAGATGAACCAACTTTTAAAGCTGAAAGATAATCGTCTATAGCTTTTTTGGGATTTTCTCTATAATTTATCCAGAGTTGTAAAGCACCGAGTTGTGCTATACCATACTCTATGTAATAGAAAGGTTGTTCAAAAATATGCAACTGTTTATGATAGAAAATTTTCATATAATCTTCGTAATCTGACCAGTCAACAAACTTTTCTGAAAACTCGTTGAAAATATTTTTAAAATATTCTTTTCTTTCAGAAGAATTTATATTCTCTTTTGAGTAAATGAAGTGTTGGAATTTATCAACAACGGCACACCATGGGAAAAAGTCGATTATACTTTCAAGATGTTTTCTCTTTGCCTGCTTTAAAGATTGTTCGTCTTTATAAAAAATATCCCATCTATCGTATGTTAAAAGTTCCATTCCCATAGATGCGAACTCCGCAACCTCAGATGGAGTGCTTTTGTAGAAAAATGTAAAAAGATCTTTCACAGCGATAGTGTGAACAGCATGTCCTGTTTCATGCATAAGAGTTTTCATATCAGAATGTATCCCAGAACTGTTCATGAATATGAATGGAAGCCCAGTTTTGTAAAGAGGGTAGTTGTAACCTCCTGGAGCTTTCCCTTTTCTCGATTCGAGATCTAAATGTTTTTTATTAACTACTTTTTCAAAAGCTTCACCGAACCTTTTATCAACAGAATAAAAAACTTTTTTTGATTTCTCAATAAAATCTTCTGTGTTTTCGAAAGGTTTTAAAACAACTTCATCAGGTGAAGTTGCTGAAAGATCGTAAGGTTTAACTTTTTCGAGGTTCAATTTTTTTGCTTTTTCTTTAACTATCTCACCATAAATCGGAGTAACTATTTTTAGAACAGAATTGTGGAACTCTTCACATTCTTTTATTCCATAATCGAACCTTTCAAGTTCCCTGAACCTTAGTTCTACATAATTTTTAAAGTTAGCATTTTTTGCTTTTTTGTTTCTCAGTTCTGTCAGCTCTGATAATATATTTTCTATTTTTTCGGAGTACTCCATTCTCTTTCCAACCAAGGCTTCAAAAGCCTCTTTCCTTTCATTTCTGTCTTTACTCTGTAAAAATAAAGACATCTGAGGAAGGGTATACTCTCTTCCTTTGAAGTTTACAACCATACTTCCGATAGTTTGCTGATATTCCATAGTTTTCTTAGTTATCTCCGTATCGAGTTGTATATTTTCTTTTCTGAAAATATCAACCTCATTTTTGAACCTTTTTATCAAAAGCCCCCATTTTTCCTGATCTATCATCGATATGTATTTAGAGTTTACAATCTTTTTAAAAATTTCAAAACTAATCTCCTTCATCTTTGGTTCAATCTCGTTGTTGAAAACCAAGAACCTATCACGGTATTCTTTGTTCTGTGTATCCCTTGTCATATTTATGTAAGCCCATCCGAAAGCTTCCGAAATGAATTCAGAAAGAAATGAAAAATCTTCAAGAAGTTTGAGAAGGTCCTCTGGAGATTTTATATCCCTTTTAAGGATATTCTCATAGTAATCTTTTAAATCTTCCCATCCTTTTAACTCGATATTTAAGTTTTTGAAATCTATTTCCATTTTTTCTCCTTTTAGAGTTGAATTTTTACAAAATTTTGGTAATCTTACTGAATGATTATCAAAAAATTAAGTATAGTTAATTTTAGAAATTTTTCAAGTAAACTGTTTACTTTTGAAGATAGAACTATGATAACCGGTGCGAATGGCTCCGGTAAGACATCAATTATAGAATCTATCTATTATCTTACAAATTTTAAATCATTCAGGACATCTAACGATAAAAAAATTGTTAAGATAGGTGAGAATAGTTTTATTATAAACCTTGAAGGGGAAAGGGGTGGAGAAGATTTTGTTTTGGGGCTTTTGTATAAAGATAACAAAAAGATACTCTCAATAAATGGTAACAGAATAACTAAACTGACAGATGGTTTTGGTTTTTTTATATCCGTTATTTTTTCAACATACGATAAACTTCTTTCTGATAGAATGGCTATATACAGGAGAAAATTCGTTGATAGATTGATCTCAACTATCGATAATGAGTATTTTGAAAATCTTATCCAGTACCATTCTATTTTGAAAAGGAGGAATTTTATTTTGAAAGAGGATGGAGATAAAAGGTTGCTTGAAACATACTCTCTTCAACTTTCCGAAAGATCTGTTTACTTGTATGAGAGAAGGTTAGAATTCATAACATATTTTGAAGATCTTCTAAATGGGTTGTATGAAAAGGTTTTCGAAAGAAAAGGGCTCGTTAAAGTCAAATATTCTTCTTCAAAGGATGGAGGGAATTTTAAAGATGTACCACTCTTCGAAAAATTTAAAACAAATTTTTCTTTTGAAAAGCAAAAGAAGAGAACAATGTTTGGACCTCACCTTGATGATATTGTAATTACTGTTGAAGGAAAACCTGTTAGCGATTTTGGAAGCGAGGGGGAAAAAACTTTACTTGGGATAACATTAAAAATAGCTGAACTGAATCTTATATATGAAAATATAGGAGAGTATCCGGTAGTTTTAATAGATGATGCTTTTTCTGAACTTGACAGAATAAAGACAAACAAACTACTTGAGATTTTTGAATCTTATCCTCAAGTTATAATAACATTCCCTAAAAAATGGGAGAATCTTGAAAACTATAAAATTATAGATCTCGATAAGGAAAGAATATGAACATACTTTCAATAATTTTTGTATCAATCGGACTTTCTCTTGATGCATCGGCAGTTTCACTTGTATGTGGTTTGAACGAAAGGAAAAAAAGATTCTTACTATCTTTGAAATTGGGAACATTTTTTGGAATATTCCAATCGTTGATGTTTTTAATAGGTTATTCTTTTGGTGTTGGATTTTCGATTTTAATAAGTAGATTCGATCACTGGGTGGCATTCTTTCTCTTGATTTTAGTTGGTGGAAAGATGGTTTACGAGAATTTTAAAAAAGAGGAAAAGAAATGTTTCAATACCGATTCTTTAATAGTTCTTTTAACTCTTTCTTTAGCAACAAGTATTGATGCCTTGGCTGTTGGAATATCCTTCGCTTTACTGAGTTTTGATCTCTTGATTACAACTATTTTGATAGGAATGATAACATTTTTAAACTCTTTTATCTTTACACTTTTTGGAAAATTTTTTAACAGGTTTGTAAATAACAGATCAGAATTGGTTGGAGGTTTGATACTTATCGGTATAGGGATAAAAATTTTGATGGAGCATACTTTATGAAAAATTGTGTTTATTACGATTCTTCGATAGGTTTGATTCTTATAGAAGAGGAGAATGGTGTTGTAACAAAACTCGATTTTGTTAAAAGCAAAAGTGTGAAAAAAAATTTATACAAGAGTAAAATTTTAGATCAGGCATTGAAACAACTTGATCAGTATTTTAAAAAAAAGAGGAAGAAATTTTCTTTAAAGGTTAATTTCAGTGGTACAGATTTCCAGAAGGAAGTTTTAAAGAAAACCTGTGAAATCGGATACGGAGAAACTGTTTCTTATTCGAAGATAGCAAAGATGATAGGTAGACCAAAAGCTGTAAGGGCTGTTGGTAGTGCTTTGAAACAAAACAGTGTCCCGATAATCATACCCTGTCATAGAGTTATAGGAAAAGATGGAAATCTTAGAGGATTTGCCGGAAAGATTAAAGTGAAGGAATTTTTATTGAAATTAGAAAATCCTCATTTTAAAATAAAGTAAAAATTTTTTCAAAAAAGAAGGTTTTATGAAATTTAACAAAAAAATTAGAAATATTGCTATTATAGCACATGTGGATCATGGTAAAACAACTCTCGTTGATTCAATGTTCAAACAGAGTGGAATGTTTAAAGTAAGGGATGGAATAGAGGAAAGGATAATGGATTCTTTGGATCTTGAAAGGGAAAGGGGTATAACTATAGCTGCGAAAAACTGTTCTATCAACTATAAGGATATAAAGGTTAACATTATTGATACTCCCGGTCATGCAGATTTTGGAAGTGAAGTTGAAAGGGCTCTTTTTATGGTTAATGGAGCGATTTTACTTGTTGACGCTTCTGAAGGTCCACTTCCACAAACAAGGTTCGTTTTAAAAAAGGCACTCGAGAAAAATTTAAAAATAATAGTTGTGATCAACAAGATAGATAGAAAGGATGCAAGAATAAAAGAAGTTTCAGATGATATTTTTGAACTTTTCGTTTCCCTTGATGCAACGGATGAACAACTGGATTACCCAATTTTGTACGCTGTTGGAAGGGATGGAATAGCAAAAAGAAAAATTGATGATGACTCAAAAGATCTCACCCCACTTTTTGAAGCTATTTACAACTATATACCGGCCCCAATGTATAGGGATGATGAAATTTTCCAGATGCTTGTTTGTGATCTCTCCTATTCCGATTATCTTGGGAGGCTTGCTATAGGAAAAGTTGTCAACGGTAATGTTAAAAAGAATGACCAACTCGTATGTATTAATTCTGAAAGAGGCATAATACCTCTTACGGTTACAAAACTGCAGGTATACGAAGGGAATAAGATCAAAGAGGTTGAGAGTGTTGAAAGTGGTGAGATAATAGTTCTCGCTGGAGTAGAAGATGTTAGAATTGGAGATACTATCTGTAATAAAGATTTCCCAGAGAGTTTGCCTGGAATACTTATAGATGAACCTGCAATTTCAATGGTTTTCACTGTTAACACTTCCCCGCTTGCGGGAAGGGAAGGTAAAAATGTACAATCTAAAAAATTGAGAGAGAGATTGTATAAGGAGACTCTTAAAAATGTTGGAATTCAGGTTGAGGATGGTGTTGAACCAAACACATTCATAGTGAAGGGTAGAGGTGAACTACAACTTTCTGTTCTAATCGAGAGTATGAGAAGGGAAGGTTTCGAACTTACGGTTGGTAGACCAAAGGTTATTTTTAAATATAAAGATGGAAAAACATTTGAACCTATTGAACATATTTTCATCGATACTGAGGATAAGTATGTTGGAATAGTTACAGAAAAATTATCTTTGAGAAAGGGAATATTACATAACCTTTCAACAAATGCAAACGGAAGGGTTAGAATGGAATTTCTGATTCCATCGAGAGGTCTTATAGGTTACAGATCAGAATTTTTAACTGACACAAGGGGAACTGGAATAATGAATGGGTATCTTGAAGGTTATGAGGAGTATAAAGGAGATATACCTTCAAGGACAACAGGATCACTTGTTTCTGAAAATGAAGGGAAGGCTGTTGCTTACGCACTATCATATCTTGAAGAGAGAGGAAGGCTTTTTGTTGTTCCAAACGATCCTGTCTATGAGGGTATGATAATAGGTGAGCATAGTAAGGAGAATGATCTAAATGTTAACCCAACTAAGGAAAAAAGGTTATCGAATATGAGGTCAGTCTCAAAGGACGATTCTATAGTTCTAACTCCAGTTATTCCCATGACACTTGAGAAAGCTATGGAATTTATAAAAGATGATGAGATGATTGAGGTTACACCAAAATCTATAAGGTTGAGGAAAAAAATATTATCAGCTTTTGAAAGGAGAAGGTTGAGAGGTGATAAAAGGGAAGAGAGTGATGAAGATTTTTAAATTACTTTTAAAATTCTTGACTATTTGTTTTTGTTAAAATATAATATATTTTTATGAGAAAATTAAATTTTTTAATGTTCGTTTTTATTTTTACAACACTTTTTGGAGCTGATATTAAAAATTCTACAGGTGCTATATATATTCCAAAAAATTATTTTTCCTATGTTGATCTTTTTAAATTCAAAACTATTTTTGATTCCCTGAATTTGAACTATTTTACCTTCTCGGACAAGAACGATACATGTATATCTGAAACATTTGAAAAGGTTCTTCCAAATACTTGTATCGATTCTATTAGTGTTTCAGATTTTGATTACCTTATCATAGTTGGTGGAAGAGGTGTTGTTAATGAGATTGAAAATAAAAAACTTTTAAAACTGATAAAAGAGGCAGATTTACAAAAGAAATTTATTATAGCAATAGGTTACGCTCCAGTTTTGCTTGTTAAGGCTAAAGTTACAGATGGTAAATATGTGACAATGACAAACACATATATGCTCTACCAGAAGGTTAAAGATGTTAAGATAAAGTATGTTAATAGGGACATAGTTTCATCCAAAAACCTTATCACAACACAGACAAACGAAAACCTTGATCTTCTTTTTTCAAAATTTGTGGAACTTTACAATGGTACTTCTTCTACAGAGAGTTTTGGAAAGTAAAATTTTTGTTGATGGCAAGATCTTTTCAAACACCGGAAAAGGGCTTCTTATTTTTGTTTGTTTCAAAAATGAGGATCTAAAAAAGGATATCGATTTTGAAAGGGTTGTTAAAAAAGTTTTGAACTTTAGAGTGTTTGAGGATGAAAACAAAAAATTCAACAGGTCTATAGAGGATGTTAAAGGAGAGATAATGCTTGTTTCTCAGTTCACTCTTGCGAGCAGAAATTTTGATGGTAACAGACCTTCCTTCGATGATTCTTTAAGATTCGAAGATGCAAAAATCCTCTTTGAAAAGCTTTACATAAAATTTTCAGAAAAGATAAAGACCCAGAAAGGAAGTTTTGGTGATTATATGGAAGTCCATCTTGTTAACGATGGACCAGCAACATTTATACTGGAGTTTTAATGAAAAGTATGACAGGTTATGTTAAACTTTCTAAAAGTATAAAAGGTTACGGAAGTGTAACCTGTGAGATCAGATCAGTTAATGGAAAAGGTTTGAGTACAACATTTAAAGTTCCCTATGAACTTTCCATACTTGAAAATGAATTGAGGAAGATAATATCTAAAAAGATCAAAAAGGGTAATATCTCAGTTAATTTTTTTGTTAACTATTCTAGTGATTACATACAGAATTTTGTTGAGACGAGAATAAAATCGCTCGAAAAAGTTATCGGTATGAAAAATTATGAAAAATTTTTACCTCTCGTATATTCTGATGTATCTAACTATATTCCACTTGTAAAGAAAGTTGAAAGAAAAACCCTCTTTTCAGTAATAAAACTTTTCAAACTTTCACTCTCATCTTTTGTTGAATACAGGGAAGAGGAAGGGTTGGAGATAAAAAAAATACTCCACCAGTATATAAAGATTTTGAACCAAAACATAAACTCAATAAAAGGACTTTCCAAAAATAGTGTTGCGGAAAAAAAGGAAAAACTTAAAAAACTTCTTGGTGAATACAACGAGCAGTTAAAAAATGAACTCATCCTTTATGCTGAAAAAGTTGACATAACAGAGGAGATAGACAGGTTTAAAATACATTTAAAAAGGTTGAAAAAGGAAGAATCAGGTTCTTCCATAACTTTCATTTTACAGGAGCTTCAAAGGGAAGCTAACACGATATCATCGAAATCTGAAGATATCAGAATAATTGAAAAAGTTATAAGGATAAAAGAAATAATTGAGAAGATGAAAGAGCAGGTTGCGAATGTCGAATAGAGGATTTTTACTTATCCTATCATCACCTTCTGGTGGAGGAAAAACTACTTTGTGCAAAATGATACTTGAAAATGTTAAGGATACAGTTTACTCTGTTTCCGCTACAACAAGAGAGAAGAGAAAAGGTGAAGTTGATGGGAAAGATTATTTCTTTTTAAGTGAGGATGAATTTTTGAAAAAAGAGAAGGAAGGTTTTTTTGCTGAAACAGCCATGGTTCATGGGAAAAGGTATGGGACACCAAAAAAATTTATAGAGGATATGGTTAAAGATGGAAAGATAGTTGTTATGGATATAGATGTTGTTGGTGCAATGAATATTATGAAAAAATACCCTAATTCTGTTTCAATTTTCATAATGCCACCTTCCTTTCAGGAACTTGAGGAAAGGTTAAGAAGAAGGAGCAGGGATAAAGATGAGGATATAAAAATTCGTCTTGAAAATGCAAAAAAAGAGATTGAATTTTCTAAACATTTCAAATATACTGTTGTTAATGAAAATTTATATGATGCTTTTCAAAAGATAAAAGAAATAATTGAAAATGAAAAAAGGAGGATATAGATGAAAGTTGTTCCAATCGATGAGATCTATAAAAAGGTAAAGAATAAATATCTCGCTGTTGTTCTAATCGCAAAAAGAGCGAAGAAATACAATGAGGAAAACTACCTCTATTTTAATTCAAAAAGTGAAAAGCAATCAGACAATCTAATAAAAAATGAACCTATAAAGGATGCTTTCAACGATTTCTTTGATGGACTTCTTGATGAGAGAATAAAGGATTATGAGTAATATCCTTTTAGGGATCACAGGTTGTATATCAGCGTATAAAGCCGCATCACTTATAAGGGAGTTCAAGAAGAATGGTGATGATGTAAAGGTTATACTTACTCTTAATGGATCGAAATTCATAACACCTTTAACTTTGAGAACTCTATCTGAGAATAAAGTTTACACATCTCTTTTCGATGATGAGAACGAATGGTCAACAGAACATATAACTTTAAGCAGATGGGCTGATATACTCGTTGTTGCTCCTGCATCAGCAAATATTATAGGGAAATTCGCGTCAGGGATCGCTGATGACCTACTTTCCACAACATTTTTATCTTTCGACAAGAATGTTATAGTTGTTCCAACGATGAACAAAACTATGTATGAAAATAAAGCAACAGTTGAAAACATAAGAGTTTTAAAGGAGAGGGGAGTTTTTGTTATGGAACCTGAAGAAGGTTTCCTTGCTTGTGGAGAGGAAGGTAAAGGCAGGTTCCCTCAGATCGAAAAAATTTTCCTTTTAACAAAGAGGTTACTTTTCCCTGAAGAGAAATTGAAAGGGAAAAGAATAATTATAACTGGTGGTGGGACATTCGAAAGGATAGACCCTGTTAGGGTTATAACCAATCTTTCCTCAGGTAGAATGGCTCTATCCTTTGCAAAAGCAGCTTATTTCAATAAAGCAGAGAAAATACTTTTCGTTCATGGTAGGATGGATGAAAAACCTTTTGATTTCTCTGAAAACATTTATGTTGAAAGTTCAGAGCATTTGAAAAATGTTTTGGAAGAAAAGGTTGACCAATACGATATACTTATAATGGCTGCAGCGGTTACAGATTTTAAAACCGCTTACAATAAAGAAAAGATAAAGAAAAAGGAAGAGCTTGATATTAAACTTTTCAAAACTGAAGACATTTTGAAATCTTTGAAAGATAAAAGAATCTTAAAAATTGGTTTCGCTTTGGAAAGTGAAAAACATTTGGAATCAGGGTTAAAAAAGTTAAAAGAAAAAAATTTAGATTACATAATTATAAACGATAAAGAAAATTTAGGTAAAGAGAAAGGTTCCATTCTTATTATTTCAAAAGATGGAGAAAAACTGAGTATAGAGAATGCTGATAAATTTGAAATAGCCTTGAAGGTTATCGAATGGATAAAATTTTAAAAAATATTTCAGATATATTGAAGTTCGAAAAAAAATTTTATAACAGGAAATTCATTTTGAATGAGGAAATAACTTTTATTTCTTCTTTTGAGAATTTAAAAGAAGAGATTCTAAAATGTAAAAGTTGCTCAATGCATAAAACAATAAACAACAAGGTTTTTGGAACAGGTCCAGTTGATGCCAAACTTATGATTATAGGTGAAGCACCGGGTGCAGATGAGGACAGGGAAGGTTTACCCTTTGTTGGAAGGGCTGGGGAAAAACTTACAAAAATGCTTGAATATATAGGTATATCAAGGGATGAGGTTTTTATAGCAAATATCCTTAAATGTAGACCTCCTCAAAATGCAGACCCTTTACCTGAACAGATCTCAAACTGTTTTCCTTTTTTGAAAAAACAGGTAGAGAGTATAAGACCAAAAATAATTTTGACTTTAGGCAGGTATGCAGCGAGTGTTGTTACAGGTGGTCAATCTTTAAGGATGGCTGATTACCTTGATAGGGATTTAACTTCTATATTTTTTGGTATACCTGTTATCGCTACATATCATCCTGCTGTACTTCTTCATTCAAAGGGTGAAAAACTTGAAATTATAAGAAAACAGATAGCAAAAGACATGAAAAAGTTAAAATCAAGGATGGATGAAATATGCTGAGAGAAAAAAGTTTTTATTCGAGAGAGGCTGAAATGGCTCTTCTTGGTGGGATGATTCTTGATGCGCAGAATATTTTAAACGATATAATTCCGAAATTGAAAGAGGATCATTTCTATTTCTCTGAGAATAAAAAGATATATGCAACTATTGTGAAGATGTATAACAACGCTGAGAAGGTTGATGCGGTAACACTTAAAAACAGGCTTAAAAGAGAAAATATTTTAAATGAGGTAGGGGGAGAAGAGTATTTAAATAAACTTTATGACCAACTCGATCTTCTACCACATGTAGATGAATATTTGAAGATAGTTGAGGAATACTATGTATTAAGACATCTTTTAAAGACTGCAAAGATGATAAGTGACAACTGTGCGAGTGACCTTGAAGTTGATGCTATTATAGAGCAGGCGGAAAATGAAATTTTCAAAGTCAGGGAAGGTAGATACAAATCTGATATAGTTCCAATATCTGAAAAAATAAACGAAGTTGAAAAGATGATAACAGGTTACATATCAAGAAAAGAGCCTGTAACAGGACTCCCAACAGGATTTTCTGATCTTGATAAGATGACAACAGGCTTCCAAAAAGGAGATCTCGTAGTTATTGCTGCAAGACCTGGTGTTGGAAAAACAAGTTTTGCGTTAAATATTTTGATGAACCAGTGTGTAAAAACTAACCCTGACGAGGATAAAAGAAAAGGGCTTATATTCTCTCTCGAAATGACATCTGAACAACTTATTCAGAGAATGTTATGCTCTTACGCTAATATTACTGGAACAGCTTTAAGGCAGGGGATTTTGAAAAAAGAGGATATTCACAACCTTTCGGTAGCTTACAAACATTTCTCTCAATCGGAGATCTATATAGATGATTCAACCAAAGGAACACCTCTTGATATAAGAGCGAAATCGAGAAGGATGGTTTTGGATAAAAAAATAGATTTTATAATTATCGATTATATACAGATGATGCATCTTGATAAAAAAGTTGAAAACAAACAGGTTGAGATATCTGAAATATCAAGATCTTTGAAACTTTTGGCAAAGGAGTTGCATATACCTGTAATAGCTCTTGCACAACTTTCAAGATCAACTGAAAAGAGAAAAGAAAAACCTATACTTTCAGATATAAGAGATTCTGGTAGTATCGAGCAGGATGCTGATGTTGTCATTTTCATCCATAGAAAATTCGAACCGGGAACTACACTCGATAAAGCAACCCTTATCGTTGCAAAGCAGAGAAATGGTCCAACCGGAGAGATAGAAATCTTGTTCGATTCAGCAAGAACACTCTTCAAACAGATAGCTTAAATATGAAAAGTTTTTTTGATGAATTCATCACTATTTTTGGAGAATTTTTTCTCCTGTTTTATAATGTTTTTAAATCTTTGAGAAGTATTTACAAAAACAGAAAGATAATAATTTTTGAGATATTTGAAATAATAAATGAATCGTTAGGAATATTCGTGCTCGCTTCACTTTTCGCTGGTATGGTTGCTGCATATCAAACAGCTTATCAAGCAAGAAACTTTTTACCTTTGATATACATTCCAACACTCATCACCCAAGCTGTTGTTCTTGAGATAGGACCTTTAATCTCTGGAATAGGTTTGTCTGGAAAAGTCGCGAGTCAAATATCAGCGGAGATAGCATCTATGAAAATTTCAGATCAACTTGATGCTTTGGAACTTATGTCTATAGACCCTGTTGAATATTTAGTAATGCCAAAAGTTGTAGCAACAATGTTCATAATTCCATTTTTGACTCTTATATGTGAATTTTCTATTGTTTTTGGTTCTTTTATAATCTCAGTTTTGACTTTAGGTTTGAGTCCAAACGAATTTTTGGAAGGGACAAAAAGGAGTTTTCAGTTCTATCAACTTTTTGGAGGGCTTTTCAAATCTATAGTTTTCGGTATTTTCATAACCATGGTAGCATGTTTTTTTGGAATGAAAGCAAAGGTCGGGGCTAAATCTGTTGGAAAAGCGACAACATCATCTGTTACTGTTTCAACTATCTCTGTAATAATTCTTGATTATCTTATAACAAGGATCCTTTTTATATGGTAGAAGTTAAAAATCTTACTAAAAGTTTTGGAAAGGAAGGAATTTTTGATGTGAATCTGAATATAGAGTATGGAAAGGTATGTGCTATTATTGGAAAGAGTGGATCTGGAAAGAGTTTACTTCTAAAAAATATTCTTGGTATTGTGAAACCTGATATGGGAGAAGTTTGCATTGATGGCTTAAATATTCACAGAGCAAAAGATAGTGAAATAAAAGAGATAAGAAAAAAATTCGGAGTTCTCTTTCAGAACAACGCTCTTTTCGATTCTATGAGTGTTTTTGAAAACATCTCTTTACCTATTCTTTACAATTTTCCAGATTATGATATGAAAAAACTTAACGATGAAGTTTTGAACATACTATCATTACTTTCACTTCCAGATATAAGAGATAAAAGTGTGAAACAACTTTCAGGTGGTATGCAGAAAAGGGTTGCCATAGCGAGATCTCTTATAACAAACCCGACACTTCTTTTTTATGATGAACCTATCACTGGTCTTGATCCTCAAACTGGAAATAAGATAATTGAACTAATAAAAAATATTCATTACAAACTTGAGAAAACTACAGTAATAATTACACACGATTTAAGAGGTTTTCTTGATTTTGTTGATTGTATAGTACTTCTTGATAATGGTAGAGAACTTTTTTGTGGGGAAAAGGATGAATTTTTGAATTTTGAAAATGATATAGCAAAATCTTACCTTAAAATGGCGGGTTATTATGGAAGATAGAAGAGTTTTCGTTATCGGATTAATAGTTTTTATTGGAGTATCTATAGTAATTTTCTTGAGTTTTTTTATGAATAGAGTGAGATTCTTTACTGACAACAATTATGTTCTCGTAAAATTTTCACATGCTGATGGAGTTAAGGTAAACGATGAAGTAAGGTACAGAGGGGTTAAGTGTGGAACTGTAGTTGATGTTGTTTTGAAAAGGGATTTTGTTCTTTTGAAACTGTGGCTAAGGAAAGATTTTACAGTTGGGAAGAACTCTCTTGTAGCTATACAGGATCTTGGAATAATAGGTGGAACGAAATATATATTCATACAGCCCTCGGATGATACACTTTACAGATACCCTTACGACACTCTCGTTGGGCTTAACAGAGACTTCAATATTTCTGAGATCGGTGTTATGGTATCAGATATAAGGGAGATGGTTTTTAACGCTATACCATCAAAAGAAAGAGTGGACGAAATTGTTGATACTCTTTTTTCAGCTCTGAAAAAGATAAACGATATAGTTGAAAAGAATGATAAGGACATAAACAGTATAGTTACAAAATTATCCTACAGTTCAGATAAGATAACAACAATAGTTGATTCCCTTTACCCTGCGATGTTATCTTTGAAAAAAGAGATTGAAATTTTTTCTGAGGGAAGCGGAAGTGTTAAAAGGATACTTAGAGAGGATACAGTTTATGTTAGATTGAATGAGAGTTTGAAAAAACTTAACAGAATACTCGATGAACTTGAAAAAAATAAAATAATAAAGGGTTGTTTGTGAGCAAAAAGGAAAACAAAAGTTTTGTTTGTTCGGAGTGTGGTTTTAAAAGTGTAAAGTGGCTTGGAAGGTGTCCCGAGTGTGGAATGTGGGATACATTCATCCTTGAAAAGGAAGAAGAAAAAAGACCTGATGCGATAAAACCACTCTCTGTTGATGAGATAAAACTCGACAACTTTTTCAGGATAAAATTTTTTGACAACTCTTTAAACAGGATTTTCGGTGGAGGTCTTGTAAAAGGGTCTCTTGTACTTTTGGCTGGGAATCCCGGTGCAGGGAAATCAACTCTATCTTTAAAAATAATAGAGAAGTTACCTGATGATATTAATGTTCTTTACTTTTCTTCAGAAGAGTCTTTCCAACAGATAAAAATGAGAACAGACAGAGTTTTGAAAAATAAAAATTTTAAAATAATATCTTCTAACTTTTTTGAAGATCTTGTTAACGATGAAAATCTTTTAAATTCTGTAGATCTTATAATAATTGATTCTATACAGATGGTTGGTTCTGAAAGGATACCAACTATAGCAGGATCTCCCACAACGGTTAAATATATAATGGGAGAATTGATCAGGATAGCAAAGAAAAAAAATATTTCAGTTATAATAATAGGACATATCACCAAAGATGGAAGTGTAGCGGGTCCAAAAACTCTTGAGCATCTTGTTGATGTTATTCTATACCTTGATACTTTACAGAATGAGAATTTGAGGATTTTAAAATCTAACAAGAATAGATTCGGCTCAACAGATGAGATGGCTATTTTTAAAATGGATGAGGGCGGCCTTACAAGTATTGAGAATATAGATAAATTAAACTTATCAGATTCAGATAGAGTTGGAAGGGCTATATCATGCACTGTTGAAGGTAGTATGCCTATAGCACTTGAAATAGAATCTTTAATTTTCTATTCAAAATATGGAGTTCCACAGAGAGTTCCAACAGGAATTAATATAAGAAGAATGCAGATGCTTGTCGGAATATGTGAGAAGTACCTTGGGGTTGGCTTTGGCAATATGGATATTTTTATAAATGTTTCAAACGGTATTTCAATTAAAGATCCACAGATAGATTTACCTGTAATAGTTTCGATGGTTTCATCTTTTAAAAATAAAATTATAAGCAAGGAGAGTGCTTTCATAGGAGAGGTGGGACTTACGGGAGATCTAAGAGCGAGTGGAAATCTCGATTTAAGGATAAAGCATCTTGAAAATATTGGGATAAAAAAAGTTTATATACCTGATGTTGAAAAGATAAAAACTAAGGTTGAAGTTGTAAGGATAAAAAATATAAAACAGATTAAGGAAATTTTATGATATACAATTGGGTTTACAAAGAAGTTGGAAATGATTTCAGATTTAAAGATTTGGCAAAAGATTTTAACACCGATGAGTATATTATAAAAATACTTATAAACAGGGGAATCGAACCATCTAAAATAGGGCAGTTTCTAAATCCTGATGAAAAAAATTTTTATGATCCCTTTTTGATGAAAGGGATGAAAGATAGTGTTGTAAGGATAAAAGAAGCTATAGAAAGAAAGGAAAATATACTTATATATGGAGATTATGATGCTGATGGTATAACTTCAACAGCTATGCTTTACAGATTTTTCAAGATGGTTGGACTAAAACCTTATTTTTTCATCCCACATCGCCTTGAGGAAGGGTATGGAGTTTCAAGAAATGGAATAGATTTCGCTTTAAGCAAAAATGTTTCACTTATGATAACAGTTGATTGCGGCATAACAGCATTCGAAGAGATAGAATACGCTAAAAGAAAAGGTTTGGATATTATAGTTACCGATCATCATGAGTTTGCTGATAAACTACCTGCAGCTTATTCGATAGTAAATCCAAACAGAGAGGATGAAACATATCCATTCAAATCACTTGCTGGTTGTGGAGTTGTTTTCAAACTTATACAAGCACTCGATAAGTTTATCGGAGTAGATTTTTCTGTAATAGATAATTTCATAGATTTTGTAACACTTGGAACTATAGCTGATGTTGTCCCACTTATAGATGAGAATAGAACTATAGCTTCTATAGGGCTGAAACATCTTAAAAATGTAAAAAATTATGGTATAAAAAGTTTGATAGAAGTTTCAGATCTAAAATTGGATCTTATAAATTCTTACCATGTTGGTTTTATTCTCGCTCCAAGGATCAACGCTATGGGAAGGATGGATAATGCAACAAAAGCTGTGAATCTTCTCATTACCGATGATAAAAATGAAGCTGAGGAACTTGCAAAAGAACTGAATAAGAAGAACAGGTTAAGACAGGAGGTTGATCAGGATGTTTTTGATGAAGCTGTTGAGATGATAGAGAAGGATTCTTTACATAAAAAGCAGACTATAGTTATTGCTAAGGAGAACTGGCATGAAGGTGTCATAGGTATTGTTGCAAGCAGGTTGGTAGAAAAATATAACAAGCCAACGATAATGATCTCCATAGTTGATGATGTTGGAAAAGGTTCAGGTAGGTCAACACAAAATTTCCATCTCTATAACGCTTTAAAAGAACTTGAAGATGTACTTTTATCTTTTGGTGGACATCGTCTTGCTGCCGGTATAACTTTAAAAAGAGAAAATATAGAAGAATTTAAAATAAGGTTTGAAGAGTATGCAAAATTGATTAGCGAAGGTAAAGATTATGAGAAAAATATAGATATTGATTGTGTTCTCCCACTTGATAGAATAGATCACGATTTTTATGAAAAATTGGAAAAGCTTGAACCTTTTGGATATATGAACCCTCAACCTGTATTCCTTTCAAAAAATGTTGATATTGTTGGATACCCTCTTATGCTTAAAGATAAACATTTAAGGTTGTGCTTAAAACAGAAAGAATATTCCTATGATGCTATTTGGTTCAACAATGGGAAAGAGATGATGTCAAAGTTGACTCAACCTGGTAAACAGTTCGATGTTGTTTACAACATTATGAAAAATGAGTATAGTGGAAAGATACTTTTACAGTTAAGGATAATAGACATAATGGAGTCAGCATGAAAAGTGAAAATAACGAATTTTTGACTTATGATATCCTTAAAGGTTACACCATAGCACTATCCTTAAAAAACAAAAATTATGTGAACGAAAACGATATGAGTTTCAATTCTGATGAGAATGAAAAGAACAGGCAAAATTTTTTTACAAAATTAGGTATTAACGGTTTATTCAAAGTAAGGAATAGACAGATACATTCAAAGATAATACATAGAGCTGAAAAAGGCATTACAAAAGAGGGAGATGGTTTATTCTCGACAGATTACGATTATGCTTTATACCTACTTACAGCGGATTGTTATAACATTTTTTTCACAACAGATAATGGAAGGACTTTTGGTTGTTTGCACGCAGGGTGGAAGGGAATAATAGAAGGTATAGTTGAAGAGAGTTTGAAACTATTTAAAGGAGAAACTGAAGTTGTTGTGCTTCAGGGAATATGTGAGAAACATTTTGTTGTAGAAAATGATGTAATGGAAATTTTCAGAAAAAGATTTAAAGATAGTTATATTAAAAGAGTAGAAAATAAGTTTTCTATTGATCTTAGAAAAATAATAAATGATATATTGGATAAAGATGCTTATGTAAAAAATATTGACCTTTGTAATGTATGTAGTAAAGATATTCTTTTTTCATACAGGGAAGGGGATACTTTAAAAAGGAACATCTCTGTTATTTGGAGGAAAATTTAATATGAAAAGATCTTTTCTCTTTCTCATTTTTGTTTTTTCTTTTATTTTTTTGTTCCCCTATGAAATAAAAGTTGAAAAGAACAAATTCGATTGTTCAACCAATTCTATATTAAAAGAACCTTTAAAATTGAATCTTTATATTGAAAAAAATGATTCTGTTGAAGAAAAAGGTTTCCTTGTTGTTTTTGAAAAAGTTTATGGAGATATTTCAGTTGAAGAGGAGAGTTTACATTTTCAAGATGGAAAAGTGATAGTACACCCAAAAGTTGGTAAAAAGATGGGAACTAATATTTTAAGAGCAAACATCTTTTATAACGGTTATCAGGTTGATAAGTATGATTTTAAAGTTGTTGGATTGAACTGGTTAGAGATAATTGTAACACTACTTGGAGGACTTGGACTTTTCCTTTTTGGAATGAAATTTATGTCAGACTCATTGCAAAACTTTGCAGGTGAGAGGATGAAATATTTTATAACAAAGATGACAAAAAATACTTTTTTTGGAGTTTTAACTGGTGGTTTGGTAACATCCTTCATCCAATCATCATCTGCAACTACAGTCATCGTAGTTGGACTTGTGAATGCTGGAATCATGACTTTAACACAATCTATTGGTGTAATAATGGGTGCGAATACAGGAACTACAATGACTGCTCAACTCATAGCTTTTAAATTAGAATCTTTGTCTTTACCAGCAATAACAATTGGTGTTCTGATGATTCTTTTCGGGTCGAGGAAAGTTAAAATAACTGGTGAAACGATTCTTGGATTCGGTCTTCTATTCTATGGAATTTCACTTATGTCATCATCTATATCGCCACTAAAAGAATCTCATAAACTTTTAGAGTTTATGACAAAGTTTGATAATTCACCTATACTTTCAATGTTAACAGGTATGTTGATAACAATGATAATTCAGTCATCATCAGCAACAGTTGGTTTAACTATGGTTCTCGCAGTTCAAGGTCTAATAGGCATAAATACTGCGGTTCCACTAATACTTGGTGAAAATATTGGAACAACGATAACTGCTCTTCTTGCATCTATATCGTCAAATATAAATGGGAAAAGGGCTGCGATAATTCATTCACTTTTCAATGTAATAGGTGTTTCTTATATGATGTTGGGTATTTATTTTGTTAAAATAAATGGTGTTCCTTTATACTATAGATTCCTTGAATTTATAACACCCGGTAACAATCTTTCAGGAGAAAATGTCCAAAGGTATCTAGCTAACTCTCACACATTTTTTAATGTATTCAACACAATATTGTTTCTACCATTCGCAAAAGTTTTGGAGAATATGAGCAGATTTATAATCAGGGACAAAAAGGAAGTGAAAGATAATTTCTTCGCTCCAAAATATCTTGACAGAAACCTACTTTTAAACCCTCACCTTGCTCTTTACAATGTAAAAAAAGAGATGATGGAGATGATAGATGTTGCCTCAAACTCTATAGATCTTGCTACAAAAACTCTTGTTGAAAAGAATTTTGACAATGTTGAACTGATTAAAAAGTTAGAAATGAAAACTGATATTTTACAAAATGAAATAACAAATTATCTTATTTCTATTTCAAAAGAGGATTTGACTGATCAGGAATTTTCCCAGATACCTGTTCTAATACATTGTATAAATGATATAGAAAGGATAGGGGACCACTCCATAAATATACTTGAGTTCGCAACTATGATAAAAGACAACAGAATAGAATTAACAAAAAAAGCCTACGATGAGATAAATAGTATGCATGAAATTTTGCAAAAGATGATGAGGGAAGCGTATTTTGCTATTGAGGATCTTTCTGTTGAAAGGATAAATGAAATATTTATCCTTGAGGATAAGTTGAACGATTTTGAGAAAAGGTATAACAGAGCCCATCTTTTAAGGATATCTGATAAGTTATGTTCAAGCGAATCCGCTGCAATTTTTACAGATATTCTAACTTCCTATGAAAGATGTGGTGACCATGTTACAAATATAGCTGAAGCTATTAAAAACAAATTTCAATGGAGTAAAAATGATTAATTTTAAAAAACAACTTCAAAATATTCAAAATTATATTCCCGGGAAACCTATAGAAGAGGTAAAAAGGGAGTTGGGGTTGACGGGTGAGATATATAAACTCGCTTCAAACGAAAATCCATTAGGTATATCTCCAAAAGCGTTAAAAGCTATAAAAGATTCTTTAAACCAGATCAATTTTTATCCTGATGATAACAACTTTTATCTTAAAAAAAGGCTGTCAGAAAGTTTAAATATAAAAGAGGAGATGATAATATTAGGTAACGGTTCAGTTGAAATAATAAACAACATAATTTTTTCTTTTACAGAGAATAAGGATAGAGTATTAAGACCTTCACCATCATTCATAATGTTTAAAATCTCCGCCCTCATAAATGGTTGTAAAGTTGTGGAGATACCTCATAAAAATTTTAAAAATGATGTAGCATCTATAGTGAATTCTCTCAAAAAATCAAAATTCAAAATTGTTTACCTTGATAACCCAAACAATCCTTTAGGGAGTATGATTTTTGAGGATGAGTTGAAATATTTACTTAAAAATGTTCCTTCAGATACATTGATTTTACTTGATGAAGCGTACAACGATTACATAGATGATAGAGTTAGAATAGATTCAACAAAATTTTTGAAAAAATATAAGAATCTGGTGATACTTAGAACATTTTCAAAAATTTATGGTCTTGCTGGTTTAAGGGTTGGTTATGGTATTGCAAATGGTGAAATAGTCTCAATTTTACAAAAGGTAAGGTTACCTTTCAATGTTAACCTTCTTGCTCAGAAAGCAGCACTTGCTGCTATTGATGATTATAAACATTTAAAGGAAAGCAAAGATTTGAACGATAAAGGGATCAGATTCCTTACCGACAATTTAAAAAAGATGGGTTTTTTTGTAATAGATAGTTACACCAATTTTGTCACATTCGATTGTGATTGTGACTCAAAGATAATTTTTGAAAAGTTGCAAAAGAAAGGTGTTATTGTAAGGCCTATAGATAATTATGGACTAAAAACTTTTTTAAGGGTAACTACATCAACAGAAAAAGGTAACAGAATATTTGTTGAAAAGTTAAAGGAGGTTTTAGATGAGGTTCGATGATATTGTAGTAAAAGCGAAAGAGAATAGAAAGGTTCTTTCAGTTGCATGTGCAGATGATGATACAGTCATAAAAGCTTGTTACGATGCTTATAGGGAAAATCTTTGCACACCAATTTTTGTTGGAGATAAAGAAAAGATAGAGCAGATCATTGAAAAGAACGGTTTAGAGAAAGGTCTTTTTGAGATAGTTGATGAAAAGGATAGAGTTCTTGCATGTGAAAAAGCTGTTAAGATTGTAAGAGATGAAAAGGCTGATTTTTTGATGAAAGGTTTTGTTGATACTTCAGTACTCGGAAAGGCTGTTCTTAACAAAGAATGGGGGCTTAGAACAGGTAATATACTTTCGCATGTTTCACTTTTTGAAATAGATAGGTATCACAAACCTTTTATTCTTACAGATAGTGGTTTTATAATAAAACCTGATCTTAATATGAAAGTTAACATTATACAAAATGCTGTTACGGTTATGAAAAAACTTGGAGTAAACAATCCAAAAGTCTCAATACTTGCAGCTATAGAAAAGGTTAATCCTGATATGGTTGAGACTGTTGATGCCCAGAATCTAAAAAAGATGAATATGGAAGGGAAAATAAAAGATTGTATCGTTGATGGGCCTTTATCTTTCGATGTTACAGTTTCTAAAGAATCTGCAAAACATAAAAAGGTTGAAAGTGAAGTTGCGGGGGATGCTGATATAATGGTTGTCCCAGATATAGCATGTGGTAACATTATGGCGAAAACTATGATATACTGGACTAACTGTAAATTCGCAGGTGTTATCGTTGGAGCAAAAGCACCTGTTGTTTTGATTTCAAGATCGGATAATGAAAAGAATAAGATGATGTCAATCGCTTTCGCCGCAAGTATTGGAAAGTTTTAAAAGGTTTACATCTTTAAGGTAAGGTGGGAAATAATTCTCATTTATATTTTTGCTAAGATAATCATATACCTTTCTATCTAAAATTAATTTTGAATGGTATATCTCTTTTTTACGGGTAGAAAATTGACTTTTGAAAAATGATAAAGAATCATCGATTCTAAAACCACCTCCAAGACCTAAAAATTTTATTTTGCTATCATAGCAGTATCTGTAAAATTCGTAGATCAAAAGTGTGTTCGCTCCACTTTTTTTCCCCTCATCATTTGAAAAGTTCGCTATGTAATAGGATGTTTCTTTTGAATAAAAGAATAAACTTGCCCCTACTTCCTTACCATCTAAAAAGGCTGAAAGTTTTATTGTGAATGGAGTGTTTAAAAGATTTTTTAAACTCTTTTCATCATAGAAAAATTCGTTTTTATAGTTTAAAGAACCTTTCAGTATTCCAACATCCCTGTTGATTTCAACTCTCAAAATCTCCTGTGCTTTTTTAATAGAATATCTTGTTCTTGAAGGGAGTTTATCGAAATAATCTTTTGGGTCTTTTTCCACATCAACTATAAAAAAAGTTGATGAAACTTTTTTTCCTGGAAATTCTAACAAATTTTTCAAAAATGGATTGTATCTAATAAATTCAGTTATTATACCATTCTCTTTTCTAAATAGTTCCAATTTTTTATAAAAATCTTCAAGTTCATTTTTAGAATAATCTTTTTTAACTATTACCCCCTGATAACCTAAGGAGGAAATTGACTTGTAACCTTTATATTCAAAAAGAAGGAAAGGGTATAAAAAGGATTCAGTTTCTATTTTTGATAGTTTGAAAAATCTTATGAATTTTTCATCGAAGAAGATATCTCTCATTTAACTTCAACTATGTTGTAAAGTAGGTTATCTTTGTTCGTCAAAAGAAATGCTCTTTTATTTTTTTCATCATAAAATTTTAACTTGAACCTTTTGGAATATTTTAATTTTATATATTCATCTGAAGGTATTTTGTATACTCTGTATCCAAAAAGAGCATCCTTGTTAGCAAAAAAAACATAATAAAAACCATCATCCTCATAAAAATTCTTTTCACCTGTTTTTATATTAACGCCTGTATCATTTTCATCTTTATGTTGTTCTAAGTATTCCGTAAATTCGTTCAAAAAATTCTTTTCAACATTTTTCCCATCCCATTCTTTAAAAATTTTTTTTGAATAAAGGTATCTTTCCTTTTGAATAAAATTGGAATCGTATTTTATTTTTTCTATAATAAGGTTTTTAACAACAAAAGGTTTTTTCAAAAATTCAAAAATCTCTTTCTCAGTAAAATTATTTTTCAGATCTTTAAAATCTAAATCCAAATCACTTTTATGAATGTTAAAATAAAATTCTATACTTTTATCTGAAAGATCCAATCCTTCCTCTTTTGCGATTTTGAAAAAAACTATATCTTTTATAATTTCATCTACGATGTCACAATCGAGTACCTTTTCAAGTTTATAAACCTTTTTATAAAACTCTTTATACTTTAAAAAGTGATCAACTGTTATTTTTTTTTCATCAAGAGAGAATAAAATTCTGTTTTGGTATTTAAGATAAGTAAAATAAACTGAAAAAAGAAATAAGAACAAAATAACTGAAAGCAGAGAAATTTTCTTTTTCATAATATAGTAATATTTCCCTTAATAACATCATTTAAAATTATAAGGTATGAAGGGTGGACATTATTTTTATATGTTTCAGAATGGTGTGGAACAAAACCTTCGTCGTTATACTTTTTTAAAAGATTTTTTATTATTTCAATGTTATAACCATTTATCTGGTAAAGGAAAAGGTTTATCTTTTGATCGTCAATAGGTAAAATATATTCATCAGAGTAAAAATCAAAATTCTGTAAAAAAAGTTCTGCGAGTAACTTTGCGGATTTGTATTTTCTTAAGAAAGGTGTTATATGAACTCTTGAGCATTTATCCGAGATCTGTTGAAATATCTCCTGTGTTCTTACAAGTTGATGGTTTTGTAGATATTCATTTTTAATCCTTTCACCTATATATTTTATGTCGGGCCTTTCCCTTAAAATATGGAAAGGACCCGAATATGCCTGTATTATAAATTTCGCTATATCAACTTCCTCAATAAAATCTTTATATAACGCTATTTCATCGTTTAGATAATTATGCATCAATAAACCTCTTTCCAGCCAATGAGTTTGTAAAATCTTAAATCCTGCTCTACCGTCTGTGTCAAAGCGTCTTTTGAATACATAAAAAACATCCTCTTGTTTCCAGAAGTATGGATATTATCTATGTATCCTTTTACCATCATAGCACCAAGAATCCAGAAATCATAGTTACCACCAGGTGTTGATGTTTCAAGAAGATCTCCCTGTATGTATAGAAGTCCTTTGTGTTGAAAGCTTCTTGAACCAGCGCGCAATCTTACACTACCGTTAACCCATATTATTCCCATAGTTTGAGAGCTGATCGAAGGGATTTCAACAACAGAACCTAATCCTGAACCGAGTTTAAAATACCTTATAGTTGTTGGGTCATTTACAAGAGTTGTTTCCCAATTTATAGCTTCATTCATCTCAGCTTCTGAGGAATATCCTAAGACCTGATAGAGTTCCGGAATAGTCAGATCATATTTAATTATTATATCTGGATTTCCAAATATGTGTGATTTTGTTGCTCCATAATTACCAACACTCGATGAAGTTGTCGCTATACCAGCAAGACATCCAGCCCTTGTGCAGTATGGGTCGTACTCAAGTCTGTTTATGTTCCATGTGTTATTGTAATAGTTGTAAAAATAATGGTTTTTACCAGGGTGTGAATCGCAAGAATCTATTTCAACATGGTATAAAGGTCTACCGGTCTGGTATGAGCCGGTTCCACCTTCGACTGCCCAACATGATACGGCAGGGGCTGAAGAACCTGGTTGATGTGGAGGTGGTGTTGTTGGATCGAATGGGCATACATTGTAAGGAGTTGAAAGAAGGTGGTTATGTCCACAAACATAAACATCAGTATTACCTGTCATCTGCCATGCTATTGTTGATGATGATAATGCTGATTGGACTTTAATGTTTACTTCCTGTTTTGAAATCTCAGCGAGTATCTTTTTTACCGCTTTTCCAGATCTTGCTGTTATCTGGATAACTTCAACTGGTGGATATTCTACAACAAGTGATGGTGGTCCCAAAAATTGTTTTTCAGTTTTTGAATCATAAAAATATATCTGTGTTCCATCTTCACTTGTTTTGTGCCTGATAGTTAATGAAAGCAAAGAATCAGGTTCTTTTGTAGTATAATCCATCTCAGGGTTGTCTGGATCAAAATCTGGTAAATTTGTTTGTAAGGAAGTTTTATAAAATATACCTGTTAAAGAATCATCACTGTTGGAGTTATCTTCAAAAAGTATTATTGTTTTCCAGTTGGGATTCAAAGGAACAGATGTGTCACCTATAAAATATGGATCGGATGGTGGGAGGTTCATCCTATGTTTTATCTCATCGAGCGCTGATTCTGCAACTGAAATGACTTGAACCGAATTTGCCTGATATCTTGAAATAGCCATTTCATTCTTTACTGTAAAAAACATCCCTGCAGCCAAAAGGGAAAGCATAAGAAGAATCATTATAGTTGTAACGAGTGCTATTCCTTCTCTTTTCATAAAATCTCCTTTTATTTTTTAGGTGGTAGTGATAACTTTGTTCCTCTCGTTTCACCAAAAGTCATCCATATTTTTGGTGAAATGCTTCCAGATGGCCCACCAGTGTTTGAGAAATTACCAGAATAGTAAACTTTTATATACAACCTGTCAGCCCTTGAAATTGAAAAACCATGGTTTATATAAATATCCATAGAAGATTCATCTTCTGAATTTCCTATCGAACCGGTTCTTTTTATAGAATCGTAAGTTGTAGCGTTAAGTGTTGAAAAAAGAAGAACTCTTGAATTTTTAGAACCAAAAGAGTCAGTTTTAAAAACTTCTATATCAAAATATTTTGGTTTTGTAGTAACATCAGGGTCATCCGTCATACCATAACCTACAAATCTCCAAATACCAGGGTATATAGAATCAGCATAAGGGATACCTTTTTTTGTTATCCACTCAGCGTTCATATCAAGTTGTGTTCTGAATTTCTCATGTATCGTAACTCCAAAAGTTTCAATAGAATCCCCAGCTATACCCATAGTTCTTGAGTTTACTGTGTTAAGATATCTTGGTAATGGGTACTGCCCTGAAGTTCCTACACCAGAATAGTATGTTCCACCAAAAGCGTAAAGGTAAAGTGTATCATCGTACAACGAATCAACATATTCGTTAGTTAAGAAAAGGTATGTGTAACCTGCCTCGTTTACTATCATAAAATAGTTGTCAGAATAATCGTAAACAGACCAGTTCCCTTCATCTATACAGAATACTTTAACAAGACATATTTGGCTTCCCTGTATAGTATCAGGTATGTTCCAGTAATAAGTGTATAGAGTATCTCCAGATGAAGGTGAAGGGTATGTTTGTTCATCTATGTATCTCCAGTTGTCTCCACCATCAACAGAGTAATAATAGATTAACTTTTTTATAACTTCTCCGGAATCGTTTGAAGTCGCATAAACTTTAATATCGTAAGATGATCCTGTGTGCCATATTTCTCCACCATTTGGAACTATAACTCTACAAGTCGGTCTTGTTCCTGTTGCTTTAAGTAAGCCGAAAGCAACATATCCAACATCACCTTCATTCAGATATCCTAAAACTGCAGACTCAGAAAGAGGTGAAAGTAAAGGTGAACCTTGGGTGAATCCCAACTGATCGTTTAGATCAACATTTGATGGACCAAAAGAATCGTTTGGAGTTACCCATACATACAAAGATTCTGTAGCGTTCACATCAAGGTGGAAAATACCAACAGAATCACCCGGACCTGAATAAGTTGTAACAGCATTGTTCCATACAGCAACCTGTATATTTGGTACTCCAGGTTCTGAATCTTTTTGCCAGAAACCATCAGCATTCAAGTCCTCAAAAACTATACCTGAAATATTCGCTGCCGGAGTTTCCTCCATACCAAAGAATTTTTTATAATCCTCCTCTGCTCTAAAATCTATAGAAGAGTTGGTAATAGTGAAATCAAAATTTGATGGGGTTGTGGGCCTGTAGAAAAGTTGTGGTGTTATAGATGCTGAATAGACACCTGGGACAACAGCGTAAGTCCAAACACCGTTAGCATCTGTTAAAGCGACCTCTCCTGTTGAAAGTTTAACTTTCATCCCTTCAATACCTGTTTCACCTGAATCGTAATCACCATTATTATTCTCATCTACATAAACATGTCCTTTAACTACAAAAACATCTATAGAAGCGTTTCTTGTAATATTTACATCTGTTGAGACTGAAGATGTTAGATATTTGTTTTTATAAGGTGTTTGTGAAACTCCAGTTATTTTAACAGTAATTATCTGTATTTTATCTAAAATTTCATAATCTGTTATAGGAGAAAGAGATTGTGCTTCTGTGCTACTTATCTCTCCATTGTTGTCAGAATCACCATAAAGTTTTAATGGAGTAGTTGGATCCCCATCGTCGTCGTACCAAAAGTAAAATATTGGGATACCACTCTCTTGTGAAGGGTATCTGTCAGGTCCAGCAACTATTGAAACAACCTGATGGTTTGACCAGTTGAAAGGGGATCCGGGTGGTAATATATATTCTACATTTGATCCGGAATCGTAAAGACCGTAAACTCTTTTAACAAGACAGTAATCGTTAGGGTTTCTTGTCAAAGATGCTGGAGAATTATCCCTATCATCCTGATTTATTATTCCATCATTATTCCAATCGAGTGTGTAAACAACAGTTTCAGCACCTGTTTGGTATTGGACAGGTGGATAATAGTGTGCTGGCCTTTCTGAGATGGACGCTGCGGGTTTCATAGCTCTCGGTTCCTTTGGGTTGTCAGGCGTATCCTGATAAGGTAAAAGGTTAGCATTGAAAACTATCTCGTAAGGTGAAGCATAAACCAACCTTCTTTGTGGAGTACCTGAGCTTTCATCAACATCTATGTTATATCCAGCTGCTCTTATATCCCTTATCATGTAATCTACTGCTATCCTTGCTGATTGTTGTGCCTGAGTCATAAGGTCAACTCTCTGTTTGGAATTTTGGGAATTTATGAAAACTGTTACAGCAGCACCAACAATTATAGAAAAGATAGTGATAGATACCAAAAGTTCTATAAGGGTAAAACCTTTCTTTTTCATAATTTCTCCCTTTATTTTGAAATATATGTTTTCATGCTCTGAGAATGTTCTATACCGCCTGCACCACCTTGTTGCTGCCAAGTAACTGTGACCTCTACCAGTTTCATTTCGGTAACAGGATGATCGTTTGTTACACTATAGGTTCTAACAAATTTTGTATCTATTGTATCAGGGCCATGTGTTCCCTCTTCAAGTTCATCGGCAGTTATAGGTAAAGACCTTAAATACTCTATGGTTGCCTGACAAATTTCTATTGCTTGAGTATTTTGCCTTGTCAGAAGTGTTGATCTCATCGCTGCAGGGAAAATCGCTGCAAGTCCTATAACACCTATAGCAAGTATCAATGAAGAAACGAGAAGTTCAAGTAGAGTAAAACCTTTTTTCATCATTCCTCCTCTCATCTTTGTGAACCTTCCTTCTAATCTGTTCCTTTTAAAATATATCCTGAAGGGAAAATGTAAATTATACTCTCTTTTGAACCAACAGAATCTATAACCTGTATAGCAAAAACAGCATCGGTCTTACCACCAGGTAAAAATTGTATCGGAGATGCGAAAGTAAAATCCTCTTCATTTATGTAATCATAGGTAAAAACTTTTGGTGGAAACCTATAAACATTATCACCATATTTGAAAGAATCTTTTGAAAGATAGAAGGAAGTTGTTATATTTTTTGTGGCTGCTTCCTGTCTTGCCGTGTTTAGCTGATCTATGATGTTGTCAACAGTTGCATTGTATTTAGCTTGTCTTGAATTGAACCTTGGGAGAGCAAAACCTAACATTATTCCTATAACAACTATAACTATCATAGTTTCTATCAATGTGAATCCTTTTTTAACCATAAAAGACTCCTTTTTGTTTATACAAGAGAGCAAATTTTATGCCAAATATTTTCGATTTTAAATTTTGAAAAATGTAGTATTTACAAAACCAAAACCGTTTAAAAATGAAAATTTTTGAGAAAATGTGAAGAGATCTTCACATTATTATATCAACATCAGAGTTACATTTTGAACATTTTTTGTTAACAACTCCCTTTATCTGGATGTCGTAAAAATTCCTCTCAACAAGTAGATTTAGACATTTTGGACAGTAAGTGTTTGAATAGTTGTTATCAAAAAGATTTCCGAGGTAAACATAAAAAAGTTTTTCTTTAGCGATATTATAAAATTTAACCATCTCTTCGGGAGATGTTGGTGGCAATTTATATTTGTAATTTGGGAAATATCTTGATATATGTAAAGGTATTTTTGGGGATATAGAACTAATAAAATCAACCATAGATGAAAATTCTTCAATGTTATCATTTTTTTGTGGTATCAGAAGATTCGTTATCTCTATGTGAACTCCCATTTCATAGGATAACCTTATGAAATTTTTTACAGTTTCGAGATCACCTTTTAGTTCTTTTTTATAAAAATCAGAATTGAAAGATTTTAGATCTATGTTGGCTGCCTTTACAAAAGGTAAAAGTTTTTTTGCAGGTTCTTCATTTATTGTTCCATTAGTTACAAGAACTATATCAATCTGTTTTGAATAGATCTCACCAAAATCGTAAATATACTCATACCACATTAAAGGTTCAGTGTATGTGAACGCTATCCTTTTTCTACCTTTGTTTTTTATTATTCTGAATAATCCATCAACAGGGATGAATTCAGCATCAAAATAGTTTTGTGATATGTTGTAATTTTGACAGAATTGACATCTAAGGTTACAACCGAATTGAGCGACAGAAATTATATACTCTTTTGGATGGAAGTGGTATAGAGGTTTTTTCTCTATAGGGTCATCAGCTATTGTCATAACCTTACCATAATTTATCGCAACAAGTTCTCCGTTTATATTCTCTCTTCCAAAACATAATCCTGTTTGTGAAGGTGATAGTATACATTGATGGGGACATAGGGTGCATTGCACTTTACCGTTATCGAGTTTTTTGTAGAAATAGGAAATTTTATTTTCCATAAAAAAATTATATATCCAAAAAGATTGAGGTCAATATCTATTGACTTTTTTCAAAAAATGTTGATAATGTAAACAAATGTTTACATAGGAGTTTTTATGGAAATTTTGAGTGAAAGGGAGAAAGAGGTTTTGGATTTCATAAACTCTTATAACAGGGAAAATGGTTATCCTCCAACAGTAAGGGAGATATGTTCAGGTTTGAATAAGAAAAGTACAAAAGGTGTTTTTTTTCATCTTATAAAACTCGAAAAGAAAGGTTATATAGAGAGGTTGAAAGGTTTATCGAGGGGAATAAAGATAAAAAAAAGTTTCATAACGGCATCTGTTCCTCTACTTGGGAACATATCTGCTGGTAAACCTATTCTATCTGAGGAGAATTTTGAGGAAAGATTTTTATTCCCTGAAAAATCTGAAGGGAAATTCTTTCTAAAAGTTAAGGGGGATAGTATGGAAGGTGCTATGATATATGAAGGGGATCTTGTCCTTATTGAAAAAGAGGTGAATATAAAAAATAAAGATATAATAGTTGCATTTTTGAATGGAGAGTTCACTTTAAAAAGGTTTGTTTTTGAAAAAGGCAAAACTTTTTTGAAAGCTGAGAATCCTAAATATCCGATGATAGAGATAAAGAGTGAAGATGATTTTCAGCCTTTTGGAAAGGTAATCGGAGTTTTAAAAAAATTATGAATAAAGAACAGATTTTTGTACTAGCGTATTTTGGAAAAGGTAAAATAGTACCAAGAATATTTTTTTGGAAAGGAAAGGTTATAAAAGTTGAAAAGTTGACATATTCTTGGAAAACTGTTGATGAAGGTGGGATAAAGATACATTTTTCTATAATATCAGGTTCATTCTATTACCACCTTTTATACTCACTTTCATCGAGCAGATGGTATCTTATAGATGTGGAGAGTACAGTTATATGATATGGTGGGCTCACCTTGATATGGATTCTTTTTTTGCATCTGTTGAGATAGCATCGAGACCTTATTATAAAGATTCGCCTCTTGCTGTTGGAGGTAACGAGCATTCGAGAACTGTTGTTGCATCAGCATCTTATAAGGCAAGGGAGTATGGGATAAAATCAGGTATGCCTCTTTATGAAGCTTTGAATAGGTGTCCACACCTTGTTATAGTTAATCCTGATATTGAGAAATATATCTCTATATCAAAAGATATATTCGGTTTAGTTGAAAATTTGGCTGGAAATATTTTACCATATTCAATAGATGAATGTTTTTTCTATTCTAAAAGTAAAGATGATATAATTTCCAAATCTTTGTATATTAAAAGGATTATAAAAGAAAAGTTTAAGATAACAGCATCCTGTGGTATAGCTGATAAAAAGATAGTTGCAAAGATTGCATCGGATGAGAAGAAACCTGATGGTTTCTTTGTGGTTGAGGATAGTTTAAAATATATAAGGGAAAAAGATGTTGGGGATGTCCCAGGCATCGGGAGGAAGTTGAAGAAAAAGTTGAACTCTTTGGGAATATATTATGTTAAACAGATCGATGATATTCCTTTTACAATACTTAGAAAACATTTCAAACAGTATTCATATTTTTTGAAAGAGATAGCAACTTTAAAAATATCTGATAATATTTTTGTTTACGATGAAGTTAAATCTGTTGGTAACACCCATACTTTTGAAAAGGACACATTCAAAAAGGAAGAGATCTTATCATACATTTCTATAATATCTCAGCATATGGAACAGAGATTGTTGGAGGATTTTTTTGAAGGTAACAAGTTGACTGTGACTTTTAGGTACTCAAACTTTCAAACATTCACAAAACAAAAAAAACTTGAAAGGTATATCTACTCTTCAGAGGAGATTTTTGATGAATCATCCAAAATATTTGATAGTGTAAATTTGGTTATGCCTTTAAGACTTGTAGGAGTTTCTTTGGGTGGTATAAGGAAAAGGGGAGTATATGGATCTCTCCCATTTTTTGAAAATGAAAAAGATTGTAGGTTGAAAGAATGCTTAAATTCTATAAAAAGAGAGTTCGGTGAGTCATCTATAATTAAACTTCGTGATCTTTATGTTTTTGATAGAAAGATAAAGGGAAGAAGAATAATCAACCGAACTGGTGATCTTGTTTGAGTTGTGATATTTTTACCATTTAAAAATCAAACAGAATCTGATTTTGAAAAAACTCCAAGTATCGATTATTGTCATACCATAGTTCAGGTAAGAGGGAGTTTTAAAAAACTTGAAAATTTTTGTTGTTTTTTCTCTTAATTCCAAAATTGGATTTTTATACAAAGATCGAAAGAAAAACAATTCTTTACTTTAAAATTAATTTTTGTATAATATTTTACTTTTGAAACAAAGAATGTTAAAATTTAAGTAGGTTTTATGAAAATAATTTTATCTATAATGTTTGGTGGTGCTTTGGGAGCATTGTTAAGGTTTTTTATATCAAGGTGGGTATCAAATATTTTTGGTATAATATTTCCTTTCGGAACACTTTTGATAAATCTTTCAGGTTCACTTTTAATAGGTATTTTTTATGGTTTATCGGAAAGGATAATTATAGGTAACACTCTGCGAGCTTTTATAACTGTTGGCTTACTTGGCGCTTTTACAACATTTTCAACATTCGCTTTTGAAAATATGAACCTTTTTAAAGATGGTGAATTTAAACTCGGTTTTATCAACATTCTACTTACAAATATTTTTGGAATCATCTTTGTTTTTTTAGGGTTTATAATTGTTGGTTTGATCTATAAAAATTAGGAGGTGAATCTTGAAACTTCCAGAGAAATCCATTTTACTTAGAATATTCATCGGTGAATCTGACAAATATAATGGAAAACCTTTGTATGAACAGATAGTTTTTAAGGCGAGAGAGTTGAATCTTGCAGGAGCAACAGTTATAAGAGGAATTTTGGGATTCGGTGCCGATAGCAGGATACATTCAGCAAAATTACTTGAACTCTCTATCGATCTTCCCATTATAATTGAGATAGTTGATACTCAGGAAAAGATAGATACACTTTTGCCTTTTATAGATGAAACTGTTAAAGAGGGACTTGTAACACTCGAAGAGGTGAAAGTTATAAAGTATAAACATAGTTGAAATTTAAATTTTTCTTAAAAATTTCTAATCTTTTTAAAATCCTTTAACTATTGATATTAATGATTTTTGAATTATACTAATAAAATGGAAATTTTTAGAAGTATTTTATCTTTTTTGAATGAAAAAGGAATAAAATTAGACAACAAAAAGGTTCTTTTGAGTTTTTCAGGTGGACCTGATTCTACATTACTTTTTTATTTTTTACTTTTTTGTAGAAAAAATTTAAACACCTATTTTGAATGTTTTTATCTTAATCATAACGAAAGGGATGATGTAAAGAATGAAGAATATTTTGTTGAAAATATTTGCAGAAAGAATGGGATATTTCTTAACTATAAAAATGTTGAAATTCTGAGTTCAAAAGAGAGAAAATCTCTCGGTTTCGAAAGGGCTGGAAGAGAGTTGAGAAAAAAATATCTTGAAAATATTTTTATAGAAAAAAAATTTGATTATATCTTTACAGGTCATAATTTCACAGATAGTGTTGAGACTTTTTTTATAAACCTTCAAAGGAATATGGGTTTGAGGGGTGCTACCCCGATGAAAAGTGTCGATAAGAGTTATGTAAGACCTTTACTCTTTTTGAAAAAAAATGAAATTATCGATATTCTGAAAAAAGAAAAAATAGAATATATAGAGGATAAGACAAACTTTGATAGAAGGATAGTTAGAAACAAAATAAGACATGAACTTATCCCTTCACTTGAAAGTTCTTTAAAGGATGGAATCCTTTCCTTCAAAACTTTTTTTGAAAATATCTCTGAATTGGAGGAAGGTTTTGATCAAATAATTTTTGAAAATCTTAAAATTTTTGAATATGATGAAAGTTCACCTTACATCCTTATTGATATTCCAAAAATTTTAAGTTATAATAAAAAATTAAGAAAAATTTTAATATATTTTGCTCTTTCAAAATTTTTTTATGTTAACAAAAATCTTATAGATGAAGTCCAAAAAGTTTTAGTTTCAAAAAAGAAGAATGTTGAAAAAAAATGCGGTGATTTTTTCATAGTTAAATCTTATGACAAACTTCTTATTTCTAAAAATTTTGAGAATTTTGAAAGAGAAAAATTTTTGGAAGTTGAAATAAACAAAAGAGTTCTTTTCAACTGTTTTGAATTTGAAATTAAAAAAGTTGAAAACGGAAAAGGTTTTTATTTCGAAGATTCTAAATTCTACTTCAGTGTTGAAAGTGGTAAAAGGTTTTTTCTCAAAACATTTGAAAAAGGTGATAGGATGACTATTTTTAAAATGGTCGGAAGTAAAAGGTTGAGTAAAATTTTTATCGATCTTAAAATTGAAAAGAGTTTGAGAGATAAAATGCCTGTTCTTGTAAACGAAAAAGGGGAAATACTACTTTTAGGTAATTTGAAAAGGAGTGATCTTTACCCTGTTGATTTTAAAAATGATAAGGAGTTTTTTGAAGTTTATGTCAAAAGAGTATGTTGATGTTTTGATACCTGAAGAAAAGATAAAAGAAAAGATCGAAGAAATGGCAAAAATTCTAAATGAAGAGTATAAAGGTAAAAAGCCGGTTTTTATAGTTATTCTGAAAGGTGCTTTCATCTTCGCAGCTAATCTTATTACAAAACTCAATTTTCCAATGAATGTTGATTTCATGATGATCAGTTCATATGAAGGTGAAAAGAAAAGTTCTGGAAAGGTCAGGATAGAAGAGGATATAAAAATAGATATAGAGGGTAGGGATGTTGTTGTCGTTGAGGATATCATTGATACAGGACTCACTTACAAACATCTAAAAATGAAACTACTTGCCAACTCTCCGAAAAGTCTAAAACTGGTAACTCTTCTTGATAAAAGATGTAAGAGAAAAGTTGATGAAAACCCTGATCATTCATGTTTTGTTATAGATGATCATTTTGTAGTTGGTTATGGTCTCGATTATAAACAGATGTATAGAAATCTTCCATATATTGGAATTCTTAAGGAGGAATGATTTATGAAAAAAAGGAATATAAAAAAAATATATAAAGGGAATGAGGAGAAAGCCAAATGGACATTATGGATAGTAACACTAATAATTCTTCTCTTCCTTCCAAACATAATTGGATTTTTTTCATCTCAGGTAAAAAATATAGACTATTCAACCTTTTACAATGAACTGATGCAGGAAAAGATAAAAAATGTAACCATAGTTGAAAGGAATATTTCAGGTGAATACAAAGATGGTGGACATTTTAAAACTATAATCCCTTACGATGATAACACTCTCGTTCAAAAGATGGTTGAGAAGAATGTAAAAATTACCGTAAAAGTTCCTTCAAATTTTTGGGGAGAAGTTTTACCATATCTTATTCCACTGATTTCATTCTTTGTTCTTTTTTACTTCTTCACAAGATCTCTTTCAAACAGTCAGAATAGATCTTTCACATTTGGAAACTCTAACGCTGTTATGGTCTTAACACCAAAAGTTACTTTCAAGGATGTCGCTGGTGCCAAAGAAGCTAAAGAGGAACTTGAGGAGATAATAGAATTTTTGAAACATCCTGGGAAATATATCAGACTTGGTGGAAGAATTCCAAAAGGTGTTCTTCTTCTTGGTTCTCCAGGAACCGGAAAAACTTTGATGGCAAAAGCTGTCGCAGGTGAAGCGAAAGTCCCCTTCTTCTCAATTTCAGGTTCAGATTTCGTAGAGATGTTCGTTGGAGTTGGTGCATCGAGGGTAAGGGATCTTTTCCGTAAAGCGAAAGCGAATTCTCCATGTATAGTTTTTATAGATGAGATAGATGCTGTTGGGAGACATAGAGGTGCTGGAATCGGTGGTGGTCATGATGAGAGGGAACAAACATTAAACCAGCTTCTTGTTGAGATGGATGGTTTCCAGACCGATGAGGCTGTGATTGTTATGGCTGCAACAAACAGACCAGATATACTTGACCCTGCACTTTTAAGACCAGGAAGGTTTGACAGAAGAATAGTTATAGATAGGCCTGATGTCAAAGGAAGAGAGGAGATATTCATCATACACACAAGAAAAATTCCACTTGGAAAAGATGTTGATTTTTCTATACTGGCTAAGGCTACTCCTGGTTTCACAGGTGCTGATATTGCTAATATGGTTAACGAGGCTGCTTTACTTGCTGCAAGAAAAGATAAGAATGAAGTTAATATGGAAGAGTTTGAAGAAGCTAAAGATAAGATCCTTATGGGTCTTGCAAGAAAGTCTGCTGTTATATCTGAAAATGAAAGAAAAATAAGTGCATACCATGAATCTGGACATGTTATATGTTCCAAGAATTTAAAAAATGTTGATCCAGTTTTTAAAGTGACAGTTATCCCAAGAGGTATGGCACTTGGTGTTACACAATTTTTACCTATAGATGACAGGCACATGTATTCAAAAAGTTATCTTCTCGATAATCTCGTTTCACTTTTAGGTGGAAGGGCTGCAGAGATAGTTGCACTTGGTGATATTACAACTGGAGCAAGCAACGATATTGAAAAAGCTACCGAGATAGCCCACAAGATGGTCTGTGAATGGGGTATGAGTGAAAAACTTGGAACAATACAGTATGCTGATCCAAACGATTCTATTTTCCTTGGAAGACAGATAACCCAAAGGAAAGATTTTTCAGATGAAACTGCAAAGATGATAGATTTCGAGGTAAAAAGGATAGTTGATGAATCTATGAACAGGGCTATAGAGATATTGAAAAACAACCTTGATAAACTGAATAAAATGGCGAATTACCTTCTTGAAAGGGAAACACTTGATAGTGATGATATTGACAGAATAATGAGGGGAGAAGAACTTGAACCTTTGAAGAAGGATGAAAAGAAAGAAGAGGTAAAAAATGACCAAACAGTCTAAAAGCTTGGATTTAAAAAAGATTGAAAAAGGCGTTCAACTTATAATAGATGCACTTGGAGATAATATAAATAAAGAGGGTATGAAGGAAACTCCCAAAAGGGTTGCTTTGATGTACGAGGAGATTTTTTCTGGACTCTTCAAAGATGTGAAAAAAGAGATAAAACTCATAGAAACAAAAAATCAGGATGAGATGATAGTTTTAAGGTATATCCCTTTCTTCTCCATGTGTGAACATCATCTCCTTCCATTTTTTGGTTATGTGCATATCGCTTACATTCCATCGAATAACAAGATAACAGGTTTTTCAAATCTACTTGAGGTTGTAGATACTTTATCCAAAAGGCCACAGATACAGGAGAGGATGACAACAGATATAGCTGATACTTTGAACAAACTTTTGAAACCTATGGGGCTTTTAGTTATTGTTGAGGCTCAGCAGATGTGCCTTTATATGAGGGGGATAAAAAAACCCGGTGTATACACTACTACGAGTGCGATAAGAGGTGTAATGAAAAAACCTATAACCAGAGAGGAAGCGTTAAATCTAATTAAGGCTGGTGAAAGTAGATGAAAATTTATCTTTTAAAAAAGGATAGAAAGAGTTATAAGGAATGGATAGAAAAAACAAAATGTGATCCATACTCAATAGAGTTGATGGAGAAAAAAACTTTCTATTACATTATATTTTTCAAGGATGCTAAAATAGAGTTTGCCAATATTTTGAAACAGACAGCTCTTTCACTCGGTTGTGATTGTTCTATTGGAAGGGATGTTATTTCAGGTAAAACTGACAAGTCTGATATATTACTCGCTGCATCTAAATCACAGATTTTGAAGATGAAAGAAAAGTTGAAAGGACAACCGTTCTTACTTGAAAAGAGTATGGATTATATTGTTGATACTATTGATTTCAAAGATTCTTTTTATGTTGATGGAACGGATCTTTTAGAGAAAAAGAAGTTTTTGATAATGGGAATACTAAATGTAACTCCAGATTCATTTTATGATGGTGGTAAATTCAACGATGTTGAAAGTGCTTTAAAAAGAGTTGAACAGATGGTCGAAGAGGGAGCTGATATTATAGATGTAGGTGGACAATCCACAAGACCTTTCAGCGAACCTGTGAGTGTTGATGAAGAGATGAAAAGGGTTTTACCTGTTTTTGAAAATATTTTAAAAAGGTTTCCTTCTCTTTTACTTTCAGTTGATACATACAACTCAAAAACAGCATATAACGCTTTATCCGCTGGTGTTAAAATAGTAAACGATATAAGTGGCCTTTCNNTCTTTCGACCCGGATATGGGAGATGTTGTTTCAAAGAAAAAAGCATCTCTGATACTGATGCATATAAAAGGCACTCCAAAAGATATGCAGGTTAACCCAACTTATGATGATTTGCTTATTGAAATAGTGGATTATCTTGAGGATAGAATAAATAAAGCTTTAAATTGCGGAATAGATCCTTTAAAAATTTCTGTAGATCCGGGAATAGGTTTCGGTAAGAGTGTTGAGGATAATTTTAAAATAGTTAACAATCTTGAAATTTTTTCAACATTGAAAAAACCTATAACTCTTGGGGTATCTAACAAAAGTTTTATTGGAAAGGTTTTGAATAGGGAAAAGGATGAAAGAGTTTATGGAACTGTTGGAGCGAATATTTGTGGGTTTTTAAATGGAGCAAAAATTTTTAGAGTGCACAATGTTAGAGAAAATCATGATGCTTTAAAAATAGCATCGGAGGTTTTGTGTCACTAATAAATATTACTGTTTTAGATTTAATAGATATAATTTTAGTTTCCGTAATAGTTTATCAGGCATTGAGATTTTTGAAAGGCACGAGGGCTGTCCAGATGTTTATCGGAATATTCCTGATTTTTCTTGTTACTTTCTTTTCCGATATACTTAATTTTAGAGGTTTAACATGGATTTTGAATGGTCTCAAATCTATCTGGATAATATTTTTTATAGTTGTTTTTCAACCTGAAATAAGGAGAGTTTTAACTGTTCTTGGGAAATCAAAATTTGTCAGATATTTTATTAGAGAGGAAAGAAAGACTTACATAGATGAAATAGTGAAGAGTGTTCAGAAACTAGTTGATAGGGGACTTGGTGGATTGATAGTTCTTGAGGGTGATGTTGGACTTAAGCATTTTTATGAAACCGGAACAGTTTTGAATTCATCAATAAATTCAGATCTTGTTGTTTCTATATTTTCCCCAAAATCACCACTACATGATGGTGCACTGATAATAAAGGATGAGAAGATTGTTGCAGCCTCAGCTATCCTTCCACTATCGGAAAATCCAATTCAGGGAGTAACTCTTGGAACGAGGCATAGAGCTGCTTTGGGACTTTCTGAGGAGAGTGATGCTTTTATTATAGTTGTATCGGAAGAGAGAAGAATGATATCTATTGCTGAGAAAGGAGTTTTGAAGAGAGATGTCGATTCATCAACCCTTGAAAAAGAGATCTCAAGATTTTATCTTTAAAATTTTTCTGATCTCTTTTTTATCTATAAATGTTTTTTCTTTTGAAAAACAAGAAAATATAAATTACGATGATACTTTAACTATTTTCAACAATCAAACTTTTTCTGATGTTATGAAAGTAGCTCTTCCCTCAATGGTTGTTGGTGGGGTTATATTAGTTTCACTAAACAAAGATCTGAGATGGTATTTCGCTGATAGATGGACAAGGTTCACAAGTCCAAACCATGCAGATCCATCTCAGGCAGTTGATTTTTACATAAAACCATGGTCAGAAGAGATATTACAGGAAACTCAGTGTGATAAAGGTGTTCACTATATATTCTCCTATCTACCTGTTGTTCCTCTGGCAACACTTTTCGATAGATCTTATAACGCTGTTGTAAGGGGGAAGATCCCAAGAAAAATTTCAAACTGGTCTGTAATACTTTCATCTTCAGTTATAATTGGTTTTGGTCTTCTTGAAGAGTATATGGATGGTCATCAGAGAGGAGAGGGTTTTGACCTTTTCGATCTTGCAGCAAACATTTCAGGTGTAACTGTTGGTGTTTTAAAGCATTATGGTTTTCTTGAAAATGTTACTTTTTACTGGTCTTTCAACAGAGAACTTTTTGAAAATTCAGAATATTATGAAAAATGGCCATGGTGGATATACATGGCTGGTTATGAGTTCTATATCAACATAAATATTTATCCATATATTGAAAAAAATCTTGTTAAAAAAGATAATATACTCTATAATCTTGTGGAAACTTTAGGTTATTTACCAGATTTCAAAACATTCTGGAAATTAAAGTATGAAAGATAAAATATAGGAGGATAGATGAAGAGAATAGATTATCTTCTTGGAGCTTTACTTTTCGTTTTGGTTTTTTCAGTTTATCTTTACACTGTTACTCCAACGTTACCTTTCTGGGATTGTGGTGAATTTATCTCCTGCTCTTACTCTTTGGGTGTTCCACATCCTCCGGGAACTCCTCTTATGATACTTCTTGGGAATATGATAATAAGGATACTTTTCTTTGTAAAAGAGGTAGCTTTGAGGGTTAACCTCTTTTCTTCCATTTCGAGTGCTTTAGCGTCAGTTTTTCTTTTCTTCATAATTTTGAAAATTTTCAGAAGAGTTTCAACTTTTAAAGATGAGAAGTTTAACTATATTGCAGCCTTTTTCTCATCCCTTTTTGCCTCATTCATTTACTCTTTCTGGCAATCAGCTGTTGAAGCTGAAGTTTACAACCCTGCTGTTTTGATGATACTTGTTTCAGTTTTCTTCTGCCTTGTATGGTGGGACAAGATAGATGAGAAAAATGATGATAGGTATGTTATGCTTGTAATATATATAACTTTACTTTCAATAGGTATACACATGCTTTCACTTTTAGCTTTACCGGCTGCCATCGTTTTCTTTATAGTTGTTGCTTGGAGAAAATATTATGACCTTTCAGTTTCATTGATCTCTTTTGGTATTTTATTCTCATTCCTATATCTTGCTGTTACAAAAGAGAATTTAATACTTCTCTTGGTAGGTTTGTTCCTTTCAATAGTTGCTGTTGTTATAATAGATTCTTTTAACTCTGATAGAAAGGTAAACTATAAAAAAGTTTTTTCATACTTGGGGATATACTCTTTATTAGTAATTATATCTGTGTCAACTTACGCTGTTTTGATAATAAGAGCGAAACAGAATCCATACATAAATATCGCTGCACCTGTCACCATGCGTGAACTTTGGGATGTTTTTAATAGAAAACAGTATGGACCTATGAACCTTCTTCCAAGAAAAACTGATTATGGTATTGGAACTATTCCAGCTTACTTAGAGCAGATAAAAGTTTTTATAAAATACTACACTTGGCAATTTTCACCTATATACAGGCCTGAAGAGATCTTAAATCCATCTATGGTTTTGAGAATCCTCTCATCACTTTTTGTCTCTATAACAACATTGATAGGATTTTTTGGTATATATGTTCATTATAAAAAAGAGAAAAAAACTTTTATACTTCTTGGAATAGTTTTACTTCTTCTATCCTTTGGGCTTATAACATATCTTAATCTTAAATACTCCCCATCGGATCCAAATCCTCTACATGTAGAAAAAGAGGTCAGAGAAAGGGATTATTTCTATGGACCATCATACTTCCTGTTCTTCTTTTTCTTCGCATTTGGAATAAGAGAGTTCTTTGAGAGGTTAAAAAACCATAGAAAGAGTTTTAACTACTATTCAATCTCTTTGATAACACTTCTCGTTATACTCTCAATTTCTCCTATTTTTGCAAATATAAGATCTAACGCAAACAGAAGGAATAACTGGATCGCTGATGAATACGCTAAAAATATGCTTGATACTCCAAAGGATTGTTCAGTTATGTTTACTAACGGTGATAACGATACATATCCTTTATGGTTTGAGCAGGTTGTAAGGGATTATAGAACACTTGATAGAAAAAATAAAAAAGGTGTTATGGTTTGTAACCTTTCACTTTTGAATACACCTTGGTATATAAAACAGATGAAATCTTTTGGTGTTCCTATAAGTTTTTCGGATGATGAGATAGATAACCTTATGCCTGTCAGGTTGCCAAATGGAGAAGTCCTGTATGTTAGAGATCTCGCTATAAGAAATATGATATGTACAACATCTGGAATCAAATGCACAAGGGATATCCTTTACGCTACATCGGATGAGTTTAAAAGTAAGGTTTTGGATAACTATAGGGCTGATTCTATTGAAATTTATTTCTCCGTAACAGTCTCTGATGATGCAAAGGTCTCCTACAAAACCAACCTTGTTCTTGAAGGTTTAGCTTACAGAATTGTTTCAACAGATGAGGCAAAGAGATTCCCATACCTTATAGATGTTCAGACAACTAACAACAACATATACAATGTTTACAAATACAGATACATTCTTGATGAGAGTATAATTAAAGATGATAACATAGACAGGATAATGACAAACTATGCTGCAGGATTTTTGCAACTTGGTATCTATTATGCTCAGGTAGATTCACTCCAGAAATCTGTAGATTATCTTAGAGAGGGAAGAAAATTCTATGTTTATGATAGAAACGCTGTTACGCTTCAAATAACAAGGTTTCTGATGGATCTTGGCAAATATGATGAAGCTGAAAAAGAGATAATTTATGGTAAAAAGCTTGATAGAAAAGGTGAAAAAACCGAAATATTCGATTTTCTCCTTGGTCAGATATATACCAAGTTGAAAGATTATGATAAAGCGTTAGAAATATTTAACATGTATGTTAAAAAGGATCCTAAAAATGCTATGTTCCTTTCCGGGCTTTTAAAAGTTTACTATAAAAAAGGTGATAGTTTGAATTTTGAAAAGAATGTTCAGCTTTTGAAATCAGATGTTCAAACTCTTGGAAATGTTATAGGGTTTTTCTACATGGAGAAAGAGGAACCAGAGCTTTTAGGAAAATTGCTTGATATATGGGATCTTATAAAACCAAATGATGAACAGGTAGGACAGATAAGAAAAGAGATTAAGAGTTGGGGAAATCAGGTTATTCTTAAGGGAAAATGATATGCCTTTTCTTGGAGCACATCTTTCCGTATCGGATGGATTTTTAAAGATGTTTGAAACCGCCGACAGAATAAAATGTTCGGCGGTTCAAATATTCGCAAAAAATCAGAGGAGATGGGAGAGTAAATCTTTTGGAAATGTAGAAGTTGATGATTTCAAAAAAGGTTTTAAAAGTTCAAAGGTAAAGTATGTTAACATACATGCTTCATACCTTTTAAACCTTGCAACAAATGATGAAGAGATATTCCAAAAGAGTATAAACAATCTTTCAGATGATTTAAAAAGGGCTGAGGAACTTAAAATAGAAGATGTTGTTTTCCATCCGGGCAACCACCTTGGAGTTGGAGAAGATTTTGGAATAAAAAGGGTTGCTATGGCTTTAAATATCATATTTGAAAATGTTGGTTACGGGAATATCCTTCTTGAAACTACTGCAGGTCAGGGTAGTTCTATAGGATACAGGTTTGAGCATTTAAGGGATATAATCGCTAAAGTTAAAAAAGAGGAAAGAGTTTTCGTTTGCTACGATACATGCCATACTTTTGAAGCTGGATACGATATAAGGGAAAAAGAGAGTTATGAAAAAACATTTGAAGATTTCGATAAGATAATAGGTTTAAAAAAGTTGAAACTCTTTCATCTTAACGATTCGAAGTTCGATATCGGTTTAAAAAAAGACAGACATGAGTTTATAGGAAAAGGTTTTTTGGGATTAAAACCTTTCGAGTTCATTTTAAAAGATAAAAGGTTTAAAAACCATCCTATGGTTCTCGAAGTTCCAGGTGATGTAAAAGATTATGAACATGATCTAAAAATTTTGTACTCTATGTTATGAAAATTTTAAAAATATTTTTTCCGATTTTCTTTTTTATATTCTTATTTTCACAACAGGAAAACAATCTTGAAAATAAATTTTTACAATACAAAAAAGAATTCGATGGTTATAAACAGGTTGTAGAGTTCGATGAGGAAAAAGATCTTGTCATATTCAAAAGTTTCTATAAAGATAATTTTTTGTTCATTGATTCTATAAAAACCAAAGATCTTTACCTTTCCCAAAAAAATCAAAATATGATTAGGGAAATGCTTACCGCAAGTTTTAAACAATCTTTTAGCACTTCTTCATCGAGTGGGCTAATCGGGGATATAGATATTCCTATAACTTTTGGAAAAATGAAGTCCTTTTTTGGAGAGGGTGGGAAACTTGTTGTTGAAGGATCTGAGAGGATAGATTACTCAGGTAGTAAAACCTTCGATCTAACTGCAATCGAGAAGGGGACATCGAACATCTCATGGATACCTGAATTCATGCTTAAACAGCAGTTAATAGTTAATGTTACTGGAAGTGTTGGAGACAGAATAAAAGTCAACCTTAAACATAACAGTGAAACAGAGAAAAAAAGTGATAACACCGTTGTCCTTGAATATAAAGGGCTTGATGATGATATACTACAATCGGTTCAGGCTGGAGATATATCTCTCTCTTTGCCGGGTATAAAACTTATCGGAGGGACACCGCAACATAAAGGACTTTTTGGTTTGAAGGGGAGTGGACAACTTGGAGGTTTGAACTATACATTCGTTGCATCAAAAGAATCCGGAGAAAATGAGCAGAAACAGTTTGTTGGTAACACCAGAGTTGATTCTCTTAAAATATATGATATGGATTACCAGAAGAACAGGTTTTTCCTTTTGGGTCTTTCCCAGTCAGATTCTATAATACTTTTAAATGTTTATAAAGATGATGGTATAGGAACTAATAACGATGAAGAGGGAGTTTTGCCAGCAAAGCTATATTTCAATCCTTCAACTTTGGATTCTTTGTTCTTCGTTGGTAATTTCTCACTTATGATACCAGGAGAGGATAAAGATTATATATATTACAAAAATGGTCAGTTTATAGAATTTGTTACAACACTCGCCTCATCTGAAGTTATAGGGATATCTTATATTGTAAAAAGGGCTGATGGGAGTATAGATACTGTTGGTAGTTTTGGCACTGTCGATACTTTAATTCTTAAAATAATTAAACAGAAGGATGATTATCCATTCTCTCCAACTTGGGAATATATGATGAAAAATGTTTATTCTTTCAGTTCAAAGAATATAATACCTTCGAGTTTTAAACTATCCATAAAAAAGGTTAACACTGGTTCAGGCGAAGATTACGAATTGCAGGGAAACACCACATACCTAAAATTACTTGGGCTTGATCAAAATGGCGACGGTAATGTTGATTTGAATTTTATAGATTTTAATAGAGGATTTTTGATTTTTCCTTCATTGTATCCTTTCGATTCTGATAGCCTTATAGATAAAGATTCTATAATTTACTGGACTCTTGAGAGTGGGACTTCTGTTGGAAGAAAATATTATCTCGATATTAAATACAGTGGCAGCCAATCTGTTTATTCTTTAGGTACTTTCAACATAATCGAAGGATCTGAAGTTGTAAAAGTAAATGGAGTTACTTTAACTAAAGATAAAGATTATACAATAGATTACGAGTATGGAATCGTTAATTTTTTTACTGATGCAGTTAATTCACCTAATGCTTTGATTACAATCGATTACCAGTATTCCCCATTCCTTTCTTTAACTTCAAAGAATCTTGTTGGTATGCATTTTGATTATCAACTCTCGGATAAACTTTTTGCAAATTCGAACTGGATTTATAACACTCTATCATACAATCTTGAAGATTATCCAAGGATTGGTGAGGAGCCTCAGGAGATACTCCTCGGAGAGGGTGATATAACATATGATGAAAAATTTTATTCTTTGAGTGATCTTGCAAACCTTCTTCCTTTTTACAATACAACTTCACCTTCAAAATTTTCAGTTGTTTCAAAGGTAGCTCTTTCTAAACCTGAAAACAACAGTGCCAAGAAAGCATCTATAGAAAATATGGAATCGGTTATAGTTTCAAACGATATATCAATAGATAGAAAAGCATGGGTTTTTGGTTCTCTTCCTTCAGGTTTTGATCCAAACGATCTTTCAGAAAAATATTATTGGTATAACGCTATTGAACTCAACGGAAATATCAATTCACTATTACCTGATGTTGAAAAAACAAAGGATGTTTCAGTTCTAAAGATTTTTATGGACAACTCTCCATCCTCAACAAACACTTTTGTGACATTAAACCAGCTGGTTTCAAGAACTGGAATAGATTTAACCGATATGATGTTTTTAGAAGTTTGGGTAAAAGGTAACGAAGGGAATGTTGTTATTGAGGTTGGGAAGAATATCCCCGAAGATATGACAAGAAGGAATAAAAATGGAACTCTCTTAGGTCCTGATGGTATACTGCAAACAGAGGATAAGAATAACGATGGAATTCTTGATGTAAATGAGGACACTGGACTCGATGGAGTTTATGGAGAGGATTCTTTGAATATTTTTGGTGATGATGGAAACGATGACTATTATTACTCTCTTTCACAACAGTATTATTACGAAAAGATAAATGGAACGGAGAACAACAACATGTTTGATAGTGAGGATCTTGATAGGGATGGTTCATTGAATACGAGAGAAGATTATTACAGGTTCAGTATAAATTTAAGCTCCGATGAAAATCTTGTCTATAAAAACCCTTCATCAGGTTGGAAACTTTACAGGATACCATTGCAATCATCATCAGTTGTGAGAGTTGGAAATCCAGATTTAAAATATATAAAATACACAAGACTATACTGGTATGGAGTTTCAAAAGATGATACTCTATCAATATATCAGTTATCGATGGTAACTAACAAATGGAAAAGCAAGATGGTCAGTGGTGATAGCACAAAATTTTTCTTTGGTGCTAAAAACAACCAAACAGATCCTGACTATTATCCTCCATTCAATCCAGGAGTTGATTTCAACGGTAAACCTAAAAGGGAACAATCGATGGTCATATATTGTAACGGTTTCGAACACAACGATGCTGGAAAAATATACAAAATTCTTCCTTTGAAGGAAAGTTATGAAAGATATAAAATGTTACAGTTCTATATCAGATCAACCGGTTCCGATTCCTTCAATTTCTATCTAAAATTTGGTGGAGATTCTCTGAACTATTATTTTATAAGATACAATCCAAAAAGTGAATGGGATACAGTTACAGTTTATCTTGATTCTTTAGTTAATCTTAAAAAAAACAATCTGGATAAAAGTTTTGCTCAAAAAGATATTTATGGATTTTTTGGCTCACCTTCTTTAACAAATATAGGTTATCTTGAACTCTATATTCAAAATAATGCTAACAGGGCAGAATCAACTGAAGTATGGGTGGATGACATTATGGTGATTGGGCCAAAAAACGAAACAGGATATGCTGGCGACATATCATCTAACCTTGAAATTCCAGAACTTTTAAGTTTATCATTTTTGACAGGATTTAAAAACCCTTATTTCAAAACTATAAATGAAAAATATGGATCAGGTAACCTTAACAACAATTATAGGTTTTCTGCAAGTCTGAATGGTGAAAAACTTTTCCCAGAATTTATAGGTATAGTTTCTCCTGTAACATATTCATATTCGAGGTCTGTAAATAGACCAGTTTACTATATCGGTTCAGATTACACTCTTTCAAATGATGAAGTGAAAAGGTTTTCAAACTATTCAACATCAACATCTTTTGGTGTAAGTTTGAAAAGAGGGAAAAATTTTACTAACAGATTTTTACATTACTTTTTAGATATCCCTTCATTATCCTATTCAAACTCTTCTTCAAACAATTTTACTTATAACAGGACGGATACCACAAAAACAAACTCACTTTCATCGAATTTTGGCTACGATTTCAGTATAGTTCCTTTAAAGCTTTTTAAAAGTTTTGAAATATATTACTTTCCGTCAAACATTTCCTACAACCTTTCATATTCAACAAACCAGACAAAATCTTTCCTGCTTGGGGAAAATGGATTTGTGAATGTTGGAGAGAATTACCTGAAGAATTTTAACAGGTCATTTTCAACAAGGTATAGAATATTCAGATCACTTGAAATAAATTATTCTGAAAACAAGATCCATGATCTTTTGCAAGATGATAACGAGTTTTTTGGTTTTTTGGGAAAAAGGATTGGTCAGAACAGCAACTTAAACTTAAACTATAACCCTTCATTTATAAAATATGTTACCCATACCTTAAACATTTCAACAAACTTCTCTGAAAGGAACAATAGAAATCTCTATTCTCTTGATTCTTTATTCTCAACGGATCTCTCACAGAGTTTCAGATTATCCTTGAATGGAAATATAGATTACGCAAAAATTCTAAAACTTATTACAAGCATCAGGGATGAATCAAAGGACTCTGTGGCTCTTGTTGGTTCACCTCAATGGTTAGCTTCAAATCTTGACAAATTTTTAGATAACTTGTCAGGAGTGAACTATTCTTATTCAACAAACAGAACCACATCTTTCAACTATGTAAGAGAGAATCCACCTTTTATTTATAAAATAGGTCTTGTGGATACATTACCAACAGGATACATCTCTTCATATTCTCAAAACAGAAAAAATTCAAATTACAGCTATTCTTTCTCTTCTGGAATATCTTTCTGGAATATAGATCTTAGAGGATCATACAATTACTCATATACTATGAGCGGTCAGAATGAAAATATCATAAAAGATATAAACAGAAAATGGCCAAACTTATCCTTCACTTTATCAAATATCGAACAGATAGGTTTATTGGGCAAATATCTTAGATTCTTAAATTTCACCACATCTATTGCAAAAGGAGAAATTTCCTCATTCATTAACGATACAATGTTGAACAGAAACAGCACAACATTAGATTTTTATCCTCTTGTCGGACTTTCAGGATCAACTTCATTCAATTTGAATTTCAACTACAATCTAAACTATACAAAATCTATTTCAAACTCATACTCATCGGTTACAATTTCAAGAGAGAATAAAACATTTTCAAACACACTTTCTTTAAACTACTCTTTTTCATCACCATCAGGTTTCAATATACCTGTAATAAAAAAGGTGATAAAGTTCAAATCCAATTTGAACACCGGAATAGATTTCTCTTATACAAAGGTTCAGGATGTTGATATAACCAACAACAATACTGTTGAAGATAAAATACTTTACGATATAAAGCCGAGAGCTGATTACAATTTCACGAACAATGTTTCAGGTGGATTGAATATAACTTTTTCAAGAAGTGAGGATATGAAAAGGGGAGATAAGAGACAACTTATAAGTTTGGGTTTCTGGACACTCTTCAGATTTTAACATATTGTTTTTTTCCTTTAAAAGATTTATAATCATAAAAATGAAAAAGGATAGAAAATATTATCTAATAATTATTTTTATATTTTCCTTTTTGATATTCTGGTTATTCTTTTCAGTTATAACTAATATAATTCTTGATAAACTTGTAGATACACATTTAAAAAATAAAAGTGAAAACTATCTGAAACAGACAGTTTCCCAGAATCGAATATCGCCTATAGATGAGGATCTCGCTGCCTGCATAATTTTTGATAATGATAATTTCTACAAAAATGAGATAATATATAAAAGCGATATGTTTGATATAAACGATTTGACATCATACCCAAAAGTATACAAGTACAATCTTTCAGGTCAAAACAAATCTATACTTTTCGTTTACAAAGATACACATTCTAAGTTCAGATTCGCTTTACTTATACAGTTTCTTCTTGGGACTTTTCTTGTTTTGTCTATTCTCTATTTCATGTTCATTCTAAAAGATAGAAGGCAGAATACAGTAAAACAGATTGTTGAATATATTAAAAGTGGTAAAAGTGAAAATGTTCAAATCGACGATGAGTTCTATGATATTTTTAATTCTACAAACGAAATATTGAAAAAAAATGTTGATGAGATTGAAAGGTTGAAAGGTGTTATAAATATTCTTAAAGATCAGAATATGTCTTTAAAAGAGATAGATAGTGCCAAAACGAGTGTTATAGAGAATATTTCCCATGAACTCAAAACTCCACTGACAAAAATAAAAGGTTACCTTGATTATATGTATTCAGGTAAGATGGGAGATCTTCAGCCATCTCAGAAGGATGCGTTGACTGTTGTAATAAAAAATGTTAACTCGATTTTAAACCAGATCGATAAGATAATAAAATATGCAAAAACTGAATTTATAAATTTAGATAGAGAGATTTTTGATCTTAAAAAAGTTCTTAAAGAAGTTGTTGATACTTATACTACACTTGCTGATGAAAAAAATATTAAAATTGTTCTTGATATCTCAAACCTTGAAACACCAATCTATGCTGATAAAAACGCCATCATCGAGGCTTTTGATAACATAATAAATAATGCCTTGAAATTTACTCCAAAGGATGGTAACATTATAATAACAGGTTATGAAAAGATGGATAATAAAAATCTTTTCGCAGTTGTTATAGTTGAGGATTCAGGAATAGGAATCCCTGCTGATAAGATAGAAAAAATATTTGACAGATTCTATCAGGTAGAACAGTCGAGTTCAAAAAAATATCCAGGAATGGGGCTTGGATTGACTATAGTAAAAACAATAATAAATGCACACAACGGAATTATAGATGTATCTTCCATAGTTGGAAAGGGGACTAAAGTAAAGATAGTTTTACCTCTAAAAGTTGTAGGAGGGGAAAATGAAACAAAAGGATGAAAAGGTAAAAAAGATACTGATAATCGATGATGACGAGGACATAATCAGTTTGATCAGGATTATTCTTGAGAATGAAAACTACACAGTTATAGGTGCTTTGAATGGTGATGAAGGAATAAAGTATGCGTTGAAAGAAAAACCTGATTTGATTCTTCTTGATATCATGATGCCCGGAACCGATGGTTGGGAAGTTATGAAAATGCTTCATACTGATGAAAAAACGAGAAAGATACCTGTTGCTATGTTAACCTGTAAAACTGATGTTAGAGATAAGTTGGCAGGTTTACAGGAAGGAGCGATCGATTATATCACAAAACCATTTTCACCCGAGGAGTTGATTACAAGAGTAAACAAAATATTCAAAATTTTAAACTGATGGAGAATCGATGAACGAAAAAGATTATTTTCAGATGCATACGGAGTGGTTGAGATTTAAAAGCTGTCTTTACGATATGAATACTGGGCTTCCCGTTCTTCCACTTGTAATCGAAGATATAAGAAAACTCTCCGATGATTATGGTAAAGTTGTAGTTATCTATATCGATATCACTAAAGATATAGAATCACTCTATGGATGGCAGATGTATGACAAGTTGATAAGGCAAACTGTTAACTCTATTTCATTTTTAAAAAAAGAGATTCTTCCTGAAAACACTATCATAACATTGACTGGAGTAAGAAGTGGTGAAATACTTTTATTCCTTTCTACAGATAAGAATGGGAATATACTTTCAAACGATGAAGTTGAGAGAATAGAAAAAAGGATAAAGTCTAAAATTGAAAATGAATTACCGGGATGGGAACCTAACTATATTTTCGCTACAAAAGTTTTTAGAACAGGATATTCATTTTTTACAAAGAGTCCAACAAGAAGGATGGAAAGAACAATTTTTCAAGCGATAGATAAAGCCAGAAGGATAATAGAAAGGCAGAAAGAGGAATCGAGGTTGGATAGAGATCTTAACCTTGAATACATAATAGCAAATAATGAGATAAGAACAGTTTATCAGCCGATAATAGATCTTAAAAATGGTGATATCCTTGGTTTTGAAGCTTTATCCAGGATAACTAACGATTCTTTTTTATCCAATTCTGAAATTCTTTTTTCCTATGCTGTTGAAACAGATATGTTACTTGACCTTGAAAGGATATGTAGAACCAACGCTGTTATTCACCTACCAGAAAAACTAAACGGCAGATTATTATTTTTGAATTCAAGTGCTAAAGGAATCTATGACCCTGAATTTAAATCAAAAAAGTTTGAAAATTTTCTTGAAGAACATTCTATACCAAAGGAAAATGTAGTGATAGAGATAACAGAAAAACTTGCTGTTACCGATTACCAGTCATTCGATAAATCTGTAAGGATATTAAAGGATAAAGGATTTAAAATCGCTATCGATGATATGGGAGCAGGCTATTCTTCTTTGAGAACCATTTCTGAATTGAAGCCGAACTTTTTGAAATACGATATGGCACTTATAAGGGATATTCATAAAAATCTTATAAAAAAGGATCTGCTTGAAACATTGATACCTTTTACTGAAAGGCTTGGTGCGGAAATTATCGCTGAAGGTATAGAGACTGAAGATGAGTTCGAAACCTTGAAAAGTATTGGAATAAAATATGGTCAAGGTTTCTTCATCGCTATACCTGAAAATCCTTTCCCAAAGATAAAAGTTAAAAACTAAAGTGAAAATTAAACTTTTACCTGAGTCGGTTTACTCTTTCATCGCTGCAGGTGAGGTTATAGACAGACCTGCTTCTGTAGTCAGAGAGTTGATACAAAATTCTATAGATGCTAAGGCATCAAGCATAACGGTTTCAATAAACAAAGGTGGAAAGGAACTTATAAACATCATCGATGATGGCGAAGGGATGGATAGAGATGATCTTCTTTTCGCAACAAAAAAACATGCAACGAGTAAAATCAATACACTTGACGACCTTAAAAATATTATAACATATGGATTCAGAGGAGAAGCGTTATATTCTGTTGGGCTCGTTTCACACTTAACTATTGAATCAAAGGTGAAAGAGGATGATCTTGGTAACAGTATTATAATAGATTGTGGTGAAGTAAAAGGAACAGAGAGATCATCTATTGAAAAAGGAACAAGCATAGTTGTAAAAGACCTTTTCAAAAATATTCCTGCGAGAAAAAAATTTTTGAAGTCAGATCTTTATGAACAAAAAAAGGTTGAGGATGAATTTGTATTCCATTCTATTGCGAATCCTGAAATAAGTTTCAAATTTATAGTTGATGGTCATATCGTTTACAATCTTAAATCTTCAGATTTAAGGGAAAGGATAAAGGAACTTAAGGGAGAGAATTTCATTAAAGAGACATTCTCCTTGGATTATTTTGAAAGGGGAATCAGGATTAAAGGTTTTGTTGGTAATCCCAAACTTTTCAACAATATAAAATATAAGTTTAGTATGGTTTTTGTAAATAAAAGGTATATAAACTATCCTCAGATTAAAAAAGCTATATTCAGTGCTTTTGGAACACAACTTAAAAGAGGTTTTACCCCATACATAATTTTTATAGATATTTCTCCCCATCTTGTTGATTTTAATGTCCACCCAATGAAAAAAGAGGTGAAATTCTCTTCAGAGAATGATCTCTTCTTTGTTGTTAATAGAAGCGTGAAGAGTGGATTAGCTGTTGATAGAAATTTTGTTGAAAATGATAGAACTTTAGAACCTGTAGATCTTTCAAAACCTGATTTTTTTGTTAGGGAAGAGAAACTTTTTTCAGATGTTGATTTTTATCTTTCTGAAAAAAAGACTACAAACGTTTCTTTTGAGAGTTCAAAATTCTGGCAATTTCAGAACTCTTATATTTTCGTTTCAGTGAAGGATAAACTTTACATATTGGATCAACATGCAGCTGCAGAAAGGATATCTTATGAGAAACTTTTAAAAGAGAAAGAGAAAATAACTTCTCAGAAACTTTTATTCCCTTTCACTTTAAGGTTGAATTCCGACATCTATATTTTTGTTAATGAGAATATTGAAAAGTTTGAAAAATTGGGATTTTCTGTAAGAGTATTTGATAACAACAAAATCCTTGTTGAATCTGTTCCGTCAATAATTGAGGATGATTTTAATAAAGAAGATTTTGAGGAATTCGTTAATGAAATTTACAATTTAGGTTTTGGAAGTGAGTTCGATGAAATTTTAAAGATTGTTGCATGTAAATCTTCCATAAAAGCAGGAAAGAAGTTGAATTCTGTTGAGATGGAGGAAATATTCAATCAACTTTTCAAATGTGAAAATCCACATGCTTGTCCACATGGAAGGCCAACATTCATAACTTTTAGTATTGATGATTTTGAAAAATGGTTCAGAAGGAGATAGAACTATTACTCGGAGAAACCGCATCAGGGAAAACTGAGCTTTTGAAAGAAAGATCAAAAAAAGAAAAGTTCGTTGTTTTTAACTGTGATTCAAGGCAGATTTACAGATATCTCGATATTGGAACCGCAAAGCCTGAAAAAGATTTTCTCGAAAGAGTCCCCCATTATTTTGTGGATATTGTTGAGTATAACCAGAATTTCTCAGCAGGAGATTTTTTAAGGAAATTCAGAGAATATATTGAAAATGAGGATGGAAAAATAATTTTGAGTGTTGGAACACCTTTCTACCTTAACTCACTACTTTACGGGCTCGATGATATTCCAGAGGTTTCAATAGAAACGAAAAAAAAGGTTGAAAACATTTTAAAGGATAAAGGGATTTTTTATCTTTATGACCTTCTAATGAAGGTGGACCCGAGAAGAGCAGAAGAGTTGAACAGAAATGATAAACAGAGGATATTGAGATCTCTTGAAGTTTATTTCGAAACAAAGAAGCCTATAAGTTCTTTTTTTAAAAAGAGAAAAACCGTTGATTTCAAAATCAAAAAGGTGGAGTATATTTTCAGGGATAAAGAGCAGTTAAAGTTAAGAATATCCAAAAGGGTAGATGGTATGGTTTCAAAAGGGCTAATAGAAGAGGTCGAAAAGGTTATCTCTATTTATGGAGAAACTATATTTTATGAAAAACCTGTTATAGGATATTTCGAAACCTTAGAGTATATAAAAGGGTTGATCACGAAAGAGAAGATGAAGGAAAAAATAGTTAAAAATACACTTTTACTTGTAAAAAGGCAGAGAACCTTTTTTAAAAAAATATTGAAAGATCTGAAAGATGTAAATTTCATTTGAATTGTAGAAAGATGTTGACAAAATCTACCCATTTAATATAATAAATTATTAAAAAAACAGGAGTAAATAGATGAAAAAATTTCCATTTTTAGAAATCGGTATAGTAATAGCTACAGCAATTCTTCTTTACATTTTAATATACCCTGGGTATATTAAAAATAAAGAAGTTAATAACAATTACAACATGATCTCAAATATATACGCTTTAAGAGCAGCATACGAAAAGTATGTGTCACTCGATAACATGGGAGAATTACCAGATAAGATCGATAGTAAAATCTATCAGTACCTTAAAGAATTTGGTGTTAAAAATCCTTACACTCACGAAGATTACAAAGAGGGAGATATAAAAATATACAATCTTGAGAATACTCTTGATATAGTCGATAATACACTTTCAGGTAAACATGGCTTGCAGAGGGGCAAACCCGGCACATTCGCTATAGGTTTCTTCATTCCAGATTTAACTTCTTACAATGAACTTGCTAACAAACCAAACAAAACAAAAGAAGATCTTAAAAAGTTGGAATCGATTAAACCTGAAGTAAAGAAATACACTATTATAGGATTCAAACAGGATTCACTTCCAGTAACTACAAAAGATATGACTGGTGAAAAGTTGGAAGTATTCTTTATTCAGGGTGAAAAAACAAGTACAGATTAATACTTGTCAATATCAACTTTTTCTATCCTGTTTTTCAGATCGAGTTTAAGAAACTTGTAAACTATTTTTGAAAAGTTTGCAGGTATATCGGAAAGATACAGCTTTATATCGCCTGTACTTTCTTTTGGATTTTCAATACCATTATCTTCAAGAATATGTTTCACAGTTCTTGCTGTCTGTAATGCGGAATTCACTATTGAAATTTTTTTACCACAGATTTTAGATATTTCTTTTTCAAATAGAGGATAATGGGTGCATCCGAGAATTAGTGTATCGATATTTTTATTTATCAGTTCACTAAGATAATTCTTTAAAACAAGTCTTGTTATCTCTCCCTTAAAAAATCCCTCTTCAGCGAGTGGAACAAGAAGTGGTGTCATCTTTGAAAAAACTTTTATCTTAGGATTGAACCTTTTTAGAACTTTCCTGTATGAACCTGATCCTATGGTTGCGGGAGTTCCTATAACACCTATCTTTAAATTGTTAGTTATCTGTGAGGCGTAAAGTGCATTTGGAATAAGCACATCGACGAATGGAATATTTTTATATTTTGCTTTCAAAAGATCCATAGCATTTGAGGATACTGTATTACACGCAACAACTATAAGTTTCACATCCTTTTGAAGTAAAAAATTAGCATCCTGTATAGCATATTTTTGGATAGTTTCAACAGATTTTATACCATATGGAACCCTTGCAGTATCACCAAAATATATCAAATCCTCATTTGGCAAAACTTTTCTTACTTCCTTTAAAACTGTTAAACCTCCAATACCGGAGTCGAATATACCAATTGGTTTACTTTGTGAATTTTTTCTCATGTTCTTTAATAAAATCCCTTATACCTTCAAATATTAACTGTGTTAATTCATCTCTATAACTTTTGTTGTTCAACTTTTTTTCCTCTTCTTTATTTGAAATATATCCACATTCAATAAGAATAGCAGGCATAAAATTTCCTTTTAATACATAGAAACCAGCCTGCCTAACTCCTTTTTCACAATCCTGATATTTTTTTTCAAATCTTGTTTGGACAAGTTCCGCCAACCTTGAAGATTCCTGTAAAAACTCATTCTGGGCAAGATCAAAAAATATAAAATCTATACCTTTTTTTTCAGTTTCAGGGAGGTCAAAAGTTACAGAAGCATTTTCTCTTGCTTCCACAGCCCTTTCCCAATCCGTTTTTGCTGTTGAAAGAAAATATGTTTCAAAACCTTTCGCTTCCGTATTTTTTGATGCGTTGCAATGGATTGAGATGAAGAGACTATTTTTGTATTTATTGGCAAAATTTGTTCTATCTTTAAGGGAAAGGAACCTATCATCATACCTTGTAAGAACAACATCTATTCCTGAAAGGTTTGCTTTAATTTTATCTTTTAGTCTTAGTGCCATATCCAGATTAAGATTCTTCTCTTTCGTTCCATTGTATCCTATAGCACCCGGGTCTTTCCCACCATGTCCCGGATCTATTATTATAGTTTTTATAGTTTGAGGTTGGTTAATGTTATCACTTTTTTTAAGTTTGATAAAATTGATTTTTATAGAGTCATCAAATAAAAGCAAAGTGTCGAACAAAAATTCCGGAGAGAATGTTATAATGTATGTTGAACCATCTTCATCATTTATAGGTTGTGCTACCCTTACAAGATTTTTTGAATTTTTTATTCTGAAAGAGTCCTCATTAATAAAACAATCTTTAAAGAATAAAATTATATCCCTTTGGGTTAACTCATAGGATGTTTGTGGTGTTTTGTTGAAAAGCAGAGTGATACTCGTTTCATTCTCTTTTATTTTTTTTAGGGATAACTTTTCAAAATATTTTATAGAGTAATCCAAAAAAACTGTTTCATTTGGCAAAAGTTTTTCAAAAATCTGCTTAATACCTTTTACAGGGAAAAATATCTGTTGTTCTTTCAAAATTGGAGTGTAAGATATTTTATAAGTGTTTCCACCGACTTTTACAAAAGGGGAGTTTATAAGTAAAATAGCATAATTTTTTTCTGTTTCAACTGTAATCTCTTCTTGGACCTTTTTGAATTTTATTTTGCCATTCAAAAGGTTTACAAGAATATTAAGATCTACATACTCTATCCCTTCAAAATTCTGTATCTGCAAAGAATCTACTTTACCATTTTTATTTATCTCAAAATAGTTTTCAGAATGTATATAAAGACAAATGAATAAAATTAAATATGTTTGTAATCTGAAAAGATTACCTGTGATTTTTAAGATCCCTTGAAATCTCTCTTTCATAATCTTTTCTTTTAATACTCTCTTTTTTATCGTACATCTTTTTACCTTTACATAAAGCGATCTTGATTTTAACCAAATTTCTATCATTTAAGTATACTTCAACAGGTTTTAAAGTCAAACCCTTTTCTTCAATTTTCCTTTGCAACCTTTTTATTTGGTTTTTATGGAGTAAAAGTTTTCTTTTCCTTTTCGGTTCGATATTTGTGTGGGTACCGTAAGGGTTTTTATCTATAGTCATATCGTAGAGAAAAATCTCCATCTTCTCTTTATCTATTTTACAGTATGCTTCCTTAATGGAAAATGCACCTCTTCTTATAGATTTGACCTCATCACCTTTTAAAACAATACCTGCTTCAAAATCTTCGAAAACTTCATAATCGAAAAATAATTTTTTATTCTTCTGTAAAATTTTCATTTCAATTTATAAAATTTATATAAAGGTTTCCCATCAATTGTAACAAAATATATTCCTCTTTTCAAATTTTTTAAATCGACTTCTTCCTTTTTTATTTTTTCATTTAAAATAATTTTGCCTGTTACATCGATAATTTTTAAATTTTTGCCATCAATATTTGAAAGAGTGAGTAAATCCTTTTTTACATCGAAATATATTTTCCCATTTTTCAACTTTTTTGGGGAGAATGTGAAAGTAAAACTTTTTGCTATTTGTCCTTCGTTAGAAACAAATTCTACCATGTAGTAAGAAACACCTTCTAAATTTTTATCTTTTAGTATAACTTTCTCTTCACTCTTTGAATAATCTATTAGTTTATAAAGGTTGTTCTTTTTCTTGTAAAGTTTAATCGTTTTATACATCTGTTGGGAATCAACATTTATTTCAATGAAAAGTGTTTCGTTTACCTGTTCACAAATGTATGAAATCTCGTTTAAACCTGTGTTATCTAATGAATCTATAACAAGCCAGAATGTTGTGTTTAGTAAAAGTTTTCTTGAGACTCCCTCATTCCAACCGTCGTAAAGATTATCTGAGGGGTTTCCAGTTCCATCGTCGAAAGGTGAAGAGTCACCACAGCCTGCAACTTTTCCTTTCCCATAGTATGCAACTGAAAGCATAGAATAGTTAGAACCAAATAGTGCTATAGCTTTCGATTTAGTATTTTTGGGTATCATTGTTCCAGCATGGTAGTAAAAATAACCTGAAACATTTCCGAAAGGTCCATTTATAATAGTGTCGTTTGTAGTGTCATAGATGTTTGTGGAATCTGAACTGTTGTTGTACCCCTCTCCAACCTGTTGGAAATGGATGCCAAAAGAATCTGAACCAAAATCTTGCCATATTTCGGGAGAGTCCCAACCATCTCCATCTCTATCTGATGAAACATGGTCTGCGATCATAAACAAAGAACCACCATCTCTCACATAGTTGAAAATATTTGTTTTCTCAGTTGAAGTGAAAGGATTTTGTGGTTCACAGTTTATATAAAGGTCAAAATTTTTTAGATCGAGTGGACTTGATGAATTGTATCTTATAGGTGAATCTGGTGGTAAGGTGTAAACTTCAAAAGTTATTTTATTATTTTCCCAATTTATTAATGCTGTATCGAGTTCAAATCCCCAAGAGGATATGGCACCATCCCAGTCAGTCTCTTTTGTTGGAGATACTGGCAAAGGAGTAGGGTAATCTCTATCTATAACCCAATCAGCGTTTGCTGCGGTTTGATTTTTCGTATAATCAAAAAGAACTTTTTTAATCTTTGAGGATGTCGAAATATAAATATCGTAAGAGTATGTTGAACTCTCTGTCCTGTTACCTGAGTTGTCTTTAGCGATTATATAGTATTGCACGGTTCCAGATGTTTGTTTTGGGATAGTATAAAATCTTTTGTTAACTTTTATACTATCGTTGTAAACACTGTTCCAACTTTCAGAGTTAACTCTAAAATATAATGAATCTGTTGTGATAGAAGTATCATCTGTTATATCTGCTGAAACTGTTACGATATCATTTTGTGTAACCGATGTTGGGGTTTGAATTATATTTGTAATTACAGGTGAAGTTGATGAAGTAGTATCACCAAAAAATACAGAATCTATATATATTACTCCAGATCCTGAAAAACCTGTCATATCATAGAATCGAAAACCAACTCTCACATAATAGCAGTTTGCAGGTGTTGTTATAAGTGTTTCTGGAAAAAATTGCCAAGATGTTGAGTTTCCAACTGAGTCGAGGGTAAAATTGTTTGATAAAAGATTATAAGTGCTTCCATAATAATTAAGATAAATTTTTCCATATAAGTATGGGTCATTATCGTAAACATAAGATTTAATTTTGTATGTTGTGTTTTGTGAAACTGGAATATATTCAGAAACAACATCTGTTAAAGCTTGTGTTTTTGTAAAAACATTAGCTTTCATACTGTAATTTCCAGAGAAGGAAAATGTTGATCTTTCTACATAGAAAGTATCTTTGGATAATGAATCTGCAAACCAGTTGTTTGGATGGTAGATATCACTCCAGTTCTCAAAACTATTGTTCTGCAAAAGGTTTGTTGAACCAATGTCCAGACAAATTAAAATTGGAAAAATAAAAAATAGTAATTTAATTTTTTTCATTTTTTCCTTCCATTTTTTAATTTTGTTTACCTTATTAATTTATATTTAAAAAATAGAAATTGTCAAGTAAAATTGGATATTGATTTTTTGACAAATTAATATAACATATAAAAAAAAGGAGTTCACTTGAAAATAATCGATGTTTATCTTTATTTAAAATTTTCTAAGGATGAAGATCGTGATAAAAAGGTTGAAGAGAGTGTTGAGAAATTTTTAAAAGAACAAAAAATTTACAGAGTGATAAAAAAATTCATAGATGGTCCTGATTCAGAGGATAGAGGTCTTGCGGATCTTTTAAACTATGCGAGAGTGAATGAGAATGTAAAAAAGATAATCGCACATTCAAGGGAAAACATATCACCCGATGATATTTTTACTATGTGGGTTGAAAAGGAGCTTCTCAAATATGGTGTTACTATAAGGTATGTTGAAGAGAAGATCTCTGAATCTTTGGATTATGAGATATTAAGGGAAAAAATAATTGGTGCTTTTGCAAGGTATGAAAAGGAGAAATTACCAAACAAACTCGCGGCACATAGAGTTTTAAGAATAGTTGAAAAAAGGATGAAAGCGAGTGGGAATTGTCCTTTAGGATATAAATATGTTGGAAAGGTTAATGATAAAAGGATAATAGTTGTAAAAGAGGAAGCTGAAATTGTAAGATTGATATTCAACAAATACCTTGAATTCAAATCTTTAGGAAGGTTGAAAGAGTATCTACAGGAGAATAACATTAGATCCAAAAGAGGAAAAATTTTTTCAAGGCAGGCTCTTTACAATATTCTTACAAACAAATTCTATATAGGATTCTTGTCTTACAACCTTTATAAATATATTGAAACTGAAAAGAACAAAAGAAAACCTGTTCTTATAGAAGAGAGAAGAATTGAAGGAAAACATGAAAGGATAATAGATAAAGAGATATTTGAAGAGGTAAACAAAATTCTTGAAGAGAACAATAAACACAAAAACGATTTTATTTGATGAATGGATAAAATAGTTGTAAAGGGTGCAAAGGTTCACAATCTAAAAAATATTTCCTGCGAAATCCCTAAAAGAAAATTTGTAGTGATAAGCGGAGTGAGTGGCTCTGGTAAATCTTCTTTTGCATTTGATACTCTTTATGCCGAAGGGCAGAGAAGGTATGTTGAATCACTCTCATCCTATGCGAGACAATTTTTGGGTGTCTTGGAGAAACCTGAGGTGGAAAGGATAGATGGACTCTCACCAGCGATTTCAATAGAGCAAAGGAGTATATCTAAAAATCCCAGATCAACCGTTGCAACAGCAACTGAGATATACGATTATCTGAGAGTTCTTTTTGCAAGAGTTGGGGAAATATTCTGTTATAACTGCTCAAGACCAGTAAAAAAGATGAGTGTTGACCAAATAGTTGAAGATCTGCTTTCATATAATGGTAAGGTAATTACAATACTTTCTCCTGTAGTCAGGAACAAGAAAGGAGAGTTCAAAGAGTTTTTTAAAATTTTAACTAAAAAAGGGTTCACAAAGGTTTTGGTAGATGGAGAGATAAAAAGACTCGATGGTGAGATTAATCTTGAGAAAAATAGGATGCACAACATTTCAATAATAATAGATAAATTAAAAGTTGATAACACAAACAGAACGAGATTATCCCAATCTCTTGAACTTTCATTGAAAGAATCATCAGGTATAGTTTCAATTTTAAATGAAGATAATGAAGAGAAACTGTTCAACACATCTTTATCCTGTCCTTACTGTAGCATATCTTATGGGGAAATATCTCCAAGGAGCTTTTCATTCAATTCACCCATAGGAGCATGCCCTGCATGTCATGGACTCGGTTACAATATAGAAGCTGATGAGGATCTAATAATCTCTAACGATGAACTATCACTTTGGGAAGGTGCTTTGCATCTCTGGACGGATATTTCGAAAAGAACTGATCTTCTTGAACTTGCCAAAATTTTAAAAGTTGATCTGAAAAAGAGTTACAAAGAACTTCCAGAATTTTTTAAAAGGATACTTTTTTATGGTTTAGAAGAGGATGATAGAGTCTCCTATAGTATACCTCAAAATTTCACATTCGAATCGGTTACAGATTTTTTAAAAAGGATATACCACTCAACAGATTCAGATTGGATGCAACAGGAGATGGGGAAATATCTCATATTTGCAAAATGTAAAGTCTGTGATGGTGCGAGGCTGAAAAAAGAGTATCTTTCTGTAAAGATTAACGGATACAACATATATGAGATAACAAAAATGAACATTTTCAACTCTCTCGATTTTTTTAAAAATAAGATCTCACTCGATCAGACAAAAAGAGAGATAGCGAAAGATATTATAAAAGAGATAATAAAAAAACTCGAATTTTTGATAAATGTTGGAGTTGGGTATCTCACTTTGGAAAGATCTGTTGAAACTCTTTCAGGTGGCGAAGCTCAAAGAGTTCATCTCGCAACACAGATAGGAAGTGGCTTGAACGATGTTTTATATGTTCTCGATGAGCCATCTATAGGTTTGCATGCAAGGGATGTTGGTTTACTCATAAAAACATTGAAAGACTTAAGGGACAGGGATAACACTGTAATAGTTGTTGAGCATGATAAGAATTTTATTAAAGAGAGTGATCATATAATAGATTTTGGTCCGGGTGCTGGGGATTTTGGTGGTGATATTGTTTTTCAGGGAAATTATGATGAGATTTTAAAATCTAAAAATTCTTTAACAGGTAAATTCTTAAGTGGAAAGGAAAAAGTTTTTGAAAAAAAAGAGGAAAGAAAAATAGATGAGAACTTTTATATATTTATAAAAAAAGCATCTGAGCATAATTTGAAAAATATTGATGTTAAAATACCACTCGGTTCTTTTGTATGTGTTACAGGTGTTTCAGGAAGTGGTAAATCAACACTTGTTAACGATATACTCTATAACGCAGTGAGAAGGTATCTTAGGATGTCAAGGATAAAACCGGGTAAACATGAGGGTATAGATAATCTCCATCTTATTGATAAGGTAATAAATATAGACCAATCACCTATAGGAAGGACTCCGAGGTCAAATCCAGCAACCTATACTGGAGTTTTTACATATATAAGAGATTTCTTCTCTCAGTTGAAAGAGTCAAAAATAAGGGGATATAAACCTGGGAGATTCTCCTTTAATGTGAAAGGTGGAAGATGTGAAGCGTGTGAAGGGGATGGATATAAAAAAATAGAGATGTATTTTTTGCCTCCAGTTTATGTCCAATGTGATGTATGTAATGGCAAAAGGTTCAATGAGGAAACTTTGCAGGTAAAATATAAAGGAAAAAATATTGCGGATGTTTTGGAGATGACGGTGGTGAGTGCGATTGAACATTTTAAAGATATTCCAAAGATTGCAAAAAAGTTAGAAATTTTGAATGAGGTTGGACTCGGATATATTAAACTTGGACAACCTGCTGTTTCACTTTCAGGTGGTGAAGCCCAGAGAATTAAACTTGCAAAAGAGTTATCAAGAACCGATACTGGAAGGACATTGTATATACTTGATGAACCATCAACTGGCCTGCATTTTTACGATGTTAAACTTCTACTTAAAGTTCTTGACAAACTTGTTAAAAAAGGTAATACTTTAGTTGTGATAGAACATAATCTTGATATAATAAGTTTTGCTGATTGGATAATAGACCTTGGCCCTGAAGGTGGTGATGATGGTGGGAATCTTATTTTTCAGGGAAGATATGATGATTTTTTAAAGTTTAAAGATTCTTATACCGCTTATTATTTGAGGAAAAACAAGGAGGAGTAATGTCTCCATCACTTTTTTGGCTTCTTGTTGCTGTAATACTTTTTATAATAGAGGTTTTAACTCCATTTTTTTTGTTCGTTCTATTCTCTTTTGCTGCTTTGGTTTCATCACTTTTTTCAATATTCTTTCCAAAACTTATTTTTGTTCAGGTAATCATTTTCGTTTTTCTCTCGATTCTTTTTGCATTCACAATAAGAAAAGTTTTTATAAAATATCTTTCCAAAGATGATAAGGGTGGTTTAAAGACTAATGTTGACTCTTATATTGGAAGAAGTTGTAAAGTCATTACAACTATAGATAATTCTCAAGATACAGGTATATGTGAAATAGATGGTGTAAGGTGGAGAGCTTATTCAGATGATGGAACAGTTATTCAAAAGGATAGTTTTGTTACTATAAAGAGGGTTGAAGGGGCTCATCTTTATGTTGTTAAAAATTGAGAGATTGATTCTTATTTTTATATTGTTTTCTCTTCTCAGTTGCTCTCTTTTCAATCCAACAGTTTATGAAGTTTCTAAGATCATGGAGATAGGGGAAATAATTGCTGATTCAATCGAAGTTGAACCGGGCTTTTATTCTATATTTTTAAATTCAGATTATGTGATAGACATTTTCTTCTTCTCTTCAAGGAAAGGTTTGGAACTTTTCAAGGATTCTTCAAAACTCTACTCTGAGTATTTGGAATATCCTCTTACCTATGTTTCAAAATCTTTTATGGATGAAAGGTTTTACATTTTTGAAAACAAAAAGTTATATTTTGTTATAGACAATTCTGATCTGGCAACAAAAAAATCTGGTAAACCTAACATATATTTTAAAATAGGAAAAGAATAGGAGTTTAAAGTGGCTGATGTTATTTTAAAAAATGTTACCAAGGTTTTTCCAAATGGTTTTGTAGCTTTAAAGGGAATAAACCTTGAGATTGAGGATAAAGAGTTCGTTGTTTTCGTTGGTCCTTCAGGATGTGGGAAAACTACACTTTTAAGATGTATAGCGGGACTTGAGCAGGTTACTGATGGTGAAATAATAATAGATAGACAGGTTGTAAACTTTATACATCCAAAGGACAGAGATGTGGCGATGGTATTCCAGAACTATGCTTTATATCCCCATATGAGTGTTTACGATAATGTAGCTTTCGGGTTAAGGACAAGAGGTTTTTTGAAAGAAGAGATAGATAGAAGGGTAAAAGAAGCTTTGGAAATACTTGGAATAGAGAAATATGCTAAAAGCAAACCGAGGGAACTTTCTGGTGGACAGAGACAGAGAGTAGCCATAGGAAGAGCTATTGTGAGAGAACCTAAAGTTTTCCTTTTCGATGAACCTCTCTCAAACCTTGATGCCAAGATGAGAGTCTCTATGAGAGCAGAGATTTCCAAATTACATAAAAGACTTAACACAACAATAATATATGTTACACATGATCAGACCGAAGCGATGACTATGGGGTCAAAGATAGTTGTTATGAACAATGGTCAGATAATGCAGGTAGCTGACCCAGATACTCTTTACAACAAACCTGATAACCTTTTTTGTGCTACATTCATAGGTTCACCACAGATGAACATTTTTGAAAATCTTTATGAAGATGGTAAGGTCAAATCAGATTTCTTCAATTTTCAGGTTAATTTCAATGTAAAGGAATTGAAGGGAGTTTATGTAGGTGTTAGACCTGAAGATATATACATAGATAAAGAGACTGATACTTATATCGATGGAGTTGTAGAACTTGCGGAATCTCTTGGTGATGTTACTTTCCTATATCTTAAAATTCTTGGAAAGAATATTGTTCTTAAAACTACATTACACAAAAGATTTCAGATTGGTGAAACTTACAGGGTTTTCTTCAACAGAAATAAATTCCACTATTTCAATATGGAGGACTCGAAACGGATAGAGCCTATTATCTGATCCTTTTTGCTTCTGTTTTGCTTCTTGATAATAGGATGTTTTTTCAATCTTTGATATGTGAACCTGTCTTCATATTCCCTATAATTTCATTTATTTTCAATATCCATTTAGATTGGTCTATACTCATTTTGATAATAGTTTTTCAAACATTTTCAATCTTCTCTTTACAACTTGGAAAAGTATCTCCGCCTAATTTCCAACTTGGATTCGTATCATCATTGATCTCATACATTTTCATTAAAAATCCATTATCATTTTCAATTCTTGTCGGAGTTTTTCTTTCTGTTATTTTTGGTTACCTATATATTTTAAAAAGAAAAATCAACTACCATCTTTCAAGTTTGGTTAGAATAGAATTCGCTTTAATTTTTTCAATTTTAATATCATATTTTTCATATATTTTTGCACTTTTTTTACAGTATGTAATTTTAAAAAATTTCAAAGTTCCAGACTCTTCTAACTTTTATTCTCTTTCACTCTTTTTGGTTCTATCGCAGGTTAAATATTTTAGATTTGGGAAAAAGGTTGAAACTATTATATTTTTATTTGGAATTTTAATTGGAGTTTTATGTTTAAAGATAATTTTAAACTATTTTTGAAATCTCTGTCAGTTCAGATTCTTTTAAATGAACAAGATATGCAACTTAAAGGTTATAATATACTTACAAATAACAAGTTCAATCAAAACATTAATACGAATCCTTATTTTTCTACTGTTATGGCTGGATTCATTTCAAAGGTTAACGATTTAAAGAAGGTTGAAATTTTTGCAAGTATAACAGCTTTTGTTGGGGATGATCTTTTCTGGAGTAATTTAAAGCCTATAGTTTTGATCTTTTCTTTACTTGTTTATATTTTTAAACTCAATTTTTATTTACTTTTAATACCTTTTTCAATATATTTTCTT
>DJVI01000031.1:86419-86924 GCA_002441125.1 Caldifarciminota bacterium UBA6260
TTCTACTCATCTTTCTTTTTTAAGAGGTTTAGATTTTTTCTTCCAAAAATAAGATACTTTTTATATGGTTTTTTGGTTATTCTATTTTTATATTTTAATTTAAAAATATTGAACTCAATTTACATTTATGTTATAATTCTATTTTTGGTTGTATGGGTAAACTTGATTTTCGGTGAGTTTGCCTATATTTTTTTGTTTATCTTAGGTTTTTTGGTAGAACTGTTGTTTTGGATTTTATAATGATAGAAAAGGAATTGATAGTTAAAAATAAACTCGGATTACATGCAAGACCTGCTGCTCTTCTTGTTAAGAGTATGGGTAAATTTGAATCTAAAATTGAGATTTTAAGGGATGATCTTTTGGTTGATGGTAAATCTATTATGGGTATAATGATGCTTGCAGCAGAGCAGGGTGCAAAACTTACATTCAGAATCGATGGTCCAGATGAAAATGAAGCTATGAATGCTGTTATAGAATTGTTCGAAAAGAGGTTTTATGAAGAGTA
>DJVI01000028.1 GCA_002441125.1 Caldifarciminota bacterium UBA6260
CAGGATAGCCTCACAGGAAATTGACTTAATTATCGTGGCTACTCTTTCTCCAGATATGTTATTCCCTTCTACTGCTTGCCTTGTCCAAAAAAACATTGGTGCTACTAATGCAGTTGCTTTTGACATCGGAGCCGCTTGTTCAGGTTTTATTTACGCGCTATCTGGAGCCCAGCAGTATTTGCAAAATGGGACCTATAAAACAGCATTAGTCATCGGGGCTGAAATTTTCTCCCGTATTCTTGATTGGCAGGATAGAAATACCTGTGTTTTATTTGGAGATGGTGCAGGTGCTGTGGTTTTGAAAGAAGTAGAATATGGAAGCGGTATCCTTTCTACTTACCTGGGAGCAGATGGTTCAGGTGCTGATTTATTGAAGCAACCTGCCGGCGGGTCTCGTTTACCGGCAAGTCATGAGACGATTGACGAACGATTACATTATCTAAAAATGAATGGCAGAGAAGTGTATAAATTTGCTACAAAATCCATGGTAGAGGCAGTGATGAAAGTATTATCAAAAATCGGATTATCTACAAGAAATATAGATTTGCTCATTCCTCACCAGGCTAATATTCGTATTCTGGAATCTGTGGCTCAAAAGTTAGGTCTACCCATGGAGAAAGTGTTTGTCAATGTGGATAGGTACGGAAATACTTCAGCCGCTTCTATTCCTATAGCTTTAAGTGAAGCACTACAGCAGGGAAGAATAAAAAAAGATGATATTGTTGTCCTTGTAAGTTTTGGTTCTGGTTTAACTTGGGGAGCAACAATAATAAAGTGGGGGAAAAATGAGCATAAGAATTGATTATATAAGAACTAAAAAGGACTGGATGGACTTTCTTAAATTGCCATTTAGGATTTACAAAGGAAATCCGTATTGGGTGCCACCTCTTTTAAGTGAAGTAAAAGAAACACTTGATAAAGAAAAAAATCCTTTTTGGAAACATGCACGGAAAGAGATATTTTTAGCAAGAAGGGATGGAGAAACTGTTGGTAGAATTGTAGCTATTGTAGATGAAAATCATATTAAGTTTCATAAAGAGAAAACAGGTTTTTTTGGTTTTTTTGAATGCATAAATGACTTTGAAGTAGCAAAAAGTTTGTGGGATTCAGCTAAAAGATGGCTAAGAATAAACAATATGACTCTTATGCGTGGGCCGGTAAATCCGAGCACGAATGATGAATGTGCATTTCTTTTAGAAGGATTTGATAAACCACCAACAGTAATGATGCCATACACTCAACCTTATTATTTAGAATTAGCGGAAAGATATGGATTTAAGAAAGCAAAGGACCTATACGCTCTTATTAAAAAAGTAGAAGACGGTATTCCTGAAAGGATAGAAAGAATGGTAAATGTAATTAAGAAAAAAACAAAAGTAGTGATTCGTCCTCTTGATATGAAGAATTTTGAAAGAGATATTCAGTTCTTGAAAGATATATATAATTCTGCCTGGGAAAAAAAACTGGGGATTTGTGCCAATGACAGGTGAGGAGATGGATTTGGCTGCAAAAAAGTTAAAACAATTTGCCGAGCCGGAACTTGTTCTTTTTGCTGAAATTGACAACAAACCGGTAGGAGTTTCTGTAACAGTTCCTGATATAAATCAGGTATTAAAAAAACTAAATGGCAGATTGGGACCGATTGAGATTTTAAAGTTTCTTTATTACAAAAGAAAAATTGATGGATTCCGTTCGCTTATTGGTGGAGTGAAAAAAGAATATCGTAATACAGGAATAATTGCAGTTCTATATTATGAGACAGAAAAAAATGCGGTCAAATTAGGATACAAATGGTGTGAACTTGGTTGGAATTTAGAAGATAACGATTTAATCAACAGGTTTGATATGGCTATTGGTGGAAAGATATATAAGAAGTATAGAATTTACGAGATGGAAATATGAAAAAATTCATACCAATCACAATATTCGCAATAGCGATGGGATTTTTAGAAGCAGCAGTTGTAGTTTATCTAAGGCAAATTTATTATCCCGCTGGGTTTTCATTTCCTTTAAATCCTTATATACAAAAAAATATACTTTTAATAGAATGGATAAGAGAAATTTCCACAATAATAATGCTTGGATGTGTTGGGATAGTAGCAGCAGAGAATTTTATCAAAAGGTTATGTTATTTTCTTTTCGCATTTGGTGTTTGGGATATATTTTATTATGTTGGACTTAAAATTTTTTTAAACTGGCCACAATCGTTTTTAGCTTGGGACCTTTTGTTTTTAATACCTCTTCCTTGGGTTGGTCCTGTTTTAGCACCTGTTGTATGTTCTATTACAATGCTTTTCCTTGCAGTAAGCACAATTTTTGTTGACGAAAAATATGGAGTGTTGCTTAAAGGGAAATTTATTGACTGGTTATTAGTAATCTTAGGTAGTTTTATAATTTATGCTACATTCACAATTGACTTTACCAAATTGATAATTACTGGTGGGTTTATTACAAAGTTTTCCGCACTTGCAACTGACCAAGAATTTGCAAAAGCAGTAAGTTTATATAAACCAGAGAAATTTTCTTGGTTTCCTTTTATTATAGGAGAATTTCTTATTCTAATTTCATTCTTTAAAGTCTGGTATGAAAACAGGATGGTAAAATAAAATGTTTATTTCAATATTAATTCCGGTATATAAAGAACCAAGGTTGTTAGAAGATATTATAGAGAAGATATTAAAAAATAGTTACGAGGAAAAAGAAATTTTGGTTGCAATAGACGGTGAAACTAACCTTGAAATAGAAAAAGTAGTAAATAAATATCGTGATAGGATAGTCATCCATTATAACGGCATTCGTCAGGGTAAAGTAAACTCGTTAAATCTTCTAACTGAATTTGCACACGGTGATGTGCTTCTGTTTTTAGATAATGATGTTGAACTGCCGAACGATGAGAATTTTTTGAGTAACCTAAGTAAAGAAATAATTAAATACGATATTGTTGAACTGCCCAAAGAGGCTATTGTTAGCAATTTATTTTCCAAAATCATAAGTTATGATTTCTTAACCGGGGCGGTCTTATGTTTTATTGTATCCAAAAGTTTCAAAGCAAACTTATTTTTGATTGGTGCTGCTTTTGCGATAAAAAAACAGACATTTGAAGAATTGGGCAAGTTTTCCAAAGTAATCAATGAGGACTGGGATTTGATGTTGAAAGCGTTCAGCTTAAGGAAAAGATATTCCTTCCCAATAAATCTTAAGGTTAAAACCATAACACCAAAAAATTTAGACGAATGGATAGAACAAAGAAACCGTTGGATTTTAGGTGTAAGATTTTGGTGGAAGCAAGTTGCTAAAAATATCAAACAATATATCAAAGGGTTACCGATAGTATTTAATATAATTTTGTTTTCTTCCGCACCATTAATTGTTGGTTTGATAATAAAAGAATTTAATCTCTTCAGCAAATTCATTCCAACTCTAATTATTTTGACTCAACACCTGAGCATAAATTTAGGAATATCATCGTTTATTTATTTCTTATCACTGGCGATTATACTTTTACAAGGATTAGGACCGTTTTTGGTTTCATTGTTTATTTCGTCAATCACATTTTTTGTATTTTCAAAAGTACTGAAGTTTAGATTTAATCTCGGAGAATATTTAATATATTCCCTGTTCTATTTCCCTCTTCTGGCACTTTTTTATTGTCTCTACTTTATATTAGGTAAAGTTATCGTAAAACCAACGCTGGATTGGAAAGTCGATTAATAAGGAGGTATAGATTATGCAGAAATTTACTGAGTTAGTGTTGCGGTATCGTAAGATAATTATGTTTATTACTGTTCTTTTAACTCTGGTTCTGGGGTATTTCATTAAAGACCTAAAAATCAATCCTGATATATTCAGTTATCTACCTAAGAGTGACCCGGCAGTGAAATTGTTTGATTATATTGGTGAGAAATATGGTGGAAATTACCTTGCTATAGTTGCTCTGGAAACAGATGATATTTTTAGTAAAGAAACGATTGAAAAAATTAATCAGTTAACTAATGAATTCAAACTTGTAGACGGCGTTTCTTATGTAACGAGTTTGACTAATGTTCTTGATATTAAAAAAGGTGAAGGTGGAATAGAAATTGGAAAACTCATTGACGAATACAATCTCCCTCAAACGGACGAAGAACTTATAAAACTTAAAATTTATACACTTTCAAAAGATATGTATCGTGGCCGTATTGTTTCTGAAGATTCTAAAGCAACACTTATTATTTGCAAGTTAAGAGAGGATGTTGATAAGATAAAAATTGCAAGACAACTAAAAGAAATTGTTAAAAAGATGAATTTAAAAGAAAAAATCCATTACAGCGGAATTCCATTTCAGTTGATGGATATCAGCGAAATTATTCTTAATGATTTAAAATTTTTGGTCCCTATCGTCTCTTTTTTAATTATCATTTGTTTGTTTTTTAGTTTTCGTAGTTTAAGAGGAGTTCTTCTTCCAATAGTTTCTGTTTTAATCAGCACTATATGGACATTGGGAATTATGAGTATCTTTAAAGTTCCCCTGACAGTTATTTCGGACATCATTCCGGTAATCCTTATTGCTATTGGGACTGCTTATAGCATACATGTGGTAAGTAAATTTGACGAGGACTTATCAACAGTAGAGGATAATATAAAAGCAGCACAGAATGCATTAAGTGAAGTTGGTATTCCGGTGATACTTGCTGGTGTAACAACGATTGCAGGATTTATTTCTTTTGTCTTCGGTTCTTATTTAACCTCTATCTGTCAATTCGGTATATTTTCAAGTTTGGGTGTTCTTTTTGCACTGATTATTTCTTTAACATTTACTCCTTCTGTATTATCGTTATCCTCACCTAAAAAAATGACAAATACTCTTTCAGAAAATTTTAGTAAGAAAAACGGCGTTGCCAGATTTATGGATAAAATTGGTGAATGGGTCTTAAATAACGAGAAAATAATAATAGTTTTTGCAATAATTGTTGTTGTTTTATGTTTCATCGGCATACCGAAAATAGAGCGAAAGGTTGATATGTTAGATTACTTCAGTCCAAAAAACCCGATTAGAATAACAGAAGAGATGATGGAGAAAAAGTTTGGTGGTTCTGTTCCTGTGCAAATTCTGGTAAAAGGTGATATTCAGGACCCGAGTGTTCTAAAACAGATGAAAAAGATGGAAGATTTTTTAAAAACACAGGATAATGTCCATAACCCGCAATCGGTCGCTGACCTTATTGAAGAGATGAACGATGTAATGGGCGAAGGTAAGGACATACCTGATAGCAAAGATAAAGTGAGCAATCTCTGGTTTCTTTTAGAAGGTGAAGATATTATGAGCCAACTGGTTAATCCAGATAAAACAGAAGGAGTTATTCAGGCAACCTTAGGCAGTGTAGATACCAAACGAGGACGAAAATTGATTAAGAATATTGATGACTACATTAAAAAGATAAATGATTCTTCTGTCACTTTTGTCCAGGCAGGAATTCCAATGATTTATCGGAATTTAGACGATAGTATTATCAATAGTCAGATTCGGAGTTTAATAATTGCGCTTGTTTTGGTTTTTATCTGTCTTGTTTTCCTGGCGCATTCTATCACTGGCGGATTAATAGGTCTTACCCCTATTGTTTTTACACTCTTAGTGATTTTTGGTTTTATGGGTTTTACCGGAATTCCTCTTGATGTTGCAACTGTTCTTGTAGGAAGTATTTCTATTGGTATTGGGATTGACTATTCAATACATTTTGTAAATCGTTTCAGAAAAGAATTTAAGCAAGACAAAACTGAACTTGAGGCATTGGATAAAACCTTAGAAACAACCGGTAAAGCAATTTTAATCAATGTTTTAACTGTGATGATGGGGTTTTTAGTTCTTGTTTTAGCTAATTTAGTTCCTTTACGACGATTTGGTATTTTAGTTGCTCTTACTATGATTAGTTCAGGTGTTGGTTCTATTACATTATTGCCAGCAATAATTCTTTTAACAAAAGCAGGATTTATCGGCGACTTTAGTAGATTTATAAATGGTGCGAAAAGTCGTCTGATAAAAGAATTGAAAGGAGGCGATTGACAGATGAAAACTAAAATTCTTAATACAGTGGATATAGGGGTTTCTTCTAAGTTTGTTACTAGCATAATAAATATGGGATTGAGGGATTCAAGTATAAGAAAGATGATTATCAAGGCCATTGAAATATATAATCTCCTTAGGAGGGATTCGGACAGACCAAAGAAAGTTAAAGAAGACCAAAACTATATGATTCGTGCTTTAGCGTATTCTATAGACCGTGTTCTATCAAATAAGAGTATATCCAAAGAATGTATAGAAAAATTGATTAATGTATTCTTTTCCAAAATTTTCATTGAAGATCCTCATGCAAGAAAGAGATTTAGCAAGATTCATGGATTCCCACCACCAGGTTTTATTACAATCTCTCCAACAAATATCTGTAATCTAAAATGCAAGGGCTGTTACGCTGGAGATGTCTATAATAGACATACACTGGATTATGAAATTTTTGACCGAATAATTACCGAGATGAAAACAGAATTTATTTCACATTTTATTGTTATTTCTGGCGGGGAACCATTCATGTATAAAGATAAGGGTAAAACCTTAATTGATATCCTAAAAAAACACCAGGATGCCTATTTTATGGCTTATACCAATGGTACTTTAATCGATGAAGAAATAGCTAAGCAATTAAGTAAATTAGGAAACTTTACTCCAGCTATTTCTGTAGAGGGATTTGAAAAAGAGACTGACGAAAGAAGAGGTAAAGGTGTTTGGAAGAAAATTATGTATGCAATGGATAACCTAAAGAAATTTGGTGTACCGTTTGGTATTTCGGTAACGCCTTGCAGACACAATGCTGAACTACTTTTGTCAGATAAATTCTTAGATTTTTTCTTCAAAGAGAAAGGTGCATTTTACGGTTGGTATTTCCAGTATATGCCAATTGGGAGAGAACCTTCAATGGAGTTAATGGTCACTCCGGAACAAAGGGTGAAGATGTATAGAAAAATTTGGAAGAAAGTAAAGGAGGATAAGTTATTTATTGCCGACTTCTGGAATTCAGGTACCGCTTCTAATGGATGTATCGCTGCTGGTAGATCTGGAGGTTATTTTTATGTTATGTGGGATGGCACCATTACGCCTTGTGTCTTTATACCATTTACTGATAAAAACTATGGCAATATTTATAAGGTTTATGAAAGAGGAGAAACCCTCACAGATGTAATTAAATGCCCTCTTTTCTCTCGTATAAGAAAATGGCATTCTTCATATTGGTTAGACCAACCGAAACAGAAGTGGGGTAATTTACTGACTCCTTGTATGATCCGCGACAACTCCTCTATTTTCTATAATATTGTGAAAGAGGTAGATGCCAGACCGGTAGATGAAGGAGCAATGACCTATCTTTCCTTCATTGAAAAAGGAAAGATGCCAGAATATAACCGAAGAGTTAAGGAATTAACCGACTGCATCTGGGAAAGGGAATACTTAAAGAAGGTTTCAAATTAAGGAATAATATTAAGAGGGGGTGATACTTATAAACCAGTAAAGCTTGAGAATGATAATGTTCAAAGAACGAAAACACAAAAGGAGGAAAATAAAATGAAGAAGTGCATTTTATCGAGTATGCTGATATTAAGCATTATTGCATCTCTTACTCAGGTTTGGGCACAAGAGAAGCAACTTACCGCTTCACAAATTCTTTCAAAAGTGGACGATGTTGTTAACGCTCCAAAAGACCAGGATTTGAAAATAAAACTTATCCTGATTGACAAAGAAGGTAAAGAAGAAACACGTGAGTTGGTAATGTTTCAGAAAGGAAGTGATAAAAGAATGGTGAAATTTACTTCTCCAGCGTCTCAAAAAGGAATAGCTTTTCTTTCCCTTCCTAATGATATTATGTATCTTTACTTACCTGCTTTCAAAAAAACAAGACGAATTGCTTCTCATATAAAAAATACCAAATTCGCTGGAACGGACTTTACCTATGAAGATATGGAAGCAAAAAGATATTCAGAAAAATACATCCCTGAATTACTGAAAAGAGATGAAAGTCACTATATCCTTCAACTTAAACCTAAAGAGGGAATAGTAACAGATTTTTCAAAACTGGTTATGTGGATAAGGACAGACAATTTTTATCCAACGAAAATTGAGTTTTATGACAAAGGTAATAACCTATACAAGGTAATGACCAGAGAAAAAATTGAGAAGGTTGGGGAATATTGGACATCTAAAGAGTCAGAGATGGAAGATTTGAAGGCAAAACATAAAACAAAAATGATTTTATTAGATGTAAAATTTGATTCTGGATTATCAGATGAAATCTTTACAGAACGATATTTGATTAGATAGGAGGTGGTTAAAATGAATCGCTGTTTATTTTCAATAGTTGTATTATTAATTTGTTTTTCTTTAAATCTTTTAGCACAAGAAAATGAAAGTTCTTTAGTCAAATGGAATGGATATCTACAAACTGATAATCGCCTGAGATTAGAAAAAGATAACGATTTTTCATGGAATGAGTACCGGCTTGATTTAAAAACAGAAGTTAAACCACAAGAAAAAGCAAGGTTTTACAGCGAGGTTTGGTTGAGGACATTTGGTTTTCCTTCAGTACAAACTACAAATGATTTAATTGATAAAGACAAAATTTCTCCATTGAACTTAGAGTTAAGAGAAGCATATGTTGACCTTTATGGATTTCTTTTTGATAATCTTGATATTTGTATTGGAAAACAACGTATCGCATGGGGAACAGCGGATAAACTAAATCCAACTGATAACTTAAATCCTGACGACCTTGAAGATATATGGGATTTTGGAAGACATTTAGGTTCTGATGGATTAAGAATTTCTTATTACTTAAAAGATTGGAAGTTTGAATCAGTTTATATTCCAATATTTACACCTGCTGTTTTACCTTATGGAGATTGGTCCTCTGCACTCTTTCCTTCTATAGAATTACCCAGTGGATTAACTTTAGGAAAATTAACAGATAATATTACTATACCAAAAAATGATCTCAGTGAAAGTTCCGTAGTCGGTGTGAAAATCTTAAAGAACTTTTTTGGCTACGATTTATCTTTAAGTTATGTGTATGGGAGGGATGATTTACCTTTAACAAAAAAAATAACTCTCAGTCCTACAACCACCCCAGGTGAAGTAGATATAACAAGTGAACTTGTTTATCCAAGAATGAATATAATTGGGATGGATATGGCAGGTTCTATATCTAATGTTGGGATTTGGGCTGAAGCGGCAATGTTCTTTCCAGAAGAAGTTAAAATGACAAAAGATTTATCTCAATTAGGAATGGGGAAACAAGAATCGGTTGCTTTAGAAGATAAACCATATATTAAATATGTTTTTGGAGCAGATTATACTTTTAAAAATGGAATTTATATCAATGGACAATATCTACATGGTTTTATTCACGAAAGAGGTGATGATAATCTAAAAGATTATTTTATGTTTGGTCTTGAAAAGAAATTTTTCAATGATAAACTTAAAATTACACCAATCTGTGGTGGAATAGAGATAAAAGATTTTAAAGATATTGAAAACAACTATGCATACATTTTGTCACCTGAAATTGTTTATTACCCTATTGACAATGCTGAACTTACCTTAGGTGTTAGGTTAATTGATGGTAAAAATACAACTACCTTTGGTAAACTAAAAGATAAAGATGAGTTATACTTCAAAGCCAAGTATTCTTTTTAACTGGGGACAATTTTAATTATCAAAAAGATTTTTAGAAAAAATGTTTACAAAATTTTTCTGCCTCACTCGGCGGAAGTGAAACGGGGGTGGGCGGGAACGCTGGGGAGCTCATTCAAAATCCGCAAGCGGATTTTGTTCAAAGAAAGCTCTGACCTTGTCCAAATTGGCGGAGAGGCCGGGATTCGAACCCGGGGTACCCTTTCGGATACTCCGCATTTCGAGTGCGGTGCCTTAAACCAACTCGACCACCTCTCCTTTTTTACGAACATTTTTAAAAAAATCTTTTAAAAGTTTTATAGACTCTTCCTTCAAAATACCTTCTGTTATCTCTATTTTATGATTCAACTTTAAATTTTCAATATCGACCAATGAGTATATCCCACCAAACTTTTCATTTCTACATCCAAAAACAACTCTATTTATTCTTGAAAGAATAATAGCGTAGGTACACATAAGACATGGTTCAACATTAGTGTAAATTGTACAACCGTTAAGACGCCAGTTTCTTAATTTCTTCTGTGCTTTCAGCAAAGCATCAATTTCAGCATGCATTAGCGAACTATTTTTCTTTTCAACTTTATTGAAAGATCTTGAAATTACCTTCCCATCTTTAACAACAATAGCACCTATAGGTATCTCCCCAATTTTCTCTGCTTTCTTAGCCTCCTTCAAAACTAAACGCATAAAATATATATCATCCTTTTTCATAAGGTTTAATATAATGTATAAAGATTTTAAGGTCAATATGGAAAAATCATCTCACATAAAAAGTAAAGTTCCTTTTTATTACCTTTTCTTCATCTTTAAGTTCAAAATATAAAATATAAATTCCCTCCTTAAGGATTGATCTTAAATTTTTTATATAAAGGTTTTCATCAGAAGAACTTACTCTGTCAATGTATGGTGAAAAGATCTCTTTCCCCATACTATCGAAAATTTTTACATTCAATGTTGCTTTGTATATATTTGTTTTGTAATCTATAAAAAGTATAGGATTTTTTTCATCTATTATCTTTGGATAGAAGGATATAGAGTCTTTTTCTTTTGAAAAAAACGAAATCGAATTTTTGAATGATGGAGTTGCGTTTAGATAACTTATACTGTTATCCCAATTATCCTTCCTGTAACCTTCAACAAGATAATTTATTCTTTCTATAGAAGAGTTGTTATTCTCAAATCCCCGAACAACCGAATCTATGGTACTGTTGAAATATTTCAAAATAAAAGTATCCTCCCTATCTGGCAAAGAAAAGAGTTTTGTTTGAAAAAGATTCATCTTAACATAAGGGAAGTATGTTTTTATAGTTAGAGTATCTGAAGTTATCACAATGTAAGAATCTTTTGGAATAACTCCATTTTTTAAAATAACTGTATCATTCAATGTTGAAAGGGTTAAAGAATCAAAATTGAAATCTATAAGGTATGGATTGTATATTTCAAGCCATTCAAAACCTTTCACCATAAACTCATTTAAAGTTATAGAACCTGGATTTATATTACCATTATAGATAAAACTCCTTTTTTTATTTTCTCCTATCGTATAAAAGTTGAATACTCTTTCATTTTGGAGAAGTTTAAATTTTAAAAAATTTTCTTCTATTAAAAATGTGTCAGTAAAATTTTCATATTCAACTATTAACCTATCATTTTGATAATCTCCATAAAAATAAACAATAAAATATTTTTCGCGATTTTCCTCGCTAAGTTTAAAAGAATCGATTAGAGCACCACCAATAAAAACAGAATTCTTTCTTCCTATACTATTCCCTTTAGGATCAACCGATTCACTGTAATAATTAATACCATCTGGAAAAGATGGATTTTTCTTCTCAAGAGAATATCCATCTTTTGTCTGGTAAGGAAAAAGATCATCAGTATTTGGAGTTCCAAAAGTATCAATCAAACTATCATATTTATCATAAAGATAAAGTGAAGTAGAAGATGTAAGTCCAGAAGTTCCAAAGGTAGTGTTTGAAATCGTAAAAACATATGCAGAATTTGGTATATCATACAACATATAATTGATACTATCCCCTATACTGGTGTATTCTGGATCAAGTATCACTATATAGGAATATGGTGGGACTATAGATTCTCTGACTATACCACCCGGGTATTTTAAACTTTCAGGATAAAGTATTATATAATCTTTAGAAGAGCCATCGAAAAAATAATAATTCAAAATGTTGATGCTATCAGAAGAGTTGTTATAAAGTTCGATAAACTCATTTCTGTCACCACAAGACCCTATCCCAGATTCGTTACCTAATACATTTGACATAACTTCGTTGAAAACTATTTTTGAATTTAATAATTGGAAAAATAGAAAAATAAAAATAGAGAGTAAAAATCTCATATTAAAAAAATTATATAAAACTTTTCTGGGAATTCAAGGTGGGATTTTAATCCCACCCTAAACTTGTTATTTCACAACCATCACTTTTTTGTTTTCAAGATTATCAGCTTTTATTATATAAAAACCTGTTGAGAGGTTTGAAATATCTATAAGTACAGATTTTTTATCGATCTTGAAATCTTTAACTTTCTGACCAGAGATATTGAATATTTCAACTCTTTCAATATTGTTAAGGTATAATCTTTTCTTACTAAATTGAACAGATTTTTTATTATCAATTATCATAGGAAGTTTATATTCTGATACCTTTCCAGATACATAATATATATCAAGTTTGTATTCAACTTTCTTTGTTTCATTATCTAACAAAATATCTTTGAATTGTGTTTCTGTATTAGGAAGTGTTGCCAGTTCTTTACTATCTCTATAAAGTTTAAAATTACTTATTGATGCGGGATTTGTTATATTCCATTTTAAAATAACTTTGCCATTTTCTAATGTCCCTGTGAAAGATATTTCCTCAAGTTCAGTTGCTGTGTTGATTGTAACGGTTCCCATATAAGGTATATAATCCTGTTTAGTAACTGTTAAAAAAGCACTACCAATTTTTGAATATGTTGCAATTATAGTTGCTTTTCCTGATGCATCCGTTGTTGAAACAATATGAATCTCCGGAATTTCAAGTGTATCATAAAGACAAACTGTTGCACCTGAAACTGCTGCTTTTGTATTATCGGTAACTGTAACTGTTATAGTATCTGTTCTTGTTTCAACCGAATTATCATGGGAAACGATTAAATTTTTAGGAACTTTTGTCCAAATCTTCACTGCTGGATCCCCAAGTGTATTCATAAGGTAATTTTCAAGACGGAAATATGTTGCAGTTCCAGCATAAGTTTCCATATAGAGTTTAGCGTAGTTTGTCACTTTTCCAAAAGTTCTATCAGGCATCACATTGTTATAGTTGGCAAAAGCCCTGCCAATTCCTAAAGACATAGAATCGTTGTAATATGATAAGGAAACATTTGTCGCTCCAAAATAACCAACACCTCCATTGTTTGAGGTTAGATGTGTCCAGTAATCTCCCATCGAATTTGTATCATTAGGATAAGCATAATTTCCTGCAAGACATGTTGGTGCAAAAACAAATCCACCCATATAACCATTAGCTCTTACAGCTATATCCTCATTCGTATATAAATCTTTATAACCTTGGTCAGCACCTCCCATCCATCCAAAACCTTTTCCATCATCAGCATCACCATCATACCCTTCAGCACCATGTCCTCTAAAAAGTATAAAGTTCTGTCCATCATTTATAGAATCTGCAACTGCAGCTCTACCAGGGCTCCAAGTTTTTGTTTCTATCATTGAATCCCAATCAGTCCAACCGTAAGGTCTCAAATAATTTTTCCACACTCTTGTTGCTGTTGTATCAAATATTCTCCCACTCTCATAACCAGCAACACCCACATAAGTTGTAAACCAATCAGCATTCCCAGTTAGCTGCGGGTTTGTTTCATATTTAATAGTTTTATTAACGATATTGTTTAAAGTGATAGTATCCTTCACATTAAACCTTGAAATATAAGCATCAGGATAATAATTGGTATCATTCAAACAAGCGTACCAGTGATCGTTTGGGACAAAACCAGCTTTGATTCCATAAGAATAAACTGATCTAAAATCTTTCCACAGAGGTCTCATAACAACCCAGTTGTCAGATGGTGTTCTTGTTGAATCAGCATCACCAACTATAAGTATATAAACAGGTTTTACACTCCAGTTATTGTAAGCGTACTGTATCGAATCTTTTATCACAATAGAAGATGAATAGTTAGGAAGATGCATTATGACTGGAGAATAACCTAACTTAGCTTTATATGATGCAAAATTTTTGACTTTGTTACTTAAAGTTGTTCCACCAACAACTATAAGATAATCTCCCGGTGGTGTAAAATCATCTCCTTTAAAAGATTCTCTTATCTTTTGAATCCTTTCGTTCCTTTCCTGTAATGTTTCAATCCGTTTGTATTTTAAGACAGCATCAAAATTACTTAAAAACTCTTTATAAAGTGGAACGAACTCTTCTGTCAAATAAGGAGAATTGTTTATAGGGTTTGTCGATTTTGAACTGTTAACGAAAAATGTTATTCTCGCTTTTTTTATCAAAATTAATTTTTTGGTTACAGGATTGTATCTAAAAGGTGAAAAATAAACTTTAGAGAATCTTACATCTCTTATACCTGTTGGTTCAATAATAGTAACAACCGAAGATGGATAAAACTGATTTAAACTATAAAAATAATCATCTCTCACAAAATTTGGAACAAATCCTGGTACATCAAAAAGTGGTGGTTGAAATGGTTTAATATTAAATTGACCATCTATCTGAATCTACTCCAAAATTTCTATTTTATAGTCAAGATCACCTTAATCAGGTAAAGCTATATTTTTGATAATAAAAGGTAAAGAGGGATAACCCTCATTAAAACTAAACTGTGAAAGACCATCTATACTTATTATATCATACACTCCATCATTCTCAACAAAAAATTTATCAACCTCAAAATCTATAGTTGATTTGTAAATGTCTATACTTTTAAAAGTATTCAATGAATTTGGACCTAAATAAAATACTTTATTACTTGCAAAAAGAACTAAGTTCAACAAAATTAAAAATAGTATAATGAATTTTTTCATCGCACCTCCATTTTTTAAATAAAAGTATACATTTTTTATACCAAATTAATAAAGTAAATTATTTAAAAATTTGAATTTATAAATAAAAAATAATAAAAAATTTAGAAAAGCGCAAATTTTGCATTATAAATAAAATAAAAAATCTTTTGGGGAATATTTTGCACCGGGGGATTACCCCCGGTGCTTTTTAATTATCTTATCACTACAAACTTTTCTTTTAGAGTTTGGTTTCCTGTGACAACTTTAACAAAGTAAATTCCTTTTGAAAGATCTCCAACAGTGTAATTGAATACTCCTTCTGAAAGTGTTCCTTCATAAATAGTTGAAACTTTTCTTCCAGCAAGATCAACTATCTGTATTGAAACTTTACCTTGTTCACCATTTATGAATCTGATAGATATTTTATTTTCATCAGTCAGTTTTCTAACTGAAAGAGAAGTTATAAGTTTTGAAACAAAAACAGTTGTTGCATCAGAATAGATTATCTTATCACCATATTTAAAACCTACTTTGTAATTATGAGAACCGTAAGAAATGTTTTTATCGGTATAGGTTAAATTATCTTTTCCAAAAACTGTTCCTACTTTTACATCATCCCTTTCAATTATCCATTCTTTTGCTTCAGTTGAGTTAGCACTCCATTTCAAAACAACATCTTTACCTTCAACTTTCGCAACAAGAGATGATGAAAGTATACCCAGACTTGTTGGCATTATCAAAGTAACAGGCAACCTTAAAGTTACAGCTTTTGAAATATCGGCTGAGGTTGTTATAAGAAGTGTATCATAATAAGTAGCACCATAAGTAAGACCGGTTGTATCAACAAGAACAGTAACTCCCAAAGAGTCACCAACATTCACAGTTCCAGATGTTGGATTTATAGAAATTATCCATGATGAGTTTCTTGCTTTTGTTATACCTGTTACATCAAATGGAAGAACTGAACCTGAGTCGGTATTCTTTATATAGAATGTTCCCGATGCTGCTGGAGTTAATGGATACTCAACTTCAGCCCTTATTATAAGATCTCCATTTGGAGACATATTCGTCCAAGGTCCACTACTTGAAGATGCATAGTAAGAATATGTTCCACCTATAGTATCTGAAAGCATATATGACCTTCTGTTTGGAGGTGTTGTACTATTGTTAGTTGCAGCATAAACTCCAACCCAGAAAGTTCCATTAAGGTATACTGAAGTTGAAAGTGTTGCTCTGAAAAGCTGTGCTGTTCCACCTGTTGTTAAACCAGAAACAACATATTTACCAAGTAATGCCCCAGGATTTCCAGCGTTATCAGACCATACATAAAGAGTATCTGTTCTTGCAAGTCCATCTTCTATTGCTCTACCCCACCATATTGCTCTTAATGAACATCCTTGAGCAACTGAGAATTTGTTTGCAAAATAACTTACTCCATACCACGCTAAAGCTCCCTCATTTTCTGCATCATCCCATTTTAATGTATCCCAGGTTCCTTTCGAATGGATATCTTTTTTTGAAAGGTTTATAAAACCAACATTTTTGAAATAACCACCATAGAGAATATTTTCATTTTTTACATTGTTGACTGAAAGAATTTCTGTAGTTGTTTTTTTCACTGAGAAATCAAATGTAAGTTGTGATGTGGAAAGTGATGCTACTTTTACTCCAGTTACTGTTAAAGCGAATGTTGAAGTGTCAACTTTGGTTCCATAGGTAACAAAAAGTGTACATGGTATAGAAGTTCCGTCAGGTGTATTGTTTGCAATCTGGAATCTGTAAACTGAATAAGCTGAATCACTATCAGCTATATTTCCATAAGATCCTAAAGAGTCAAGATTTGTAACATAAGATGAACCTTCTCTAAGTTTAGCGGTTACACTGTTCTGTGTTGAGCCTGTATTGTTTACAACCCAAACATTGAGATCTGTTGTTTCACCGTTGTTTAGATTTCCATCAACAATTACAGGTGTAGGTGAATCAAGAACAGATGTCTTTTTATATATTATTTTTCCTGCAGGTGCTGTAGTAACAAAATCACCTGTTGCTACAAGTGCATAAGGTTGTGGTCCATTTGGAACGTTTGCAGCTGTTACCCTTATTGTTATTGTTGAGTTTGGTATAGGATCAAGCCATACGACTTCCGTTACATTTTCAACATCAGCAGAACCACCAGTTGTTGATCTTGCATTAGTTCCAAAAACATTCCCAAGGTATGTGTTGCCGTTGGCTGTAACAGTTAAATTTAAATTGTTTACAACAAGTGGATCAGCGCCAACAGAAGCTGGATAATCCGTCCAGCAGAGAACTATTTTTATATACTCAGTTGTTGATGAACCTGTATTTATCGTATACTCATGATATTGACCTGCGGAAGTAAATCCTGAAGTTATATCCCAAATTTCAAGATCTCTCACATCTCCACTAAAATAAATAGCATCATCAAGAACTACTCTTCCCCATCCCTGCCCTTGTGAAGGAGCATTTTGTGTACCAGTATTATTAATTGTGCTTATAGAATAAGCTCCTGGGGAGTTTCTTGTAGAGTTTATCATCATAGCCTTTATTAGTGCTGCTGAAGGTGTGAAAGCATCTGCACTATTTTTTGTTCCCGATGGATACCATCCTTCAGTAAAATATTGTCTAACAAGTGCACCAAGACCTGCGGCAGTTGGAGTTGACATTGATGTTCCGCCCATATATGTAATTCCAGCATTGTTTGATGCTAAATTTCCATCGGAATCAACAGACCAGATATACCATCCACCTGTAGCACATAGATCTGGCCTCATCATACCTTCTTTTGTAGGACCATGGGAGGAAAACTCTGCAACATCCAAAAGTTCATTTCTCGATGATGTTCCATTTACAGCCCATGTTGTAGCACCTGATCCGAATCCAGATTCAGTTGCACCAACACAAACTATATTTTTTGCTGTTGCTGGTGTGTTAACTGAATCTCTATCAAGATTTGAGTTTCCGGCTGATCTAAACATAAGAAAATCTTTCTTGTCCCAAGCACATGAATCTATCTGTTGTGCATTCAAAGTATAACTACTGTATCCACCTGATGATTGTCCCCAAGATGATGTGTGTATCCTGGCACCAGCATTGTAAGCCCACTGGTATATATCCTGATAGTTTGTTGGGAGAACAAGTGCATCTGAACTGTTTCCTATATCCGTAAAAGCTATCCTTGCAAGTGGTGCCATTCCCATTACTCTTGCGTAAGCTGTAACATTTGGAAGTCCTGAGTTCATTGAATCTGCTGCTACTGAACCACATGTATGGGAGCCATGTCCAGATGAGTTAAGATCAAAAGTATCAGCGTGGACATTGTATGCAACAATTTTCCTATGTGTTCCAGTTGTTTCGCAAACTCTATCCTTATCTTTATCGTAAACAGGTTTTGTTCCCGATGGGTCTCTAAAATAAATATTATCCCAATCCATACCTGTATCATCATCTCCGACTATCTGATTTTGACCATATATTGATCTTGCATAAAAAGGTAATCTCAAAGAATCTGCGGAAGATGATATCGTAAGTTGAGATTTCCAAGAATCAGTTGCAGCCTTCATATTTAAAGTATCGAATGTTTGCAAAATCCACCTTGACCAAGCGTTATGAAGTTCAACTGGATAATCCCTTTCAACCCAGTAAACTTCAACCTGATTTGCAAGATATTTTGCAATATCGTTTGCTTTTTCTGCTGGTACTGAAATTCTTACAGGCATCGGACCTGCAAGAATAGTTACATCTGGAATACTTTTCAATTTTGAATGAAAACTCTCAACATCCTCACCAGAAAAAACAGCAACAAGAAGGTTAACCTTACCCGGGAGATCACCTTTTAAAGGCTCATGTTTCTCATATATAAGATTTGGGGCAATTCTATATGCAGGTTGCCAAATTTGAATGAATTTTATGAATTTTTTCTCTTTGATATTCTCAAAACTTTTGTTGGAAAGTTTTACTATAAAAGCATTGTCTGGTATGTAATCAAATATCTCTCCACCCAACCTTTTTATCTCCTCTTTATAACTCTCCCTTGAAAGATCGTTGAACTGAACAACATAGTAATCATAATCACCTTTTACCTGCTTTCTTTCAAGTCCAAGATTTGCGAATGATGGTGGTTCGAAATCTGTAGAAAACTTAGCAACTTTTAACCTTATCATACTTTCAGGATAAAACACCCCAAAGAGAAGTAAGATTAAAAGTAAAATGGAAATTTTTTTGTTTAACATTTATCCTCCTTTGACTTTTTTTCTATTTTTGTATTAATTTTTTTGCAATTTTCATTCCAAACATTCTATTATTTCTCTGTATTTTTTTCATTTATAATATAATTATTTTTGATAGAAAGGAAAGTATGATTTTTTTGCAGATTTTAATTATTAAAATTAAATTCTTAGGAAATTTTTGCACATCAAATTTTTGGAAAACCTGTGTAATCTTCCAAAAATTTTGCGAAATTTTTCTTTTTTGTGTTTTTTGAATACTTTAACCTTTTCAGTATTAAAAAAGGTAAATTAAATAATATATCAAGATACATAAAATAATTCAATTCTTTACTTTTATTTTTTTGGTTAAATATTAAAAATTTAATTGATTTATGAATAAGACGAATGGGGAAATGTATTATAATAAAATAAAATCTGTTTCTATTCATGTAAAAATCTTTAACTTTTTCGTTTTTCCATGATGAAGAAAATTTGTGATAGCAAATGGCAGAACCGTTATAATAGATCTTTAAGTTTGAAAATCTTAAAAGTTTGAAAGAAAAATCTAAATCTTCATAGTATGCCAAGTAAAATTTTTCATAATATCCAATAATTTTTACAATATCGGTTCTAACAAACATCGCTCCACCAGAGCCACCTGTAACCTCTCCACTCTCCCTTTTTAAATCTTTTAAATCTTTCCCAAAATCCCTGTCATACCCGTAACCAGTTTTATTTATTACAAGACCTGTTGAATTCACTTTTGTTTTGTTATCTAAAAACAAAATTTTAGGTGTAAAGATGCCACCATCCTTAAATTTTTTTGCAAAATCAACCATATTCTCAATAAAATCACTTCTATAAATTATATCGTTATTCGAAAGTAGTGTATATTTATATCGGTTTTTTAAAGAGTATGATAAACCGAAATTGTATGCTGAAGTTTTATGGTTTTTTGATAGTTTGATGATCTCTATTTCTGGAAAATTATGTTTTATAAGTTTAATAGAATCATCGGTTGAACAGTTATCAACAACAACTGTTTTTAAATCTTTGTAACTCTGCTCTTTTAGTGATTTTATAGTTTTTAAAAACAGATCACCTGTAAAAAAACTACCGTTGTAGTTTAAAACAACAGCGAGAACTTTATCCATCACATACTTCTTAATATTCTTATCCTTGATTCTATTGGAGGATGTGTTGAAAATAATGCTGATGATTTTTTTGAAAAATCTTTAAAAGGATTCGCGATGAACATATGGGCTGTTGCTCTCGATGCTGTTTCGAGTTTCACCGATGATTGGGCTATCTTTTCTAATGCTGAAGCCAACCCTTCAGGATTTCTTGTAAATTCTACAGCTTTCGCATCAGCCAAAAGTTCCCTTTTTCTTGATATGGACATCTGAATAAGTTTTGATAGTATTGGTGCTATTATAGCAAGAAGAATAGCGATAACGATTACGATCAATTCAACTCCTCCGCCACCTTCCCTTCTATCCCTTCTTCCTCTCCTTCCCCAAAAAAGGTATCTTAAAAGCCAATCTGAAAGCATTACTATTGTTCCAACTATAACACCAACAAGCATAGAAAATTTTATATCAAGATTTGAGATATGGGACATTTCATGTGCAACAACTCCTGAAAGTTCTTCCCTATTCAGTTTATTCAAAAGTCCCCTCGTTATAGCGATAGCACTATCGTTTGGATTCTTACCAGTAGCGAAAGCGTTCAAAGCATCACTTTCTATTATGTAAGTCTCAGGGGTTGGAAGACCTGCCGCGAGTGCTATCTCTTCAACAACATTGACAAACTGTGGTTCTTCATTTTTTGTTACTTTTTTTGCACCTGATATCTTCAAAACTATAGATTTGCCCATATTGTAGGATATTAGAGTTGTGATTATTGAAATTATAAAAGCAAATATAGGACCTGCATAACCTATATCAAAAATGTATCCAAATATAAAACCTAAGATTAGAAGAAAAATAAAAAGAAATATTATTAAAAGAATCGAATTCCTTTTGTTTGAACTCTGTATCCTATAGAAATTTTCCTTTTTGTTGTAAAAAATATCTGTCATCTGTGAACCATCCAAAGGTGTATCACACAAAGAGCATCTTTTTCTCAGAACATTGTTGTAAAAACCACATCTTGGGCAAACCTTTGCTGCCATACTTCTTACCTCAGATCAACTTTAACATTCGCTTTTTCAGTTTCAGGTATCACAAAAAATTCCATCTGCTTGAAATTGAAAATCGCTGCAATTATGTTTGCTGGAAATGTTTCAACCATAGTGTTGAACTGCATAACACAATCATTATAAAACTGTCTCGCATAGGAGATTCTGTTTTCAGTTGATGTTAACTCTTCCTGTAATCTCATAACATTCTCGTTAGCTTTTAACTGTGGATAATTCTCAACAACAGCAAAAAGTGATTTTAAAGCACCTGAAAGCATATTTTCAGCTTCAGCCTGTGCTTTAACTCCCTTAGCGTTCATTGCGAAATTTCTTGCCTCTATAACCTTTGTTAAAGTTTCCTGTTCATATGACATATAATCTTTTACAACTTCAACAAGGTTAGGGATAAGGTCATACCTTCTTTTCAGTTGTACATCTATCTGTGACCATGCATTTTTTACTCTGTTTCTTTCGCTTACGAGATTATTGTAAATCCCTATAATAGCAAGTATTATTACAAGAAGAATTATACCAACAATGATTAAAATAACCATCTTTACCTCCTTTTAAAAATCGGAGAGGCTGGGATTCGAACCCAGGATAGAGTTTCCCCTATACATGATCTCCAATCATGCTCCTTCGACCAACTCGGACACCTCTCCATTTATAAAGAACTAAAATATATGGAAGAAAACCATAAGTCCTGCTGTAACTATAGAAACAATACTCATAAGTTTTATAAGAATATTCAAAGATGGCCCTGCGGTATCTTTCAAAGGATCCCCAACAGTATCACCAACAACAGCGGATTTATGATTCTCACTACCCTTTCCTCCAAGTTCTCCACTCTCTATATATTTTTTAGCATTATCCCAGGAACCACCAGCATTTGCCATCATTATGGCAAGAACAAAACCACTTCCAAGTGAACCAGCAAGAAGTCCAAAAACACCAGGAACTCCTATCGTTATCCCAACAAAAATAGGTGCTATAACAGCAATCAGGGCTGGAACTATCATCTCTTTCTCAGCAGCTTTCGCTGCTATTGAAACACACCTTTCATAGTCAGGTTTATTCTTACCTTCAAGAATTCCGGGGATTGTGTGGAATTGTCTTCTAATCTCATCAACCATCTTTGTTGCTGATCTTCCTACTGCATTCAAAGTAAGACCTGAGAATACAAAAGGTAACATAGAACCTATCATAACACCGACAATAACTTTAACATTCATAAGGTGAACATCGTAAGCTAACAAAACATCAACGATATCCATAGATTTTATTTCTGCCAAAGATAAGAATCTGTTACCAATATCAACGAATCCATTAGAGTTTTGTGCTATCCTTATAAGAGCAGCCCTTATAGCTTCTGAAAATGCTGCTATAAAAGCGAGTGCAGTTAATGCAGCTGAACCTATAGCAAAACCTTTTCCTGTTGCTGCTGTTGTATTTCCAAGGGAATCCAAAGCATCTGTTCTTTCCCTCACCTTTTCATCCAGTTTACTCATCTGGGCATTTCCACCGGCATTATCAGCAACAGGTCCATAAGCATCTGTGGAAAGAGTGATCCCTAAAGTTGATAACATTCCTACTGCAGAAAGAGCGATTCCATAAAGTCCCAAAGTAACATTTTTAAAATCAAAGTTTGAAGAGAACAAATATGAGACAATTATACCAATAACAATAATCAAAACAACATAACCTGTAGATATCATAGACTCACCAAGACCTGCAAGTATTACTGTTGCTGTTCCTGTTTTTGTTTGATCGGCAACAAATTTTGTAGGTTTATATGAAAAGGAAGTGTAAATCTCTGTTATCCTTCCTATAAAAATTCCTACCAGTAATCCAGTTATAAGAGATAACCAGAAATTTAAATATTTTATCGAAGATTCTCTGAACAAAATCCACATTAGAATGAATGAAAGGATAAAAATCAAAAGAGTTGAAATGTTTATACCCTTGTTAAGAGATTGCATAAGATGTATCTGATCCGCATGCTCTTTGGTTTTTACAAAAAAGATTCCAATTATTGAAGAGAGTATTCCAATCGCAGCTATCAAAAGAGGGAGTATAACAAGTTTTAAAGATAGTGTTGTTGATGAGGAAAGAGGAATTGCAACAGCTGCTCCCAAAGATGCTGCTGATAATATTGAACCACAATAACTCTCATAAAGGTCAGCTCCCATTCCGGCAACATCGCCAACATTATCTCCAACATTATCAGCGATAACTGCAGGGTTTCTTGCATCATCTTCTGGAATTTCAGATTCTATTTTACCAACTATATCAGCACCAACATCTGCAGCTTTTGTAAAAATCCCTCCACCAACTCTTGCAAAAAGTGCCTGTGATGAAGCACCCATTCCAAATGTTAAAATGGTAGAGGTTATTATGTAAAGATCATTTTGGTAAAACAATCTTAAAATAAAAAACCATACGGTTATATCCAAGAGCCCAAGTCCAACAACAGTAAGTCCCATAACTGCACCAGCTCTGAAAGCTACTTTCAAAGCTTCATCGAGAGATTTTTTCGCTGCCTGTGCTGTCCTTGAACTTGCCTGTGTAGCTGTGTTCATACCTATAAAACCAGCAAGACCAGAGAAAAAACCACCTGTTAAAAAGGCAAATGGAGTCCAGAGTGATTGGAGTTTAAAAAAGTAGGATAATATAAAAAGTATTATAAAAACGAAAACAAAGAAAATCCCAACAGATTTATATTGTTCTTTTAGATAAGCGAAAGCACCTTTTCTCACTATAGATGCAATCTCTTCCATTCTCTCATCACCTTTTTGATGTGATTGCATACTTTTATAAAAAATAAAAGCAAAAGTTAAAGATAAGAGAGAGCCAAAAAATGGCAAAATTAATAATAGATTATCATTCATACAAAACTCCTAAAATTATTTTTTTTCTATTATATTGTTTAAAAATTGAATGTCAATATTTTAAACCTTGAATTTTTTAAGAAAATTTATTTCAGTTAATAATTTATCATCAAAAAAAATTTCTTTTGTATGTAAAATATGGTAAAGGTTTACAATATTAAGGTCATCCTTAAAGTTTTTAATATAAAGGAACTTCCTCCCCTCCTTTTCAATTCTCTTTTTTTCATTTAAAATTTTGGAAGATGTCCCGATTAAAACTATAGGGTAAACAGTTATGTTAAGTTGTTTTATTCTATCTTTTAAAAATGGGGAAAAATCTTCAGAAAGAATTTCAAAATTTAATAGTTTCAAAATGTTTAATATCCTTCTATCATCACTTTTGAAAAGTATATTAAAATCTTCTTCAAGTTTTTCTTCAAAAAAGGTTATTGAAACTGAAGGTTTAAAAGTTCTTATTAAAAGTTTTCTATCAAATTTTTCAAAAGATGAAAGATCAAAATATAGGTCTATTTTTTTTACCTTTTTTAAAAAATCAAATATGTGATCTAATTCTGAAAATTTCAAAGGTTTTGGCTTTTTTATCTCTTCAAAATTCCCTTTGAAAAGATCTTTGTAAAGTGTAAAATATGAAGAACAGAAATAGAAAATATTTGGGTTATCCAACCTGTCCTTTAAACTCTTATCAAATGTTAAAAAATCTTCAAACTCTTTTAAATCGTCGTTTAAAAGTACTACAACATTTTTAACATTTTTGAAAATGGATGAAGTATTTATCTGACTTTTCCATTCAGTCCCTAAACTTTCAACTCTTTTTCTCAAAAAATAATCTTCAAGAATCTTTATCATCTTCTAAAAACTCCCTTATTAACGGTTTTATGAAAATATCTCCTCTTTCCTGTAAAATATCTTTTAAAATCTTTTTGTAAATCTCAAGTTTATTTTTGACCGGTAATATTTTGTTTAAAATTATGTACTCTTTATCTTTATATTTACAATAACCCCCATCATTGTGAATGTTATCATACCTTATAACTATACCCAAGGAATCAAAAAGTTCTTCGAACTCTGTCAACAATTCTTTATTTTTAATCATTTCAACACCTTAACTTTTCCTTTTATTAAACCATGTATTTCTATTTCATCAAAAGATGTTATCTCAAGAAGGTTGTTTATAAGATCTTCAGTGAAAATCTGTCCAGGTATTATAAGTGGGATACCTGGTGGGTATGGAACGAGCATGTTTGAAGATATTCTTCCCTTTGCATTTTTTAAATCTATCCATTCCCCTTTAGATTGGTAAGCCTCAAATGGTGGTATAGTCGCCTCAAGATCGTTCCATATAAATTGTATCTTTTTCTCTTCCAAATCCCTTTTCTCATATTTAAAATCTTTCAATACTTTTATCAGTTTTTTTACCATGTTCTGAGTTGTTCCAACGCCAAGAAGTAATGTGAAACTGTTGTAATTTATCTTTTCAACAACTATTTTGTTTCTCAAAAGGTAAGAGTAAATTTGTTTTTTGCCAATGCCTGCTTTTGAAAAATTGACAAGTATCCTTGTATAATCAAGCAATATCTCATTCTTATCATCATAATAATCTTTCAGATAAGATTTCTTTAAAACTTTAAAATCATTTAGAGCATCTATTTCAACTACGAGTTGGTCATAATATTTTTTAAGCTTTTCAAGTATCATTTTCCCTTCACATGAGAGTAGTTTCCTTGAAACATCAATACTTGCAACCATTGGATAGAAGGGGGAAGTTGACGAGAAAAACATGTAATTTTCAAAAAACTCATATTTTTTTTCTTTGAAATCTTTATCGTTAACATGTATAACTGATGCTTGAGAAAAAGCCCCCATAACTTTGTGTGTTGACTGAACAACATAATCTGCTCCACTCTGTAAAGCATCAGGATAATAATCATGATGAAAATGCATGTGTGCACCCCAAGCTTCATCGACAAGAACTTTTATCTTATACTTATGTGCAAGAGAAATTATCTCTGGAAGGTTGTATCTTAGTCCATCGTAAGTTGGGACTGTCAATGCTAACAATTTCGCATCCTTATTTTCCTCTATACATCTTAAAACTTCCTCTTTTCTTGTGGGAAGAATTATTCCAAACTCTCTGTTGAAATTGGCTTTCAAAAAAACAGGTATGGCACCTGAAACTATAATCGAATGTATAGTTGACTTGTGTATATTCCTATCAACAATAACCTTGTCACCTTTATCAAGAAGAGTCATAAAAATTATTTTGTTGGAGGTTGATGTGCCATGAACATTTATGAATGAGTACAATGTTCCATAGGCAGTTGATAAAAGTTTTTCAGCCTCTTTGAAAATGCCATTGTGTGAAAGCAACGAACCGAATGAAGGATCGGAAACAGATGTATCTGTTAAAAAGATGTTGTTTTTATAAAACCTTTTGAAATCCCTGACAGATGTATATTTTTCAAACGCTTCCCCTCCAACATGACCGGGGGTATGCCATCTCTGTTTTTTACTTCTTGCCAACCTCTTTAAAGCGTTAAAAAATGGTGTATTGTACCTTCTTTCATAAAAAAATTGGATTATCAGATCTTTCAAATTTGGGAGTTCATAAAAATATTTTATATTTCTGTTAACTATGTTAGGTTTGAATTTGTAATCGAAAATGAATATCTCGCTCTGGTTATTGTAAAAAAGCAGTGTGTTTATTATATCATCTTCAAACTGTCTAACATCAACTATCACTCCATCGTACATCAACCTGTCCAGTCCTGTCTCAGAATAGATGAATTTGTTTATAAGTTTTATTTTGAATCTCGTATGGTTAAATACTACTTCCTCACCATTAAGGAAATTGTATTTTTCCTTTTTCTTTTTATCATCAGTTACTACTATAAGATCATAATTAATAATAGCCATAAGAGTATTATCTATAAAACTTTTTTGTTGTCAAGAAAAGTTTTAACATATATAACAGTAATCTTTAACATCTTTTACCTTAACTTTTACCGATTCGAATTTTTGCAACTTGATATCTTTAGATATGATAATATCATCTATATCTGGGGCATCTTCAAGTAACCTTCCATAAGTGAATTTACCATCAGAATAGTAAAAAACTGCTTCATGAAATTTGCCAATTTTTTCTTTCATATTTTTTAAAGCTATCTTTCTGTTGATATTTATCAAACTGTTAAACCTTTCGATTTTCTTAGAGTAATCAACAGTATCTTCAATCTTATCATTTTCATTAGAGTATATGAAAAGACCGAGTTTATCAACATACCCTTTTTTTATATAATCCTTTAACATGTTGAAATCTTTTTCTTTCTCTTCGGGAAAACCTACAATGAAAGAACTCCTTAGAGTAAGTCCCATATTTTTTATCATCTTGGATATTTCTTCAACATCTATTTTTTCTCTGTTCATACTTCTTAGTACATTTTCAGAAACATGTTGGAATGGGACATCAATATATTTGATAAAACTTTTTGATTCTTTCACAGCTGATACAATATCGTATATACTTTTGTCCGGGTAAACATAAAGGAGGCGGAATTTTTTATCTGTGAAATTTCTATTTAAACTTTCAATAAGTTTTAAAATCATCTTTTTTTTATAGAGGTCAATTCCGTATAAAGATGTATCCTCAGAAATTATTTCAAACTCCTGAAAGCCCATATTTACCAATTTCTCAACCTCTTTTAATATTTCATCGATTTTTTTACTTCTCAATTCACCTCTTATCATAGGTATATTACAGAATGAGCATCTCCTTATACAACCTTCTGAAATTTTTATATATGTGTGAAATCTGTTCAAAGGATACCTTTCAAGACTATAAAAAATATTTTCATTACCATTCACTTTCAAAATTTTTTCACTTCTTTCTAAATTTTCAAGAATATTTTTTGTGAACTTTCCACTTTCAGTTCCAAAGAAAAGATTTATATTTGGAAAAATTTTAAAAACTTTTTCCCTATACATTTGGACATAACAACCAAGCAGGATAACCTTTTTTCTTTTGGATAACTTTTTTGCTACCTTCTCACTTTCTAATCTCGCATCCTGAATGAAAGAACATGTATTCAGGAGAACGAAATCAGCTTTATCCAAATCTCCAACAATTATGTGCCCCTTTTTTTTAATTTCACCTAAAAGGTATTCCATATCAACCTGATTTTTCGAACAACCTAAAGTTAAAGGGAAGAATGAATATTTTTTCTTATTTTTCAATTATCAGCTTTATCCTGTTTATAAGGTTTATATCTTTAGTAAAAAATAACGCCTGTTGAGCAATTATAGAAGCATTCTCCTTCTCGTCAAGAGCATAATGAGTTTCTGCAAGTTCAGTCAAAACCAAAGCTACTTTTTCTCTGTCATCTCCGTAAAGAACAAGAGCTTTTCTAAAATACTCTTTTGCCTGCTGGAACATTTCTATCGAATAAAACTTTTCAGCAAGAAATCTATTCAACTCACCTTCAACATATATATTCCCTCCATCGTAGCTTTCAACAATCTTTGTTAGATTTTCAATATCATTCTTTTTTGAGTATATTGAAAATTTTGTAATGTATAAAGAATCATAAAAAACATTTCTAAATTTTAACTTCTTATCGATAAGCAAAAGTGCAGCATCATAGTTACCGATATTACTTAGAGATTCTATAAAAACAAATTCTATCTCATCCTTATAAAATTTGATGTTATCCAAAAAATTCTGGGTAAGGTTAATTACAAAAAGGTAATCTTTCTTTTTCCGATAAATATCGTTTACAAGAATTAAAAAGAGTTTACACACTTTCTCATTAGAAAAATCCATATTTTTGAAGAAATTCATAAAAAATTCATAACTTGTGTTTTCATACAAAAAGGTTATATTCTTTTCAAATATCTGATAAATCTTTTCACCTCTGTTGAATTCAATAAGATAATTTTTTAAATAAAAAAGTTTTAAAGAATCTGATTTCGTCTCTTCAATGATCCTTTCATAAGCATTTTTTCTAAAAGGATTGTTCTTTTCATGCTCTATAAAAGATATATAGGCATCAATACTATCAGGGTATAAGCCATCTTTATAATCTACAAAATATTTCAAAAAAATTAACTTTTCATTTATAAAATCAGGATAATTCCTCTTTTGAATATACTCTTTAAACTTTTTATAGTTTTTGAGGTTGAAATAAGATTCGGTTATCATCTGATCAGAATATACCGTGAGTTCATCATCTGGGAAATCTTTAGAAAAAGTTTCAAGTTTTTTTATAGCTTTCTTATAATCACCTTTCAAGAAGAATCCCTTTCCATCTAAAAATAGAGCGTTCTTTTTAAAGTCGGAAGAGATGTTTGATTCTCTAAAAACATTCAGATAGTTTTCCATCCTGTCGTAATCACCAAGCATAAAATAATTTTTCCCTGCAAGATAGTAAGCGTTACCGATTAGGACAGAATCCTTAACCTCATTCAAGATAACCTGATTAATGAAATATAGAGACTTTTGAAAATATCCCTTTTTAAAAAGTATTTGCCCTTTTATGTAAAGGATATAGTTGTAGTCTTGATCATTTTTGTATTTTTCTAAAAAGAGATCACAGAGATTATCTATTTTGTCAAAAATTTTTCTTGTGTAATTAAGATGAATATAGATTTTTAATATTTCAGGATAATTGGAAAAGTTTTGAAATTTTTCAATAGACTTTATACATTCATCAAATCTGTTTAACCTGTATAGAGAAATTATTTTTAATATATCTGAAAAATCACCATTAAAATCTGATGAAACTTCAATACTTTTTTCATAATCGTTAAGATATAAAAAAGAGTATCCAAGAAAAATCTTATAAATTATTTCCATCGAATCTTTCAAAAAAACTGGTTTATAGGAAATTATCCTTTCATAATTTTTTTCATAAAAAAGATTTTTAAGGTAAAGATATTCTTGAACATAATTTTGAGGTATCTTTACACTTTTGAACAAAGAATCATTATAAGAGATAAACCTTTCTAAGGATGATAACCTTTCAAGTTCCTTGACGCTTTTTGTATTTAAAACTTTTTCAAAATCTAAATCCATTTCGAAAAATTTTTTTACATTTTCGGTGTCATCAAAATATTGACCAAAAGAAAATAATTTTATTGAAAAAAGAAGGACAAATGTTAATTTAAGTGATCTGAACAAGTTCGTACTCATTTGTTCCAAGTCCTATTTTTTCAGCATGTTCAAGTTGGATAAGAGAATCAACAGAAGGATGAGTTTTTTTAAAAGGATCATAGCCCGTTCTTTCGCAAACAAGGTTGAACGATGCTCTATCCAAAGCAACAGGATCATCTGAAAAAAGTATTCCAACATCTTTTGCTATCGGATTTTTGTTGTAAGGATAACAATCACATACTGGAGAGATATCTATAACAAAATTAACAAAAACCGAAGGTTTCTTTTCAACAGAGATCTTAGCATATTCAGCCATCTTCTTTTGCATAATAGAGCTTTCTATTTCCCAATCTATGTTAATCGCTTTATAATCACAAATCTCAAGACATAATCCACATCCAACACATATATTTTTGTCTATCTCAGCTAACCCCCCAACATTTTTTATAGAGTTCACATTACACCATTTTAAACATTTGAAACAACCCTTGCATTTATCTCTGTCAACAGATGGGGTAAGGTTTGAATGCATAACCAATTTTCCTCTTTTAGCAGCACACCCCATCCCCATATTCTTAATAGAACCACCAAAACCTGTTAACTCGTGACCTTTGAAATGTGTCAGAAACAACAAACCATCAGAGTAAAAAATATCAGCCCCAATATAGAACTCTTTTAAAATATCCAATTCCTTTTCAACTTTAACATAACTTTCCCCTCTCAATCCATCAGCTATTATAACCGGGAAATATGAAAATCCGTTGAAAAATGCATTATCAAGGTGATCCACAGAGTTTGATCTCATACCTTTATATAGTGTGTTGGTGTCAGTTAAAAATGGTTTATAACCTTTTCTTTTTAAAAAATCACAAAACCAGTTAGCATAAACTGGTTTTATATAAGCTCTGTTTCCCTTCTCCCCAAAATGTATCTTGACACCAATTATATCGTTTTTTTTGAATTTTTCATCTATCTTTATCTCTTTAAGTAAAATATTTTCAAATAATTTGAAATTACCTGAAAATGTTTGGATATCAAGAAAATATACTTTAGAACCCATTTTTTTATTATATCAATTTCCACTATACTTTTCAACAACCTCTTTGAGTTCATTTAAATTTAAAGGTTTAGAAAGGTAATCGTTCATACCGTTAGCTAAACATATATCCCTATCTTCCTTCATCGCGTTAGCTGTTAAAGCGATTATAGGTATTGGGATTTTTTTCAGAATAAGGTTATAGGAAAGATTTCTGTTATTTTTAAGATCATCCTCTACCTCTCTAATTATCCTTGTGGTAGTGAGTCCATCCATTATAGGCATTTGAACATCCATAAGTATAATATCATAACCATTTTCTGACATCTTCTCCAAAACTTTATTCCCATTCTCAGCAACATCTACATCGTATCCTAACTTGTTCAACATATTTTTTGCAACCTTCTGGTTTACAAGATTATCTTCAGCTACAAGAATCTTTATATCCTTCTTTTCAACCTTTTCTCTTATCTCTTTTACCTCACCAGTTTTTTCTCTAAACTCAAATATGGAAACAAGTAGATCATAAAGTGAGGATTGGGTGACTGGCTTTTGTAGATATCCATCTATACCTATAGAATCAAACTTTTCTTTATCCTCTTTCAATACAGCAGATGTGAATATCACTACTTTCGGTTTTTTACTTCTCTCTTTTATCATTTTTGCTACTTCAAATCCGTTAATATCAGGCATAATATAATCTACAAAAATTAAATCATAATTTTCTAAAACTTTATCAAAACCTATAAAAGTAGTAAGAGTGTCGCACTCAACATTCCAGACTGATAACATGTTCTGCATTATTTTTAGATTCAGCTTATTATCATCAATCACAAGAACCTTTTCAAGACCTTTTATTTTTGAATATGTTCTTTTGATATCATCCGCTGAAACCTCAACAGTTTTAATCGTGAAACCGAATTCGCTTCCTCTTCCTCTACCACCATCTTTTGAAAGTTTGGAAGGCGAAGTGGCATATATCTGTCCACCTAATTTTTCAACAATATATTTTGAAATCGTTGTTCCAAGACCTGTCCCGCCAAATTTTCTTGTTATAGAATTATCAGCCTGTTCAAATGGCTCAAATATTTTTTCTATCTTATCATTATCTATACCTATTCCTGAATCTGAAACTATAAATTTCAAAACAATATCATTCTCTCTTTTTTCATGAAGTTTTATCTCTAAAAGTATCTCTCCTTTTTCAGTAAATTTTAAAGAGTTTCCAACAAGGTTAAGGATAACTTGCTTCAACCTTACAGGATCAGATTTTATGTACCTTGGGACATTTTTATCAATATCTACAATTATTTCAAGTCCTTTTTTGGATATCTCAAAAATCAAAGGTTTTAAAGAAAGTTCAACAAGTTGGTAAAGATCAAACTCTATCTCCTCAAAACTCATTTTCCCAGACTCTATTTTTGAAAAATCAAGGATATCGTTTATAAGTGTAAGCAAAGTTATAGATGAGTATTTAATAGTTTTTACAAAATCTTCCTGCTCTTTGTCAAGCTTCGTTCCAAGTAAAAGGTCAACCATTCCAACAATTCCATTCAAGGGAGTTCTTATCTCATGACTCATATTTGCAAGAAAAATAGATTTCGCTTTCGTAGCCTGTTCTGCATTCAACTTTGCTTCGAAGAGTTCATTTTCAATCCTTTTCCTTTCAGTTATATCCTCCTTTACAGCAACAAAATTAATAATCTTCCCATCTTTGTCAATTATTGGAGCGATAAGAGCCAATTCCCAATACAATGTGCCATCTTTTCTCTTGTTATGAAACTCGCCCCTCCATTCTTTACCTGATTTAATAGTATCCCATAACTCCTTGTATTCATCTTTGCTTTTTTCGCCTGATTTTAAAATTCTTGGATTTTTCCCTTTTACCTCATCGAAGGTGTAACCAGTAACCTCTGTGAACTTTTTGTTAACATACTCGATGTTACCATCTATATCTGTTATCACAACGCTTGCAGGACTCTGGTTAACTGAAAACATCAACTTTTCAATCTCTCTTTCGTAATTGTATTTTTCCGTTATGTCATCAAAAACTTCTATAGAACCAGAATAATTTCCATTTTCATCTTTCAAGATTTGAGCATTTTTCGAGATTATTCTTATATTTTTGGAACTCGTAATAACAGTACAAATCTTGTTAAAAATTGGAGTATCATCATGTTTACTTTTTAAACTACAACCACTTCTACAAGGCTCAAGAGCAAAAAAAGTACAATTTTTTCCAACAATTTCGTTTTCTTTGTAACCTAATATTTCAAGTGCTCTTCTATTGATTGAAACTATTTTTTCATCCTTATCGGTCATAAAAACAGCACTCGGAACAACATCGAACAATTTTTGAAACTCACTATTTTTTTTCTGAAAATTCTCTTTCAAAACTTTTAAAACTTTATTTTCATAATCAAGTCTCTCCTCATTCTCAAGAGCGATTCTTTGAAAAATATCCAAAAAATATTTGTATATGGCAGTAATAAAAAATATCGAAATATAGGTTATTAAAAAACTAAAATTTAGTGATCTGTCGTAGTTGAATATATTGTAAAAATTAGGAAATTTTAAAATTATTGTAGACATTAAAATAAAAGATAAAATGAAACTTTCCCAAAATGAAATTGAAAGAAAAGATATCAATGGGAAAATGTAAACCATAATTCTTCTATTTGATTCTAAATTTGTAAAAAACAAAATGTACAGATTAACAAAAAATAAAAAATAAACTAAAATCCTTCCAACTATCTCAACCTTTTTCTTTCTTATCAGGAAAAAAAGAAGTAAAAGGTTTATAAATAAGGAAAAAAATGTTACCAAAAAATTTGTTGAAAATAATTTTGTATAAAGATATCTTAAACTTAAATAGGAGTTAACAATCAAACCTATAAAAATAATAAAAATCAGAAAATTGTATTTTAAAATCGGGAAAATTTCTTTAGTTGAAAATTTTGAAAAATAGTTTAATTTGAATGTAGGAATGAAATCTTTTAAATTTTTTTTCATTTTCTAAAATCCTTCACATTTATGTTATAAATTTTTAATTTTGAATGAAGATTCTGCCTTGCTATCTGAGCTATCTGTGAAGCTTTTGTTATATTCCCATTGCAAAATTTTAAAAGTTGGATCAGGTATTCCCTTTCATAATAATCCATAGTTTCTTTCAAAGGCCTGTTTATGGGGATAAATTCATTTTTGTTAGATTGTATTACATTACCGAAAAGGTGTGATGGTAAATTTTTTACATCTATCGTTTCATCGGTTGTTAAAGCGCAACTACTTTCAACAGCATTTTCGAGTTCCCTGACATTACCCGGCCAATCGTATCTTAAAAATATCTCTTTAACTCCTTCTGAAAAACCTTTTATCTTCTTGTTCATCTTTATAGAATATTTTTCAAGAAAATGTTGGGCAATCAACAATATATCTTCCCTTCTTTCCCTTAAAGGTGGAATATTTATATTGACAACATTCAATCTGTAATACAGATCCTCTCTGAATCTGTTTTCTAATATCCTATCTCTAAGATTAACATTTGTAGCTGAAATTATCCTTACATCAGTTTTTAAAACAACCGTTGAACCGAGTGGGGTAAACTCTCCACTTTCAATAACCCTTAAAATCTTAGCCTGCAAACTTAAAGGCATATCTCCTATCTCATCAAGAAATATTGTTCCAGAATCTGCGACTTTAAAAAGTCCACTTTTATTGTTGTAAGCACCTGTAAAAGCACCTTTAACATATCNNCAAAAAGTTCACTTTCAAGTAAAGTTTCAGGTAAAGAAGCACAGTTTATTGGAACAAAAGGGTTATTTTTTCTTTTCCCGGAGAAATGAATAGCTTTAGCAACAAGTTCTTTACCTGTTCCACTCTCACCCGTAATCAAAATATTCGAGTCAGTTTTAGAAACCTGTTTAATCATCTTTATGAGTTCTTTCATCTTATCACTTTTTCCGATGATCCCCTGAAAAGAAAAATCTTTCTCAACCTGTTCCTGAAGATTTTCATTCCTTATAATAAGTTCGTTCCATTTCAAAGCTTTCTCGATTGTTATTATTAATTCTTTTCCTTTGAAGGGTTTTTTAAGGTAATCGAATGCGCCCATTTTTATCGCTTTAACAGCATCATTTATTTCAGCATTACCTGTTATTATTATTATAGAAACATCAGGGTAAAAATGTTTAAGCTCAGGCAGATACTCTAATCCAGTTCTGTCAGGTAATTTAACATCAAGTAAAATAAGGTCTATCGAATTTTTTTCTAAAATTTGAAACATCTCTTTTCCATTTGACGATTTAAAAACATTGTACCTGTTTTCAAGAAGTATCTCTCCAACAGATTCAAGAATGAAAGGATCATCGTCAACTATCAAAACATTCTTCATATTCATAAGACCTCCTATATCGTAGGCAAAGGAAGAACAACTTTTATTTCGGTTCCGTTTTCATAATCTTTCATCAACAATTTTCCAGAAACATTTTCAATATCGAATTTTATAGAGTTAACAGTCAGAAGGTCAGACCTGCTATTTTCATCATCTTGCTCTGCAAGTCTCTCAATATCTGTTTTAAAATTTGTGTTGAAAATTAAATTTATGTTATCATCGAAAAGAGAAAAACTTATCGATACTTTGTTCCCTTTAACTTTTTCACTTCTGTGAAAAAGAAGAAGCATCAGTTCAAGGAAAATATATTTCAAAAATCCATGTGGTAACTTTACAGGCGGGATCTTTTTGTCATAAGAGTATTCAATTTCAACATTATGGTTTATAAAATAATCTTTTATTATAGGTAAAAATTTTACAGTTTCATCCTCGATGTTGACAAGTTCCATCCTTTCAGAGATACCGAGTTTAAGTTCCCTTACAGTTGATACTATAGAAACTATCCTATCAACATTCTGCTCGATCATATCTATCTTTTTATGCAACTCCTTTGGGCAACTCTTATCCAATCTCAACATATCGAGTTGAAGGATTATAGATGTAACAGGGTTATTTATCATATGACTTATACTTGATATCAATTCCCCAGCTACTGAAAGTTTTGAAATTTTCCCAATTTCATGTTGTAAAGAGGACATACTCTCACAGGAAAATATATAATTTCTGATTCCAACCAATTTTTCACTCTTATATTCAAACTCTCTCTCAAAATCCTCTTCACTTATAAAATCTAAATAGGGAAATTCAAAAAGTTTTTCATACTCGTAAATATCCTCATCTTTTTTTAAAATTACAAGAATAGGGATCTTCAAATAAAAAAACTTTTTTAAAAGATTTGTATTTTCTAAAATTTTTCCGTTTTCAGATGAAGTTAAAATTATGTCTATTTTCACCTCACTACAAATCTTATCTATTTGACTGAAATCATCTTCAAATATTAAGTTGTTTTCACCCAATTTTTTAGATTTTAATATATTATCCTGCTGTACATTGAAAAGTATTATCTGTTTCATAAAATTCCCTCCTCTATTTCACTTTCAGCTATATACCTTATCATATCTTTTGAAATGTCATTTGTATACAATTTTGGTAAATAGGAATCGTTACGATCTATAAGTTCAACTATCCTTTTAAAATTTTCTTTCGAAGATTTTTTCTTCCCTTCCATTTTATCTATAAGAGCAATATAGTAGAGAGAATATATATTGTTTGGGTTTTGTGCTAATGTTTTTTGAAAATAGAGTTTCGCTATAGAATAGTTCAATCTGTTAAAGTAATATGTACCAAGAATAAAATCGAAATCAGGGTCTTTTATCCCATTCAATTCTAACTGTTTTTCAAGAAATTCTATTTTCATAATATCGTTCTGTCTTGTAAATATAAGAAGCATCAATTTTAAAATTTCAACACTCATCAGATCATCTTTTCCCAAAAGTGCCTGTAAAATACCTAAAGATTCATTGTATTTTTTCTCCTTGAAAAAATTTAAAGCATCCTCAAAAGTATAATCTGATACTAAAAATTCATCACTCTCTGGTTTTTTGAAGTAGAATAACCCTTCAGAACCCACCTGCTCGAACAAACCGGTTGAAAAGATGTTCATCTCCTTAAAATCCGATACAATATAACCACCACCTTTCAGCAACCTGTAACTCTCTTTTGAAAAATTTACCAACCTATCTTTCAAAAATATTTTGGCAAAATTGTTTACAATAATCATATCAAAAAATTCACTCTTTATAGAGTTATTAAAGGGATTTGAGACTATAAAATTTATTCTGTTTAAAAGGTCTGTTCTTATAGTGTAATTTTCTATCATATCAATAAAATACTTAAGTTCATCATCGTTTGCTTTTATAAGTTGTTGGTATTCTATCTTCCCATTTTTTATCCTATCAACAATAAAAAATGATGGATAAACTGCAAAATAGTTTACATTTTTCCTTTTCTTTAGGTTCTTTAAAATCAGTTCACAATCTATTACGAATGAAAGCAAAGAACTACCTATATCTGATGAGAAAATGAGGATGTTCAAATTATCCTTTTCAAGATTTTCAAAAATATTTTTTGTAACTTTTTTGATATCCTCATTTTCAAAAAAGAGGTTTTGATAATTGTAAAGTGCGAAAAGTATCTTTTCAAAATCTTCTTTTGTCTGTATCTTTCCGAGGTTGTAAAGATCATGGATTTTAACATTCAAAGATGTTGTTATGTTTATATTGAAAGAGTTCTGTAAAATATCTATTATCTCAATAACAGTTTTGGGAATCAACATTTCCCCCTTTTTAAGATATTTTTAACTCTCAACAAAACCTTCTGAGGATCGATAGGTTTTGTTATATAGTCATCAGCACCTTTTGTAAGTCCCTCTATTTCATTTTCAGAATCAGATTTTGAAGTGAGAACAACAACAGGGATATTGGATAGATTTTCATCATTTTTAATCCTTTCGAGAAGTTCAAATCCTCCCATCTGGGGCATAGACAAGTCTGTGATAACAAGATCAACATTTTTGCTGTTCAATATTTCTAAAGCCTCTTTACCATTTTCAGCTTCTAATGTTAAAAAACCTTCAGATTTAAAAAGTGCACTAATTACTGTTCTTATCGTTTTTACATCATCAACAACAAGAATACTCTTTCCCTTTTCACCCCTTTCTTTTTTTTCTACACAGTAAGAGATTTCATCCTCAACAAGAAACCTGTCCACATCAAGAACCCTTTCAATTTCGCTGAAAGTCGTTATACCTTTTTTTACTTTATCGAGTCCATCATTAAAAACAGTTTTATAATTTATACTCTTGAGATAAGAAACTATCTCATTCAAATTTGTTCCCTTCTCAATAAGTTCTCTCAACTTCTGATCTATTTCTAAAACTCCAAAAATTCCAATTATCCCTGAAAATCCGGTATAGTTACATTTTTCACATCCATTTTTGTTCTCTTCAAAGATTTCAAAATTCTCATCCACTTTTAAAATCTTTCTTACCTTTTCATCAGGCTTGATTTTATGTGAACAAAATTTACAAACTTTTCTGACTATCCTCTGTGCTATAACAACAAGTAAAGCGTCAGCTATAAGATATGGCTCAACACCTAAATCTTTCAACCTTATTAGAGTTGATACTTCACTGTTTGTGTGAAGAGTTGAAAGTAAAAGATGACCTGTGATAGCCCCTTTGAATGCGGTTTGTGCTGTTTCAGTATCTCTTATTTCACCTAGCAGTATAACATTTGGATCCTGCCTTAACAGAGTTCTTAAAGCTGAAGAGAAAGTAACATTGTTTTTAGGATCTATCTGTGTCTGATTTATACCTTTAATAGTGTACTCTATGGGGTCCTCAATAGTTGTGATGTTTAAATGTTTATAGTCAAGTTCCTGTAAAATAGAATACAGTGTAGTTGTTTTCCCACTTCCAGTTGGACCTGTGACAAGAATTATTCCCTGCGATTTTGCCGTGTTTTTCCTGATGATTTTAATATTCTCTTCTGTTAATCCAAGTTGTTCTAACGAAACTTTTATTTTACTTTTATCAAGAATCCTAATAACTACTTTTTCCCCATCCATTATTGGAATTGTAGAAACCCTTAAAGAGATATCTTTCTGGGAAACAACTATCTGTATATTTCCATCCTGTGCTTTTCTTGTAATAGTTATATCCATTTTAGCCATAATTTTTATTCTTGAAATTACTCTTTTTTCTATCTTTTTTGGTAACCTCAAGTGCTCCTGTAAAAATCCATCTATCCTGTATCTAACGATAAGGTTACTTGCCTGTGGTTCAAAATGTATATCTGAAGCGTTCAACTTTATAGCATCTATAATTATAGAGTTTATAAGTCTAACTATAGGTTTAGCACTTATTTCATCATCCTCTACTACCTCTTCTTCAATATTTTCATAATCATCTATTTTAAGTATATTCTCATCAAGTTCATAAGAGAATTTTTCCTGTCCAAAAATTTCAACAAATTTGTTTTCAATGTTTTCTGAAGTAGTTACATAAATGTCTACATCAAGACCTGTTATAAACTGAATATCTTTAATGAGTTCAAGATTAAAAGGATTATCAGAAACTATCTTTAAAGTTTTTTGGGAAAGTTCAAAAGGAATAAATCTATTTTTCTTAATGTAAGAAGGTATGAAAAGAGATAATAAACCTTCAGTTATTTGAACTTCTTTCAAATCAACATAACCTACCTTAAAATTCTCCTCAATTAACTTTGCGAGTTTTTCATCTACCTTTAACTTTCCCTCATATAAAAGGTTTGTAAAAAATTTTATCTGATCAAAACTTTTTGATTCACTCTCTTTCTGATAGAGTTTAAATATTTCAGGAAAGTTTTTTAAATAATCAATTATTTGTTCTTTCATATTCTCCTATAAAATTTATAAATTTTTCAACTAAATCTTTTTGAAAATATTTGTCAGATAACTTTTGCAGATTTTCAAAAGCGTTGTTTTTCCCAACACCATCTCTATAATTCTTATTCTCTGTGAGAAGTATATAAGTATGAACAAGTTTAATTATCTGTGACTCGATTGGGATCTGGGCACCTTGCAATCTTTTTGGGAAACCAGTGCCATCATAATTTTCACTTATAGATCCGATTATAGGTTCAAGTTCCTTTAAAAACTCTATATCCTCAATAACATTTTTGAATTTTTCTGAAACCTCTTTTGAACTACTCTTTTTATCTTTCCCAAAAGATTGTATTATATCAAAAAGAATAGATGAATATTTTATCTTTTCTATAATTTCCTCATCTAATTTCAAAAAAGAAGAAAAATCTTCACAATATTTAGATTTTTTCTCTATTAACCTTTTTTGATTGCTATCCGATAAACCTGTAAGAGTAAGCATAGTGTATATAATACCATACCTTGTTGACTTCAACTTTTTGTTTAATTTTATTTCATAGTATTTGTGTGATAAAACAAAAGATAAAACTTCTGCGATTTCAAGATCCGTATCAAGAAAATCATTTTCCCTTTTTAAGTAAACAACTCCCAAAATATCATTCTCATAACTCATAACTGATGTCATAGATTTTGAACCAGCAAAAATACAACCAATATTGTTTTTTACCGGTATGAAAAATATTGGTAACTTTGGATCCACTTTTTCACCAACTTTAAATTCACCAACAGAAGGACCAACTATCTCTTTAAAAAAGTCATCCTCTTTTACAAAAAAATATATAAACTGTGTTAAAAAAATTTTTGAAAATTCAAGGTAAGATATTTTAAATAGAGTTTCTATATCATCTATCTTAGAAATCTTTTTTTGGAACCGTTTCAAAAGTATCAACCTCTCAATAACTTTTCTCGATTCATCACTCTCCGGATTTTTTTCCTTCTTGTTAATAATATCTGCAATTATTTTTTTATTCTCAAGCAAACTGTTCCTCTTGTTGATAGCACTTTTCAATGCGTTCATAACCTGATTAACATGTAAAGGTTTGGGGATATAATCGAAAGCGCCATATTGCAAAGCTTCAATAGAAGTTGAGAGGGAAGCGTATGCAGTCATAACTATTACCTGAATATCACTATCAATCTCCTTAACATTTTTTAAGATATTAAGACCTGAAATGTCTGGAAGTATTATATCTGTAAATACAATATCTGGTGGATTGTTTGTTATATAATTCATAGCCGAAGTACCATCATAAAAAGCAAGACATTCATAATCTGAAGAATAGTTGTTCAAAGCATCCTTTAAAGAGTTTGCAAGATCTTTGTTGTCATCAATAATCAAAACCCTCATCTTCCTTTGCACAATTCCTCCTTTTACACCTATTATATACAAAAAAAATGCCAAATATAAGTGTAACAATTTCATTATGTTATGATTATATGACATTCTGGATTTTTTTAAATTGAGAATCATTTACAATTAAGTATTTGTTTTTATAGACTTATAGTTTGTAAAAAGAATTTGCAAAAGTCATAATTTTATGACACATTCAAAGTTTCAGAAACAAGATAACATTTTCTTAATACTAAAGATTTCAAAAATGTATTTGTTTCGCAACTTTTTTTAAGTTCATCAATGTTTAAATTCGTTTTCAATATTAATTTTTTATTTTGTGGTAAACTTTCTAACTTCTTTATTATCAAGAAGTTATTAAAAATATTTAAAGTTTCAATTTGGATGTAACAATTTGTTCCATCCATTTTTTCAAAATCGATATTTTCAAGATCTTCAATTTTTATCTTTTTTAAACTTTTAAAAATTTTGATTTCTGGGATTTTGGTTAAAAGTAAAATATTCTTTTCCATCCTGCCATCATTCAAAAAATTTTCAATTATAAATTTATACTCCTCTATCTCTTTAAGTATCCTATCAAGTTGTTCATAATGAAAAGGTTTCTCTATTATATAATTTACATTAAGTTCTTTTAAAAGATCCTTTATTTTTTGATTCGGACTTGCGGTAACAACAATAAAAGTTAAAAATAGTTCCATCCTTTTTAACTGATTTATTATATTTATACCATAGTTCGAACCCAAGAAGATATCTATTATAAGAACATCAAGAGTTTCAATCTCGTTAGACTTTATGAAAAGAGGATGTTTATTCAAAAGGTAAACTTCATGTTTTTTTAAAATAAGAATATCTTTTAAAGCGTTTGCAAAAGTTTCATTATCCTCAATTAATCCTATCTTCATAATTACTCCTTTTTTTTCTAATTCAGTTAAACACATTATTTGTGCCAAACTAAATTATTATTTTTTATAACTTAAAGTTAATAAAAAGTTATGAACACATTACAAATGTTTAAAATGTTGACAATTTGGTTTTAAAGTTTATTATCCTAATTATGACAGGAGTAATTTTTCTTTCTATTTCGGTTCTACTATTTTCAACGATGGAGATAAGTTCTAAATTTATTTCTAAAGATTTCAACTTTTTACAGTTAACTTTTTTGAGATTTTTTTTTGGTATTTTCATATTCATATTTTTTATTCTCTTAAATAAAGATTTAAAGAAAGAGCTGGGAAATTTAAAAATAAAAAATTTTTTAAAAATATCCTCTTTGGGTTTTATAAATGTTTTTCTTTCAATGGTTCTCCTCCAGTATTCTGTTGAGAAAGGAAACGCTTCGGTTGCAGCTGTTCTTATAGGAAGCCATCCTATATTCGTATACATTTTAAATTTAATATTTTTAAAAGAGTTTGATAAAGTTAAACTTTTTAAAATATTAATTGGTATATTGGGGATATCTTTTCTTTTAATATTTTTTAAAAAACTCAACAGGATAGATTATCTATCATATTTTGCTGGGCTTTTATCATCATTTTTCTTTGCACTTTTTACCTTCCTTTCAAAAAGATTTTTAAAGGATAACTCTCCGGTTATAACTAATTTCATATCTTTCTTCTCTGGAATTTTATTCCTATCCCCATTTTTCTTTTACCAAAAAAATTATCTTTTAAATTTGAACTCTTTTAACATCCCTTTTTTGTTATACCTCGGATTTTTCGTTACAGGATTTGGATACCTTTTATATTATGAAGGTTTCAAAAGGTTGAATGTTGTTGATGGTTCTATGCTATTCTTTTTAAAGCCATTTATAGCAACATTACTTTCAATCATCCTTTTAAAAGAAAAATTGACCTCAAGTCAGATTTTTGGAATATTTTTGATAATCTTATCCTTAACAGATTTTAAAAAGGGAATTAAAATTGAAAGCTATAACAGAATCAAAAAAGATAATCATAGTTGAAAAAAATTCTACATTTATAGGTAGAGGATTTTTCGTAAAAGATAAGAATGATGTTGAAAAGTTTATTTCATCATTAAGAAATGAGGAGAAGGGATATACACATATAGTTTATGCTTACAGATTAACATCTAACGAATTCTATTATACTGATGACAGAGAGCCTAAAAATTGTGCGGGTCTTCCTGTTTACAATGTTATCGAAAAGAATGAACTTTTCTTTTCACTAATCACTGTAATAAGATTTTTTGGCGGGATAAAACTCGGTGCATCAGGCCTTGTTAGAGCATATTCAAAATGTGCTATAGAAACTTTAAAAAATTCTATTATAAAGGAACTTGAGAATTTTTATCTTTTAGAGATTTCAGCTGACTACAACGAATACAACAAAATTTTACATCTGATAGAAAGGACAAAACATAAAATTTTATTTGAAGATTTCAAAGAAAAGGTTAAAGCAAAAATTTATGTTAACGATGAAACTTTATCAAAGATAGAAAAGATCTATCCAGACTCTTTTGAAATTTTGGATAAAGATATTCTTCTTCCCTACTGATTCATCTTTTTCAAAAGTGAAAGTATAGATCTCCTTGAAAATGGCTTTTTTAAAAGAGGTATTTTAAACTCTCTGATTATCCTTTTCACTTCAGCTGGTATAGAATAACCTGTTATAAAAACGAATTTTATTTCTGGATAACTTTTTCTGACAAGATGGAAAACTTCTGATCCTGATTCGTTCTTAATCCTTATATCACAGAATATTATAGAAATCCTCTCTTTTCCTTTTTCTATGATTTCGATAGCATCCTTTATATTTTCAGATTGTATTGTTTCTATACCTTCCTCATTCAAAACATCTATTATAGACTCTCTAACCTCATCTTCATCATCTATAATAAGAACCTTTTCAGATGTTGCTGATGGAGGTAGTTTTAGCATTTTCGAATCATCAGTGTATGGAACAAGCTCAGGGTCATGTTCATGTAAAACAGCGAACCTTTTTAGTATATCGTTTATCTTGTTCAAACTATTCTTTATCCTCTCTATCAGTTTCTTCTCTTTGTCTGTTAACTTGTTTCCCATTCTTTTTTCAAGCATCTCTGTAGATAGAAGTATTACTGAAAGTGGTTGGTTCAATTCGTGATGCATCGTTATGACCGATGCTTTTATTATGTTCATCTTAGCAAGTTTTACACTATCCTTCATATCCTCTATCATCTTTAAAATTATTCTTATCCTTGAATCGAGTTGGTTTATATCTATAGGTTTGTATATGTAATCAACAGCACCAGCTTCAAGACCTTCAGCAACAGTTGCTGTATCTGTTAGGTGTGAAAGGAAAATTACAGGGATCTCTTTTAACTGTTCATCTTCCTGTATATCCTTGCAGATATCTATTCCGTTGAATTCATTAAGATCTATATCCAAAATTATTATGTCAGGTAAAAACTCTTTGATCCTTTTTATGCATTTGTTTGGGTCATTATCTGCATAAACTACATAGCCTAAAGAACTGAGAGATTTGCTAACAAAGGTTGTAACAGTTATACTGTCATCGAGAAGATAAACCCTAATTTTATTTTTCATTTTCCCCCCCTTAATATGTTTATAACTTCATTCAGATTCCTCTTTATCTCCCCTTTTAAATAATTCTTTTCATTTTCGAAATCAAGGTTTAACTGAACAATTTCAACTTTTGAATTCATAACTTCATTAGCTCCTTTTATTGTATATTTTTTTTCATAAAGCAGTTCTTTGATTTTTTTTACAGTTTCTATATCCTTTTCAGTATACATCCTTCTTCCATTTACAGAATGTTTCAGAGGTTTTAACTTAGGGAAGACTGTCTCCCAATACCTCAAAACATAACTTCTAAGACCTGTCATCTGCGAAACTTCCTTTATTGAATAGTATCTTTTTTTATATTCTGTTTTCATTTCCCTTAATCAATCTCTCAATGTTACTTTTATGTTTTAAAATTATAAAAGCAACAACAAGGATTATTAATAAAAAATCTATATTTGAAAATTTTTTAAAAGGAAAAGTAATATTTAAAAGTTTTCCCATAACGAAGTAAACTATTGGAAAGAAGAAAGCTGAAATAATAGTTCCAACAGCAACAATCCTTGTTGTTATAACAGAAATCAAAAAAAATATTGCACAAACTAAAATTTCGAATGGAAAGAGAACGATAAAACTTCCAAAGGAAGTTGCAGCACCTTTCCCACCTTTGAATTGTAGGTATGGTGTAAACATATGACCTAAAACGGTTGATATCGCAACTATTGTTGATATTTCAAGATTTTTATCAAAATAGAAAACTGAAATCAAGGTTGGGATAAAACCTTTCATAAAATCAAGAACAAATACAGGTATACCATACTTCCATCCACCTATCCTGTAAACATTTGTGGCTCCAACATTACCACTACCAACCTTTCTGATGTCTGTCTTCAAAAAAAATTTCGAAACGATAAAAGCAAAAGGAATACCTGAAAATAGATATGATAAAAGACAAAATATTATTATCTTAACTATCATTTTTACCCCTTAATTCAACATCGAAAGGAATCTCGGACAAGTTCAATACCTCTCTTATTTTATTAATTATATATCTTCTATAATTTCTGTCAATATTCTCTGGGTCATTAACTCTCAAAATAAATATTATCGGGTCTTGAGATTTTTGTGTCAAACTATAGAATCTTGGCCTTTTTCCACTCTTTAAAAGAGGATGTTTAAAGTTTGGTATTATTCTTTCAAAAAGGATCGTGTTGAGTAAACTATTTTTAAATTTTGCCGGTAATTTACTTTTTAGTTCATAAGATTTTTCAAGTATTTTATATATATGTTTTTTTTCTTTTGCAGATATGAAGAGTTTTGGCAAAAAATCGCCAAATTCAAGGTTATCAAGTACCTCTTTATAAAACTTTGTTTTCTCAATTTCAGTTACAAGATCGGTTTTGTTAAAAACTATTATTGTTGGTTTTAAAAGAGATAAAGATTCTCCAAGAATTTTTTTATCCTGATGTGTAACTTTCTCCATTATATCCATAACAACTACAACAACATCAGACCTTTCCATAGCGAGTTTGCTTCTCAAAATTGTATAGTATTCTGTTGGTTCTTTAATCTTAGATGCCCTTCTAATTCCAGCTGTATCTATAAGAATGAAAGGTTTATTTTCATACTCAAGGTAAGAATCTACAGAATCTCTCGTTGTCCCGGGTATGGGAGAGACTATCATTCTGTTTTCATTAAGAAGAGAGTTGACTATCGTAGATTTGCCAGTATTAGGTTTACCAACTATCGAAATCTTAAGCCCCTCTTTAAAAAACTCATCTTTTCCCTTGTCCTTATACCTTTCAACCATCATCTCTTTTAATGTTGAAAGGTTTAATTTATGCTCAGCTGAAATTTGTATAAATGTATCAAAACCGAGTTTAAAAATATCAGGATCAGGTAAATTATCATATTCATCACATTTGTTAACAACCAAAATTACATCCTTTTTCCTTTTCCTTAATTTCTCTGCTATATAATAATCATCAGCGTTAACACCGTTTCTGTTGTCTATAACAAAAAGTATTATATCTGACTGGTTTATCGCTATATCAACCTGCTGTTCTACAAGGTCACTGAAAGTTACATTTTTTGGATTTTCCTCTATTCCTCCTGTATCTATAATAACAAAATTTTTATTATCTATAGATATTCTTTCATAATGCCTGTCCCTTGTAAGGTTTGGTGTTGAATGAACAACAGCTTTTCTTTTCCCTAAAAGGGAGTTGAAAAGTGTTGATTTACCAACATTTGGTTTTCCTATTATAGATACAACATTCATAAAAGATACCTTTTAATATCAATATTTTTTTCCAAAACTATAAGTTTTTTCCCACTCCTTTTAATAATATCTTTTTTTGTGAAATTATCAAGTGTTAAACCATCAATGTTAAAAACACTTTTATAGATAAGGTAATTCTTATAATCTGTTTCTCTCATAATTTTTATAATATCGGAAGCTGTTAAAAGTCCTGTTACCGTAACCATATCTCCAAAAAATGTGTTAACTGATGGCAGAATACCTTCAGATTTAAAATAAAAATTTTTTATCAAAAAATCTCCAAAACTTTTTCCTGTAATGATGGCATAACCTTTTTTAAGTTTTTTATCTTTGAATTTTACAGTTTCTTCAATAAAGTTTCTGACCATACCTATCCCATTTTCATACTGTGGGAAAGAATGATAATAACTTTTTGGAGGGATTTTCATCTGAGCTTTCAGAAAAAATTCATCGGCTATATAAACTTTTTTGTATCCAATTTTTTCTTTTAAATTCTCTACAATATCGATAAGATTTTTTGCGTAATCTTTATCAATTGGAGTGAATTTAGTTAAATCTTTTCTATACTTTGTTAAACCTAAAGGGACTATCCCCAAAGACAAGAATCTTTTCTCTTGTGCGTACTTTATCGTTTCTTCAAGGTATTTACCATCATTTATATTCCTCATAAGAACAACCTGACCATGTATCCTTATTCCTCCATTTAACAACTTTTCAATTTTTTCGATTCCATTTTCTATTCCAAAAATTCTTCTCCTTAAACTATTATCGACAGAATGAACTGAAATGTAAAGTGGTGATATTTTATGCTCAATTATATTTAGAAGTAACTTGTTATTCAAATTGGATAGTGTTATAAAATTACCATACTCAAAAGATTCCCTATAATCGTCATCTTTAAAATATAAACTTTTTCTTAGTCCTTCCGGGTTCTGATCAACAAAACAGAAAATGCATCTATTGTTACATCTTCTTCTTTCAAACTCATCAAACTGAACTTTTATTTTACCATAATCTTTTTTCAAGACCTCAAATTCTGTCAAACCACCAGTTTTCTTTTTTATAATGAAACGCATCCTTTCAAAAGATGTTTCGTAAAGAACACCAAGAAAATCGAAAATCTCTCTCCCATTAATTGAAACTATTCTATCACCTTCAGATACTGAGTACTTTTTAAATATAGAACCTTTTTCTATCTTTGAAATTTTTACTGACATTATTTTAAAAAGAGATTGTTTAATCTATAAAAAAATTTTATCAACTCATACCCTGAGATTGTGTTATAAGGATTGAAATATCCATCAGCGACATCCATAATCCCCAAAAATACTACATTTGAAATAGGTTTGTATGCGAAAAATTTCTCATCAACATCCTTAATATCTACAACATTCATTTTAAAATTAGAAAGGAAACCGTTGCTCAAAATAAAGTTATAAAAAAATACTGCAAGTTGGTATCTTAAAACAGGAGTATCAGGTTTAAATGTACTATCTGGAAGTGGTGTGAAAATTCCCCTTTTTACCTGTGCATACAGAATCTCACTTTTGGGAAACATTTTTATATCGAATGGTATTTCATTTTTATAAACAAAAATCTCTTCTGGGAAATATATTCCAAAAAGGTAAGCTACATCACTTTTAGTAACAACATCCTTTTTTTCTAAACCTTTCAAAAATTGATACTCTTTATCAGCTTTACTAATAAATAATGAAAGGTATCTGTCATTTTTTGGGAAACAACCGGAAAGTATAATTAAAAAAATTAAAATGATAAAAGGATAAAATTTTTTCTTTAAATACATATTTATAAGTGCCGGAGGCCGGACTCGAACCGGCACGGGATTGAAGTCCCAGCGGATTTTAAGTCCGCTATGTCTACCAATTCCATCACTCCGGCATAAGGCGGCATCCGGATTTGAACCGGAGAATAACGGTTTTGCAGACCGTCGCCTTACCGCTTGGCTATACCGCCAAGAAAAAAATGGAGCGGGAAACGGGACTTGAACCCGCGACACTCACCTTGGCAAGGTGACGCTCTACCAACTGAGCTATTCCCGCTCTTTGAAAAGATTTTATATCAAATTTATAAAAAATGTCAATACTTTTATATAGTTTTAAAAACTTTTTCAATCTTTGCAAAAGCCCAATCAATATCTTTTTTAGTTATAACAAGTGGTGGAGCGAACCTTATAATGTTTTCATGTGTCTCTTTGCAAAGGAGCCCCTCTTTCATCAAAGCTTCACAAAATCTCCTTGCACCACCTGCGTTTTCATTCAATTCAACACCGATAAGAAGTCCTTTTCCTCTCACTTCCTTTATGTAATCAGATTTTATTGATTTCAAAAGTTTCATAAAATAGTTACCCATCTTCAAAGCGTTCTTATCGAGTTTCTCTTTTACAAGTATATCGAGAGAAGCAACAGCGATAGCACTTGCCAAGGGGTTTCCACCAAATGTTGAACCATGATCACCAGGTTTGAATACATCCATAACCTCTTTCTTTGCAAGGAATGCACTAACAGGATAGTATCCTCCGGAGAGAGCTTTTCCGAGTATAAGTCCATCAGGTTTCACTCCATCTTCCCAATGGTGTGCAAAAAGTTTTCCGGTTCTGCAAAGACCAGTTTGTATCTCATCTAAAACGAAAAGAATGTTATTCTTTCTACATATTTCCTGTGCCCTTTTCAAAAATCCATCAGGTGGTATTATGATTCCACCCTCTCCCTGTATAGGTTCTGTTAAAAAAGCAACAGTGTTTGGTGTTATAGCTTTTTCAAGGGCATCCGTATCTCCAAAAGGTATCTCAACGAAACCTTGTGTTAAAGGACCAAATCCATCTTTGTATTGGAATTCAGAAGAGAAGGAGATTATTGTAATAGTTCTACCATGGAAGTTGTTTTTTGATACTATTATCTCAGCTTTATCCTTTTCAACACCTTTAACAGTGTAACCCCATTTTCTTATCGCTTTTAACGCTGTTTCAACAGCTTCAGCACCAGAGTTCATCGGCAACATTTTATCCATCTTCGCAAGTTTGCAAAGTTTTTCATAAAACAACGGGAGCTGATCGTTATGGAAGGCTCTGCTTGTCAATGTTAGTTTTTTCATCTGTTTTATTGCTGCTGATGCGATTTTTGGATTACAATGCCCCTGATTCACAGCAGAATATGAGCTCAAAAAATCCAAATACTTCTTCCCTTCAGTATCCCATACCCATATACCTTTTCCTTTTGTTAAACAAACATCGAGTGGATGATAATTGTTTGCTCCATACTTTTTTTCGATTTCAAAAAGTTTATTTGATTTTTTCATAAAAACTCCTTTTTTTGAATTTATAAAATATCATATTAAAAATTAAAGTCAAGAGTTTAAAAACTTGTTGATTATTTTTTAAATGTTGTTAAAATTCTTAAATTATGAAAAGTATTGCGATATTCTCAACTGTACATAAAGTTTACGATGTAAGGATATTCCATAAAGAGATAAAAGCACTAAAAGAATCATACAAAATTTTTTATTTTAACCCATATATAGAAGAAGAGAAAAAGGAGGATGAAAATCTTTACCTGAAAAAATTAAAAAGAAGAAAAAACAGATTTTTAAGGATCATTTTCTCACCTTTTGATACCTTCTTTCAACTTGTAAAAACAGATTATTCTCTTTACCATTTCCATGACCCTGAACTTTTAATTACCGGTATCCTTCTTAAAATTTTTGGGAAAAAAGTAGTTTTCGATTCACATGAGAACAATTTTGGTTTGATAATTGAAAAAACATATTTAAAACCATATTTCCTAAAATTTTTTATAGCGAAATCTGTAAGATTTTTTGAACTTGCAACATCCCATTTTTTCGATGGAGTTATTGTAGCAAGACCTGACCTTGAAAAACTTTATAGAAACAAAAATATCCTTGTATTCAGAAATTTCCCCGATATAGATTTCAAAATAGAAAATGGTGTAAAAAAAGTTAACGAAAAACCTATAATAGTCTATTCAGGCGGATTGACCTATATAAGGGGTATAACACAACTCGTTGATGCTGTTGGACTTTTGGATGGTAAAGTTGAACTCCATCTTTTAGGTGAATGGCAGGATAAAGGATTGAAAGAGGATTGTGAAAAAAGGAAAGGGTTTAGATATACGAAGTATTTAGGGAACTTCCCTTATGGAGAACATTTCAAATACATCAAAAATGGTGATATTGGAATAGTTCCATTTTTGCCAGCACAAAACCATCTTACAACACTGCCAAACAAACCTTTCGAATATTTTCTGTGCAAAATCCCAGTTCTTATGTCAGATTTCCATTACTGGAGATACACTTTCAAAGATATAGCATTATTTTTTGATCCATTATCACCAGATGATATTAAGGAAAAAATATTGTATTTAATTGAAAACAAAGAGATTTCAAAAAAACTTGTTGAAAACGCTTATGAAAAACTTCTCAATGAATTCAACTGGAACAAAGAGAAGAAAAAACTTGAAGATTTTTATCAAAAACTGCTCAAAAGCTGAATCTCTCTATTAATTCTTTCAATCTTGAAAGTTCATTCTCATTGTTGAAAATATGGAAAGCGAATCTGACCATCCCATCTCTGAAAGATACTCTGACATTCTTTTCGATAAGGTAGTTGAAAAAGTTTTTTGTATTTTTCGTTTTGAAAGAAATTATAGGAGTTTTTATCTCTATAATATTTTGGGAAAGAAAACCAAAATTTTCAAGCATATGCCCTATATTTTTTATTCCTTCAAGATTATGAGAATATATTTCTTCTTTTCCTACACTGTTTAAAAATTTTAAATTCTCACCCATCATCGTAATACCTAAAAAGTTTCTCGTTCCACCTTCTATACCTGAACCATTCATCCTGTATTCAGGTAAATTTTCAAAAGAATCAAAATTTTTATAATCCAAAGAAAGCCATCCACAATTCCTTTTAACAATTCTATCTATATGTTGTTCATCAATATATAAAAATCCTATACCTTGAGGACCTAAAAGCCATTTTGAGGCACCAGCGAAAAGAAAATCTACAGGTGTTTTCCCAATATCTATCGGAACTGAACCTGCCGCCTGTATGGCGTCAACAGCAATTATAGAATTTCTGTTATGAACTATCTCAAGCAAAATGTTTAAATCAACAATATCTCCTGTAAGGTAATCCACAAGGTCAATGAAAACCAAACTCTTTTTATATTTAGATAATTCCCTATCAAGATTGTTCGGATTCTTGGCTATAACCTCAACAGAATATCTGTCATCTTTTAAAAATGGGATTAAAGTGCATGGAAAAGTTTTTCCATAAATAATAATTTTCTTTATTTCAGAAAATCCATTTTTTATTATATGAACAGAGGATGTAGTGTTCTGAACAAGCCCTATACTGCTTTGTTTACAGTTTATAAGTTTTGCTATTTCCTTTCTGCAATTCTCTATTGTGGAAAAATAAGTTTCAAGTGGTATATCTCCTTCGAAAGAAAGTTTTTCAAGTAACTTTTGTGCTTTAAGAACACTCTCTTTTGTAGGAATCCCTGATGATGCTGAGTTGAAATATAAAACATCCCTTTGATTAAAATATGTTGAATAATCTTTCATAAGCCCACCTTTTTAATAATAAATATTTTATCATAAAAAATTACACATTCAAGATGGCGCCCGAAGGGAATCGAACCCCCAACCTCTTGATCCGTAGTCAAGTGCTCTATCCAATTGAGCTACGGGCGCGCAATTTTATTATATACTTTCCTCTTTGGAATTCAATTCGAACTCATGCCTTATTGAAAAACCTATAAATAATTTTTTCGCTTGATCAGAGAATGGATATGTTACATCTATCTGGAAAGATTTTGGGATAAAAATGTTAACAAAAAAATCTGGAACTTTATGTTTGAAAAGGTCTCCCCTTTCAATATCAAGAGTCAAAAATAACTCGTTTTTTATCTTCTCTGTAAAATGAAGATAAGTTGAAAGACCCGTTGTGAAAGATATGTTTCTGTTTATGTGGTAACTCATTATTCCCGAGAATATCGGATAAACTAAAACATTTGAGACATTAGTGTAAAGATCTGTTTGGAGAGCAAACCTTAAAGGAATTTTAAAATCTGGAGAGTATTTGAGACCAAAACCCGCAGAATTACTCTGGTATCCAACTATAAGGTCAAGATATTGTGCAAGTCCATAGTTGAAAGAAAAACCCCAATAACCTTTACTCTCTTTCAAAGAATCAGCCAAGTTTTTATCCTTTTCAGAAAAATATCCGGCATAGGCAAGATTGTATTGAAAATGAATATTACCGGTGTAGACAGGATCAGCAATCTGGTTTGATGGAAAAAGTTTAACAATAAAAAGAAAAAGGAAAATTAAAAAAAGTTTGAGATTCTTTTTCATAAAAAACCCCTTTAATTGATTTATAAAAATTTTTCTAATATTTTTGAAATCCTTTCAGATGTTTTTCCATCCCAATATTTGATTCTATTACATCTCACTCTCTCAGAAATCCTGAAAATCTTTTCAACATTTTCAATATCAGGTTCCAAAAGAGTATTGGTTCCTTCTGTAACTGTAACAGGTCTTTCAGTGTTCTTTCTCAATGTAAAACAAGGTATATTAAGAAATGTAGTTTCCTCCTGAATACCACCAGAATCGGTTAAAACGAATTTTGAGTTCATCTCTAAAGCAACAGATTTAAGATATGAGACTGGTTTTACAACATATATTTTTTCTGAAATATATCTTTTTAAATTGAAAAGTTCTATCATTTTCTCTGTTCTTGGATGAAGTGGAAATATCACAGGGTAATCTTTTGAAAGAGTGTTAACAAAATTCAAAATTTTTATAAACCTTTTTCTGTCATCAACATTTGAAGGTCTGTGTAATGTTAGATAGATGAAATTTTTTCTTTTAACGGAAAATTCCCTACATATATCGATACTTTTTATTTTATCAAAATTTTCTTTTAAAGTATCAATCATTATGTTCCCTACAAGAAAAATATTTTCCTTCTCCCTGCCCTCTTTTAAAAGGTTTGAAATAGCATCTGATGATGGGGCGAAAAGAAAATCTGAAAGAGAATCTGTAACAATTCTATTTATCTCTTCAGGCATACTTTTATCAAAACTCCTTAAACCTGCCTCAACATGTGCAACTTTCAAATAGAGTTTTTTCGCCGCAATCGTAGCTGCCATAGTTGAGTTGACATCTCCAAAAACAACACAAAGGTTAGGTTTTCTTTTCAAAAGTAGTCTCTCATACTCAACCATTATCTTAGATGTTTGGTAAGCATGTGTTCCACTTTTAACATCAAAAGAATACTCTGGTCTTGGAATTGAAAGATCCTTAAAGAATATATCTGACATCTCCTTTGTGTAATGCTGACCTGTGTGTATCAACCTAACATTAAACTTTTCTCTTAAAATTCTGTTAAGTTTTACAACTTTTATAAAATTTGGTCTTGCTCCTATTATAAGGTCAACAGTTTTTTTCATAGATAAAATTCCATTGATCTTTTTAAACCTTCTTTTACCTTCACAAGAACTTCATATTTCAATATTTTTCTTATCTTTTCTATATCAGCCAAAGAATCCCTTACATCACCTGCTCTTGGTGGGAGATACCTTTTCTCTATTTTATAACCTGTTATATTTGAAACATAATCTACGAGTTCATTTACAGAGATCCTTTCTCCACACGCCACATTGAAAGTTTCTCCAAAAGCTTCATCAGGTGCTTTGAGTGAAAGGATGTTAGCATAAACTACATTTGAAACATAAGTGAAATCTCTTGTCTGGTTTCCATCACCAAAAATAGTGATGTAAGTTTTGTTTTTAACAGCTGAAAAAACTTTCGGAATAAAAGCGGAGTACTGTGACATTGGGTCCTGATTCTCACCAAAAACATTAAAATATCTGAGTGAAATAGTTTTCAAACCGTAAATTTTATAGAAAATTGAAGAGTAGTATTCGCCAGTCAACTTTGTCAGAGCGTATGGTGATTTTGGTTTGGGTTCAAGTGTTTCGACTTTAGGAATTAAAGGATTATCACCGTAAATTGAAGAAGATGATGCGAAAATAAACCTTTTAATATTCATATCTTTACTGCATTGGAGAAGGTTCAAAGTTCCAACAATATTAACATCGTTAGTCGTAATTGGATCGTTAATTGACCTTGGAACTGAAGGAAGTGCTGCCTGATGGAAAACATAATCTATATCTTTCAGAGAGAGCATAACTGTATGGTAACTCCTTATATCACCTTCAACAAGTTCTATCCTATCAATAAAAGGAAGAATGTTTTCCCTTTTACCTGTTGAAAAGTTATCAAGAACCCTAACTTGATTGTTATCCTCAAGTAGTGCTTTTACAAGATTGCTTCCGATAAATCCAGCACCACCTGTAACAAGAATTTTAGCCATCCTTTCTCCTTTTTAAAAAAGCATTATACCATAAACTTTTCCATTTACAATCTCAATTTATCTTTAAAATAGATAGAAAAACACCTTCCCTGTTTTCAAAAATATCAAAATTCCCAAAATAGAGAGAATCATCATCGGTAAAATATTCGAATGTTAAAATATCACCTTTTTCAATCTTAACTATTCCATTTCCACTCAAATTTATAAAATTCCCTCTTTCTATTGTCCCTTTATAACCAGAGTTTAAGTGAGCAACTTCTCTACCATCAATTTTTACTCTCAAAAACAGATCCGTTTTTTCTTTTTTCGAAGAGAAAGTTACTTTATAGGAAATGTTATAAAAACCGCTTTTCAAAAAATATAAACTACTGACATCCTTTTCTGAAACTTTAAAATATTCAGAGTTGTTCTCTAAAACTACTTTTTGAAAATTGAAATTTTTGAAAATATTTTTTTTACTACTATTCTCATTCAAAGTGAAAATTTTCAAGGGAGTGTTTAGATTAACTTCAAGAAAAGGTAAATTGGGATCAACAAAAATATTTCTTCTAAAAATTATATTGTTTGAACTATCCTCAAATAAAGAGAGATCATTTATTTTATCAAGATTTGAAAATCCCCATCTAATATTCTGATTTTTCCCATTGTTGTATCTAAATATCAAAGGTTGATCTAAAAAATTTGTTAAATTTTTTGTGTAAATCTCAGAAGTATAAAGTTTTACATTTTTCATATCCAACCTGTTATCTTTGAATGTAATAGTGTCCCTTATGCTTGAAACAAATGAAAGAATACCATCACCTGAAAGATTTAATTTAACTTTATTACCAACACTTATTTCTTTTCCAACATTCAGATTCCCTGAAACTGTAAAAGAGCCATCTTCTTTTTTGAAAAATATTGAATCCTTTTCACTTTTGACCTTCATTTCACCATTTATTTGCATAAAAGATGCTGCATATATAGAAGAATCAACAAAATTTTTTGCTATGTATCTATCTTTTGCTATTATTCCACCTTCCATCTGCAAAAGATTGTGTATATCATCCTTCTCCTTCAAAATAAGAATATTCTGTTTTTTATTTCCATATATTATGAAACTATCTCCGTCTGTCTCGTGAAGTAAAGATTTTATTCCCCAGAAATTTGTACCTACATATTTGCCCTGACTTGCTGCAAGATAACCGTTTGAAAGCCATTTGAAACTATTTGATATCTCGCATCCAAAAATATCTGAAAATTTTACTAACTTCTCATTTACCAAATTCTCACACATACAAAAAAACATTGCAAAATAATCAATCCCACCCTGATTTATAAAAGATTTAAAAGTCAGATTCTCCATCTGAACTGTAACATCTTCAGATCTGTTTATTATTACACTTCCATCAAGATCACAATTGGATGGAGTGTTCATACCAAAAATTACTAACTTTTTTATAGGTTCATTGATAACAATACTATCATATTCTAAATTTGAAATTATGTTGATTTTAATATCTTTTAAATCATTTTCTGAAGCATAATCTAAAAGATCCGATATATTTTTAAAACTATCTGAAGGGATATTGTAAATCTTTTGTTCAAAAGCGGATATTTTCAGGAAAGATAACAAAAAAACAAAATAAAAAAATTTTCTACCCATATTTTAATTCTCCTTATTTTAAATTTTATCATAGTATAAGAGTAATTCAATGGTAGAATTGTGAGATTTTTATTAACTATTGTTCAAAATGAATAAAATAAAGGTAATAAGAATATATCAAAAAAGTATAAGAGACAAAAATATTTTTCTTAAAAATAATTTTTTTAATTTATACTACTTTTTTAAACTATTTGGATAGATTTTTGATTGAAGATAGTTATATTGACAAAAAAGATTTTTTTGTTAATATTCTTTCTATGCCGAAGTGGTGGAATTGGTAGACACGTCGGTCTCAAAAACCGATGATGGCAACATCATGCCGGTTCGACTCCGGCCTTCGGCATTTAAGATCTCGCGAAAGTAATTCCTAAAACTTTTTCTATTTTGAAATGTGATTTTAAGACTCTTGCAGCATCAGACATAGTTTTGCCTGTGGTGAAAACATCATCAACAACAAGAATTGAAAAACAGGTAAAATCTTTTTTTGATGGATAAAATATTTCTCCTCTTTTTTCCCTTAAAAATCTTGGTAGAACTGCCTGATTTACAATTCTTTCTTTCTGTTTTAAAATGTTTTCGGCGATCGGGATCCCTGTCAGTTCAGATAGATCTTTTGCCAAAATAAAAGATTGGTTGTAATACCTGTTGTAACTTTTGAAAAAACTCTGTGGTATATAGGTTATGAATTCTACATTTTGAAAATTAACATCCTCCTGTAATTTCATATAAAGAGAATTCGAAATAAATGAACTCAAAGATTTTATGTTATAGTACTTGAAATTTTTTATGATCGTTGAAGTTATTTTATCATAATAGTAAACTGACCTGACATAATCAAAATCATATACATTATCTTTACATTTGTCACACAAAATTTCATCCTCATCTATATTTTTTCCACAAATATTACATAAACTACCTCCAACCCTTTTTAAACCAACAAAACAATCTTTACACAAAGGTATATCCTTAATGAACCTTTCTTTTTTACATACTATACAGTTATCAGGAAAAAGTAGTTTGAAAGGGTTACCAATATCTATCCCTCTCATCGATACCTCTATTTATTATAGCGAACATTATAAATGTTGTTAAGTATGATGAACCACCATAGGAAAATAAAGGTAAGGGAACACCAACTATCGGGATCAAACCACAAGACATGCTTATATTCAAAAAGTATTCAACTATAATAAATATTGTGAAAGAGTAAACTACGAGTTTCGTGTATTTTGATTTTATCCTGTTAACATTATATAGGACTCTAAGCAAAATTATTGAAAGCATCGTAAGTATAAAAAGATAACCTAAAAAACCGAACTCCTCACCAACAGCTGAAAAGATAAAATCTGTGTGTTGTTGTGGAACAAAATTTAAACCTTTTTGCGTTCCATTCAAAAATCCTTTTCCAAAAATTCCTCCAGAACCTATACCTATTTTCGATTGTAAGAGATTCCATCCATAACCATGAATATCCTTTTGTGGAGAAAGGTAAGAAATTATTCTATTCTTCTGATAATCTCTCAAACTGTTCCAAACAACCGGTGCCAATCCTCCAAATATTATGTTTGCAAAAAATACTTTGAGAAGTTTAATAAAATCTACTTTTGAAAAATATAGAACAAAAGCTATGAAAAAAAGATAAAAGATCCAAAATATAGGGAAAAAAGAAAAAATTATCGAAAGGATTGGTGTAAAAAGTATAAACAGATTTATAAATTTTATACCGTAAAGATATAAAATAAGAAAGAGGATTATTATAAAAAGAATAGATGTTCCAAGATCAGGTTGAAAAAATATAAGGAAGAATGGAATAAGAACAATGATGTATGAGACGAAAAGTGTTAGAAAGCTGTCCTTTTTTTCCTTTCTTGATAACAAAAATCTTGGCAGTGTCAGAATAAGAGATACTTTTGCGAATTCAGAAGGTTGAATGTATGCTATACCAAAATCAAACCACCTTTCTACTGGAGCTTTATTTACAACTTTTAAAAAAACAAGTAAAGATATAGAAAAGAAATAAAGAAGGTAAGCACTTATGTAAAAAATTTTTATAGGTATAAATTGGATACCAACAAAAAGAATCAATGATATAAAAAACCAAATAAGCTGTTTATAGAATATAGAGATACTATCATTATGGACAACAGAGAACAAAACCAAAAGTCCAAAAATTGAAAGTGCTAACAGAGGTAAAACTATAAAAGGATCCAACTTTTTTTTAAAATCCATTTTTAATCCTTAAATACTTTTCAACTATCATTTTTGTTATCTTTGCTGGGTCATCACCACCATGTCCACCATTCTCAATTACAACAACAATAACCAACCTGTCATTACCATCTTTATCAGTATAGATTGAACCAAACCATGCATGAGGTTCACCTGATGAATTTTCTGCTGTTCCGGTTTTACCACTTATATATCCCAAATTTTTATCTATCCTTGCAAGAAGAGCAGTACCATTATCAGAATTTACAACATTGTACAAAGAATTTTTTAAAAGTTTTAAATATTTTTTTTCAAACTTTACTTCCCTTTGAATTTTTTTTGTGTATTCGAATATTTTTTCACCATTTTTCGTTTTGACTGAATCGACAACATGTGGTCTTATAACTTTTCCATCATTCGCTATTATCAAAAACATTGATGCAACCTGTATTGGTGTAACAAGAATATCTCCCTGCCCTATTGAAAGATTTGCAATCTGTCCCATCCCCCACATATTTTTCCCATATTTTTTGTTAAGAAATTTTGAATCTGGAATTATCCCTCTACTCTCTTCAAATATATCTACTCCCGTTAAATCTCCAAAACCAAGTTCGGTTGCTCCTCTGTAAATAGCATCAACACCAACCTTCATTCCCAGTTGATAGAAATATATATCACATGAATTTATCAAAGCATCGAAAAGGTTTAGTTCATTGTGAACTTTCCAACATTTAAAAATTCTGTTTGAAATCATTATGCTACCATAGCATGGTTGGAAAAATGTATTAGAGTCAGCTTTTTCATCCTGAAGTGCTGTAAGGAATGTGACTATTTTAAAAACTGAACCTGGTGGATACAATCCATTCGTAGCCCTATTAAGAAAAGGTGAAAAAATGTTTGTTCTCAAATACTCCCAAACATCATTCCTTATACCTGTTATAAAAATATTCGGGTCAAAAGATGGCTTAGAATAAAGAGATAATATACCCCCACTCTTGCAATCCAAAACTATCGCTGTTCCACTTTGAAAATCTTTGAAAATAGTATCTATATAACTTTGTAACTTGTGATTTATACTTAAAAAAATATCATCCCCATTTATTTTTTTTAAAGAATTTTTTTGTTCAACCTCTCTTACAATATCTCCCGTTACATCAACCTCATAATATTTAATTCCATTTCTTCCTTTCAGGAAACTCTCATAACTTTTTTCAACTCCAGTTTTACCAACAAAATCTGAAATACTGTAACCTTTCATCTTCAACTCATAGAGTTCATTCCCCGTGATCTTTCCAACATAGCCAACAATATGAGAGTATAAATATTCATAAGGGTAATATCTTTTTGGCTGATACCTTATATCGAATTCCGGGAAGTGATTTCTATTCTCCTCTATGAATGTTACATCATCAATATTCAAATTGTTTTTAAGACATATCTCCTTTTCATTGTTTCTTTTTGCATCACCTATCATCTGATTTATGGAGTCAGGATCAACCTCTATAATTTTGGAAATGTTAAGAATATTATCCGCTGTTATATCGAATTTATCAAGGTTGCAGAACAAAGAAAAATATTTTTTAGATGTAGCTATAACTACAGAATCTGAACTTATTATGTTACCCCTGACAGCTGGAACAATAACCTTTCTATAACTGTTACCCTCTGATAAAGTTTTGTAATAACGATTTTCAAAAAATTGTAAATCGATAATAAAGATAACCTGTATGAAAAAAAGTAATACTATAAGAAATATGAAATTTGTGTATCTATCTTGTGACATAAAATTTCTTTAACAAATTCCTAAAAGAATGTAAAAGAAAGTATAAAAAAACTGTGTAAAATGGAATAAGAATGATGAAAACAAAAACCGTTACTATACTTTTTGATTTTTGAAAATTTATAACAAGTAGAATAATCCTATAAAAAAGATCGGAAATTAAAACCAAAAGAACTCTGTTGAAAAATTTTTCTTTATAAAAAAAGTTTCCAAATCTTGAAGTAAAATATGAGATTATAAGAAAAACTGATGAATGGAAACCAAGGTATGTTCCCAAAATTGCATCACAGAAAAAACCTATAATAAAAGAGAAAAGGTAAGTAAATATTTCATTGAAGTTCAAACAGACAAAGATGAGAAGTATTATTATAAGATCCGGTTGTATAACGCCATTTATTGAAAGAAAAGGAGGAACCGTTGAAACAAAATAAATGAAAATAAGAGAAAGAATAGTTAAAAGGAAATATTTCATTCAAAAGTCCTTTTGTAAACAGTATACCAACCAAATTTTGTTATTTCTCTCTTTTGTACCTTTTCGAATCTGTTTCTATAAAACCCTTTATCCATTTTAACAATAAAAACATATTTTAAAGATAAAATATTTTCAAAAGGTTTTATAACATAAAAAAAATCACCATCTTCAAGCATTTCAATCTTCATTACTTTTCCAACAGGAATATTTTCGGGAAAAATTTTACCGAATCCACTTGTAAAAATCGAGTCCCCAATCTTTAATTTAGAGTCATATTGAATATTTTCAACTTTCAAAAGCCCGGTTCTATAAAAATAACATAATAAAAACTGTTTTTTTTCTCTATCCATTACACCAACTCTGAAATTCGAGTTGTTGAATGTCTCAACAACAGAGCTGTATTTATCAGCTGAAACTATTTTTCCTACAATACCTTGCAAAGATAAAACAGGCATCCCTTCTTCAACACCATCAACTTTCCCTTTATCTATAGTTAAAAATTCACCTGCTACCTTATCCTGTGCTATAACTTCAGAGAATATCAACTCCTCTTTGAACCTCTCTTTCATCATTAAAAGATTCTTCAGATTTTCATTTTCATATTCAAGATATTTTAATCTGCTTATCTGCAGGTTCTTTTGAAATATTGTTACCATTTCATCCTTCAATATCTTTCTATCCTGAAAAGTGAATCCGATATAATCGACAATGAAATTGAAAGGTTTTAAAGGATAAACAAGGATATTTTTAAAAGAATAGAATGTGAACCTGTTTGAAAGAATCATAAATAGAAATGAGATAAACAAAAGGGAAAAGAAAAAAATTTTTGATCTTGATTTCATTTTATCTTGATGTTTGAATTATGATCTTTTCATAAAAAGAGAGATTCTCAAGGATCTTTCCACTTCCTCTGACAACACATTCTATAGGATTCTCAGCTATGGTTACCCTAAGTCCAGTCTCTTTTGAAACGAGTTTATCAAAATTTTTTAAAAGAGACCCACCACCTGTCATAACTATACCCTGATCTATTATATCCGATGCAAGTTCTGGTGGAGTTTTTTCAAGTGCCTGTTTGATAGCTGAAACAATCATATAAACTGGCTCTCTTAAAGCTTCCCTTATCTCCTCAGAAGTCAACTTTATAGTTTTGGGAATTCCCTCAACAAGGTCTATTCCTTTTATTTCAAGTTCAAGTTCTTCATCAAGTTTATATGCAGAACCTATTGTAGTTTTTATCTTTTCAGTTGTTTGCTCCCCTATTAGAAGGTTGTAGTTTTTCTTAACATACTGTATTATAGCTTCATCCATCTCATCGCCACCAACTCTTATTGAGTTGTTAGTTACTATACCGTTCAAAGCTATAACAGCTATTTCACTTGTTCCACCTCCTATATCTATAACCATACTTCCCTTTGGTTTATCAACTGGAAGACCAACTCCAACTGCAGCAGCAACAGGTTCTGAAACAAGGAAAACATCCCTAACTCCAGAGTGCTCAACAGAATCTCTTACAGCCCTCATTTCAACAGCTGTTATTCCAGATGGAACGCAAACTATTACCCTTGGTCTTATTATTATCTTCGATTTTTCAACTTTTGTTATAAAATATCTCAACATCTCTTCTACAACTTCAAAATCAGCTATAACACCATCCTTCATAGGTCTTACCGCTTTAATCTCCTGTGGTGTCTTTCCAAGCATCTCTTTTGCCTGAAAACCAACAGCCAAAGGTTTGTTTGTCCTAAGATCTATCGCTACAACTGAAGGTTCGTTCAAAACTATCCCCTCATCCTTCATATAAATTAAAGTTGATGCTGTTCCTAAATCTATAGCTATATCATTTGAAATAAATGAATTGAAAAGGGATTTGATATTGAATGGTTTCATTTTTCCTCCAGAGAGTAATCAGGCGATACTTAAAAGATATATAGAGTTTTCAAGTTCTTCCAAAGAATCATCGAAAAGATCTTTTCTTTTTATCTTGTAATTTGGAATATCTTCAAGAAATTTAGAAACTGGCTCTATTGGAAAATCAATGAATTCAGTTTTGTAATGCATAGGGAAAACAAAAAGCGGAGAAATATTTTCTATTATCTTTTTAGCATCATTATGATCTATAGTAAAATATCCACCAACAGGGATCATTATAGCGTAAGGGTCGGAGAGTTTTTTAAAAGTTTCAGGTGAAGGTAGATGTCCTAAATCACCAAAATGTATTATTTTACCTTTTTCGGTATGAACTATAAATATTAAATTCTCCCCTCTTTTTTTTCCTTTTTCCTGATCATGGAAAGTTTTTACACTTTCTATTTTAATTTCACCAAAATCATATATACCCTCTTTGTCTATTATTTTTGGTGAATTCTTAAAATCTCTGAAATTATGGTCAGAGTGGTTATGAGAAATTAAAACAATATCTGGATCTTCAAAATTCCCTTTATACCTAAAAGAAGACCCGTATCCATCTTTCTGATACGGGTCAAAAATTATTTTTTTATTTTCTATATTAAGTTGAAAAGATGCGTGGCCATACCACACAATTTTCATCATTCCTTCCCTTCAACAAATACCCTTTTTCTAAACTTTCCATACTTATGAAATTTAACTACTCCATCTATCAAAGCAAAGAGAGTATTATCAGAACCTATCCCAACATTTGTTCCAGGATGAAAAACTGTTCCCTTTTGTCTCACAAGAATGGTTCCAGCTTTAACAAACTCTCCCTCAGATCTTTTTACACCTAAATATTTTGGGTTCGAATCTCTTCCGTTCCTCGATGACCCTACTCCTTTCTTGTGTGCCATAACTCCTCCTTAGGGGGTAACTATTTTTTCTATTTTTGCAATAGTATAATTGTCCCTATATCCTTTAATCCTTTTATAGTTTGATCTTCTTCTGAATTTCATAACCTCAATCTTTTTTCCTTTTTCTTCTTCAACAAGTTCAAGAACTACCTTTGCACCTTTAACATAAGGTTTACCTATGTTGAACCCTTTATCATTAGAAACCAAAAGTACCTTATCGGTTTCAATCTTTTTACCTTTTTCAAAATTATCAACTTTGGTCAATTTTATAGTTTGATTTTCCTCAACCTTGTATTGGAAACCGTTGATCTCTACTATAGCAAACATCATTTTCCTCCTTCATTTGTGGGTAAATTATTTAATGGTATTGTTGGATTCTGCTGTTGTGTATTTTGATCTGGAGTACTTTGTGGAACATTGTTCTGGACAGGTATCCTGTTCTCAATATTTACACTCCTGTTAGATTTACTTGTCATAATTGCCAAAGAAAAACTTGTTAGCATGAAAACAACTGCAAGTATTGCTGTAGCTTTAGTAAGAAAATTTTCAGTACCAAATCCAGATAAAAGATTTTCCTGTCCTCCACCACCAAACATTTCTGACATCCCGCCTTTTGACTGTTGTAAAAGTATCAGTACTACAAGCAGAACTGATACTAAAATATGGATTATTAAAATCAAAGTAAACAATTTAAAAACCTCCTAAATTAAACTTTTATCAACTATCTCTATTATCTTTTTAAATTTATCACATTTCAACGATGCACCACCTACTAAAACACCGTCAACATCATCTTCTCTGAAAAGATCTTTTACATTCTCTTCGTTGACACTTCCACCATACAATATGGAAATATCAAAAGCTATATTCTTCCCAAATAAAGAAGAAAGTTGCTCTCTTATAAAAGAGTGCATCTCCTGTGCATCATAAGGTGTAGCATTTTTTCCTGTACCTATAGCCCACACAGGTTCATAAGCAATTATAATGTTTTTGAAATTATTTTCAATACCCCCAAGAGAGATTTTTAATTGGTTCTCTACAACGAATTTTTGTTTGTTTAAACTCCTTTCTTCCTCTTTTTCTCCAACGCAAAGTATCGGTTTAATATTTGTTGAAAGTATCTTTTTGATCTTCAAAGATACCAATTCATCACTTTCTTTAAATATGTTTCTCCTTTCAGAATGACCTAATATAACATATTCACATCCAAACTCTTCAAGAAATCTACAAGAGATTTCACCGGTGAAAGCACCTTTATCCTCATAGAAAACATTCTGGGCACCAACTTTTATTTTACTATCTTTTAAAATCTCCCGATATCTTTGAAGATGAGTGAAAGGTGGGAAAACTATAACCTCCAAATCATTTTTAACATATTTTGAAAAATCTTTTAAAGGAAGAATATCATCTATAAGATTCATCTTCCAATTTCCGGCAACATAAACCTTTCTCATCAATCCTCCTCTAAAACTTTTATCCCAGGCATTTCAACTCCACCTAAAAACTCAAGCATAGCACCTCCACCTGTAGAGATGAATGAGAAAGAAGAGAACAGGTTAAGTTTATCTATAGCCAGCAAACTATCACCTCCACCAGCAACTGTAAATGCACCTTTTTTTGTTTCCTCAGATATAGATCTCCCTATTTCAAGTGTTCCATTTTCAAAAAGAGGATTTTCAAAATAACCCATGGGGCCATTCCAGACTATAGTTTTTGCATCTTTCAAAGCTGCCTTAAATATTTCAATCGAGAGTGGGCCTATATCAAGTCCCAAGTCATCATCTTTAAAGGATTCTCTCTTCTCAATTCTTTTTCCATTACCTTCAAGATTTTTTGCAACAACGAAATCCAAAGGTAAAAGTATGTTAACCATCTTTTCATTAGCCATCTTGAAAATCTTTTTGCATTCATCTATCATATCATCCTCAACTAAAGATTTCCCAACAGAAAAACCTTGCGATTTCAAAAAAGTGAAAGATAATGCTCCACCTATTATTATTGTTGATGCGTTGTTCATAATGTTATCAATAATTGTCAGTTTGGTTGAAACTTTTGAACCACCGACAACAAAAACATAAGGTTTTGTTGGGTTCTCATTCAACTTCGAAAGGTTCTCTATCTCTTTGGAAAGTAGTAGACCTGCGCATTTTTCTTTCATCTTCAAAGGTAGATGGTAAATAGATGCCTCTTTTCTATGTGAAACTGCGAAACCATCGTTCACATAAATATCACCAAAAGAGGATAGTTTATTTACATAAATTTCCTCACCCTCTTTCTCCCCTTTGTAAAATCTCACATTTTCAAACATAACAAGAGAAGGGTAAGGCAAAGAATCTATCTTCTCTTTAACTCCATCTTTATAAAAATCATCTATGAAAAGAACTTCCATCTTTAAAAGTTTTTCAAGTTCCTCTTTTACAGGGAGAAGTGAAAACTCTTTATCTAATCCTTTAGGTCTGCCAAGATGTGAGAGAATAATTATTTTCGCTCCATTTCCAATAAGATATTTCAATGTTGGCAAACTCTCAACGATCCTTTTGTTCTCCAAAACTTTTCCATTTTCAATTGGAACATTGTAATCAACTCTTATTAGTACATTTTTCTTTTTGACATCTATTTGATCTATCCTTTTAAATCTCATAATCACCTCATTATGTATTCTGTTAAATCAACAACCCTACATGAGTATCCCATCTCATTGTCATACCAAGAGAAAACTTTTACAAGGTTCCCTTTTACGAATGTTGATGGAGCATCAAATATTGAAGAGTAAGTAGAGCCCAAAAAATCTGTTGAAACTAATGGAAGATCATTGTATTTTAAATATTTTTTCATCTTTTCACTCTCTGAGTATTTTTTGAAAATTGAGTTTACCTCTTCAACTGAGGTTTTCTTTTCAGTTATGACCGAAAGATCAACTATGGACACATCCGCAGTGGGAACTCTTATTGAAATACCATCCATCTTTCCTTCAACTTCAGGTATAACAAGTCCTAAAGCTTTTGCAGCACCTGTTGAAGTCGGTATCATAGAAAGCATAGCAGCTCTCGCTCTCCTTAAATCTTTATGTGGCAGGTCAAGAATCCTCTGATCGTTAGTGTAAGCATGAACAGTTGTCATCAATCCATTAACTATTCCAAAATTTTCAAGTATAATTTTTACAAGAGGTGCAAGACAGTTTGTTGTGCATGAAGCGTTTGATACAATCTGATGTTTATTTTTATCGTAAACTTCTTCGTTTACCCCAAGAACTATGGTAGCATCCACCTTATCTTTTGCTGGGGCGGTAATAATAACCTTTTTAGCACCATTTTTTATATGTTTTAAAGCATCATCCTTTTTTGTAAACAGACCTGTTGCCTCAATAACAACATCAACCCCAAGATCCCCCCATTTTAAATTTTCCGGATTCTTTTCTGAAAAGATTTTTATCTTTTTGTTATCAACTATGATGTTTTCATCATCAAAGGTAACATCTTTATCATAGATCCCATGAACAGAATCGTACTTCAAAAGATGGGCTAATGTTTTTGCATCCGTTATGTCGTTGATAGCAACTATATCAAGACCTTCCCTTTTCAGTGCGATCCTTGTGAACAATCTTCCAATCCTACCGAAACCATTTATACCTATTCTAATGGACATAATACCTCCTATTTTTTAAAATACATAAGCGATTTTTTCAAGTTTATTCAAAGAGTATATTTCAAATCCTGTTTTTGAAAATTCTATCTTTTCAATCTTAATGTTAACTTTATAATCTTTCATCAAACTTTCGAAATACTTGTAAAGATCTTTTTCAATAACTTCAGATAATTCTTTATTACAGTTTATAACAAGTGTATCGTTTGAGTAATTTTTTATATTCTCTTTTATCCATCTTATAAGTTTCATACCTAAGAATATCGGCTTTGCAGTATAACCTCTTCCATCACAACATTCACATTTTTCAACAAAATTCATCGTAACAGATGGACCTATCTTTTTTCTTGTCATCTCAACTAAACCGAACTGTGAGAGTTTCAAAGTTTTCGTTGTTGAACGATCATTTTTCAAACATTTTTTTAGGTAGTTAAAAACCTCTTTCCTCGATTGTTCATCCTCCATATCAATAAAATCGATAACTATGAGACCTCCTATATCCCTTAACCTTAACTGTCTTGCTATCTCTTCAGCAGCCATAAGATTTATATCTTTCACAAGATTAACATCATCCCTGCTTTTAGATATCTTTCCGGAGTTCACATCTATTGCTGTTAAAGCTTCGGTTGTCTCAATAACTATGGAGACTCCACCTTTAAGATAAACTTCAGGTTTTGTCATCTTATCTATCTCTTTATCTATATCAAAATAGGCAAGCATCGGTATTTTGAATTTGTAAAGGTTAACCTTATTTTTCAGGATAGGGTTGAAAAAAGTTAAATAGTTTGTTACCTCATTGAAAATCTCCCTCGTATCAATATAAATAGCATCAAGGTTTCTTTTCATAAGGTTTCTTATAGTTTTTATAACGAGTGAGGATTCCCTGTAAAGTAATGTAGGGGATTTCTTTTTATCAATATTTTTTACAATCTTGTCCCATATTTTTAGAAGTTCATAAAATTCTTTTTTCAAAAGAGAAGGTTTCGCATCAATAGCTGCAGTCCTAACTATAACTCCCATATCTGAGGATAAAAAAGAGTATATGAAAGATTTTACAGATGATTTGAAATCTCTATCTTTTATCTGTTTTGAAACACCAACGAAATGGACGAAGGGAACAAGTATAAGATAGTTACCTGCTATTGAAATATAAGATGTCAGTTTAGCACCTTTCGCATTGATCTCATCCCTGACAACCTGAACAAGTATCTCATCACCCTCCTTTATCTCCATGTAATTTTCAATATCCTCATCTATCTCTCCAAAATATTCAAATTTCACCTTTCCATCCGGAGTGTTCAAAGGAAGGAAAGCTTTTTTCTTCTCTCCTATATCAACAAAGGCTGCCTGTATACCTCCAGCGATATGCTCTATCCTCGCCTTGTATATATTACCTACAAGAGAACTTTTCGTTGTATCATCAACAGATATTTCGACGAGTTTTGAGTCCTCTTTTAATGCTATAATTATACTGTTTTCCAACTTAGAAATAAAAAGTTCATTCATCAAATAACCTCTATAACCTTTCCATTTTCAACTATGAAAAATTTTTCTCTATAAACGGAGACATCTTTTAGCTCCTCTATACAAAGAACTTTTCTATACAATTCTTCGAATTTAATATTACCATCTTTTCCCAAAATCAAAACAACTTTAACATAACCTTTTCCAACTTCTATTATATCAACATATTTTCTAATATCAACTTCCTCTTCCTTTTGGTTTATATTCCTAACCACCTTAAACTTTTCACTATCAAGAAAATTCTTTATACATTCTACATTTTCCTTCCCAACATCAAATTCGAAAACCATCTTTGCTCTGTTCACTCTGGATATTATAGAATCCTTTTCACTTAAAAGTTCCTTAGCGTAAAAAAATCTTATCCCTTCAGGGAAAGATGAGTTTAAAGTATCTAAAATATTTTGAACGAATAAACCTTCAAGATAAACTTCAACCATCTCCATCTGTGAATAAACGAAAACAGGTTTTGGGAATCCCAAATTCATCTTAATTCTGGGATTGAAACCCTGTGTATAGATGAAAGGGAGTTTAGATCTTCTGAAACCTGTGTTCAAAATATTTATCATAGTAAGATGTGATAAATACTGTAAATTCTGATCAACAGAGTATAACAAAAGTATCTTTGTTTTTTTTATCAGAGGGTTTATCAATTTTTTCTGTTTCCTTCTAACAAAATCGTTCACACTTGAAAACTGTTCCACATTATTTTTTATAAGCTCCCCAGCTATATCTCCCTTACAGGCAGAACAACCTGTACAACTATCCCTTCTGCAATCTTCAGTAAAAATCTCTTTCTGTGATGCCAAAAATTCCTTTTCAAGATAACTTTTTGAAACTTTGCAATTTATAAAATCCCATGGTAGAGGTTCATCTATTGCTCTTTCCCTTAGATAATCTTTAAGTTCTATACCCAAATCTTTTGCAACCTCTTCCCACTTTTTAAAATCAAAAAATTCACTCCATTCATCAAGTCTGCATCCCTTTTTATAAGCGTTAAAAACAAGATTGTTAAGTTTTTCGTCTCCCCTTGCAAAAACTCCCTCAAGAAAAGATATATCAGGATCCCTGTATGTTATAGATACATTTTTACTTTTAACACCATCAACTATTCTTTCTATCTTCCTTTTAGTTGTATCAATATCATCCTGCTTTACCCACTGGAAAGGAGTGAAAGGTCTCGCTACAAATGGAGAAAATGAAACATTCAAAACAATATCTTTGAATCTTCTACCAAGTTCGTTTAAAAGTTTTACAGTTTCATCTAAATCACTTTCATCTTCATATGGAAGTCCAACCATAAAATATAATTTAACATGTTTCCAGCCGAGTTTTTTCCCTCTCTCTATAGTTTCAAAAATTTCCTCTGTGGAAATATTTTTATTTATTACTTTTTTCAATCTTTCAGAACCTGTTTCCACAGCTATTGTTAAACCTGATTTCCTTATATCAGATATTTCTGTTAAAAGATCACTTTTAATTTCTCCTATTCTTAAAGATGGTAAAGATATTGATATCTTGTTTTTGGAAAGGTTTTTGTTCAGACTCTTCAAAAGAGGAAAAAGTTCCCTGTAATCTGTCGCTGAAAGGGATAGAAGGGTTACCTCATCGTAGCCGGTATTTTTTACAATCTCTGTACAATCTGAAACAACTATCTCTTTTTTCTTTTCTCTTAAAGGTCTATAAATATAACCTGCTTGACAGAATCTACAACCTCTCGTGCATCCTCTGCTTATTTCAACAACATCCCTTTCGTAAACTGTTCTTGCTATTGGGACTAAAGGTTTTTGAATACTTTTTCTTTCAAAAAAATTTTCGTCAACTTTTTGGAAAACATCCTTATTTTTACCTGAAAGTTGTGGAATGTATGTATAATCGAGTTGATCAAAAAGTTGAAGTGCCTGATATCTTGTTATCTCTCCCCATTTCAACTTTCTCATTATTAAAACAATATCCTCAACCATACCTTCACTTTCACCTATAAAGAAAACATCTATAAAATCTTTTATTGGAAGAGGATTGTAAGTTACAGTTCCACCAGCAATAACTATTGGAGAGTTTTCATCTCTATCTTTTGAAAATAAAGGTATCCGACCAAGTTCAAGTATCTGAAGGATATTTGTGAAAGTTAATTCGTATTCAACTGTAAAACCAACAAGATCGAATTCTTTAAGTGGTGTTCCAGTTTCAAGTGAAAGAAGAGGTATTTGGTCCTTTCTTAAAAATTCCTCCATATCATTTTCAACAGCGTAAACTCTTTCTGCGTAAACATCATCGTAAGAGTTGAAATAATGGTAATTCAGAAGGTGCCCATATGATGACATCCCAATAGAGTAAAGATCAGGGAAAGAAAGAAGAACCCTGATTTTATTTTCACCATCCTTTTTAATAACATTGAATTCATTTCCTATGTACTGTAAAGGATTTTTAACCTTTCTTAATAAACTATCAGGATATTTCTTCATCTGTTATAATCTTGTAAATTTTTTTATAGATCTGTGAAGTCTTTTGAACTATCTCATCTGAAAGTTGTGGTGGCTGAGACTTCCTGTCCCAATCTGTTGAAAGTAGATAGTTTCTTATAAGCTGTTTATCGAATGGTTCCTGCTTCTTTCCAGCCTGATAAGTTTCCGTTGACCAGAATCTCGAAGAATCTGGTGTGAAGATCTCATCTATGAGCAGAAGATTACCTTCAATCAAACCGAATTCAAATTTTGTATCAGCCAAAATTATATTTTTTTCTTGAAGGAATTCTGAACCGAACCTGTAAAGTTGTAAAGAAACATCTTTAATCTTATTTGCAAGTTCATCACCAAGTTTTTCTCTCATATAGTCGAAAGAAACTGTTTCATCATGCCCTTTCTCTGCTTTTGTTGTTGGTGTAAAAAGTGGTTCATCAAACTTTTCAGATTCAACATAACCACCCCTGATATAATTACCACCAACAGTTTGAGTTTTCAAATATTCACTCCAAGCGCTACCTGTTATATAACCTCTTACAATACACTCGAAAGGTATAGGTTTCGCTTTCTTAACAACCATGAATCTATCTTTTAGAAAATCATACTTTTTTAAATCTTTAGGCAAAGCATCAAAATCATCGTAAAGAAAATGGTTTGGTACAATATTTTTAGTTAAATCAAAAAAGAATTTGGATATTTTGTTCAAAACTTTTCCTTTTGAATCTATACCATTTTCAAGAACATAATCGAATGCTGATATTCTGTCTGTTGTAACTATCAAGAGTTTATCATCTTCAAATTCGTAAATGTCTCTAACTTTTCCCTTTGAAATCATCCTTAATTCTTTTATGTTTGTTTCCTTTACTACCATTTTTTTCTCCTTTATTCAAAAGTGAATTTAATTCATCTATAAACTCGTTCATATCTTTGAACTGCCTGTAAACGGATGCGAACCTTACATAGGAAATCTCATCAACCTCTTTTAAATGTTCCATAACAATCTCTCCGATAACCTTTGACTCAACCTCATCAGATTCTTTTGCAAAAAGTTTTCTTTCAACATCTTCAACTATTCTGTTTATTATTTCATTCGAGACAGGCCTTTTCCTACAAGCTGTTCTTATACCTTCAATAAGTTTATCCCTCGCATAAGGTTCCCTTCTACCATCCCTTTTTATAACAAGGAGAGGTGTTTTTTCAACATACTCATATGTTGTGAACCTTTTTTTACATTGAAGGCACTCTCTTCTTCTTCTAACACTTTGCCCATCTTTACTTGCCCTCGAATCTATAACTCTATTTTCTTCAAAACCACAGTATGGACATTTCATATCTTTTTCATCTTTTTTGATGCGTCAAGGATTATCGTGTTTGAACAACTAACCAAATTCCCATTTTCATCTTTCCCATAATATGTCTCATAAATCCTTGCTAAAGGGTAATTACCTGTTGTGAAAAGTGCATTTTCTTCTTTTATGTAACTACCACCTTCAACATTTAAAGTTCCAAACCAATTTCTGACTTCACTTTCATCATAGTAATAGGTTTCTATTATGTTACCATTAACTATAATCTGTCCATAACAACAACATCCATTTGGTCCATAGTTTCCGAGAGCCACAGAAATGTTATTCTTTTCTCTTATAATTACATCAGAGTAAAAGGACCAACCATTGTTGGCATCATAATAAGCATCTGTAACAGGATTTGGATTAAAGGTAAGTTCAAGTTCAGCAATTTTAGGCACAGGAAGTAAGACACAGGATGAAAAAAATAAAACAAATAATACCAATAAAAACAGGGATTTTTTCATAACTCTCCTTTTATAAAAAGGGGGAAAATCCCCCTTTACTTTTCTATACTCACATCTATCTGTGCTTTCTGCAATTTACCTGAATAATCGATGTAAACAGTTTTCTGTTCTGTGAATATTTCATAAACTGTCCATCCACCCTCTCTATGTCCATTTCCTGTATTCTTTGTTCCTCCGAATGGCAGATGACATTCGGCACCTATAGTTGGGCCATTAACATAAGTTATTCCTGTATCTATATCTTCAACTGCTTTAAAAGCTAAATTCACATTTTTAGTATAAATTGAACTTGAGAGTCCATACTCAACATCGTTTAAAACATCTATCGCTTCTTCAAAACTTTTTACCTTAATGACAGATAGGACTGGGCCAAATATCTCTTCCTGCTCTATTCTCATTTTAGGTTTAACATCAACAAAAATAGTTGGTTTTACGAACCATCCATTTTTGCAAACACCTTCTTCATACCTGTAACCACCTGTTACAAGTTTTGCTCCCTCTTCCTTTCCAATCTTTACATATTCCAAAATCTTTTTCATAGAAGCTTCATTGATTACCGGACCAACATCAACACTCTCATCCCATGGATAGCCCAATTTCAAATCTTCAGTTCTTTTTACAAGTTTTTCGATGAAAAGGTCATGTATCTTTTCATGTAGGATCAACCTTGATGTAGCTGTACATCTCTGTCCCGCTGTTCCAAAAGCACCGAAAAGAACACCATCAACAGCGAGATCAATATCAGCATCATCCATAACTATTTGAGCATTCTTTCCACCAAGCTCAAGAGAAACTCTTTTCAATGTCTTTCCACAAACTGATGCTATATGTCTTCCAATCTCAGATGAACCTGTAAAGGATACTACACCAATATCTTTGTGCTCAAGTATTGCGTTACCAACAGCACTACCTGGACCGTGAACAAGGTTCACAACTCCCTTTGGAAATCCTGCCTCTTCCATTATCTCAACAAGTTTGGTTGCAAGAGCAGGTGTATCAGATGCTGGTTTCAAAACAACAGTGTTCCCAGAAAGTAATGCGGGAAACATTTTCCATGTTGGTATCGCTATAGGGAAATTCCATGGAGTTATAAGACCTGCAACACCGATAGGTCTTAAAAATGTTATAGCAACTTTGTTTGGTAATTCTGATGGGGATGTTCTTCCAAAAAATCTTCTACCTTCACCGAAAGCGTAATAGGCTGTATCTATACCTTCCTGTGTATCACCTCTCGCTTCCTTCATAATCTTTCCCATCTCTTCGGTCATAAGTTTTGCTATCTCTTCTTTCCTTCTCACCATTATATCACCAACTTTACCGAGCAGTTCACCCCTTTTGGCTGCTGGGACCTTTCTCCAACTTTTAAACGCTTCCTTAGCAGCTTTAACTGCAAGGTCAACATCCTCTTTATTTGATTTTGGGAAAACACCTACTATTTTACTCCAATCGGCTGGCATTCTGCTTTCAAAAGTTTCTTTTGTAACAGAATCAACCCATTCACCGTTAATGTAATTCTTAAATTTTTGAGTCATAAAACCTCCAATCTATTTTAATATTTTTTCAAGTTCTAAATCTGAAGGGTATCTCTCTTCAAAAAGTGTAACTACTTCAGATTCATAATTTATTATCCTTCCAAAATCATCCACAAAAAGGGTCAATTTATCAAAACTTGAAAGTTCTCCATATCCTTTCATAATAATTGTATGATTTAAAGGTGTTTCGATAGCATTTCTTAAACCAATCCCATCGAATCCACCAAGCATAATATCTATTCCTTCAACATTTTCCGCAATTATCCTATCATGTTCAAGACCAACGGATGTAAGACCTATTATAATTGAACATCTGTTTTTTTTCAATATATCAACAACCTCTTTAGTTTTCTCAATCTCTTTTTCAATAATGTAATATTTAGCTACCTCTTCATCCATATTCAATGTAGCATACTCTGAAACTAACCCAAAAATTCCAATTCTGATACCTTCCTTTTCCATTATAACATATTTTTGTGGTTGTATCTGGGAATCAACTATCTTCAGGTTAGATGATATCAGTTTTGGATTAAACAAATTAAAGGCTTCATTTAAAAATTTAGGACCAGCGATTATTTCATCAACACCTATATTTACAACATCGTAACCCATATAATTAAAGTATAGGGAAGGTTTAGTAAAATCTGTTGAATCTAAATCTACAGATTTGTAAACAAAATTCCCAGAATCAAAGAGGAGAAATATCTGATTCTTTTTGTTAGCTAGCTCCCTTTCATATTTTACAGCTGTTGAAAGTGAATATATCCCACCAAGAACAGGTGGAAACTCAGGGTTTATAAATGTAGCTTCCCTTCTTTCAAGTACATTCCTTATATCGTTCGTGTGTAATATAACTATCTCTTTTGAAAAAAGGGAAATAACAGTAAGAAAAAATGATAAGAAGAAAAAATTTTTTTTCATTTTCACCTCTTAGAAAACTGTTATTCTGTCAACAGATTTTTCAAGAATCTTTGTGAAATAACTTTCATAGATTTTACCTAAAGTATCCGATTTAATCAGAACTGAAGCTTCATTGTTTTTATCAAGAGCATGGTAACTCCAGTTCGTTGAACCAACTATTACAAAGATAGAATCAATTATCATCGTTTTTGCATGAAGGGTTGCTTCAGGATCATCATAGAAAACCTTAACTCCTCCACTTTTCAAAAAATCTCCAAGATCTTTATTCCTCGTGCTCTGATTTGGATTGAAACCTGACTGATCTAGAACTATTTTAACATCAACTCCCCTTTTTACAGCATCGAAAAGGGATTCATAAATTTTCTGGTTCACTCCATCCTTTCTTTCAGGATAGTAACCACCTTCAAGCATCATTATGTGAATAGTTTTAGATGAATTTTTTATAAGTTTTATAAGATTTTTTGAATACTCTCTGTTATTCATTGTAATAGCACCATCAGCCTGAAGAAAATTTAAACTGTCTGAAAAAATAAGTTTGAAAGTTAACAAAAATATAATTAGAAAAAATTGTTTTTTCATACCAACTCCTAAGGTGTAATTGTTAAAGTATCTGATCTGAACTCATAAATCTTTTCAAAAAAATCCTCATACTTTAAAGATATATCTTTTGATTTCAAAGCTACCGCACATTCATCATTTTTTGCAAGAGCATAGAAACTCCAGTTTGTTGAACCAACAACCGTTATAGAAGAATCTATAACTATAAATTTCGCATGGGTTGTTATGTCTGGCATATCAAAGTAAACCTCAACACCAAATTTTCTCATATATTGTGCATACTCGTTATTTTTTACCGAAAGGGATGGATTCCATGATGACTGGTCAACAATTAAAACAACCTTCACACCTCTTTTTACAGCATCAATCAAAGAGTTCTGAAGTTCAGTAGGTTCCCCTTCTGGATAATCCGGATAATAGCCAACCTGATAGATAACAGCATGAATAGTTTTTTGTGCATTGTTAAAAAGTTTTATCAGAGTTGGAGTGTAATCCCTGTTGTTCATAGGGATTACTCCATCAACTGGAAGTAAATTTATCTTTTCTTGGGAGATTAAAAACAGAAAGAATATAAAAACGAATAAAGTTAAAAATATCTTTTTCATAATACTCCTAAAATTTAACTGAAACATCACCAACAAATTTTAAAACTCTGTCAGTATAGTAAACATCTTCCTTCTCATAGTTAACATTCTTATAGTTTAAGGCAAGTGTAAAATCTGTCATACCGATTTTGTAAGTTAAACCTGTTGTAAAACCTATATCAACCAATCTGTTGTCCTTCCTGTAAGGTTCATACATAAAACCATACATCATATCTATATTTTTATTCAGTTGATGTAAAACTCCTATGTTGTATTTTATAAGATCATTGTAATCTATAAATTGACCGTTTAATTCACTCCACCTTTCATAAGTTATTGAAGAATAGAATACGGCAGGTGCAACATTTTTAGCCCTGTATTCCAAACCAAATGAGAATATGTCTGGAATTATGTAATAAACGGTTTCAGTCAAAAGGTTGGTGTCAGAAGCTATAACATCGGTGACCCTGTTAACTGTAATGTATGTTCTGATATTGTAAACGAAAGAAAGTTTAAGATCATCTTTATAATTATATGAAAGGCCAAAATTACCTCTTATCCCAGAATAATTCTCTTTCGCTGAAGAAGTTGAGTCTGTGTATGAAGGATCAACGAAAAGTTTTGAGTAATCATCTGAACCATCACCCTGCATAATCGAAAAGTTTGTTCCAAGGGTAAAACCCAAAATCTTGTAATTCAAGCTCAAAAAATATGTGTTCACATTCCCAATCCTAATCTGACTCTCATCGTATAAAAGAACATAGTTATCGTTTCTATATATCTGTCTGTATGTATAATCGTTGTTTATATAATTTTCATAACCTATGTATAAACCAAAATCAGATATTGGCATATAACCTAAAATGTATGCAGGTTCACCATAAAGGAAACTGTTATCGTAAACATTCTTTTTGGCAACACTGTTTTCATAGGAATCAAAAATATATTTTGATCTCGTTTCTCTGGTCTGGAGTCCATAGAATCCGAGTGAAACAAAATAGTTTTGGGTTTTACATTCAACGGTTGGGTTTAAAAGTGGGTTGAAAAAGAAATCGTTGTTACCTAATGCAGCACCCTTACTGAAAAGTGATGTGTTAAAATCACCAAGTCCAGTTCTATAAAGTGAAGTGTAAGGGAAAAGAGTTAAAGAGAAAAGAAAGATTAAAATAATATAAAAAAACTTTTTCATTTTTCCTCCTACCATCTGATATCTATCTGACAAGATAAACCAATAAGGTTTTTGTATTCATCAAAATCTGATATAACCTGAAAATCTGAATCTATGTAACGGTATTTGTTATTATAAACAGATATACCTGAAAATGTAGTTTCCTGATTTTTTAAGGATAGTTTCATCCTCATAGAAAGAAGATCAGATATCCTATCAACAAAACTCAAGTACATCTTATCACCTTTTCCATAAAGGAAATCTATCCCATTATCCTCAAGTATCCATTGACTCATACCGTTAGTATTCCATGTCGCAAAACCACCAAGAACGGAAAAGAAATCGGTTATCCTCTTTTCATAGGAGAGGTTTACAAAAGAACCATCTATGAAATTATTATCCGTGTTTCCTCCTGTTGTTAATTTAACCATTCCATACCTTGCTTCAAAATTAAGATAATCGTTGTTGGAAAGAACGGTGAATATCCTCAAAGTTGTTTCGTTAGTTACAGAGTTTGTTGAAACAATATTTTTATAAATGTTCTTTTCCTGTATTTTGTATTTTAACCTTATCCTAACAGGGAAAACAGGTCTTAACTCTATTTCGCTCTGGAATCTATAGTTAAGAAGGTTATAATCGAGAGTTCTCCAAATATCAAGGTATGTGTAGTTTAGTGTTAAATTTGATAAAATCCTATACCTTGTTTCAAGATATATACCCTCCTCAGGTCTTGGCCTTGGGTCATCGAGAATGTATGTGAAAAGCGGATCTATAAGTCTATAGGTTTTTTCAAACTCCGTATCATCATATCTTGACTGCTCATAGAAAGGTCTCGAATAAAAATTTGTGTAACCAACATCGTACCTTCTTAAAAGACCTACAAAATAAAAATCACTGTAAACCAATCCGCTTTTTATAACATAAGCTTTACTTTTATCCTGTAAAGCGAACTCCCCTTGTAAAAATAGATTTTTGTAAGCAGTTTGGAAATTAAATCCGTAAACATTCAACCTATCATTTTTAAATTCGTTAAGGTAAACAGGTATTTTCAGGTTGTCTTTATCGAAAGGTATATCCAAATTTAAACTATCCTGTTTGAAATCTTTGTCAAATAAAGAGTTGAAACCTGAAAATCCGATTTGTGTCACAAGTGGAAGGTTAAGGATCCCACCTATATTTAAAGCTACTTTCCCACCTAAAGTTTTTTCACCATAAACATCTGTAAACTGATCTATATAAGTTTTTGTTAAAAGTGGTAGATTTACGGTTGAATCCCTGTTTAAAATTCCATCCCTTTTCATCTGAGACAAAAATAAAAGGTAGTATAATCTTTTAACATTTCCTTCCAAAGCTATACCGAAAAGGTTGTTTGCAAAAGATTCATTTAAATCAACGAAAAGCCCGGAACTCCTGTCATATGTTCTTGAGCTCTTCTCATCAGTATTATCGAATATTAAACCTTCATTCAGAGTTACCCTATAATTCCCAAATATCAAATTTTTTATAAAAGGTATATCTCTTACCTGAAAATATCCTTTAATATTTCTTTCTCCGATTGTTGAATAATCTGAAAACAATGTCCCAAAAGAAAGATTGTTCCCAACATTCAGGATTATTTTGTTGTAAAGGTTTGAACCTATCTTTCTTTTCTGTAACTGCGAGTACTCACTTTCAATTCTACTTTTCAAAGAATCAACTTCCTCTGAAGTGTAACCTGCCTTTAAAAGAGTATTCCTCAAATTTACCGAATCAGGATTTACTACCTCAAGTTGACTCAACCTGTATGATAGTTCATTAGCGAGAGCAGAAAATGATGAGTATCCATAAGTATCATCGTTGGAATATTTCATCTTCGTTCTTATATAACCTGAGAGGTCAAAAAAACTTCTCTTTTCATCTTTGAAGGAAATATAGTTTTTCAAATTGGAATAGGCATAATAGGTCAGATTAGGTGTTCTTCTAAGATCTGTAAGGTATCTGTATGTTCTTGATTTTTTCCCCTGCATTATAGCTTCAACATCAGTTAACCTTACTCCATATATCTGTAAAAGTTCTTCAAAGCCAACCCTGTTAACATTGAGTTTCTCAACAAGCAGCCTTTCCCATAGATCTATAGCACCTCTTGAAGGGTTTTCCTCTCCAGCCAACCTGTCTTGAATTCTTAGGATGTAAATTGAGGTTGAATCTATAGTAGTGTCAGGTTTTATCATAATCTTTTCTTTCAATATTGAAAAGATCTCATAATCAACACCTTCTATATTCATAAGTTCATATATAGATTTAATCTCTCCATGATTTTTTATATAAACTTTGATGTTGTTTATAACTTCATCAGGGATAAAGAGAGTATCAAGTGCAGATGGGTCTTGATTGTTTATATCTATCTTATCCTGAGAGAAAGTTATAGAAAAGATGACAAGGATTAAAAGAAAAATATATATCCTTTTCATAAAAAACTCCTAAAAGGAATAGGACAGCTGGATATGGTTTCTTGAAGGAAGGTTAACAACTGTTGTGTAACCATAATCTATAGATAGATTTTTTATTTTCATTTCAAATCCTATTCCAAGATTTGTTGGATAACTTCTTACTCCGGAATATATTGTGAACAGATTCTTTATTAACTGGTATTTCAATGAAAAACCGAAAGAAGTAGGTTCACCACTGACTTTTGAAATATCAAAATTTGTGGTCAAACTCTCATAAGGTAAGTAAGTCAAACCAGCAGAGACCTTTCTTGTTATATAGTATCTTTGGTTACTCATAGCACCAACAATATATGTGTCTGTGAAATTCGAAACCGCAAGCCCAATAAACCATCTATCATAAACTTTACCTATCATTCCTAAATCAGCTGTATAGAATATATTGTTGTTAGCATCAACACCTTCCATCTTCTGTTCGATAAAAAGAAAGTTCAAATTTGTTCCAAAAAATATTAGATCGTTGAATCCAAGACCGTATGTTAACTGGACAACTCTTTCTGTCTGCAATCTCGTGTTAGTACTTAATAAAGAGTCACCGTTTGAATAATCACCGATTACGAAAAGTTCAGAATACTTTAAACCAATGTTACCATAATCTGAAAAGTATCCTCCCGATAGAGAAGCAGCATGTATGAACCTGTAAAGATTCTCATAAGAAACTGATACCTGATATTTATCAAGCCCCATTATAGACGCTGGATTTACTGTGATATTATCTATTCCAGAGATCATACCGGTTGTTGCGTAGGCCATACTTTTTGTCTGAACATTACCGGGTATATATTCGAAAGCAGCATAAGAATAGATAAAAGTCAAAAAAGAAATTATGAAAATTAAAATAATCTTCTTCATCTTTTACCTCATCATTTTAATTTTGTTGATATAACAACAGGTTTTGTTATAGAATAACTGTAACCTTTACTATCTATCTTGGTTACATTTAAAATATAGATGCCCAAATTACATAATGCACCATTTTTATCCTTACCATCCCAAAGGTATATACCTGAACCAGGTTGGTTTTCACCTATAGTTTTTATATGTTTTCCATTTATATCGTAAATCTTCAATGTGAACCTTTCATCATTCAAACCTTTCACCTCTATCCTTAAAACCTGTCCATAATCTGGTGAAAATGGATTCGGGAAAAGTGAAACGGAAGATGTTGAATCTTCAGGTAAACTCAAAATATTTATATCAGATTTTTTCCTAACCTGTAATTGATAGCCTGATGTATATGGTGATTGACTGTCATATTGGCCACCTATTCCAATAACATCAACTATCTTACCGGGAACTATAGAACCCATTATTTCATCTTCATAAAGACCTGTTGATTTGTTTATTCTAACATCTATAACAGAGTATCCATTCTGAATCTGGAAATTTTTACCTGTTCCCGCATCGACAGGATATGTTAAAATCTTACCATAAACTACTTTCAAAAGTTTTCCTTCAACAAGCTCCGATATACCCTGAGAGTTTTTAAGTTCTTCTGGTTGTACATAAGCGAAAGTATCATTTAAAATGTAAACATCGGTATCGGGTGATGAGTACTTTATCTCAGTTAAACCGTTATACTCTGTAACAACTCCCCTGACCATCACCTCAACACCTTCTTTGAATTTTTGATTCGCAGGATCTGATGATGAGTATATATCAACACCACCAGTTTTATCCTGAATGAAAAATCCTGTCGATGTTGCGGTCGGAGAAAAAATACTCGATGATCCTATAACAACTCCTTTAACTGAAACAACCTGATTAACATACTTTGAATTGTAACCATCATTTGTAGATTGAACTTCAGAGATATCCATAAGGTTTGAAAAAGGTGTTTTCTTCATTATGAAAAATGGTGAAACAGGTAAAAGTTGTGTTTGGCTAACACCGGTATAAAGTTTCACAGTATCACTGTTTGTGAAGTAATAATTTTTAACATAAATTTTTATAGAGTCCTTGAAAATAATATTGTTTATATTAACTGTTGTTGTAGTTGATGTTGTATCTATTGTTATCTTAGAAGAGTCAAACAAGATAAAGGATGAGTCACAAAGAACCTTTATTGAATCTTTTAACAACTTTTTGTTAAAAACGAGTTTTAAATACTTAATGGTTCCATATATAGTGTCAACATTTGGAATAAGATCAACCCTTATATCGTTATAGGATGAATCGTTGAAAAATTTAGGATTAACATTTACCAAACCACTACCATCAATAGTTTTTAAAACATCATCGTTACCATAAGGTTTTAACTCATATTTCCCGTTGTATTCATCCATACAACCTCTTATGAAAATAAAAGTATCGTTGAGAGCTTCAACAGTTACAGGGTAAGAATTATCTTCATAGATTATCATAGGCCCAGACCCATCATCGACTTGCCATTCCCTTGCTGATGTTATCTGTGTAACAGCGCAATTTTCAACCTGTATAAACATACCTTCATACTTTTCTTTCCCAGCATCACCTGTTTTCACAATAACTGGACCTGGGACTTTTACACCCTTTGCAAGAACTGTTAGAGTTGTTGGGTTTGATATTTCAGTTTTTCCATTATATTCTACAACCTGACCAGTAACAATTATAGAATCACCAACTTCAACAGGTGTTGGAGGATTGTAAACTAATATTCCGTGCCAAGGTAAAGTATCATCCTGAATGTAAACATTAACACCGAAAACTCTTGTAACTATTCCAGAGATTGTAACGGTTTGTCCAGCATAAGGTGATGCTCCTGAAATATTTTCAGTGTATTGAACATCATAAATTGTAAGCCCAAATGAAACTATAAAAAGAGAAACTACTGAAAAGAATAAGAATAGATATTTCATTTTACCTCCTGAGAGTCCCTTTCCTCTTTGAGGAAGGGAGAATATTTAAATTTTCTCTGTATTTAGCAACCGTTCTTCTTGCAATTTTAATAGAATATTTTTCTTCAAGTATTTTAACAAGATCTAAATCTGAGTAAGGATTGTTTGGGTCCTCTTTTTCAATCTCCTCTTTGATTATATTCATAATATTCTTGTTTGAAACCTCAAAACCTGAATTGTTTTTAACTCCTTTTGAAAAGAAAAATTTTAAAGGAAAAATACCTGAAGGAGTATCCATATATTTATTCTCTATAGCTCTTGAAACTGTTGCTTCATGCATTCCTATATGACCTGCTATATCGCTTAAAGTTAAAGGTTTCAACGAAGAGATACCGTTAAAGAAAAAATCTTTTTGAACAGCGATAATTCTTTCAGATATCTTTAAAAGTGTATTGTTCCTTCTATATATCCCTTCTAAAAGGAATAACGCCGCATTGAATTTATTTTTTAAAAATCTTTTTTCTTCCTGTGAAAGGTTTTCTTTGTTTTTGTACATATCAAAATAACTTTTGCTAAGATGAACTTCCGGAAATGATTGAAGGTTCAAAGATACATAAAGTTCTTCTCCCCTCTGCTCTACAATAACATCTGGTATTATGTAATCAGTACTCTTCCCCCAAACCCCATTAGCAGGCTTTGGATTTAGACTTTTTATTGACTCTAAAGCTTTTTCAAGTTTACTTCTTGTTATTTTGAGTTTATTTTCTATTATATACAATTTGTTTGTTAAAAACTCCTCATAGAACTCTTTTATAATTCTGTATTCCAATGTTTCTTCTTTCTTTTGGTTTTCGAGTTGGGTAAGTAAAACTTCTTGAACACTCCTGCTTCCTATTCCAACAGGTTCAAAAAACTTGTACTTTGAGTGAACATACTCAACCTTTTCAAGCGGAAGTTTTAGATTCTCAGCTAATTCAGACAAAGAGATTTCCAAAAGTCCATCATCGGAAAGTGAAAAAGTTATCTCTTCTGCAATTTTTATCTCATCTGGATCATCGAAAAAAATATGTGATTGTGTCAGAAGATAATCTTGCAAATTTTCAGGCTCCTCAACATTCGAAATCGGATCGAACTCTTCATCCTCTCTGTTATACCTCTCAGATGGCAGAGAAGCTTTTTTCCACTCATCATGAAAAAAATACTCATAATCTATCTCATCCTTTAAAGGGAGCTCAGGTTCAACCTCCTCATAGGAGACATCTTCCTCCTCAAGTATATCATCAGTTAAAAACGGATTCTGTTCTATTTCATTTGTTATAACCTGTTGTAATTCAAGTAATGGCAGTTGCAATATCTTTACAAGAGTTAGAAGTTGAGGGGTTAATTTAATCTCCTGTCTTAAAGAGGTTTCAAGTTTTTGTTTCATAATCTGAATCTTTCTCCGAGATAGAGTTGTCTGGCTTTTTCATCATTTATCAACTGGTGGGCATCGCCAGATAGGAGTATCTTTCCTTCATATATTATATGAGCGATATCAACTATTTCAAGTGTTTCCCTGACATTATGATCCGTTATCAAAATCCCAATACCTTCCTTTGCAAGTTCTTTTACCATATTCTGTATCTCTTCTTTAACTTTTGGATCTATTCCGGTAAAAGGCTCATCAAGAAGCAAAAATTTTGGATTGGAAGTTAAAGCTCTCGCAATTTCAACTCTCCTTCTTTCACCTCCAGAAAGTTTGTAAGCTGGAAGATCTTTCAAGTGGGAAACCTTGAATTTTTCAAGAAGTTCAAAAGTCCTTTCTTTATTTTTCTTTTTATCTTTGTAAAGCATCTCAAGAATAGAGTAGACATTCTCATATACTGTCAGTTGCCTGAAAATTGAACTCTCCTGTGGCAAATATCCTATCCCCAACCTTGCCCTTCTGTACATAGGCAGATTTGTTATATCCTTTTCATCAAGAAATATATTCCCTGAAGATACCTGAACAACTCCAACCATCATGTAAAATGTTGTAGTTTTACCAGCACCGTTTGGACCCAAAAGCCCAATGATTTTCCCATTTTCAACTTCTATTGAAAGTCGATCAACAACTTTTCTTTTACCATAAAACTTCACAAGGTTTTCACTTCTCAGTTTCATCTTTTTCCTTTTTCACAAGTTCACTCTCTTTAATTTTATAAAATTTAAGAATATCAACTTTTGATGATTTAAAACTACCATCAAGTGAATCACAAACTATTATAACAATATTATCATCTTCATTTTTAAATACAATATTATTTTTCCCAACCATCCTTTTTAAACTGTCATTCTCAAAATAGAAAAAGAAAGTGTCTCCCTGAAAGGAAGAGTTCTTTGCAACTATATCTCCCCTTTTCAAAGTTTTAAAAAAGGGTTCTTTTCTATAATAATTCACTGAATCAGATTTTATCGTGAAACTATCGTTAAAAATTTCAACTCCATTTGAAAAAATATTAACAGAATCTTTATCATCTATCACAATGTTACCAGATCTTATAGAATATGAAGAGTCATACTTTTGAAGGAAAGAGTTACCTTTAAAATAAATCCTTTCAACATTTTTCAAATATTCAACTCTATCTCCAAAAATTTTTAACTTCTCTTCAACATTATCAAAACAAGGTTTTCCGGTAAAAATAAAAAGAGAATCATCAAGAAAAATTTTTAAAGTTTCACTCTCAATCGAAAATCTATTCTCTTTTTCAGTTCTTTGAAAATTAATATAGAATCTTTTTTCCTTTATAAAATAGACTCCATATTTTGCAAAGATTTTAACAGAATCCTTTCTCTCCAAAATAAAACTTTTGGGGAAAAAGATCAAAGAATCCTTCTTCAAAATGAAAGACGAATCAGTTTTAAGGGAGTAATCGTCAGATTTGAAATCAACATTTTTAAAGAAAAATATAGTATCCCCAATTATGGATGCTTTTTCAGAATAGAGTGTATAAGCATAGAAAATTTCTGGTAAAAAAAACAATATGATAAAAGCCAAAGTTTTATTTATTTTCATCATATATCAAAACTGGCGAAAGGAATAGAGTTTTTTTAAAATTATCAAAACAGATAAAACCTTTTGTTAACATCCTATCATCCTTCTTTTCTATCATTATCGAATCGTCAGTTCTTAAGGTATCAGTGTTTATATCGTAAAGAAGATGGTTAGTGTAAAGAACCATAGAGTCAGAAAAAATAACTCGAACATTCTTAAAATATTCTATCCTTTTTTCAAAAACATTTGAACTTTCCGCAACAATCTTAACTTTTTCTCCATCCTCCCTATCATACTCAACATTTTTAAGAATATACATATTCATAGAATCTATATAGTAACCTGTATCAGATTTTATTGAATAAATTTTTACATCTTTTTGAAAATATTCTGATTTGAAACCTGTAACAATATCTTCCTGATATTTTTCTATCTTTTCTGTATTCTCTCTTCCACAGAATAAAAGAAAGAAGAAAATACTAACCGTTACTATCCTGAAATATCTTACTGAAGAAATCATACTGGAATATATCCTTTTTTATTTCCTTTTCGAAAAATCTATATATCTTTTCATATGAAAAGCCGTAAGCATCATAGAAGTAAACTTTATGTTTTCCTTTTTCAAATCTTGTTACCATCAAAACTGGATGTAATTTGAACTTCTCAATCACTCTATACCAACCGTAAGGTAAATTCTGAACAATTCCTAAAAAGTTAACATTTTTTGTTGTTAGGTTGTTCAATTTTTGATCTATTAAAAAAGAAAGAATCCTTCCATTTTCTATATGTCCTTTATAAACAGATAAAGGAGAACTCTTTTCTATGAGTTTAATTCCATATTTGACTCTGATAGCATCCAAATAATCATAAAACCATTCATCCCTTTTCTGATAAACGACAGAAATGTTGAAACCTTTTCTTTGCAAAATCTGACCAACAACCTCCCAACTCCCGTAATGGACCGAAATTATAGATACCTTTTCATTTTTCATAACCAAATTTTTGAGTAATTCAAGGTTTTGGAATTCGTATCTATCTTCAGAAGGGTGATGGTGAAGAAGATAAAGGTTTTCTACTAAAAATGTTGCATTATTAAGGTATATTTTTATGGAAAATCTTATATGACATTTTTTTAAATTTTCCTTCACCCTCTTTTTGCTTTTTATTCCAAAATTGTAAAAAAGTATGGAGATCAATTTTGCCAAGATAACCAATACTTTTAACGGAAAATATTTTAGTAGAAAAAGTGAAATTTTAACAACTGGGTCATTTTTTGAATTTTTCATACCAGTTTTCAAGAATACTCTTCTTAACTTTTATTGATTTGTATTGGCAAACTTCTACACAACAATAACAGGTTATGCACAACCTTTCCCTTATGTGTGGGTACCCATCAACAAGATTTATTGCACCAGCAGGGCAAGATTTATAACATCTGTAACATTTCTTGCATTTTTCAGTAATTATCTGAGGGAAATTGGATGTGAAATGTTTTACAAATTTTTGTTTTGCAAAATTTAAAGATAATGAGAAATTGTTTTTATCCGGCATCCTCATTTCAAGTTTATGGAATGATCCTAAAACCTCATATCTGCCATCATAGAAACCATTCCTTTTAGCCATTTTCAAAAAAGGTATATCGGAAGTTTTTAAACCTAAAAGTGATGCTATAAAATCATCCAAAGCGAACCCATCCTCTGAAGCTAAAAGTAGTTCAGTTTTAGCATAATCTCCACCACCCGGCCCATTCCCTTGCATTCCAACTATTCCATCAACAATGTTTAATTCAGGTTTTACAGAGTTGTAAAGTTTTGATAAAAAATCTGAAAAACTTTCCGGATCAGGAAACCTCGTATGATAGTAAAGTTTACTTTCACCGGGAATGAGACCATAAAGATTTTTAACAGATAAGGTTAACTTTGTAAGCATGTGTGTTTTCAACTTCGCTATGTTTACTATATGTGGTTCATCTTTAATAAAATCACTTACCTTAATCCTGTCTTTTATAAAGTATTTTGTCCTGTTAAGATTAACAAGCTCTATACCATACTTTTCGGATAGTTCCGAGAAACCTGTCTGTTTAAAAATCTGCTCCATATCTTTATGTATCGCAGATGACCCATCAGCTATAAATATTTTTTCTTTCTCAATTCCACCTGAAAGCAGAATTTTTATTACAGATTCAACTACTATTGGATTCGTTGTTATTATGTTTAAAGTAGAATTAGGTTTTGTGAGAAGGTTAGGTTTTAAAATTATCTTTTTTCCATCTGAAAATTTTTTTATAAGATCTAAACTATCGAATACTTTTCTTAAAGATTCATCTATATTTTCAATGTTATAATCTGATATTTCAAAAGAGAATACTTTTTTCATTTTATAAAATATATTTTCACCTTTCTATCAAAAACATTGCATTCAACAGGTTGTGTTTTAGAGTTAACTATCTTTTCATAATCTTCCACAAGTTCTTTCAAAACCCTTTCATCGTAAACGATAAGGTATTTTGGTTTTACTATCTCAAACTCCTCTTCAAGATACCTTCTACACCTTTTCTTGGCTTCCTCCGTCAAATCACCATGTATTATAAGTGAACATCTGTAAAGATAGGTTATGTAAGCACCATATTTCACCTCAGTTTCATAAAGAGTCAAAAGTGAAGATGCTTTTGCAATCAATTTCGAATCTATTGAAAAATTGTGACTTTCAGGTTCATACCCTATTATCATTATTTCCTGTAAAATATTACCTGAGAATACAGGCTCTCCATAACTTCTCATAGGGCAGCCTTCGCAATCTTCCATCTTTTTAAGGAATTTTTTAAATTTTAACTCTCTGTCCACATTTCCCCCTTGAAAATATACAACCACAATAATTCTGCCTGTAAAGGTTCAACTCCTTAGAAATCTTTACTGACTCTTTAAAACCATCATTTTTTCTGAGATTCTCTTTAATAAAAATTATACCAAACTCTTTAGCTACATTTTCTCCAATACTGTTAATAAGTTCAACATTCTTATGTGGACTTATCGTAAGAGTAGTGGAAAAATAATTGTAGTTATTCTCTTTGCAAAATTTAGCAACCTTTCTAAAATTCGTTAGGTGACAGACTTCACATCTTTTTCCCATCTCAGGTTCATTTTCAAGTCCAACAACATTTTCCAAAAAATTTTTACTCTCATATTTTAATTTCTTACTTTCAAAACCAAAATGTCTTGCTACCTTCAAAACCTCTTCATACCTTTTTTCAAACTCATCTTCAGTATCAATATTATCATTCACAAAAAGAGAGATAACATTATATTTTTTACTGAAAAATTTATAGGAGTAAGTTAAATCTGGACCACAACATGTATGCAAAATTAAATTTTCCATAAATTAATTATACAATATAAAAGTAAATATTCAAGGATTGTAAATATTGACATAGAAAAAAAACAAAAGATAATTATTTTTGGAGGTATTATGAATATTTTTGAAGATATTCCATTTCAGGAGGAAAATTTTGGCTACAGAAAACTTGTTGAAAACAACTATTGTTTGATATTGCAGATAGCGTTGAACCCAAAACAATCGGTTAAGGAACATTTCGCAAACTCATATCTTACAATAATACCTATTTTAGGAGAGGTTGAGATAACTGTAAATGGAGTAAAGACAAGTTTGAAGGAAGGTTCTATATTTTTGGTGAATCTCAATGACAGAATGTTTATTGAAAATACTTCTGAAAGAAAGAGCTCCTTACTTGTTTTTAAATCACCACATCCGGATACTTTTAAAAAAGACCTTCAGTGAAATAACTGTTTTTATAAGGTTGTTTAAATATTTCAATTACTTTTTCATCATAGGTGTAATCTCTTTCAATTAATTTTTTCAATTTCTCTTCAAGATTGTAAATTTCAGATTTGTTAAGAGTTTCTCCTATATTGTATTTTTTTACGAATTTGAATACCTCACTTTCAGGGCCAACATACAATATCTTTTTTTTGAATTTTATTCCATCAAGAAGTTTAGATGAAAAAATAGAGTTACCATCTTTCAGGTCGAAAGGATGCATTATAAGAAAAATGTCAGATGAAAAAATGTAATCAGTAGTTTTTTCATAATCCATTTCACCTAATATTTTTATATACTCTTTTCCTTCAAGATAATTTTTTATCTTCTCTTCAACTTTCCCTACGATAAAAATATTTAAACCGAATTTGGAATAGATCTTTTCAAACTCTTCAAAAAAATCCTTGTTGAATCTGTATCTGTCAAGTTTTCCAGCATAAAGTAAAAACTTACCTTTAAAATCTAAATCATCCCTTTTATCTTTTTCTTCAACTAAAGAATTTAAAATAAGATCAACCCTTCTTTTTTTATATCTATTTTTTATCAATGAAACAAATTGTGGTATATTCGTTGTTATTCTATCAAATTTTTTGAAAATTATCCTGTCAAAAATATAATCGATAAATTTGATGAAAATTATTTTATATTCTCTTAAAGTCCCATTATAGTAAATATCTCTTACATCAAGAACAAATCTATCAAGATCAGATTTTTTTAGTTTCAAGGATAGGATCAAAGGCAATGAGAATGGAGGTGAAGTTATTATGATTCTTTCATAATCATCTTTGTTTTTAATAATGTATTTAAAGACTTCAAAAGACCATAAAAACATAGAATCTGGAAGAGGGTTAAAATATCTTAAAAATGACTCTTTTCTATCAACCTTTTTACCTTTGATAAAGGGATCTTTTATAAAAAGGATCTTTTCTTTTTGAAAAGTTTTAAAAGATGAAGTTATAACAAGATAATCTATTTTTGAATTTTTATAATAATCTATAAGAGAAATAAATCTTCTACCACCACCATAGTTATAATAGGGATAAAGATAGTATGAAACTAATAAAACTTTTTTTCTATCCATCTATCCTTTTCTTTAAAATTTCTCCCTTCCTGTAAAACTCTTTAACTTTTCTGTTATCACTTGACAACATATATACCTTGTTTAGTTTTCTAAGATAGAGTTTCGCTTTTTCAAAATCTTTCAGTTCGGTATATACCAAAGTTAGATTGTAATAAACGAAAGATAGATTCACATAAGTTTTTGGTTGATTTGTTTCAACCTCATCTCTCAGCTTTTCAAGTAAAGGTAGAGTTTCTTTAAATTTGTTCTGCTCAAGAAGTATCTTTATATGTGTAAAAAGAAACATCCTGTTTTCAGGATATATTTCTCTCAACTTCTCACAAACCTTTTCAGCTTCCTTATAATTTTTATCCATCTGATAAAGAATAGATAGAACATTGTATGCTGGATACTGAACAAAAATACCTGAGTCTGCAGCAAATTTTATCAACTTTATTTCATCATCATTACCTGAAACAAAAGGTAACTTATCTTTAAATTTATTAACGAAATAAGTGACAACACCCTTCCCAAGATAACTATCATACATTCTTTTATCTATATCTATTGACCTGTTAAAAAATTTTAATGCCGATAAACCGTTATTAATTACTTTTGTATAATTTCCTTTATCTACATAGTAATAAGTTTTGTAAAGAAAAACTCCACCAACAAAAAAGTTATCATAAGAATCTTTCAGATCAGCGTATTTTAAAACTGAATCTGAACTTGAAAAAAGTAAATATGATAAAGAATCGGTTTCAAAATCACTCATATAAGTTGAAATGATAGTTGCTTTAAGAAAATGATAAAGAACTGGTGAATATTTGTTTTTTATACTCTCATTGTATTTTAAAGCTTTTTCATAATCCTGTTTATACAAAAGATTAACTATAGTATCTACATCATCCTTATATAAAGGATAGGAGAAAAGAGATATAGAAAAAAATGATAGAAAAATTATCAGAATAAATTTTTTCATATTATATTATATTTGAACCTTTCTTTATAGTATATTATCGAAATTACTAAAGTGAGAGCACATAAGATAAGAAAATATGGGAAAATTATACCAAGTGAAAAAGAAACGAACGGTGATGTGTACATAACGGACCATTTTATAAATTTTTCTTTTCTAAATATCAAGGATATTATGAAGAAAATAAGTGAATATGATGTTGTTATAATTGCGAGAAAATCTTTATAGTAAAAACCAAAGATGAACGCTAAGAGCATAAAAATAGTTGATAGTATAAGAGAACTTTTAATTCCAAGAAAAATCCCGGTTGTTTTCAAACCAACTATTTTATCACCTTCATAATCAAGAATCGTTGTATTTATAAAGATCGCAGCCATAGAAAATATATAAGGTAAAAAGATTGTAAAATTTGGTATACTGTCGTTTACCGAAAGATAACCTATAAGAGAAGCTACAAAAGCGTATCCAACAACATTTGAAAAAAGGTCAAGGAATGGTCTGCTTTTGAAATAGAAAGGTTTTGCAGAATACAAATATCCCATAATAAAAGATATTATAAAAAGAACTATAATAGTTTTCTGAACTCTGAAATTGAAAAAAACCATAGTAAAACCTACAAGAACTACTATAACGAAAGTGATGTAAGCATTTTTTACACTTATTATTCCCTCTGGTAAAAGAAAAAGTTTTTTGTTCAACCTATCAGTTTCAATATCCGTTATCTGGTTTAGTATGTAAATACCACCCATAAGAAGTGAGTAAGCAAATAGAACATAGTAAACTTTAAAATCAAAATTGAAATTTAATACTTTCAACTCTTTATAATCTCTATATCCCAAATAAACACCTATAAAATAAAAAGTCCATAGAGCAACCTGTATAGTTGGTCTTAAAAGAAAAAGATAATCTATAAAAATACTTTTCTTTTTCATAATTTTATAACAGGTGAAAATCTACCGAACCAGTTTGTTACCCTTCCCTTCATATCAAAATGGCCGAAAAGAAATAGTGGTTTTTTGAAAAGAAGAGTTTTTAAAGTTATATTTCCATCGATTATGTATAGGGTGTTTCTTGGAATCTCGTAAGGATCAAATTTTTCTTTATCAGTGTAAGATGTGAAGGCACCCTTATAACCCGCACTTTTTACTTTTCTTTTAACTCTTTCGTTTGTTAAACCATAAGGATAAAGAAAATATTCTATTTTTCTTTTAAGAGACTTTTCAAGTATCTCTTTTGAAACAAAAATTTCAAGATCAAGTTTCTCAGAATTGAGTTTTCTTAAATCCTTATGTGAAAAAGAATGTGAAATTATCTCGAAACCATAATCTCCCATCTCTTTCAACATTCCTAAATCCATATGTTTGAACTTTCCAGTCTTAGCATCCCAAACATTTCTTTTTCCAATATAACCTGCAACAGGGGATAATACACCTGTAAAAGAATATTTCTTCATTATAGGAAAAGCATACCTGTAAACATTTTCATAAGCATCATCAAAAAAAATCAAAATTTTTCTTTCTTCTTTGGATTTTAAAAAATCATCTATAGTTGTAGTTTCAAAACCATTCTCTTTTAAAAACTTCAAATAGTTTTCAAATTGGAACAATAGGTTGGTTGTTCCTCCAAATTCTGGATATTTTGAAACTTTATGAAAAGAGATTATATTCTCTGCATAGATTCTCTTTTTGTAAAATTTAAAATACCAATAAATCCAACCATAAATGTAAAGTAAAAAAACGAAAATTACAGGCAAAATATATTTTAAAACCATTTTCTCAATCTATTATGTTTGTTGTTATTTTTTTGCTCAATCTTTCTGTAATAGAAATCCAATATCTCATCAGAAACATTTTCCCATGAGAATCTCTTAACGAATTCAAGTCCATTCTTTCTAAGTTGCTCTCTCAACTCTCTATTCTTCAAAACCTCTATTATTCCATCAGCGAGATCTTTTGGATCTTTAGGTTTTACAAGGTATCCATTATATTTATGTTTTATAACCTGTCTATATCCCCTTATATTACTTGCAACAACTGGGGTTCCAGATGCCATCGCTTCAAGCAGTACAATACCAAAACTCTCACCACCAGTTGCCGGTGAAACAAAGATATTAGCAGTGTTATAGTACAATGGTAAAAGTGACCAATCAACATAATCTTCAAATATTATGTGTTCTTTAGATTTATCACTTATAGAAAGCTCATAATATTTTTTCAAAAATCCTTTTCCAACTACTATCAATCTAACATCAGTTATCTCATCAACGATATAATCCATCGCTTTATACAAGAATTTGATCCCTTTCCTTGGATCCTGTCTCCCAACGAACAGTAGATTTATCCTTCCATCAATATAGTTTTCAAGTTTAGGATTATTTGGAGAGAATCTTTTAAGGTCAACACCATTTGGAATAATAGTATATTCTCCTGGGAAATATCTATAAACGGACCTTTTCGCTTCTTCTGAAACAGCTATAACTCCATCTATCCTTTCAAAAAATTTCTTAAGAGGAGATCTTAAAGCTTCATAACCTATAGATCTGTCAAACGCAGCATGGAATGTTATAATGTTTGTTGAGTTAGAAAAGAAAAGAGTAATTAAAGGCAAAGTTGGAGCTAAAGCTCCATGTATATGAATAATATCGTATTTTTCCCTTTCAAGAAGATTTTTTATATCGAATATCATTTTCAAACCTACAGAAACCTGAGCGAAAGATTTGTTAGCTGGAATTGAGATAGAGTATCCAACCCTCTTTATATCACTACCTTCATTTTTAACACTCTTAAAAAGAGGATTCCCGGTTAGTATGTGAACAGTGTGACCTTTTCTCTTCATCTCTATATAAAGATGGTGTATATGTTCAGAGATACCACCTGGAAGAGGATAATACATATCTGAAACCATCAAAATTTTTAATTTTTTTCTTTCAGCCATTTTCACTCCCATCTCATAGAAAATGCAAACCACTCTTCTGGTTTATTCTCAATAACTTCATAAAGTTTATTTAATCCGTTGTTAGCATATTTTCTTAAATTTTCATCTCTTTCAATCTCATAGATTTTTATCTTATATCTGAACCTTTCATTTTTTTCATAGTAAATAACTGCGAACAAAATCTTTCTCGAATACTTTTTAGAAAAATAGAAAGGACCTTTTGGAATATAAACTTTAGATTTTCCAAAATCTGATAAACTTCCTGTTTTATTAATATCCCTATCAAAAAGAAGAACAGGAATGTATCCTTTCTGTATCAATTCTTCTATTTTAGCTCCGGTAGATAGGTCTTCAAGAGGCAAAACTTTCATTCCTGTTCTACCCCTGAACCTTTTTAAAATCTCATACCTCTTTTCACCAACTCCTTCAAATTCTGCTACTGTAACACTTTTCTCCACAAGAAAACCAAAAATCATTCCGCCAAGTTCCCAATTACCATAATGTGCTGTAACAAGAACATATTTATCATTTTGGATCTCTTTTAGAGAGACTTCAGAAAAATCTGTTAATTTGAGAAGATAATTTTTATTCATATAATAAAATTTCAAAAGATCCAAATGGTTTCTTGTCATGTTGATAAAAACTTTTTTAACATCAAAATTTTCTATTCCTATCCTTTTAAGGTTATCACTTATACTTTTAACCCTCCAGTTGTTTGAAAGAAAAATAATGTTTCCAACAATCATAGATATAAAATCTATTACCTCAAATGGAACAAAATATAAAAAGATAGTCATTATCCTAAAATAGTAATATAAAAGCATCATCCAGTATGGCCAAACCCGCCATCCCCTCTTTCCGTATCATCTATTTTATCTTCAACAAAATTAGCTTTTTCAACTTTGGCAACAACCATCTGTGCTATCCTGTCACCTCTTTTTATACAAAACTTCTCTCTGTTAAGGTTGAACATTATAACTTTTATTTCACCTCTATAATCTGAATCTATAGTTCCAGGCGTGTTTAAAATCAATATTTTATTTTTCAAAGAGAAACCGCTTCTTGGTCTTATCTGGATCTCATAACCTGAAGGTATCTGAACTCTTATACCAGTTGGTACCAAAGAGACATCAAAAGGTTCAATACAGATATCAGATGAAGAGTATATGTCTGCACCAGAAGAGCCATCAGTCATATATTTAGGCAAAAATCCTGTTTCTGAAATTTCAATTTTTATATCAATCATATCTTAAAATCTTTTTTGTTCCCGACAACTGAGATGTTCAATTTATCGAATTTGAAATATTTTTTAGCTACTTCTATTATATCATCTGGATTTACATTTTTGAATTTTTTTATCACAGAGTTTACACTCTCTATTCTTTTTTTATATAGACAAGATTTCGCGTTAAATCCCATCCTGCCGGAAAGGGAATCATAACTCATTACAACATTTGCCAAGATCTGATTTTTTACTTTCTCCATCTCATCCTTTTTAACACCTTTCTTTATTATATCGGCCATCTCTTTTTCAATAAGTCCCATCGTCTTTTTGTAGTTATCAGGTGAACAAACAAAATAAACTCCACCCATACCTGACTCTTTGAAAATATCAACAAAAGAGTAGACTGTGTAAACGAGTCCTCTTTCCTCTCTCAACTTTTTAAAAAGTCTTGAAGACATCCCTATTCCCAAAATAGCGGAGAGTATAGTTAGTGGGAACCTTTCATCAGAACTGTAATTTTGAGTTTTGAATCCTAAAGCAACATGGAACTGTTGTAAAGAATTTTTGTAAACATAAATTTTTTGGGAGAAGTTATCCTTAACTTTTTGATCAAAAATTTTAGAATTAACTTCACCTTTTCTAAAAAACTTATTATCTATAAGATCTTTAACTTTTGAAATTCTTAGAGGTCCTATGTAAGAATAGAAGGAATTGTTACTAACATAATTTTTTTCAATAAAATCTATAACATCTTTCCTCTTTATAGATTTTATTATCTCCTCACTTCCAAGAATAGTTTTTTCAAAAGGTGAACCTTTGAAAATTATCCTGTTTAAATTCTCAAAAACAAGGTCCTCTGGATCATCCTCAGCTGATCTTATCTCTTCTATGACAACATTTTTTTCCTTTTCAAGTTCTTCTTCAGGTATAAGAGGTTCAAAAAGCATCTCTTGGAATATTGGAAGTATCCTTTTAAAATTGTCAGGTAAACATTTGAAATAAAACGATGTGTGATCTCTTGAAGTGTATGCGTTTATACTTCCACCATAATGTTCTATCAGTCTTGAAATTTCATCAGATTTTCTTTTTTTCGTTCCTTTAAAGACAAGATGTTCTGTAAGGTGGCTTATGCCGTTTAACTTTTCACTCTCATAATCTGACCCAACTCTAACATAATAACCAAAAATCAGAGAATGGAATATTTTTATCTGCTCTCCAACAAAATTTACTCCATTCTCCAATTTTTCTATAGATACATTCTGTTTAAGATCCATCTTTTTTGTAATCCTTTCTTCCAAATTTTCTGTAATGGTGTTTTTGTTCACCCTCGTTCTGATTCGGATTGTTGTTTTCTATTAAAACTTTTCTTGAAACATTAACTTTACCATTATCATCAACATTGATCACTTTTACTGATACCTTATCTCCCACCTTTAGATGCTCGTTAAGATCATTCACCCTTTCGTGTGAGAATTGTGAAATGTGCATCAAAGCTTCTTTACCAGGTAAAAGTTCAATGAATGCACCGAAGTTTGTGATCTTCGTTACCTTTCCTTCATATATTTCACCCATTTCAATATCTTTGACCAAAGAATCTATCATTCTTTTAGCTTCATCACCACTTGCAAGATCGGTTGATGCGATTGTTACCTTTCCACTATCATCTATATCAACTTTAACTCCGGTCTTTTCTATTATGGACCTTATCATCTTTCCACCGGGACCGATAACAAGTCCTATCTTGTCCTTATCTATAGTGAACTGGATCAACCTTGGAGCATACTGTGACAACTGCTCTCTCGGTTTTGATATAGTTTTTTCCATAATGCTCAGTATGAATTCTCTTCCCTCTTTTGCCTGATAGAAACCTTTTCTCAAAATGTCAATTGTTATTCCTTCAATCTTTGTATCAAGCTGTAAACCGGTTATTCCTTCTCTTGTCCCGGCAACTTTAAAATCCATATCTCCATAATGATCCTCTTCACCCATTATATCAGAAAGAACAACAGGTTCATGATCTTTTTCAACTATAAGTCCCATAGCGATGCCTGCGACATGACATTTGATCGGGACTCCCGCATCCATCAAAGATAAAGAACCAGAGCATACTGAAGCCATACTCGATGAACCGTTAGATTCGAGTATTTCAGAAACTATCCTTATAGTGTATGGGAAAATCTCTTCTGAAGGTATGACAGCTTGAAGGGATTTCTCCGCAAGGAATCCATGCCCTATCTCTCTTCTACCTGGTCCTTTCAACGGTGATACCTCACCAACAGAAAATGGTGGGAAGTTGTAATGGAGCATGAAAGATTTTTTCGATTCTCCTTCAAGGTCTTCGATAACCTGTTCATCGGATGCTGTTCCAAGGGTAAGACATGCTAAAGATTGAGTTTCACCTCTTGTAAAGAGTGCAGAACCATGAGTTCTTGGCATAAGTCCAACTTCACATGTAATTTTTCTAATCTCATTTATCTTTCTTCCATCAAGCCTTATACCCTCTTTTATTATCCTTTCTCTTATCATCTCTTTTCTGTTATCCTCTATCAATGATGGAATAATTCCAACATAATCTTCATACTCATCTTTAAGAGTTTCCAATACCTCTTTAACGAGTTTATCAAATTCCTGATTCCTTTTCTGTTTTTCAAAAATGTTGTTTAAAACTTTTAACCTTTCAGTTGTTAACTCTTTTATTTTCTCTTTTAAATCCTGTGGAATAACGAAAGGTTCATACTCCATCTTCTTAATTTCAAACTGGGATATGAGTTTTTCCTGTAATTCAATAGATTGCCTGATTATGTTATGTCCAAACTCAATGGTTTTCAACATATCCTCTTCAGATACCTCATTCGCTGAAGCTTCAATAGTTGTTACTGTCGTTTTGGTTCCTGCAAGAACTAACTCGAGATCAGCATCCTCAAGTTCCTCAAAAGTTGGAGAATCTATAAGTTGCCCATCAACAAGTGCAACTCTACATGCACCAACAGGACCTTTGAAAGGTATATCTGAAATCATCAGAGATGCTGATGCTCCAATCACTCCCAAAACATCCGTATCTATCTTTCCATCAGCAGAAAAAAGTGTAGCAATGATCTGTGTTTCATTTATAAAATCATCCGGGAAAAGAGGCCTTATAGGTCTATCAATAAGTCTGCTTGCAAGGATCTCTCTATCTCTCGGTTTACCTTCTCTTTTGAAAAAACCACCCGGTATCTTTCCGGTTGCAAAATATTTTTCCCTGTAATCTACCGTTAGTGGAAAGAAATCCTGTCCCTCTTTTTTCATTTTTGATGCTACAGCTGTTACGAGAAGTATATTTTCGTTTAGTTTCACTACAACAGAACCGTTAGCCTGTTTAGCCAACTTTCCAGTTGATATTTCAAGATTGAACCGGCCATAAGGCCCGCTCACTATTTTTTCTTCCATTAGTTACCCCTCTTATTTTCTTAAATTTAACTCTTTTACTATCTTTTTATACCTCTCAAAGTCTTTCTGCATAAGATAGTTTAACAATCTTTTTCTTTTTCCAACCATAAGAAGAAGCCCTCTTCTTGAATGGATATCTTTTTTGAATTTTTTCAGATGCTCGGTGACCTGATTTATCCTCTCAGTCAAGAGAGCGATCTGTACTTCAGGTGAACCTGTATCATTCTCTTTTACAGCAAACTTCTGAATGATCTCTTTTTTCTTTTCCTTTTTCAAAGCCATAATTCCTCCTTTAAGCTTTTTATTTCTTCTTTATCTTTTTTTAACTGTTCTATCAGTTCATTCTCACTTGGAAATTTAACCTCGTCTCTCAACCTTTTAATAAAATTTATTTTCAAAGTTTTGTTGTATAGATTCTCATTGAAATCAAGAATATGTACCTCAAGGGAGAGTTTTTCATCAAATGTTGGCCTTTTTCCAACATTCATCATCCCTTTATACTTTTTTCCTTCATAGATTACTCCAACAGCGTAAACTCCATTCTGTGGCATTATCTTTATCTTCTCATCGAATTCAATGTTTGCTGTCGGAAAACCGAGTATCGCTCCTCTACCCTCTCCTTTTACAACAGAACCTTTCACAAAATATTTATAACCCAAAAATTTGTTCGCAGCTTCAATATTGCCGAACTTGATAAATTTTCTGATTATTGAACTCGATATTATCTGTCCATCTTCTATTTCAGGATCAACTATTTCAATTTTGATTCTTTCTTTTGAAAGTATCGATTTCAATTTTACTATGTCACCTTTTCTGTCGTTACCGAAATGAGTATCATAACCAACAACGAATAAAGAAGGTGAAAGTCTATCAACAACTATCTTTTCGACAAAATCATCAGCAGAAATCTGAGCGAAGCTTTTGTCGAAAGGTATTATAAGAAGGTTATCAACAAGATTTGAAGTTTCGAACATATACATTTTATCTTCGAGTGTTGTTAAAAGGAAATTTTCCTTAATCCCTTCAAGAACCATTCTCGGATGTGGTTCAAAAGTTATCAATAGGTTCTCTTTCCCTTCTCTCACAGATATCTTTTTCAAAGTTTCAAGTATCTTTTTATGCCCTCTATGAATACCATCGAATGAGCCAATAGTTATTACTTTTCCTTTCAAATTATCATCTATTTTGTTTAAACCATAATATATGTTCATACAACGCACCTTTTTGGATATATCGTTCCATCTTTACTTTCAACAACAATATAACCTCTTTTATTTTTAACAAGTAAAAATTTTTGATTTTGAAAATCAAATTTTAAACTATTTCCTTTCATCAAAACTTCAAAACTTTTATCATCCAACTCAACCGTATCCATATATCCTTTTAAAATTTCCTCAGGTGATTTCGTATCTTCAATTTTCACATCTTCTATCCTCTTAGAATCATCTATTTTGAAAGGTCCATTCTCTATTCTTCTTAAACTAACAACAGTTCCAAAAGTATCGAGTTTTTCTCCAAGCTCTTTAGCAAAAGATCTGACATAAAAACCTTTACTAACCTTTATACTTAAATCAAGGAACTTTCCGTCAAAACCTTTTACAGTAAACTCTTTCAAAATAACCTTTTTCCTTCTCTCTTTCAACTTCAATCCTTTTCTAACAAGTTTGTAAGACCTGACCCCATCGATCTTGGTTGCTGAGTAATCTGGGACAATTTGCAACCTTTCTCCTAAAAAAAACTCATGAATTATCCTTTCAATCTCCTTTGAATCAAGATTCAGAATATTATTCTTTTTTCCAACTATCTTACCTGTTATATCAAAAGTATCTGTAAGTATACCAAACTCGATTTTGGCATCGTAAACCTTATCACAACCTTCCAAATATCTTATCAGTTTTGTGAAATTCCCTGAAAATAGAGGTAAAACACCTGAAGCGAAAGGATCGAGAGTTCCAAGGAAACCAACCTTTTTCTCCTTGAAAATATCTCTGAACCTTTTTACTATTTTGAAGGATGGGATATTTTCTTCTTTGTCTATGTTGAAAATAAGATTTTGTCTATTCTTTACCACCTGAAACCAATAGAGATCCTGTAGTTTGTTGTTGGGAAGGAATAGATATCAGAATCTATTCCAAGGTCAAGCCTGAAACTGTTTTTTACAAGGAGCCCACCACCGAATGTGAAACCATACCTCTGTCCATAGTAATCGAGAAAATACCCTAACCTCAGAGAAAGAAGATTGTAATAGGTGTACTCAAAACCAGCCCCAAGCCAGGTATCAAGGAATTCAGCTTCAAGCATAGAAAGCTGAGGTAAAGTGTCACCGGTAACAGGGTCAACATCTCTATTATACTTTGCGATGATTTTTGTTAATTCGAATGTGAAATCCTCTTTTGATAGTGAATCGAGTTTTATCCCGGCTATGACTTTTGTAAGATCTGTTGTAAAAAGAAGTTTATTCAACTCGTTCTCAATTATGGTCTGAGCAAAACCTATCCTGAATGTCCTTGGGAGATCATCAGTTGAACCATCAGCAAGGTATTTTAATCCGGGTCCCAAATTTGATAGAGAGATTCCAAGAGATGTTTTTTCACCAAATTTTTTCAGTAAACCTAAATCAAGAGCAACAGATTGTCCCTGTCCTCCCCTCTCCTCACCCATATATCTCTGGATTATCCAATCTGGTGCTAAAAAAGAATAGATGAATTTGCCTGAAACTCCAACGGATAGATCTTTTTTTATCCTGTAGGAGTATGAAAGATTTATAGCAAGATCAAAAGTATTCCAAATGGCTGTTGGGTCGTTGTTCTCCTCTGCAGACATTTCTCCAGTTGTAAGGTATATAATACTTCCACCCCAAACACCATAATTGGTTGGAATAACTGCTGAAAGATACTCATAATACATGCCTTCTCCAAGCCCGGTAAGCCAGGGAGCATGCATTAGTACTATATCTCTTTTTTCCTGCAAACCCATCCCCGCAGGATTATAATACAAAGCGAGTGCATCATCAGATATTGCAGTATAAGAGTTTCCCAAGGAAACTGCCCTTGAACCAGGATATATGAGCAAAAAAACTGCACCTGCCTGGGAGGCGGTTGAAAAGATAAGTACAAATGTAAAGATCGAAATTATAAAAAATATAATTTTTTTCATTATCAACTCCTAATATTATATATTAGGATAATAATTGAATATAAGTTCTCTGTCAATAGTTAAACAACCTTCTTAACAGCACCTGAACGAAGGCATCTTGAACAAACATAGATATATTTAACCTGATCGTCTACTTTTGCCTTTACCCTTCTAAGATTTGGCATTCTTTTTTTCTTTGTCACATTATGAGCATGTGAAACATTTGAGCCAAACTGAGGTCCTTTTCCACAAATCTCGCATCTGTTAGCCATTTTATTTCTCCTTTTTTATGGGGAAGTATAACATATAAAACAAAAAAATCAATAGGTTTAAAATGACAATCGGTAAGACATCTGTAAATATATTTTTACATTTTGCTTAACTACTTGAAATTTAAACTATGTTTTTTTGTGAATTTAAATTTTGGCACAAATATTGTATATACATAATCAACAAAAAAAGGAGGTTTTATGAAAAAACTTTTAACAATTTCATTAATCTTACTCACAACAATCTTAGTAATTTTTTCTAATGAAAATGTTAATGATAATAACAGTTATATAAATTCTTTACCTGATGGACATAGAAATT
>DJVI01000009.1 GCA_002441125.1 Caldifarciminota bacterium UBA6260
CTATCATCCAGTGTTTGATGAATTCGACAAGAAATGTAGAATATTGCTCAGCATATTCTGATATGGTGTCATTTATTGGTACATTTATAAACTCTTTAAGTCTTGAATGACTTGCATATATAACAGGTTTTCTTTCTGCAAAATCCAAGCTCTGTTGCGAACAAGGAATAAATCCATCATTACTTGATAACATTGTAGTTAGAATAGTTTTTCTTGCACCAATTATAGTTGATAGTCTAATACGCCCTCTGCTTAATTTAATTGTATCATCCTGATACAGAAAATCCAGATAGGGCTTAACTGTATTTGGCTCTGAAGGAGAAATAAAACCAACACTTCCAGCATGAAGTTCAACATCTGCTCCCAATTCCAGCAATTCTCCAACTTCTTGCCATTCTTGATAATCTGCAATATTCGTAACAAGATCTTCTACTGCATCAATCTGCGTAAAAGGCAAATTTGGTGAACCAATTGTTATAACTTTATCTACATATTTCCCAGCTCCATAAAATGTCATTGCCGCTCTCACTACGGGTCCACCCATAGAATGTGCTACAATATATACTTTCTTTCCTGACTTGTTATATACTTTTTCTATAAAAGCCGCCACATGTTTTGCCCATTGACCGTGCTTGAAAGCACGCAAATAATCATCTTGGTATTTTTCTGTAGCGGGAATAAATAAAGGATTACCATTTTTGTCCTCTCCACTACCTATAACTCCAGTATCACCATCAGGATTATAATAACTAAAATTATAAACTACATTACCAGAAACATCTCTTGGATTTGAGTCTATTGTGCAGTCAAAGGGACTTCCTTTTCTATATCCTTTATAACCAATAATCTTTAATAACGCTGTGCTATCTACTTCTATATATTTCCCCATTAATGAATCCCACTTCAATGGGTGCCACGAAAACAATGCTCCTTCTTTATTGCCATATTTGTCATTTCTTCTTAAGTCAGGTGAAGCTTTTCCATTTATACCATGGATAAACACAATATTTGGTAATAATTCTTCTGAGTAAATAACTAGAACTAGTAATAGAAGCAAGAAAACAAAACTATACCTCTTCATTATATTTCCTCCTAAAATTTATAACCAATTCCGATTCCGCCAACTAAGCCTGTTATACATCCTGCTTTGAAATCAATTGTGTAAATAAATTTATAATTCAACATAGGTTCTATGTATAATTCTTTCCATATTTTATACTTTTTCCCCCAGCCTATTCCAACTCCCCAAAAATCATATTTGAAATTAACTATATAGTTGTCATTTGTCTTAGAAACAACATAATTATTTGTTTTAAAATATTGTGCCAAAGCATAAGTAACTGATTCTGTTGGGTAAATTCCAAATATTATCTTTTCAATAATAACATTGAATTCATTTACCTCTACTTCAATACCTGTTGAATAGAATAATGGACCAGAAATATAATAATTATATAATTGCATGAGAAGATTGATATTAAGTCTATTGTTTATTCTTTTACCACTTCTCAAACAAATTAAATTTAAATCCAAAAAACCAGTGTTCGGAATTCCAATTTCATTATAGTAAGGGTATTCATAGTAAGGCAAAGCCACTCCAGATTGAATAGAGAGTGAAATATTAATGTTTTCATCGATACCTTTTGCTTCTTCGTTTAATAAAAGTCTTTTCCACATCCTTTCAGCAAACACTAATCCTATTGGATATATGCACGGTGTGCAGTAATTATCAAGAGGTAAAAATTTATCATCTACTTCCTCAGCTATTGAATAAAGTGTTATCATCGGGATTAAATAAGTCAATCCATCAATCAAACACCCATATCTCCAATCATATAGCCATGGATTCTTCTTTGCTTCAATTAGTGACAGGTTGTCTTTCTCTTTTAAAGAAGTAGTATCACTTGTATTTTCAGTGATGTTTGAACTATCCTTATGAATCTCTTGATCATTAATTTTAATTGTGTCCACCTGTTGTGTAGTATCTGCTTGCTGTGTTGTATCTGCTTCTGATTGAATTTCCCCATCTGTTGTCTGGCTGTATACCCCCAATACTCCAATCACAAGAAACAATATCAACAGTTTCTTCATTCAGCCTCCCAAGTATAATGTTTTTGTAGTCTTTCCTAAATTGGGTGACTACAAAACTCTCCATTATTTTTAATTAAACCAAAATTAAAAATTTTATCAATAGGGTAAACATTAAGAACTTTAAACTCTTTTGAAATCTTTCCTCCTTGTAGTTCTTTTAACTTCTCTAAGGTCTGGTAGAAGTCTCTATTGTAGAACTCCTCTCCAACGGTTCTATGAAATCTTTCTACTTTGATAATATGAGAATTTGATGCTCCCCTTATGTTAGTGAACTTTAAACCATTGTCTGTAAGTATTGATTGAATTCTAAATTCAAAAAGTTGGTTTACCTCTTTTAAGAAAAAAGGACTATTTAAAACAGTCTCTCTCCTATAGAGTTTCACATAAGCAACTCTTGAAGCATCATCTACTGCTCTAAATAAGGTTCTCTATATATTTCACATCTATATGCACCATTTCAAATGGTTTCTTCTTCTCATATCTAATTATTTCTTTCTCTTCTTTAAATGTTGGTAATTTGTTTAAATTTCTTTTCTTTAAAACATTGTATACTCCATAAGGTGAGATAGAGATTCATCTCCTTTTTAACTTGTAAGCAATTCTCAATGGACCAAAAGGAGTATTAAGCCTCAGTTTAACTATTTGATCCTCGATAGAAGGAAATGCCCTTTTTCTATTCTTCTTTCCCCCAACTTTCTTATTTATTAATCCTTCTTTTCCATATTCCCTCTATTTTTTTAACCATTTAAAGAAAGTTGAAATACCAAACATTTCTGCTATTTCATAACTTGATTTTCTTTCATAAGATACATCTATACCGTCATTAGCCTTACATTAGTCAGGATATTTGTGATATGAAAACTTGCGGGTGATTCCTCCTTTTAAATATATTTTGGGGTATTATATCCTAACTTTAAGGAGTCACCCAATTATGAAATTAGCACAATATTTTCTATTGACTTGATACTCTTTTTTTCTATAATAGGTTAACTTATGGGTTTGATAAGAAGCGTTTCGGGTATTAGAGGTTTGGTTGGAAAAGACCTCAACAATGTAAATGTTGCACATTTCGCTTCCATATTTGCAGATTTTATTGGAAAAGGAACGGTTATAGGTGGAAGGGATACGAGAAAATCTGGAGAGATTCTTTCTGATATCTTTTTAAAATCGTTGAATTTTAAAGGAATTGATACAATTTTTTGTGGAATTGTTCCAACACCAACGATACTGTTCCTTGTCAGAAAATTGAACCTTGCTGGTGGTTTTATAATAACAGCATCACATAATCCAAAAGAATACAACGGAATAAAGTTTGTTTCAAGTTCTGGAAGATTTTTAAACAAAAAGGATTATATAACTTTCTTGAATTATGAACAGAATCCACTTCCATTCAAAGAGAATTATAAAAAAAACATATGTGATTTAAATCTTTACAAAAAACATATAAAAGCAGTTCTCTCAATACCTTTTATAAATAAATCCAAAATAAAAAAAAGGAAGTTGAGAGTTGTATTTGATGGGGGAAGTGGAGCAGGAAGTATAATCATACCGGAACTACTCGAAAATCTTGGGGTTAAACTCCATACCATAAACACTAATACAGATGGAAAATTTAAAAGGAATCTTGAACCTGTTCCAGAGAATTTAAAAGGACTCGTAAAAGAGGTTAAAAATAGAAAGGCTGATATAGGATTTGCAACAGATGGAGATGGTGATAGGATAGCTATAGTAACTCCCCAAAGGGGGGCTGTGTCCGAGGAGTATACGATAACCATATCAGGGCTTTACGCTCTTTCAAAATTGAGACCAAAAAAGATAGTTATAAACCAATCAACAAGTGCAATGCTTGAAATACTTTCCCAAAAAAACAATTTTAAAGTTTTGAGAGCACCTGTTGGTGAAGCTAATGTTGTTGATTCAATATTATCGAATAAAGCTCCTATAGGTGGAGAAGGAAATGGTGGTGTAATTTTTCCATCTGTAAATCTAACAAGAGATGCTCTTGTCGCAGTTACCCTTATATTAGGTTATATTGCAGAAAGTAAAAAGGATATAGATGAAATTGTAGAAGAACTTCCAAAACTATATATGGTTAAGAAAAAATATGATATCAACTCATCGGCTGCTCTTGAAAGAATAGAAAATGAGTTTAAAGGTATTCCTTTAGATAACTCTGATGGTTTTAGATTCATATTTGAAGATGGATTCTTACATATAAGAAGATCTGGAACTGAACCACTCATAAGAATAATATGTGAATTCACAACTCTTGAAAGGACTAATGAAATAATAAAAAGGGTTGAAGGATTACTTTAAATGTGTGGTATTATTGGTTATATTGGGGAAAAGAAAGCTGTTGATATTCTCATAAACGGATTAAAAAGACTTGAATACAGAGGATACGATTCATCTGGGATATCATTCTACTGTGAAGAAGAAAAAAAACTCGAGATAATAAAAAAAACAGGTAAGATAAAAGATTTAGTTTCAGAGATAGAAAAAAGAAAACCATGCCCTTCATACATAGGAATAGCACACACAAGATGGGCTACACATGGTGAACCAAACGATATAAATGCACATCCACATTTTGATTGTAATGAGAAGATAGCACTCGTTCATAATGGGATAATTGAAAATTATAGAACTTTAAAAAGTTTTCTTATAGATAAGGGACATAAATTCAGGTCTGAAACCGATACCGAAGTTTTAGTTCATCTTATAGAGCATTTCTATAAAGGAGACCTACTTGAATCTGTAAAAAAGTCTTTAAAGATGGTTGAAGGAACTTACGGTATTCTTGTTCTCTCATCATACCAACCTGATACCATAATTGCTGCGAGAAAAGGTAGTCCACTTATAATTGGAAAAGCTAAAGATCAGATGATTGCAGCATCTGATGCTTCAGCTATAGTTTCCTTGACAAACCAGATACTCTACATGCAGGATTACGATATAGCAAAAATTACTAAAGATGATGTTGAAATATTCAACATAGAAACTGATAAGATAACTGATAGTGAATTCGAACAGATAGATATAACACTCTCCCAGATCGAAAAAGGCGGATACAACCATTTTATGGAAAAGGAGATTTTCGAGCAACCTGAAGCTTTGAAAAACACTTTCAGGGGAAGATTGGATAGAGAAAATTCAACATTCAGGTTGAACGGTATTAAAGATAAATTCAACGATCTTTTGAACGCCGAAAGGATACTCATAACAGCTTGCGGGACTTCATGGCATGCTTCCCTGATAGGGAAATATCTTATAGAGAAATTTGCACAGATACCTGTTGAAGTTGATTACGCATCAGAGTTCAGGTATAGAAATCCAATAATAAACAAGAAAACTGCTGTTATCCTTGTTAGTCAATCTGGTGAAACAGCTGATACTCTTGCTGCTTTGAAAGAGAGTAAAAATAAAGGTGCTACAACTATAGGTATTTGTAATGTTGTTGGTTCAACAATAGCGAGAGAAACTGATTGTGGTATTTATACACATGTTGGACCAGAGATAGGAGTAGCATCTACAAAAGCTTTCACAGCACAGGTTATGGTATTCTTTATGCTCTCCGTAGCTTTGGGGAGAAAAAAAGTTTTAACTTTTGAAGAAGGTATAGATTTCATAAAAAATATTGAGTCTATTCCTGATAAAATAAATGAGATTTTAAATGATAAAGAAACGATAACAAAGATAGATAAGATTGTAGAAAAAATATACAGAAAAACAAACTTTTTATATCTTGGTAGAGGTATAAATTACCCTGTAGCACTCGAGGGAGCTTTGAAATTAAAAGAAATTTCATACATCCATGCGGAAGGTTATCCTGCCGCTGAGATGAAGCATGGCCCAATTGCTCTAATAGATGAATCTATGCCAGCCCTCTTTATAGCTTTAAAGGATAGCATTTATGAAAAAATAATAAACAACATAAAAGAGATAAAAGCGAGAAAAGGTTATGTCATAGCAATAGCAAACAAAGGTGATAGAGAGATTGAAAAAATTGTCGATGATGTTATATATATTCCTGATACAATAGAAGAACTCTCACCACTCCTTTCAGTTATTCCACTCCAGATTTTAGCTTACAAAACTGCCGTTAAGAAAGGGCTTGATGTAGATATGCCAAGAAACCTTGCGAAATCTGTCACTGTTGAATGAAAAAATTTTATTATATATTTTTTCTTCTTTTACCTTCATTCCTTTTTTCAAAAGTTACAAAAGAAACTCTTATAAATAATTTTGACCAGAAAGAAAAGATATTCAACTCAACAGTAAAATATTTAAAGATTGAAACATTTACTAAATTCGATTACGGTGAAGTTCTTTATTACAATTCTACCGTTGAAAATTTTATAGATTCATTAAAAATATTATCTTTGCTTTATGACACTTCTTTTAAGGATACAATAAAATATTTTTACACAATGAAAAAGAATTCACCATTGATAAAAGAACTTTTACCTGAAGAAAATAATCTTATAATTTACCCTGAAAATATTTTCAAAGGTTTTAACTTTAAATACCTTTTACCAGATACTTTCACTATTGAAGATGATGGGAAGAACTTAATTTTAAAAAATGTTAAGAAGAATGAAATTTTAATTTATATTAAACTTGATAGAAATAACCTGTCTCTAAAAGAGTTGAGTTTAAAAAACATCTATGACCAGCTGGTATTTAAAGTTATAACTAACAGGTATTTGAAAAATGGAATAATTCTTCCAGACAGTTATGAGATAGAAACTGTCAATATGAAAACAAAATCATATTCAAAAATAAAAAATTTAACTGTTGAGTACAGATGAAAAAAAAGGTATTTTTTTTAATTCTTTTATTTATTTTCCTATTCCTTCTTTTCACAGGTATATATTTTAAGCAGTACGAGCAGATATACAATTTTGGAAGGTTCATCTGTTTTGATTGTATAGGGTTATGAAAAAAAAGTTTAAGGTTTCAACAAGAAGGATAATACAGATAATATCCTTTATCATTTTTAATCCATACATCCTTTTGAATCCAAAAACGGGAAAGGTTCTATATCAGGGGAAAATAAAAAGTGTCTGTGTTCCAATTTTGAACTGTTATTCCTGTCCTCTCGCTATAGGTAGTTGTCCACTCGGGGCTTTACAGCAAACTATAAAAATTTCCCAGATTCCTTACCTTATAGTTGGTTTTTTTGGTACTATCGGAATTTTCATCGGAAGATATCCTTGTGGGAACTTTTGTCCATTTGGATTTTTACAGGAACTTTTATATAAGATAAAAAGTTTTAAATTCAGAGTTAAAAGACCTTTAAGGTATATAAAATATTTCATTCTTCTTCTTTCTATAGTTGTGCCTTTTATCTATAAAGAGCCTTTCTTTTGTAAATTCATCTGTCCTGCAGGAACTATAGAAGCGAGTTTGCCACAAATAATTTTTAACCCGGCTCTTCTTGCTAACATAAGTTGGGTATTCTATTTGAAAATATTTTTCGGTATTTCTTTTATTTTCTTCTCAATCACAACAAAAAGATTTTTCTGTTCAACAATATGCCCTATAGGTGCCATATACGGATTATTCAACAAAATAAGTTTATTACAAATAAAATATGATAAAAACAAATGCACAAAATGTGGTGTCTGCAACTATGTTTGTCCTATGGATATAAATATTTATGAAAATCCAAAAGATATTGATTGTATAAGATGTTTTGAATGTGTTAAAAAATGTCCCTATGGTGCTTTGAAAGTATCAAACATTTTGAAAAAATAGTTTTTTAACTTTCTTTTTCAAGGAATAAGTTCATCTGCTCTACAAAATTCTCAACATCTTCAATACCTTTACTTTCAAGAAGTTCCCTTAAACTCCCCCAAACAGGTGCTCCACATCTTATACATATTATATCTCTATCCATAAGATAGGAGATAAGTTGTGGATATTCTCTAACTATATCCTCAACTTCCATATCTAAGGTAACTTTTTTATTCATCTTCCATTTCCTCCAAAACTTTTACAACATCTTCAGCTATAACAAGCTCCTCATTTGTTGGAATAACAAGGACTTTTACTTTTGAATCATCCGTTGATATTACCATCTCCTTTCCAACACATGATCTGTTCTTTTCAACATCTATTTTCACTCCCATAAATTCGAGTCCTTTTAAAGATAACTCCCTAACATCAGGATCATTCTCTCCAATTCCCGCTGTGAAAACTACAGCATCTGGTCCTTCAAGAACAACAGAGTATGCTCCAATGAATTTTTTAACTATGTAACAGAACATCTGAAAAGCTAACTCAGCTCTCTTATTACCGTTCTTAGCAGCATTCTTTACTTCTCTCATATCTGACGAAACACCTGAAACACCTAAAAGTCCAGAATGTTTTGTTAGAAGTGATGTTGCCTGCTCTATCGTCAAATCCTCTTTCTCCATAATGTTTAAAATCACTGCTGGATCAAAGTCTCCACATCTTGTTCCCATCATTACTCCAGCTATAGTTGAAAACCCTAAAGATGTTTCGATTGACTTTCCATTTTTAACAGCACTTATAGAACAGCCATTCCCAAGGTGACAGGTTATAACTGAAAAGTTGTTAATATTCTTTTCAAGTATCTCACAACTTCTTTTTGAAACATAGTAATGACTCGTTCCATGAAACCCATATCTTCTTATTTTATACTTTTCATAGAATATGTATGGGATAGGATAGATATAAGCCACTTCAGGAAGTGACTGATGAAAAGCTGTGTCGAAAACTGCAACCTGTGGAACTTTTGGAAGTGCTTTTATAGCAGCCTGTATACCTCTCAAATTGTATGGATTGTGTAATGGTGCTATTTCAGAGTATTCCTCAATAGCTTTAATAACTTTATCGTTTATGAGTACTGATCTTGAAAATTTTTCTCCACCATGAACCACCCTGTGTCCAACAGCATCTATCTCGTTGATTGACATCAAAACACCATGCTGTTTATCAACTATTAGTTTTAAAACATTTTCTATTGCATAGGAGTGACTTATTATCTCCTCCTCAACTTCATAAATATCACCATCAAACCTCTTCTGTTTAATAACTGAACTTGTCATACCTATTCTGTCAACAAGACCTCTTATAAGAGAGTCTCCAGTTGATGTATCTATTATCTGATATTTTAAAGATGAACTTCCTGAATTTAAAACTAAAATTTTCATTTTGACCTACCTGTAATTTAAAAATCCCTGTTTTACCTTTATTCCAGTGTACCCTTTATCTAAAAGGTTTTTTAATATTTCTGGAACTTTATAAACAGAGCTATCTATTTTCGATAACTCTTCAATCCAAATTTTTATATTATCCAAACCAATCTCATCAGCCATTGAAAGAGGACCTTTGTACATTTTGAGTCCTTTTTTCATAACATAGTCAAATTCTTCAGGAGAAACTCCAGTTTCTCTCATCACATCACATGCTTCAAGGATTGTTGCTATAAGAACTCTTGGACCGATAAGCCCTGCACCATCTTTTAGCTCTACAATTTTTAAATCTATTTTTGTAATAAATTCCTTTACTATTTCAATTGTCGTATCAGAAGTATTCTCACTTTTAAAAAGTTCTATCAATTTATATATTGGAACTGAAGGAACTGGATGTATATTGACACATTTTGATGCTATATCACTATCTTCGAGAAGATCTTTTAAACTGTTAGTCTGGGATGTGAATATTACGGGGATATTCATATTAACATCATTTTTTATCTTCTCTCTAACCTCTCTTTTTCTCTGTAATCTATCTTCAACAGATTCAATTATTATGTCTATATCATGCTTTGAAAAATCTGAAAGATTCTCGATATGTTCCATCCTTGAAAGCATAACCTTTTTATCCTTTAAAGTTAATCCCCAGTGCTCAATCTCATTATCAATATTTCTTTCAATTATATTTAGTGCTGACTGGTAAACATCATAATCCTTTTCATATATCACAGCAGTTAATCCTTTGTTTATAACTGTTTGAACGAGACCTGCTCCCAAATTCCTTATACCATAAAAACCTATTTTAGTTATCTTTACCATCATCTCTCCTTAAAAAAAACTTTTTTTTCATAAAGAAAAGATTTTTTCGAATCTGAAGCATGAACAGAGTTTCTTCTAAAAGTCTCTCCGAAAAGATGCCTTATGGTTCCCTCTTTTGCTTCTTTTGGATCAGTAGCACCAACAATTTCCCTTAAATGGTTTATAGCGTTCTTTCTTTCAAGTATAACTCCAACAGTTAAACCTGAGCACATGTAATCTACAAGATCTTTGAAAAAATCTTTTTTTCTATGCACAGCATAGAACTCTTTTGCTAAACTTTTTGACATTTTTTGGGATTTTATTTTTACTATCTTAAAACCTTCATCCTCAACTATCGAAAGTATTTTTCCCACAAGGTTTCTTTTTGTGGCATCAGGTTTTATCAACATAAGGGTTCTTTCCAGATTACCCCCTTTTGATAAGTGTTCCCGACTCTCCATTTACAACATCTTTCCCAAGCTCAACTGAACCTATCAAAGCCCTTTTACCTGTATTCTCTACAAATCTTATCATCGCTTCGATTTTTGGTCCCATAGAACCTGCTGGGAATTGTCCCTCTATAAAATATTTTCTCGCTTCTGAAACCGTCAACTCTTTCAACTCTATTTCGTTAGCTTTTCTGAAATTTATACAAACCCTTTTAACAGCTGTTAGAATGTAGAATTCATCCGCACCGATCTCCTCAGCAAGAAGTGCAGAAGCTTTGTCTTTATCTATAACAGCATCAAGTCCTTCAAGGTTACCTTTACTATCATAATAAACAGGTATACCTCCACCACCTGCTGCAATAACTATATAACCGTTTTCAAGCAATGTTTTTATAACATCCTTCTCAACTATTCCTTTAGGCTCAGGTGATGGAACAACCCTTCTGTAACCTCTTCCAACATCATGTTTGACAACCCAACCTTTTTTCAAAAGGTTAGGGACATCTTCCTCTTTGTAGAATTTACCAACAAATTTTGATGGATTTTTAATTGATGGATCATTCTGATCAACAAGAACCTGTGTTATAACAACAGCCACCTGTTTTTGGATGCCCTCTCTTTTCAACCTGTTCATCAAAGATTGTGAAATCATATAGCCAATTGATCCTTGAGTTTCAGCATCTATTACACCAAGTGGGAGTGTTGGGACTTCACCTTCAGCCATCTCATTTTTCAAAAGTTCAAAACCTGCCTGTGGCCCATTACCATGTGTTATAACTACAGAAAAATCTTGACGGAGTAGCTGGACTACTCCGTCAAGAGACATTCTTGTATTAGCGAATTGCTCAGTAATAGTCCCCTTCTGTCCATCCTGTATCAAAGCGTTTCCACCAAGAGCAACTACAGCTATCTTTGCCATAATATTTTACTTTTTAATCTTTTTCACAAAATTTTTCAAAACATCTTCAAGATTCGGTCTTCCTATTTCCTGAAGATCATAACCAACTCTTACTGATGGTTTGTTTATTTTCACAAGTCTACCAAGATTTATAGGTGTAGCAATAACTATTGTATCACATGGTATCTTGTTTATTGTTTTTTCAAGGTCTGAGATCTGTTTTTTAGAATAACCCATAGCTGGAAGGATAGGTCCCGCTTCAGAATATTTTTCGTATGTTTCTTTTATTTCACCGACAGCGTATGGATGTGGATCTATTATCTCTTTTGCTCCAAACCTTTTTGCTGCAACTACTCCAGCACCATATTTCATTTCACCATGTGTGAGTGTTGGTCCATCCTCAACTACAGCTACTCTTTTTCCCTTTATTAGTTCTGGCTTTTCAACTGAGACAGGTGATGCTGCCTCTATAACTGTCGCTTTTGGATTTACCTTTGCAATACTTTCTCTAACTATCTCGACATTTTCAGGTTTCGCTGAATCTATTTTGTTTATAACTATTACATCTGCAAGTCTAATGTTTACACAACCAGGATAGTATGTTAACTCATGTCCCGGTCTATGTGGATCGGCAACAGTTATAACAAGATCAGGTTTATAGAATGGGAAATCATTGTTTCCACCATCCCAAAGAATTATATCAGCTTCCTTTTCAGCCTGTCTTATTATATCCTCATAATCAACACCAGCATAAACAACTGTTCCATTATTTATATGTGGTTCATACTCTTCCATCTCTTCTATTGTACAGTTATGTTTTTTAAGATCTTCTATTGAAGCAAACCTCTGAACTCTTTGCTTTTCAAGGTCTCCATAAGGCATAGGATGCCTTATAGCAACGAGTTTGTAACCCATATTTCTGAGAATTGAAGAGACAGCCCTTGTTGTCTGTGATTTTCCAGAACCTGTTCTAACCGCAACTATAGATACAACTGGTTTTGTTGATTTTATGTATGTTTGTTCTGGACCAAGAAGCATATAACTTGCACCAGCAGCCATAGCCTCTGCACCTTTTGACATAACATATTGATTTGAAACATCAGAATAAGAGAAAACAACAAGATCGACCTTCTTCTCTTTTATTATTTTTGCCATATCCTTTTCATCATAGATTGGAATACCTTTTTTATAAAGTTTTCCAGCGAGTGATGGTGGATACAATCTTCCCTCTATATCTGGGATCTGTGTAGCAGTAAAACCAACAACCTCATATTCTTCATTATTTCTAAAATAAACATTAAAATTATGGAAATCTCTCCCTGCAGCACCTAAAATCAAAACTCTCTTTTTCATAACTAAACCTCCTAAAATTAAAACTATTTTTTACTTATAATAAAAAAAATAAGTTAACATAATAAAATATTGTTGTCAATAGGTAAAATTTCTATTGTTTTTTTATGATCAGGTTCAAAAATGGATAAAAGAATCCTTCACTAATTTTTGGGTATATAGATCTTAAAACATTTAAATATCTCCGCTCAACTGAAAATGGAACCAAAAATTGTTTCAAATATGAAACTACCTTTATTTTTTCAACTTTACTGTTTAAAGCAATTTCAAACTCATGAAAACTCACCCCTCTTCCCCTTCTTAAAAAATGAAGGAATTTCTCATCTGAAAATTCTTTGTATAGTTCTCTGAAATTACTTCTTTCACTGAATTTAGTATAATCGAACGCCAACCTATCAGGTAGCCAGTTGAAAAATGGTAGCAAAGATGTGTGTTCATCAAAATACCATAATCTGTTTGGAGCTTCAACAACAATTAAGAAAGAACCATTTGAAAGTATCGAAAAATATTTTTTAATTGATTCTATCCTTTCTTCATACAACATATGCTCTAAAGATGCGTAAAAAATTATCACATCAAATTTTTTTTCTTTAACTTTTTCAAAAAGTTCTAAACAGTTGCCAGATAAAAAATCAGCTTCAAGCCCATAAATTTTCATTCTCTCTTTTGCTATATTTAAACTACTCTCATCTATATCTATTCCTGTAACAAAAGCACCCTGTTCTGTTAAAGCAACAGTTGATGAACCTGTTCCACATCCAATCTCAAGTATATTTGAGTTTTTAAGTTTAACAGTTTTATTTATCCAAGGTATATAATGGTATCTATTTTCAAAAAGCCTAAGATAGAGTTGAGTTTTTAAATCATTTTCAAAAACTTTTTTAGAAAAATTATCTTTTCCTCTCCAACCTTTGAAAAATTCTTCTTCAAGAAGTCTTTTAAATTTCTCCAATTTTTCTTCATCAACATTTCTAAAATTCTCTTTAAGTTTTTTGGGAAGAGTTTCTTTTTCAATTTTTTTATAAACTCTGTTAAAAAATCTTTTCATAAAAACCCTATTAAATTTTTTAAACGAATACTCCCAAAAAGTCAAGACTTTTTTTAAATGGAAACCTTTCAAATTTTAAAAATTTATGATTAAAACTTTTTGTATTAATGGCAAACAGAGTTTCCAAAAATCATTTCAAAAAACATCCTTTTTAAACTTACTTCTAATCGTTGCGATAATCTAATGGCTATTCATAGTTTTTTATTTCTTTAAAAAATCATCAATAAAGGGAAAAAAGTAATATTTTTTTCTTCAAAAATGTCACACTGTCAAGCACCGTCCCCAATATTTGAATTTGAAATACCGTTACCAATATTGGAATTATTTACTATTTCCTTAAGTTTATTTAAACTATTTGTAATATCCTCTTTGAGATATTCATCAAAATTTTCTTTTTCCATTTCCATTTTATCATTTACTTTAGCTAAAATATTTTGAAAAATATCTTTGACTTTTGCTTTATCATAATTACTAATAACATTAATCAAAATCTCTTCCAATAAAAGATCTCTTATACTTAAACGAGATCCTTCTTTTACAAGTCGAAGATTATTTAAATAATGTTCTTTGATTTCATTTTTAAAGTTATCAAAATCTTTATTAAAAAATTCTAAAATTTCATTTATTGACTTAAATTTTTTTTTATTTATTTCTAAAAGATTTTCTTTTAAACCTAAATATAAATTCAGATTATATATTCTAAATAATCTTTTGAATAAAATAAATTGAACTACTTTTTTTTCGTTTTTTTTCATACCCTTAATAGTATTTTCAAATATGTCTTTAAAATCCAATTTTTCTTTAAATATTTCTCTAATAAAATTTATAATCATATTTTCTTGTTCTTCTTCATTATTTTTATAATTTATTTTAAAATAAATTAAAAACAATATAAGTTCCATTACACTTTTAATCTCAACAATATTTTTATTAAGTAATAATTCTACTTTTTCAATAAAATTGTTTACTTTAGTTTTTTCGTCCTTATCACTTGACTGACCTAATATCTTATCCGAAATTTGTTCATTATTCTCTTTAAGGTTAATTAAATTTATATCTAATTGATGGATAAATAAAATCCTTTGGGTCATTAAATGTTCCCATATTAAAGGATGCTTAAATTTTAACCATTCAATTAGGATAATATCTAACAAAAAAATATTCTCTGCTATTTCTTTTCTACCTTTTATTATTTGTTTCACATTTTCTGTTAACATAATAACATCTCTAAAATCATCAAAATCAAAAATACTCGTTGATGTTAAGATATTGTTTAATAAAGCCAATATCAATTCTTTTTGAGAATCGTCATTAGATAAATGTTCATCAATTATTTCTATTTTTATTTTTTCTTGAAAAAAATCTCTCAAAATTTCAATAGGATTAACAAGTTCTATTTTATAATCGAATGTTTTATTTAAATAACCACTTATTAAATATTCCTTTTCAAAAATATTCATTAAAGCATTTCTATCAATAGTTGTTATAAGGTAAAAATTTGGAATCCTGCTAAAGCAGTTTATAAATTTAAATATCTCCAAAATTGTTTCACTATCTATTAATCTATCTAATTCATCTAATATTAGTATAAATTTTTTAGATTTAATATTTTTCTTAATATGATTTTTAAAATGGTTTAATCTATTTTCAAAATTTATAAGATCATCAATGTAAAATTTAAAACCACTAACTGTTACATCATAGTTTCTAAATATATTTTCCCAATAACAATACCTAAATTTTAATCCTAAAAATTTTATAAGATTGTAATATATCTGCTCAGAAGAATAAAAACTTATTAAATTAAGATAAACAATTTCTATTTCTTTATCTTTTTTACTTCCATTACTTTTTTTACAAAATGTTTTTTGAAAATATTTTAATAGAGTTGACTTACCTGTTCCCCATTTCCCTACTACAGCAATTGTTGCATTATTAATCTCCACATTTTCAATAATACTCTTTAATTCTTCACAATTCTTTTTGATATTATATGCAGGTTCATCTATATTACTCAAATGAGTATTTTTAATTTCATCATCTGAATATTGTACATTATTGAAAAATGTATCTCTCAAATACAAGATAAAAATAGAAATAATCAATAACAGTAATGGTAAAATTATATTTAACAAATTTAGAAAATAATTGTAAAAAAGTTTAATTTTGAAAATTAATAACAAAATTAATAGAAAAAAGATTATTAAACCTATTCTATTTATAAACTTTTCTTTATTTGAATTAAACCACATCGACAATTTTTATCTTATTTTAAGGAACCAATCTTTGAAATTTAAAAACTTTATTCCTAACTTCATTCCCTTTATACTTTTTTAAAATTATAAACAATAAAATTACTAAATCAAGCAAAAATTTTAAGTCAATTTACTTGTTTTGAATAACCTACATTGAAATAAGTGATGGTATATTTATCTATAAAACTTAAAATAATCATAATAAAAATCATTTAAACATAGTAAAGTAAAAGGTCTTTATCTAACATTACATTAAGTCCTATAATTAAAAATATCCTTTTCTCAATAATATCTTATTTTATAACAGTTTTTGCAATTTTTATTTCTCATTCCCTTCCACTATTTTTATTTCTTCCTCAGTCAAACCATATAATTTATAAACCATCTGGTCAATCTGGCGTTCGTATTCTTTGACTTTGGCCTGGCAAATTTTAAAATAATGACAATTCCCCTTGTCCAGATTTTTCCTCAACATATTTTAAATTTCTATTAGTATAAAACTGGTTCCTATATCTTTTTGGGTCGCCAATATCTGTTTTTTCTTTTGGGAAAAATCTAACCATTATTCTCTTATTATAAGAACTATTTTTCGTATTATCAATTAGTTCAATGAGTAATGGCAAATAACAATCAGCAAGTTCTTCTCTATATTTTGATTTTTTACTCTTTTCAATACCATGAATAATACTTGTTGTTACACCGAGAACACAATCACATAATTGTATTAGGTTGGAACGTCTGTCTACTTTATGGTCTTTTGGAAGAAAAGTTATTTCTTTACAATTGAAGAATATATCTTCTTGTTCACTTATTTTGTAAATACAGTGCCAAGGGAAATATTTGTGTTGTTTTTGTTGTCCATCCTCGTGATAAATATTCTCAACAATAATTTTTTTATTCCCAAAAAATGTTTTTATGGCATATAATAATGCTGACCGAAAAAAACGATTGTATTTACTATTGAAGTCATTATTCTGGTCAAACTCTTCTTTTGAAAGGTATGAGTTATTTAATCCAAGAATATATGAATAAAATTTCTTTTGACTTTTATCAGGGTTTAAAATATACTCAAACCATCTTCTACATATATTTTTTTCATCTGCACTTGCAATTTCTGACCAATGCATAATATGGTTGTTTTTCACATAATAAGGAGAATTTATATCAAAATTGCCCTTAAATCGTTCCTGAATAATATCATCAAGTAAAGGATTGTCAATATCTTCAACAATCAACCCTATGTAATGCCATTCATTCCCAGTATATGAACAAAATTTGGATTGGATTTCATCGGCATAAATATTAATTGTAACAGGATTTTCTTTTATTTCATTACCAAATAAATCCTTGCTCATTGTCTCCCTTCCACTATTTTTATTTCCTCATCAGTCAAACCATATAATTTATAAACCATCTGGTCAATCTGGCGTTCGTATTCTTTAACTTTGGCCTGCTTTTCTTTGTTCTGCAAATAATCATCGTCTTTTGTTATTTCAAGAATTTTATCTACGATGTCAATAAAGGGTTGTTGGTCAATTTTTTCTAGTTCAACTATTGGTAAAGAATATAAAGCATAAATCCTAAACTGCGCAAGGGTTCGGTTTTTCTGACCGTATAAACCATTTTGATATAAAAAAGACAATAGTTTAGATGAAAACAAAGCTAATAGTAGTTTTATATTTATATAATTCATTTTGGATTTTACAACATATAAATTTTGATGAGCAATTGCAAAATCATATTTCACGGGTGGGACACATAATATTGTATCTCCTGTTTTTCTAATAAAAATTCTTTCACCATTATGTAAATTATAATCATATTTTTGGCATTGTTTTTTTGGTAGATAAACTATTTTTGCGTAACAGTATCTGTTTAATAGATCATCTCTGATTATAGGTAAAACATTTTTTGATTTTTTGTAAAAAATTTTAGAAAAATTATTATCTAATGAATGTTCACCTTCCGATATTTTACAATATTCTTTCATTTTTTTGAGGACGTTTAAATAAATCTTTTTTGCTAAATGATTTTTATAAAAACAAATATTCCCATTAATATATTCAACCTTGACTAATTCCTCATTTATAATGTCTCTAAGTATATATTTTCTTATTAAGTCACGTTCTATCATTTTTATATCCGAATAATTTACATATTTATTTTCAGACTTTAATTTTTGTGAAATAAATATTGCCGTGGCAACAATTGGTTCTTCAAAAATATTGAAACCTAAATCTACTATAATAATATTATGGAATTTATTAATAATTATATCCCGTATATCAGCATATTTAGATAGTGTAATATATGTGTTTGGAGTAATATATGTTATTATTCCTTTTTCCTTTATAATTTGAGTCCCAAGTTGTATAAACCATTTATATAAATCCTTACATCCTTTTGAGGATTCTGGAAATCTTTTTGTTATATCCGCCAATTCTTTTTCTAATAATTCTGCTTCCTTTCTTTTTCCTTTTCTTATTAATTCTTTTACAGGACTACCTTTCCCACTTAGAAATTTATACGGAGGATTTGCAATGACAATATCAAACCCATTTTTTTCGCGAAATACTTCAGAAAAATAAATATGAAAGTCAAATTCTATATTTCCAATAGTATGGTCTATTGTTCTTAAAAATTTTAGTTGTTCGATAAATAATTTTTGAATCTCATCTCTAATTTTAACTTTTTCCATTAAGGATGTAGTAGAAAATAAAAGTTTTTTCTTCTCTTCTATTCTTTCGTTAATATTATTATTTGGTAGAATATTTTCTGGTAAACCTAAAAGTGAATTTCCGCATACAAGTTTGTAATCCAGGTTTGGCAAAGGTTTTATTTTTGTAACATCATCTTCGTCAACTATTAGAGAAAGCCAGAACCTGAGTTTAGCAATATCTATTGCTGATGAATCAATATCTACGCCATAAATACAGTTTTCAATGCAATGACGTTTGAAATTATATGATGTTCGTCCCTCTTGGTTAGATAAAAAATTTGTTAAAATATTTCTTGCCTTTACAATTTCCAGCATCATTCCAACAGGAAAGGCGCCTGAACCAACGGCAGGATCGCAAACACGGATGTTTTCTAATTTTTCATCTATAAGTTTAGCATTATTCTTTATACTTTCAGGCATCTTAATCTTTTTATATTTCCCATTATATTCCGGGTTTTCTTCTATCCTTGCAATGACAAGTTTATCGTGTTCAATTGTTATATCTCCGTATTTAATAAGTATTTCAATATCTTCTTTTTTCACCTTGCCTTCACATTCTGTTGCTAAATAATTTATCAAACTCTCCTGGCACATATAATGAACAATCTCACGAGGAGTATAATATGCCCCCTGACCTTTTCGCAAGTTCTCTTCAATCAGGTTTTCAAAAACTTTACCAAGTAATTCAGGATCAAGAGCGACCTCTTTTTCAAGTGGCTCATCTTCTTGCACAGTAAAATTATACCTATCAAAAACATCAAGAATGCCAGTGCCTATATCTCCTTCTTTCGTTTTTTCATTATTAGAGAACAATTCATTAGGAATAATTAAATCTTTTTTTTGCCAGTCGTAGTTGTTTACTGGTTCAAAAAGACCACCATTTAAAAATGGGATTTTACAATCAAAATAGTTTGAATATGTTGAATCTGCCTGATTTGTTCTTGGATTATTTAATGTGTTATAAAACAATACTTCAAGATAATCATTAAAGAAATTTTTCTTTTCTTCACTGCACTTTTTAAATAATGAACGCAGAAAATTCCTGTCCCCTTCTCCCCAGTTTTTATCTTTTGGAACACCAAGCCAACCCTTCTTTTGTAAAAAATAGAGGAAGACTATTTGACCTAAAAGTTTTTTGGAAAAGTCTGATGTTTTTATCTTTTTATTTTCAAATTCTTCTTTAACATTATTATCATTTTTAACAATTGTTTCAATGGTATTATTTAATTTCTGATATAGGCTAAGGTATTGACTAAGAAATTCTTTTGTAATTTTTTCAACACTAAACGCTTTTTCAAGTTGTTCTAATGTGGGATTATTTACATCATCTTGTAAAATAGGGAGTAATTGTTGTTGAGCAGTATGATTGGGCTCATTTTTGCCTACCAGAAAAGAATATCTACGAGCAGGTGTAAACTCTTCTTCTCCTTTTGGCTTGCCTGATTTTGTTTGTGTTAATTTGTATTCCTTTTTAACCAGAGAAAAACGCCAATCGTCAAGTTCTGGTGAAACAAAAGCAACAACAGCAGCATCTTTTTCTTTAACAGAACCATATTTACCAGCAAGATAACCTGCAATAAAATTTCGTTGCATTGTCCTGGCACGTTCAATTGAAGTTTCTTTTTTTAAGTAAACTATTAAAATATCAATTCTTTTGTCTTCTGATACATATTTGCCAACTCGTTCGTATTTGTTAATATATGGCTCATATGTATCTGGTATGTATTGTCCATGATATTCAAACGGTTCCAAAGAAATTTTATTAAATAAGTTCTTTACAAAATAGACAAATCTTTCCTTTTCAAAAGAGTTTTCAAATGTTTCTCTTATCAATTTTATAGCAGATTTTTTATCCATAAATTAGCCTTCTTTAATAAGGTATTCAGAAAGTATAACTTCTCTCGGACCAGATGTCTGCCCTGGTAACTCAGAGCTTGGTGTTTTAAAAAATGTTTCAGGAATATTCTTCTTTATTATTCCATATATTTTTAAGTAATTGTTTTCTTTTCCAATTTTTTTTATTATATTTTTAACTGTTTGTTTAGGTATAACTCCTTCTTCAAGTAGAATTAGAACTTTGTTTAAATACTCTTCATCATCTTCAGTAAAACCTTTCATTTTTGATATTGCCTTTATTAAAATCTTTAATCTTACATCACTACTTTTACCACCTTTGGTTTTAACTTCTTGAATATCTTCAACTAATGATGACTTAAAAGCATCTTTGTTCTTGTCTAAGTAGTCATAATATTTCTGACCTATTTTTTCTCGTTTAGTATCTTTGTTTGATTTCAATATTTCTGCTGTTTGAAAGAAATCCAATTCTTTTGTTGATTCTGCGTTACTAATAAACATTTTTCTTAATTTACCTTTTCTAAAAAAAGTTATTACAGATTCTTTATCAACAGAATGAATTTTAGCACTTCGTGCTTTTTTAGGTAAGCGTTTTATTTTTTCAAATAAGTCAGGATTATTGTCCCTGATATTTCTGAGTTCAGAAAGGTATTTAAGTTCGGACTCTTCTGATTCCTCACCTTCAATAACTTCTTTAGAATTTAACCTTTTGAAAAGTTCAAATGAATTGACCTCTTCCCCTTCAGTTAAATAAGATGCATCTTCACCAAGAATATTGTGGAAAGCCTGCAATTTTCCAATAGCTGCTTCTTCTAATTTTATTTCTTCATTTGATTGGACTGTCGGAAAGAAATTATAAATAAAAATTTTATCAAACTGTGTATCTACTCTGTTTATACGACCTACTCTTTGAATTATACGAACAGGATTCCAAGGAATATCATAATTTATAATAACATTGGAACGATGAAGATTAACTCCTTCAGAAAGAATATCTGTGGTAATTAAAATTTTTATATCGTCTTTTGGCTTACTGCTTTTTGGATCAAAATTTTCAATTATTTTTTCCTTTATAGGAGCACCTGATTTGCTGGAAAATGATATAACAGCGTCTTTATACATACTCTTTAAATTCTTTTCAAGATATTCCGCTGTTTCCATTGATTCGGTAAAAACAATTATCTTATTTTCTTTCAATATTTTATCTGTTGATAGTTTATGTATAAACTCATTGATTTTAGGGTCTGTTGTTATATCTTCCCAAAGCGTTTTTATTTCTTTTAAAATTTTTAAGTCATTGTTCAGGTCTTCAATAAATTCTGGTCTAAATTCATTTATTTTATATTTTCTAACTTTTTCTTCTTCAATCAATTTCATTATTTCATCAATATTGTCATTTTCTAAAAGGTCAAATATTTTATTGGTATATTTTTTACTGATGTAAATAGTTCCTTTATCGAACATATTGATAAATTGCTCATAAGAATATATAAATCTATCAAGTGTATTTTTAAACGCAAAAAAACTGCTTTCAAGCCTTTTGACAAGCAACACCTTCATAAATACTTTTAAATTTTTCTGTCCAATTTCCTCCTCTTGGATAGGATTTTCTAAATATAAGAGCGGTGTATATCTGGAATACTTAAATAGTTTTATTTTATTTATTGTTTCATTAAAAATAAAATCTGTCTTTTCATCAAATTTATAATATAGTCTTTTAGGTGTCTTTACATCGGGGAACTTTAACCCTTTTTTTGTCAGGTCTTTACTGAAATACTTTTTTATATCTTCTCTTGTTCTGCGAACTATAAGATATTTCAGGACATCTTCCCTTATCTTTTTTGAATTATCTTTCATGATTTTTATATATTTATCGAATTCTTTTAATCGGTCTATTCCTTTTAGTCGTTTTTGCAATGTATTAAAATATTTTTCCAGATTTTTTATATTAGGAATTGTGCTATTTCTTCCTTTTTGAAATAGTTTTATCTGACTTAATATATCATTTGGAGTATTGTTCTGCGGTGTAGCTGAAATCAAAATTACCCTTTTCCCCCAGCATATCTGTTTTAATTTTTCATAAGTTTGCGTTGACTCATTACGAAACCTGTGTGCTTCATCTATAAAAACATTTTTGTATTCTCTTTTTTTTGTTATTTCAATTATATCATCTAACTTCCCTAACGACTCTACAATAACTGGAACATGAAAATCCTGAAATGTGCTTTCCCAATAATCTTTAAGGATTGGTGGACAGATAACTAAATTACGACCATCTAACTGTTGTGCCAGCATTGCAGAAATATATGTCTTACCAAGACCTACTACATCTGACAGGAATACACCGCCATATTCTTCTAATTTATTTTTAGCATCACTTACTGCTTCCCGTTGATATTCAAAATTCATAAAACCGTGCGGAACATCAGGTGTGTTTATTTCCTCTTGATCAATATTTATTGTTTCCTTAAAATATTCATACAAATATTTTAAGTAGAGTTCGTAAGGAGTTATACTCTCATTAACCCATGTTCTGGTCTTGATTGTTTCAATATATTCCTGCGAGATATCCACTGAATTCTCCCACAATTTGTTAAATGCAGTGATAGCAAATTCATAATCAGACGGGTTTTTTAGTTCAACATTAAATTCTAAGTTTTCTTTAAGACCAGCCTTAGTAAAGTTGCTCGAACCTGTAATAACTCTTCCTATATCTCTATCATTCTCTTTAAAAGTCATGATATAAAGTTTTGAATGTATATTTTCAGTAGGATATGCTTTAATCTCTATTTTCCCCTTTTGTACCCATTCAACGAATTTTGACACACCTTCTTCAACATTATGATTATCATCCGAATACTCCATTTCTTTTATAATGGAGCCATTAATTTTTTCTTTAACTTCAGAATAAGAATAGTAGAGGTTTAGTTGTTCATTTAATCTTGCTTTTTCAATATTTTCCATAGTTTCCTTATCAGTACATATTCCAACTAAGATCCTTATTTTTTCAGTATTCTCTAAAGATTTATAAAGTTCATAAAAACCGCTCATATAAAAATACCCAACCAAGACATCAAAATAACGAGTATCTTTTATAAGTAATTTGAATCTTTCAAGAAGGCTTTTATCTTTTTCGTTGGTAATAAATGTTAAATCTGAATCCATATTTTTTCCCCTAAGTTAATATCTTGATATTTTTTTATTCTTTATAAAATAAATTTAATTTGGTTATTATAAATCACAATTATTTTATTGTCAACTTTTTTGAATAAACAATATATTTTTAGGTGTTTATAAATTTGTTATTATAAGTAGATAAAGTTTTTTTAAAAACAAAAAACATTGGCCGTGCAGCAGTGATTGCAAACTCAATAATAGATTTCAGAGTTATGAGTCCTGTCTTTGACCAATTTGACAAAATTGTTTCAAGATCAAAAATGTCACACTGTCAAGCACCGTCCCCAATATTATCCTTAAAACAAAAATTTGATTTGTTGTTTTAATATGTTTTTGCAATGATCGGAGAAGAGAAAAATTCATTTGTAAATTTTTTCTTGAACTAAAAATTTTTATCTTTATACTTTTTTAATATGTATGAAATTTTAAAAATTTACGCCTTTATTGTAAGAAAATTTATAAATAAAAAAAAGAACATCAAAAAGATGCATCCCCATTTAAAAAAGGGATATGAAGAGTATTTGAAGTTAAAAGATAAAGAAATAGTTGAAATAGAAAATAGAAAATTTAAAATAATAAAAATAAAGACAAAAATTTTTCAGGGTGGAGAGGATCTTATTGGTTACATATATGAAAACTTAAAAGAGAGTTTAAAAGATAATGATATTTTAACTGTTGCTGAATCTATAATAGGTGTAACACAGAATAGAGCATATAGAGTTGATGAGATAAAACCATCAAAATGGGCTTACTTTTTATACCCTTGGGTATCAAATGTTGATTATGGAACTGGACTTGGTATGGCTGAAACTATGGAATGTGCTATCAGAGAGGTAGGTTTGAAAAGGATTTTAAAAGCTACCTTTTTTGGTTTTTTGGATAGAATACGAAAAAAAAGCGGTTCATTCTATAGGATAGCAGGGAAAGAGGTTAAGAGCATTGATTTTAAGAAGAACCATCCTATACCTTTCAAAGGTTCCAACAACTATATAGTCCTTTCACCAAAAGAACCAGAGATTTTTGCAAAAAAAGTTTACAAAAAATTTTCAAAAAATATTTTTGTCTCTGTTGTAGATGCCAACAATGTTTCAGTAGATGTACTTGCACTCTATCCTGAAGATAAAAAAATAGAAAAAATCATATATAATGTTATGAAAGGAAATCCAGCTGGACAGGACGATGAAAAAACACCTATCATTATTATCAGAGAAATTTAAATCGAACTTTTTTAAGTCCATATTTTCAACTTCAATACTGATAGGTATATCGAGATTTACAGGTTTTTTAAGAGAGGTTGTCTACTCAGCATATCTCGGGACATCAAGGATAATGGATGGTTTTTTAGTTGCTTTTCTGATACCCAACTTTTTCAGAAGGATATTGGGAGAAAGGGCAGCTGAATCAGTTTTTTTACCAATGTATATAAGGGAGAGAGAAAAAAGTGAAAAAGATGCTAACGATTATATGTCAATTTTTTTCACAACAGTATCAATTATTTTGATTTTAGGAATAATAGTTCTTTACATATTCTCTCCTCTAATACTAAAAATCCTTGCTCCGGGTTTTGACAAAGAAACTTTTAACATATCTTTGAAGATAACCTACATAATTCTTCCATACATGTTTTTCATAGGAATATACAGTTTTTTAGGTTCTCTTCTTGAATCTTATAAAAGATTTTCTCTATATAACATCTCTCCTCTTTTATTCAACATTGTGATGGTTGTGGCTATTCCACTCTTTTATAAAAAAAATCCAGTTCTAACAATATCCTTCTCAGTTCTTGTCGGAGTTATAGCTCAAACAGCTATACTTTTTTTAGGTTTAAAAAATTTACCTGTTAAATTCAGGTTCAAAATTTCTTTCAAAGATGAAAGGATAAAAAGAACATTTTATCTTCTTCTCCCAATAATACTTGCAAGTTTTATAGAAAAAAGTGCTATATATATTGACAGGATTTTTGGGTCAATACTTGGTACAGGTGCTATATCCTCACTGCATTTTTCCTTTCTTTTAACCGACCTCCCTTTTGCAGTTTTTTCGATAGCTATTTCAAAAGTCATCCATCCTTACATTTCAGAGAAAGAAGTTTATTCCTCAAAAAATAATTTCAAAAAGTATATAAAAAGAGGTATTATTTTAAATGTGATGATACTTTTACCAATAACTTTATTTTTTATAATATTTGCAAAAAGTATAATAAGGATAGTTTACTTAAGAGGTGAATTCAACATAAATTCTTTGAATATGACTTACCTTCCATTCATATATTATACAGTGGGACTGATACCAATGGGGTTGATACAAGTTTTTGCAAAAGGTTTTTATTCTCTTCTAAACACAAAAACTCCCCTTTATGTTTCAGGTTTTGCTATGTTAATTAATGTATTTCTTAATATAATTCTTATGCCAAAATTTAACATCGCTGGAATAGCGCTTGCGACATCCCTATCATACTGGATACACGCGATATACCTTTACTTTAAATTAAAAAAGAATATGGACAGATTATGAGAATTTCAAATGGAATAGATATTATAGAAATCGAAAGGATCAGAAAAAAATTTGAAAGAGATCTCAAATTCAAAGAAAAAATATTCACACAAAAAGAGTTGAAGCAGGTTGAAGGCCTTGAAATAGAATATATAGTTCTCGCCGGAAAATGGGCTTCAAAAGAAGCTTTTTCGAAAGCACTTGGAACTGGTATTGGGAAAGAGTTGGATTGGAAAGATATCCAGATAAGTAACGATATTACGGGTAAGCCTCAGGTTGAAGTTTCAAAAGATATTATAGAAAAATATGGTATAGAAGAGATTTCTTTATCAATATCACATATCAAAGATTACGCTGTTGCTTCAGTTGTCATCCTTTTCAATTAAACCTGCTATCCTTTTCTTTAAACCTTTTATAGAAGTGTTATCATCTTTCTCAATTTTAGAAATCTTTTCAAGATAACCTTTATACATTTTTATCAGATATCTGTATTTATCGTTAGAGATAAGTTTGTAAATAGTAATATACTCTTCATAATTTTTTAAATCTCCAACATTCTGCATATACCTTAATGTTGAGGAGAACTCGGAAAGATAGTTAGATATAGCCTGCCTTACTATCCTGTCCTTTTCACTATCAATTTTTTTAACGAAATACTCAACCTTATCAAACTTATGTTTTCTCATAGATTCAACTATCTCAACCTTCAACCTGTAACTACCATTATCGAAATTTTCGAGTAGGAAGGAGAGATCAACATTTGTATCAAGTTCACCTATCGCGTAGACAACAAGTTCCTTTATTTTGTAATCAGGATAGTTAACATTCTCTTTCAAAACATTGAAAGATGGATTGTATTTCATCTGTGAAAGTATATAAATGATATTTTTCTTAGTGTTTTTATCTTCAACTTTTTGTAGTTTTTGAACTATTTTATTTTTCAAACTATCTGAACAATTTTTGAAAAAGAAATTTATAGCTTCAAGTTCAAGACCATCATCTGTTGAGATTTTTTTATCAAGTATATACCTGACAGATTCAGTCTCCCTTTCAAGTAATATCTTTCTTGCTTTTTGAACCTTATAAGAGTTATCCCTAACTGCCCACTCTGAAGATATTTCAAAAATTTTCTCTATCGGAAAATCATTTTTAACAATAAAAGTATCGGGTTCCTTTTTCTCTTCAACAAATCCAACATCAATTCCAAAGCCATAAAATCTGTTTATCCAGCTTATAGAATCTCTACTACCACTTCTCGAATAGAAATCTTTTCCTTCACAATCTATGAAAAGTCCAATACCTGAAAATCCTCTCGATTCGTTAACATCTCCATTTGAAAGTTTCTCACTGGTAAAGTAAGAATCGTTACCCTTTTTATCGAGAAATATCCCAACGGAATTGTTAAGACCAACTCCCTGTCCACCTGAAACTGTATAGTTGTCATCACCTTTTTGATCTATCAAAACTCCATAAGCGAAATCATGACCTTCTCCCTGAGATGGTCCAAACCTTGAGAAATAACTATCATCACCACTGTAATCGAAAAGCCCACCTGTTGAAAGATGTATTCCAGAACCTTGAGCATATTGTGCTGATGTGTAATAATCGTTTCCTGAAAAATCAAAAAGTAATCCTATACTATGCCAATAACTTCCACCCTGTCCAAATACTGATGAAAAATAGTTATCATTCCCTTTGTAATCAACAAGTATCCCAATTCCACCACATGTTCTTGGTCTAAGACCAAAACCAAATCCTTGACTCATCGAAAGGTAATCATTTTCAAGTAATGGTGTATGTTTAAAAAAAGTTCCAGATGTATAATTATCATCACCAGAAGAATCTACGAGTATCCCACATCCTTTAACGAATCCAAAACCCTGCGAAAATGCTGAAGAGTAGTATATATCGTTACCCGATAGATCTATTAACTCTCCCCTTCCATAATAACCAGCCCCCTGAGAGAAGAATCCAGATCTGTAATAATCATTTCCTGAAAGGTCACAAAGTTGGGAGAACCCTATAAATGCAGCACCAAGAGAAAAATTGGATGTTATATAAATATCGTTCCCGGCAAGATCGTAGAGAAAACTAACTCCATTTATTGAACCAAATGAAACTCTGAAACTATCTGTTGATAAATACTGGTCGTTACCATCAAAATCAATTATGAATTTAACTCTGTTTGTATAAGGGTATATAACTCCACCACTATTAACATATTTATCATCACCACCAAGATCTATTATAAAATCGTATTCATCATAGTATGTGTTTGAATAGATATCACCTACAAAAAGTCTTCCATTTGAAAGGAATGTGTCAATAGGATAAAAAAGACCCTTCATAAAAAATTCTGTGATCTTGGCTTTGAACTGATCTGTTAAAATTTTGATCCTATCAAAATCTGGATCAACAAAATATGAGTATGTTATAAGAGAATCAACTTTCAAAGAGTTTGTATCAACATTCAAACCAAAAGATTGTTCTACTCTTCCTTTGTAAATATAGGATAAGGATTCTTCGAAAAAAAGGAGAGGAATAAGTTGTAATATATCTTTACTCTTATCAACATTAATTTTTATCTTCTCCCTTAAAATTTGATTGACATCTTTTGTGTAAGCATCTATTAGTTCAAAAGGGTTTGTGAAATTTTCGTAAACATTCTTTTTATCTTTTAAAAATTTCAATTCAACTATTGAATCTAAGTAGAATTCCCTTTTCTGAACAAGCAAAAGTGGTGAATTCAAAAGTGTATCAGCAAGTTTGAAAAGAAAAGAATCGTTTGATGAAAAATCTTTTTTAAAGTTTAGATCCTTTTCTATCAAACCAAAATTTTTCATCTTTTCGTTAATTATTCTATAATCGTCCTGCGGAATATTTCCAAAAATTGAAAGACAAAATAAAGTTATGATAAAGATTTTGATCAAATTTCTAAGAAACATAAAATTTTTCCTTTTTTAAAAGTGAATAAAACTTTATCTTTTATTATCCTGTTACTGACACCTATAGGTGAATCAAAATAGAGAGTTCTATTTTTGTATTCATATTCAAAACCTTTTGAAACTATTTTTTCACTCTTTGGTGTTATTGAAAAAAAAGAAACTCTTTTATCTTTCATATTTAAAAATTTATATATTGTTAAAGGCTTTAAAATGAATATCTCTTCTTTTGAAGTCAGAAGATGGATATTATACTTTTCATATTTTTTTAAAAGCATTAAAGATGTAAAAAAATGATCTTTTCTTGAACCGGATATCCCTGTTATAAAAATATTTTTATAGCCTTTTCTGATAGAATAAACTATTGCGAGTTCAATGTCGGTAAAATCTTTCCTTTGAGAAAATTTTATTTTTTCTATTCTTTCAGGTAGATCTTTTTCATCTATAGAATCAAAATCACCTATAACACATAAAGGTTTTACACTTTTCGGAATATTATTATAACCTCCATCCGCAGCAACTATATTTTCAAAATTTTTTATAGTTCCTTTGGAACAAAGATCCTCTCCGTTACCAACTATTAAAATTTCTCTATCATTGTTCATTCTTTTAATATATAACTCTACTTTTTTATGTCAACATTTTTATAAAAAAAAAAGGGGATCTTTAAAGACCCCCTTATTGGAAAAGTTTTGAAAATTCATTTACCTAAGTATAAAAATTTTCCCTTTGCTAAATTATTTTTTGACTCTATTTTGAAAAAGTAAACACCACCGGAGATCTTTTCCTTCCCAAGATCTAAACTTATCCTGTCAACATTAGGATTGTAATCTACACTTTTTATTACTCTTCCATTGTTATCATAAATTTTTAATGTTACATTTTCTTTAAGATTTTCGAAAAATGAGATTGAAAATATTCCTGAAGTTATTGTTGAAACATTTTTCACAAAATGTATTTTTTTACCATCTTTCGAAATTTCATCTATACCTGTAAGTTCAGATGCCTTGAAAAGATTGTGCAGAAGTGGTAGAAAATCCCCAGAAATCTCATCTCCAACAAACCCGTCAGCAGGGAAGATATTCACTCCTATAACACCACCCTTAGGGGAGGGAAGATTTCTATACCCTAAAAGCCATTCACCATCACTAAATCTTGCGACAGAATCAGCACCAGCATTTAAAACCAAATAATCTCTAAAATAAGAAACAAGTGAGTCCACATTTTGCATAAATGGATGTGAGGCAATATATGTACCAAGATCACTATAAGAGTAATGGCTATTTCCGTTTAAAGGTCTAAAAGGATTTATGAGCGTATCCATTATACCACCACGGAGATCACAACCAAATGAAGTAAACCAACAAAAAGTTCCTGTTATAACCCATTTACCTTCATTAACAAATTGTAGTAAGGTATCTCCAAGGCTATCAGGTTCAAGATAATTCATATTTGGCTGGGTATAAACAAGATCATATATTGACAGGTCAACTCTGTTTGGAAGAAAAAGTGCAGCATTGAAGTAATCTATATTTCCAAAATCTGGATACTCTTCAATTTGTTGAATTATATTTTGAGAACAATTATAATCAGCAACAGCCCACATTATATTTGGATTGTTTCCATATACCCAGTACATATCTATATTTTCACCAATTTGTGAGTACGCATAACCATAAGCATACTCAAAAGGCATTGTTGTGGCTATAATTCCACCTTTTTCTATCCTTTTTATGAAAAGTATAGTATCAATATTGTCTGATGTAAGAATTACAGGGTATGAATTCTCAGGTAAATTGATCAAACCTCCATGAGAAGAGTGATTCCAACCTGAAAGTGTTGAACTGTTTTCATCAGAAAACTCATTTAAAAATGGATGCCACTCTTTCAAAATTGAAACACTATCTTTTGTTTCAAAATGCATAGTAAAACCAAAAGGCATTTCAACACCACTCCAATCGTTAGAATTGTAAGTTGCACCATTGATCTGTAAAACACCTCCATTCCTGACCCAATCTTCATACCTTACTTTATCTGAAGATAACGCTTGATAAAAGCTATTAGGCTGAGCTGAGGCGAATATACATTTTTGAAATCTTGTCAGATCTACAAGATAAATTTCACTTCCGATAAAATGATGAAAAGCTATTCTATGATTATAAAGAATATCTTCATTCGATGCTAAACCCCATGGGGCTTGGGTTTCAAAGTATGCTACCCTTGTTTTCGCGTATCCAACATCAAACCTGTATGCATAAGTATTCAAATAAGTTGTAACCCAAATATCGTTACCATCAAAAGCAACTCCTTCCCCTGTATTCGATGGCTCAGGATATGGAAAACTATCAATTTTTGCTGGTGGATCTACACTTATATCAAGTTTGTAAACCTTCTCGTTTACACCATCTAAAACCCAAAGAGTTGAATCTATATCACAATATGCTATATCCATAGGCCATCCAATAATTGTTGCAATATGCAAAGTATCTATAATATTTAAAAGAGTATCGGTTACAAAAATAAAACCGCTACTGACACCTCCTCCAGTTGAGGCTATATAGAGTTTTTCACCATCACTTGTTACTCCTCTTGTATAGTTTGAACCGGGTGAAATATAAGTAGAAACAGGTGTATGATTTTTATTTATTTTCTCTATGGTACCATTAGTAAAGTTTGAAATGTAAAGATTATCACCAACAATTCCTATTCCAAAAATTGAACCGAGGTTTGGCATAGGAATAGAATCTAAAATACCATAAATATAGTCAATTTTAAAAACATATGCAGGGTTTGTTTTATTGTTTGCAAGATAAAAATACCTGCCATCAAATTCTAAACCATTTGATTGTGACCTCTGGTAGTTAAAAGTATCTATCGGATTACCATCCAAAGCTAAAGATTTAAAATTTCCAATTTTCCCTTCATAGCCACCAGAAAAAGATGATGAAAAAAGAAATGAGAAAATAAAAAGAGTTAGAAAAAAGACAGAGATTTTTTTCATATAACCTCCCTTTTTTAAATTTTTTTTATTATACACCATAAATTTTTAATTTCAAGTTAAAAAAATTCAATTATTGTCACTCCATCTCCCCCTTCATCTAATGGGGCTGGAGAAAAACCTTTAACGAATTTCACCCCTTTTAAAAATGACCGTATCTTATCTTTCAAAATACCTTTTCCATGTCCATGTATAACTCTTACCCTTTTAATTCCAGAACCTGAAGCTTTCAAAATGTAGTTTTCAAGTTCTTCCAATGCTTCATCAGAAAATTTTCCTCTAAGATCTATCTCCTCTTTTATATCTTCATCAACATAGTATCTCTTTTCAACACCATCCTTTCTTTCAATTATGTTAACTATATTTGCCAGATTGGTTTTCAAAATAACTCCATTTATATCTATAGAAACTCTATCCCCATCAATATTTTTGACAATCCCTTCAACTTTATCTCTAAGCTGAACAGTATCTCCCGGTTTAATAATTAAATTTTCTTTAATTGAAGATTTTTCACCTTCTTTAATAACAACATTCTCATCCAAAAATTTTCTAAAATTTTTTATTATCTCTTTCTTTTTACTCTTTTCTTTACTCTCGGTTAATTCTCTAACAACCTTTTCAAACTCACTCCTTAAACTCTCTATCTTTTGGTTTATCCTATTTCTATACTCTTTTTCCATCATATTTTTTTTATCCAAATAATCATCCAACTCTTTTTTTGTTATTTCCTCTATTTTCATTTGACTTTTTTTCAAAAGTTCTATTTTTTCTCTTTCAGATTCCAATTTTTCTATCTTTATCTGGTAATCTCTTATTATCTGGGTATAATCCAAAAAATCTTTCCCAACTATTCTATAACTCTCTTCAATTATTTTTTCTGGAAAACCATATTTCTTTAAAAGAGAAAACATCCCAGATTGCCCTACAGTCCCATATTCGAGTTCAAAATAAGGGATATTATTCTCAAAATCATATTTCATAGCACAGGTAGAAATTTTTTCGTTTTTTAAAGAAAAATCTTTTATAGGGTCAAAATGTGTTGTGAAAACTAAGGTAGATTCTTTTTCCAAAAAAGTTTTTATAAGTGATATAGCAAAAGATGTTCCCTCTTTAATAGAAGTCCCAGTTCCAACCTCATCAAGAAGTATAAGAGAGTTTTCATCACAATTTTCAACTATTTCCTTATAGTTTAAGAGATGAGAAGCAAAAGTAGAAATACCATCCTCCAAAGATTGGTCATCACCTATATCACAGAAAATTTTATCAAACAACCTTATCTTTGAAAATTCACTTGAACATACAGGAAGCCCAAGTTTAGTTAAGAGTGCTGAAACTCCAATAGTTTTAAGCACTGCGGTTTTACCACCCATGTTGGGTCCAGTTATCAAAAGTGATCTATTCTTTTCAATCCTTATATTTACAGGTTTTGCATCTTTACCTTTTACTTTTTTTATTATAGGATGGAAAACCCTTACAAGTTCAATATCATCATCTATCTGTATAAAGTTTGCATCATACTCATTCATAAAAAGAAGAATAGAATTTATAAAATCTATCTTCGGAATAAAACTTATAAAAATAGAGAAAATTGAAGAATTAGACAAGATATTATCTTTCAACTCTTCAAGTATCTTTGCTATCTCAAGTCTTTCCTCCTCTTTCAATTCGTTCAATCTATTGTTCAAAAAAACAAGCTCTTCAGGTTCAATAAAAACTGTTCTTTTCGTGTTCGAATACGAATGGAAAACTCCTTTCACTCTGTTTTTTTCATGAACATCCACCTGAAGAACTATCCTGTTATCAACAAGAGTAATGTTTGCCTCTGTAAGATATTTTTCATACTTTTTAAGTATCTTTGATATGATTCTGTCCTGAGAGGAAATAAGTTTATTTATATTTTTTCTAATCTGTGAAAGTTTCAACGATGCTTCATCTTTTATTTTCCCATCATCATCAACTATCTTTTCTATGTTATCCTTAAACAGGTATACTTTCTGAATATCGAATTGAAAATCAAAAAATGAAAAAAAATAGTTTTTATCAGCTTTGAAAAATTTTAAAGTATAATCAATTGAACTCTTTATTTCAAAAAGATCTTCCTCTACAAGATGCCCATTCAAATTCTTTAGCCTTTCAGTTATTTCATCAATTTTAGAAAAACCGTTAAAAGGAAGTTTCAAAAAGATTTTTTTATTGTATTCGGTTACAATATCTTTTAATTTTGAATATTCTTCTTTATTCCTTATATAACTTAGGTTATCAAATTTTTCTTTGGTAGATTTTAAAAGGGAATTTTTCTTAAACTCTTCCAAGATAAGAGAAAGTTCTAACTTTTCCCTTTCCCTAATGTTTTCTAACATTTTTTAAAATCTCAGAACTTATAAAAATTTTATAATAATTTAAAATTAAACTCTTCTCAAAACTTTTCAGAAAACTTACACCTAAATTTAAAGATACCAAAAAATTCAAAATAGCACCTATCAGAAGAAAAGTAATTAAACCCCAAACCAAAAAGCCAAGAATCTTGTCGAATATTGTCAGAGGTGTTTTTTTCAATATATTGACTATTATCATAACTACAAGAATTATAATGACAAAAACTATTATAAGAAGGATAAGGAATGATAGAAATTTTAAAAGATTCCCATCAATTTTTATATATCTTACCAAAACATTTGCAAAAGGTATATAATTTTTTAATGTAATGAAGAATGAAACCAAAAAAGCGAAAATATATCCGAAAGGTTGTAAAATTCCTTTAAAAAAACCTATAATAGAACTAATGAGGATTAAAGTCGATGAAACTATATCGACTATGTTCATCAATTTAATCCTTCATCATGTTTGAACGATAGCTTTTCCTTACAGCTTGGATTTTTTCTCTTTTCTTTATTTCACTAGGTTTTTCATAGAATTGATGTTTTTTAATCTCACTTAAAATTCCAGCTTTTTCACACAATCTTTTGAACCTTTTCAACGCTCCATCAAAAGATTCACCTTCTCTTACTTTTACTCCTGGCATTAAAATCACCTCACTTTGGTTAATTTTTTATCGTATTATATTAAAAATCTATAAATTGTCAACAAAAATTTGGAAAATGTAAAAATTTCTTTTTTTTGGTAAAATAAAAAAATGATATTGACAAAACAAAAAAAAATTATATAATTTTTACAGAATGAAAAGAATAATCAATATCTTTTTAATCTTTTTTCATTTTTCCTCTTTACTTGTTTTCGGGAAGGGGGTGGGGGAGATAGAATTTATAAAGGGGATTTATAATTATAGAGGGGGTTGTTTATTTTCAAATTCTTCTTCCCCAAAAAGTTTTCTCAATTTCAAAAAGCATGAAGGATTTTTGGTTGCTAATGTTTTCTGTTTAGAGGATGGTTCTGAATTGGATGCTTTGATTTTAATAGGTAAAGAAAAATTCTTTATTGAAGATGGGAACAAAAAGATTAAATTAAAAGAGGGGAAATACAAAGTAAAATTGTTATCCGATGAGATGGAACCTTTCGAAGATAGTGTAAAAATTTTTAAGGATTCAACTACAGTTAAAATATTTCAACTGAAACCTGTTGGAAAAAAGGTTGAGTTAAAAGGTAAAATTTTAGATTTTGAGAATTCAAAACCTATTCCTTTTTATTTTGATGCGACAAATTGCAAGAACTATTACGATTGCGATTACGATTCTTTAACAGGGATATTCAGGATAAGCGGTTTTGTAGGCCTTTGCACCTTACAGATTTATCCTTATGGTGATTATTTACCTGTGTTAAGAGAAATAAATTTAACTGAAGATTGTGATACATTCCCTGATATATATATAGTGAATGGTAATGGAAACATTACAAAAAATTTGAGTTCGGTGAAATTTAAAAATAACAGTTTTATTTTAGAAAAAAATTCTTTTGAAGAACTTGATAGAATAGTTAATATTTTAAAAGATTATCCATCTTTAAAAATAAAGATCCATTCTTTTACAGATGACTCTGGAAAAGCTTCCGAAAATTTAAAACTGTCAGAAAAAAGGTGCGAGACGGTTAGGGAATATTTTTTGGAGAAAGGTATTGAAGAGGAGAGAATATCTATTAAAGGTTTTGGAGAGACCATGAATCTTTTCGACAACGAAACGAAAGACAACAGGTTAAAGAATAGAAGGATAGAGATAACTTTATACAGGTAGTTAGTCTCCAAAAACCTTTAATATTATTCTCTTTCGAAAAATCCAATGATTAAAATTAGAAATTTTTCAAAAATCTAAAAAATAATATTTGGGAGAATTTTATTATTTTGGCTATCTATTTTCGACCTTCTAAAAACAGATCTTCCAATTTGTTTCTATAAATTTCAACAGAATAAAATTTTGAATATTTTAAATTCATATCAATCTTTCCCCAATCTTTAAGAACTTTTTCAATAACAGACTTCAAATCCAAATGGTTTCTATTTTCAAAAATAAAAAGTTTTGGATAACCTTTAAGTAACTCCTTCGCTGCTGTCAGATTTGAGGATATTATAACTTTACCACATTTGGCACCCTCAAATATAACCCTTCCGGAAGTTTCAGGCCAAATTGAAGGAAAAATAAGAACATCGAAACTTTTTAAAACCTCATCTATTTTTTCACTTTTGAATTTCCCTTTTATAACTATCCTTTTATCTTTATTTTTTATTTTGATATTTCCATACAGAAGAAGTTTTATATTTTCATTCTTAAGAATTTTAAAAGCTTTCAGGATAGTTTGAAGACCTTTGTGGTAAGATGAATGTCCTACGAAAGCAAACACAGGATAGTCTCCTTTTTCCCTTTTTTCACAATCAATATCTTTTTGAAAATTGTTTATAATTACACTTTTCTCTTTTTGTTTTAAAAATCTGTCAGTTATATCAAAAGATTTTTTTGAAGGGTAAATTATTCTATCGATAAATGTAAAAATTTCATCAAAAAAATTTTTTCTATCTTTATACCATTTTAATCTTTTTAAAACTAATGAAAGAAATGGGAACAAAAGATCCCTTATCTGTCTGGTTATAGGAATAAAAAGGTATTTATCCATATAACAGTAAATACAGTTCTTGCCATATGGACCAGAGCATAACATATTTCTGTTATTTATCAGGACAACCCTTTCACATATAGAATAATAATCATGTGAAATATATCCTATCTTAACATTTCTTTTTTTCAATTCACTCAAAATTTTTGGAGTTAAAAATTTTAAAGAATGAAGTAAAAAAAGATCAAATTTTTCTTTATCAATTTTTTTGAAAAAATCTTCTTCATCCAAAAAATTTCCTTTTAAAAGAGCCTTTTTTACTCTTCCATCCTCAAAATCTGATTTCGTAGTTAAAATAGTTTCATCTACCAAAGCGAGTTCCTTTACAAAACAAGATGAACCACCATCATCTTTATAACTATCTATATAATGTAAAATCTTCATAAAAGATTCTCCAAAATTTTATCTAACTGTTTGTTAAACCTTTTTTTATCAAATCGCCCTTCACTGTAACCATCGATGAGATCACTCCCATTTAAAGCTATATTCCTTGCATTTTCAGATAATCTCTTCTTAAGCTGTTGGTTAATGTATAGTTGTTTTAAATAGTTGTATGTTAAAAGATAATCTCCAAAAGGAACAAGGTATCCGTTTAAACCATTCTTCACAATATAAGTTGACCCCCAGCAGTAAGAGTTTATAGTTGGAATACCATAAGAATGAGCTTCAACACTAACTATCCCAAAAGATTCTGCTATTGAAGGCAAAATAAAAATATCAGTTTTTAAAAAGAGTTCATCTTTTTCTTTATCTGTAACATATGGATGGTATTCAATAAAATCCATTCCCTTTACCATACTTAAATATTTTTCATCCATTTTACCAACAATAGTGAACTTTATATTCTTGAACTCTGAGTATAAAAGTTTTACAGCATTTAAACTTGTTAGTATACCTTTTTCATAATTCTGTGTTCCAATAGTTAGTATGTTGAAAAGGCCATTCCCACCTTTTGAAACTTTTTCAGGAATATCTATATAAGAGTTAAGGTAAAAAACTTTATTTCCAAAATTTTTTAAATATTCTTTTTCATTCGTGTTTAAGCACACAAGAATATCTGCCATTTCATACAAACTTTTGTAATATGGATGAAAAAATTCGTAAGAGAATCTTTCAGTTTTTGGAATAGTTGAGTGTATTTGCGGAATGAAAATAGATTTTTTTTTATATTTTTTCGAATAGTAAAGTGCCGGATAAACAACTGAAGTAAAAGGTAAGAAACCTGTTATAACAATATCATATTTTAGAATATTTTTTTTCAGGTTGTAAAGAAGAGATGGGGATACTATTTTAAAGTTCAAAGAATAGTATTTTAAAATTCCATAATTTTCAAAAAATTTAAAAATTCTGTTTTTGTATCTAAAATCAATAAGAGAAAATCTTTTTATCGTAGAACCTTTTATATTCTCTTCCCTTTTCAAATTTCTATCGTTAAATTTATAAGAATCGTCAGATACTCTTAAAGTGTAAACATCAATATCAAAACCTTTTTCTTTCAGGTTATCAAAAATCATTTTTGAAAATTTTTCTGAACCAGATAATACAGGGTAAAATCTGTTGAAAACGAGTAAAACTTTTTTACCCATCCTTCCTTCCAATGTAAGTTATTTTTACTTTTTCTTCAGTTTTTATTTTAATATTTATTTTCCTTTTTGATACCTTAAAATAGAAAGGTGATCTTTTTGAAACCATTTCAAAACCGTTGTAATAAATGTAAACTTGCTGATTTTCAGGATAATATATAAGAACATATTCACAATCTTCCTTACTTTCCAAAAAGATCTCACCTTCAAAGAAAATGTATCTACCAACAGGAAAATTTTTATCTAAAAAAGAGAATCCCCTTCCAATATAAAAATCATCTATTCCAAAAGTTATTGAGCTTTTTAAAGAAGGTATCTGTTCAAAAGTAGAAACTACATTTACCCTTTCATCAAAAATTTCTTCAGTTTGAAAAGGTTTATAACTTTTTTCAAGAAAATGTTCTATCCTTTTTGCTTTTATGATAAATTTCCTTTTAAACCTAAAAAATAAAATTTTGGGCAAAAGTAAAAATAAAGAAACAAAAATTTTTATATGTAAAAGGTTTCTTTTCAAAAATCTTGTTTTCAGAAAGTATATTTTTGCTTTTAAAAGATATGGGAAGGATAGAAATTTTAGAAGAAAAAGGTACTGATTTTTCAATATTAAAAAATCTTTCTTCTTTGAAAAATTTTTGAAACTCCCAGAATACTCATGGTAACATACTGCATCTTTGACAAAAGAAATTTTATAATCAGTTTCAGTTAAAATTCTTGCTGAAAGATCAGCATCCTCATAGAATGAAGAGTAGGAAAAATCGAAAAGTGAAACCTTTTTTAAAAGTTCCCTTTTTATTCCAAAACAACCACCAGATAAAAAAATATTGGAATCACTTTTTATTTCAACATTATCGCCAAAACCGTAATCTCTGTTCTTCGCAAAACCGGTGAGGTTCAGAATAAGACCAGTTGAGTTGATAATATCTTTTTTTCTGTTGAATTTTATAAGTGGCATTGCAGCACCAACATCCTTTCTATTAAAAACTGGGTCCAGTTTTTCTAAAAAATCTTTTTCCAAGATTATATCGTTGTTCATAACCAAAAGGATATCGGCTTGGGCGTAAAGAAAATATTTGAGTCCAAAATTATGTGAAACATAGCCAAGATTTTTGTTAACTCTTGTTACCTTAACAGCGGGAAAATTCTTATGAACATCTTCCACAGATGTATCTGTTGAGCAGTTGTCTATAAGATGAACTATATAATTTTTGTATGTCTGTTTAAAAATGGAACCTATAGATTCAAAAAAAACATCCTTTAAAAATGAACTCCCATTGTAGTTGAGTATTTGAACTATATAGAGATTTTTTTTCATAAGAACTCTTTAATAGATCTTTTCAAAGCATCCTCAAATGTTGGCATAATTTCTATACCAAGATTTTCAAGTTTTTCACTTTTTAAAGCACAATTTTTTGGAATCTTTTCAATAAGTTCATCGTTCCTTACATTTATTTTTACATCCTTTTTAAGAAAATCTTTTATAAACTTTGCAACATCTATATATGAAACGAAACCTTTATTAACAAGATGCAAAATACCTGAAAAGTTAGTTTTTTTTCTCAATATCTCTTCGATCTTCAAAGAGAGATCCAAAGCGTATGTTGGTGAAGTGGTTATGTTGTATAAAGAAACATCCTTTCCTTCAAGTATCTTTTTTATCGTGAACCCTATAACATTATGACCTGGTGTAAAATTGCTATACCCAAAAATCTCATCAGTTCTTATTATCAAAGAGTCAGGGTTGTTTTCAAGTATCAGAATCTCCCCCTTGTATTTCGAAAATCCGTAAACTGTTTTTGGTTCGGGAAGATCACTTTCAACATACTCTGTTTTCTTTTCCCCGTTGAAAACAAATCCAGTTGAAAGATGAATGAATTTGCAACCAAATTCCTTAGAAATCTTTGCCATTTCTGCGGGAGAGTATGAGTTCACTTTCAAAGCTTCATCAGGGTGCTTTTCACAGTAATAGATGTTAGTTAAACCTGCACAGTTTATACAAACTTCTATTTTATTTTTCTTAATAAAAGAATGAAACTCTTCATAATTTAAGATATTCAACTCACTATGCGATGGTTTAAAAACTCTGTTACTCTTTTCAAAAATCCCAGACAGATATTTCCCAAGCAAACCTCCACTTCCCAAAATCAAAACATTCATTTCCCCTCCTTATTTTTAAAAAGAACTAAAGAAAATAGCAGGATATTTGAAAAACTCATAATTTCCAACTTACAGGTATCTTTACAAAACCTAAATGTGTTTTTCTGTTACCTACAACCTCAAATGAAGAAGCAAAATCTATATGATCGTAAGGGAATCTATTAAAAATATCATAAAAAGCAACAGAGATGTAATATTTCCCAGGATTCAGATTCAAAGGTTGAAAAGAAAAATATAATTCACCTGTATCTTTCACATCAATATATTTCCCTTCATAATCGTAAGTGTTTGGACCACATATAACATTTGAAAACTGATCGGTTATAGCGAAACCGAATATTGCTTTTTCAACCTTTCCGTTCTTTTTGTATTTGATTTTAAAACTTATATTTTTCCTTTCATAAAAAGAGTAAATATCATTTTCACATATTATATCTGTTATCTCTACCTCTCTGCTTCCCCTTCTAATAAAATTTTTAATAGGATCATTTTCCTTACGGGAAAGATATGAAGATACGACCTCTTCCGGATCACCTAACTTTACAAGTTCCCCTTCATCAAGCAATGCTACCCTATCTGAAAATCTTGTGATCATTCCCATATCATGAGAAACGAAAAGAATAGTTACCCCTTCATTTTTTAAACTTTCAACTTTTTCAAGACATTTTCTTTGGAAATGAATATCTCCAACTGCAAGTACCTCATCTATTATAAGTATTTCAGGCTTTGTGAATATAGCAACAGAAAAACCTAACCTGACATACATACCTGTAGAATACTCTTTGACCTTCATATCTATAAAATTTTCAAGTTCTGAAAAATCTATTATTTTATCTATTATCGAACTTATGTATTTTTTTGAAAACCCCATAATGGTTCCATAAAGAAAAATATTCTCCTTTCCAGTAAGTTCTGGATTGAAACCTATTCCAAGACCAAGAAAGGAAGAAACATTTCCATAAACTCTAACAGTACCTTTATCAGGTTTTAAAATTTTTGAAACTATAGATAATAGAGTTGTTTTTCCTGAACCGTTGGCACCTATTATAGAAAAAAACTCATTTCTCGAAACATCAAAAGAAATATTTTTTAAAGCTTCAATTTTCTTCTTTTTGAAAAAACCTATGTTTGGATAGTAAGTTAAGGAAACATCTTTCAATGAAACTACAAAATTTCTGTTCATAAACTTTTTACCATCCTATCCTCAAAAATGTTGAAGAAAAGGTATCCAAAAAGTGAGAATATTATTGAAAAGAAGAGAGAATTTATCATAACAGTTGTATCTGGGAAAGTAGAATAGAAAAGAATATTCTGAACTCCTATTATATATACTGCCACAGGATTTAAAAGATAAATATGGATAAACTTGTAAGGAACATATTCGAAAGGATAAAATATTGGACAAAGAAAAAACAGAGCTTGAACCAATATGTCCCAACCAGCTTTAATGTCTCTGAAAAAAACATAGGTAACTGAAAGTATCGTTGATAAGCCAAAAAGGAAAAATGAAAAAACAATAATATAAGGTATGAATGAAAGAAAAACCAAAGGGAAAGATTTAGTAACAATTATATAGAAAATAATATATATCAGGTATTCAAAGAAAGTTATTATAAGGTTTGAAATAACAAGTGATAAAGGTAAAATTAATCTATCTATCTTTACCTTTAAAACCAACTCTCTGTTTCTGTAAAAAAGATGTAAAGATTGTGATGTAGTGTTAACAAAAAATCTCCATAAGGTTGTTCCAGAAAGAATAAATAAAGGATAATTTTTCATGTTGAATCTCATAAATCTGTTAAAAACTATATATATGATAAACATCAGAAACAAAGGTTCAAAAATTATCCATAAAAATCCTAAAATTGAATTTTTATATTTTGTTTTAAGGTCAGATTTTATGAGTTCAACTACAAGATCAAAATTTATCATAAAAGTATTTTAACAGAGATTGAATTACAGTCAAGAATATTAAAGGTTGTATTGACTATTTAACTATATTGTGATATAAATAGATTATGATAAGAGTTGGAGTTAATGGCTGTGCTGGAAAGATGGGCAGCATAATATGTTATAAAATCCTTAACGAAAGCGATATAGTTTTAACCGAAGCTTTTGAAAGATCCGGTTCAGAATTTATTGGAATGGATCTTGGTTTAGCTTTAGGTATTGAGGAATGGAAACTTAATATCAAAGAACTTAAAAGTTCTGAAAATTACAAAATGGATATTATAATAGATTTCTCATCTGAGGAAGGATTTTTAAATTCTCTCGAATACGCTTTTTCACATAGGATTCCATTCGTTGCAGGAACAACCGGACTATCAGAAAACAGTATGAAAAAAATGAAAGAATATTCTAAAAATATTCCTATACTCTATTCTTCAAATATGTCAACAGGTATCAATTCTATATTGAAAATTTTGGAAAACATGAAAGATATTTTAAACGATAGAAAAAGGGACATTGAGATTATTGAATACCATCATAACAAAAAAAAGGATGCTCCGAGTGGAACAGCGTTGATGATAGCTGAAAAAATATCCGCACTAACAAAAAGGGATATAAACAAGAACGGAAATATAACATTCCCAAGGGGTGATGAGATAAGGATACACTCTCTAAGAATTGGAGAGATATACGGTTACCATAAAATAATAATTTCAGGAAACGGTGAAACTATAGAAATTTCCCACTCAGCGTTATCAAGGGAAACTTTTGCAAACGGAGTTATAGAAAGTATAAGATTTTTAATAGATAAAAAGGAAGGATTGTACTCTCTTTTAGACATCAAAAGGAGATAGGATGTTTTCTCAAAATCTTAACAAACTCCCTTTGTACCTATTCGATCAGATAGATAAGATGAAAAAAAGTATACCTGATCCAATAGATTTCGGTGTGGGAGATCCAGATATTCCGACACCAAAAATTATTGTTGATGAGTTGATAAAAAATGTAAAAAAATCAGAAAACCATAGATACCCTCCATACGATGGAATTTTAGAACTAAAGAAGGAGATATCTGAATACTTTAAAAAAAGATTCTCTGTTAATCTTGATCCTGAAAAAGAGGTTTTGGTACTTATAGGTTCAAAAGAGGGTATAGCCCATTCACTTGAAGCGTTTTTGAACAGAAACGATAAAGTTTTAATCCCTTCAATATGTTATCCAGTCTATAAAAATCAAACTATCCTTAAGGGTGGAAAACCGGTAGAATATAAGATAAGATTTGAAAACAATTTTGTTCCAGAAATCAGCGAAATCGAAAAGAAAATAGATAAAAAAACAAAAATCCTATTTTTAAATTATCCTAACAACCCTACTGGTGCAAAAGTAAAAAAAGAATTCTATGACAGAATCTATGAACTATGTGCTAAAAAAAATATTATGGTTTTAAACGATAATGTTTATTCTGAAATATATTTCGATGATTCCCCACCTCCTTCATTTTTACAATCAGACAGGGATAAAAATTTATCATGCGAATTCCATTCATTCTCAAAAGTCTTCAACATGACAGGTTGGAGAATAGGATTTTTGGTTGGAAATCAAAAGATTATAGAGATGGTTAAAAAGATCAAAACTAATACAGATTCCGGAGTTTTCATACCTATTCAAAAAGCGTCCATTGCAGGTTTAAAGAATATTGAAAAGATAAAAGAAAATAACATTAAAATATTCAAAAAAAGGATGGAGATACTTTCTGAGCATCTATACTCTAAAGGTTTTGAATTTCATAAACCTGTCTCAACCTACTATATATTCACTAAAACTTTAAAAAATATGGATTCTTTATCTTTCACAAAACTTTTACTTCAGAAAGCAGGTATAGTGACAACACCAGGAATTGGATTCGGTAAGGATGGAGACAGATTTGTTAGATTTTCAATTACTCTAAATGAAAAAGATTTTTATAGAGGTATAGAAAAAATAAAAAGAATGAAAATATAAATGGCATTAATAGTAAAAAAATTTGGTGGAACATCTCTCGCAACCTGTGATCTTATAAAACATCTTGCAAAAAGAGTAGCTTCTGATATAAAGGCTGGAAACAAAGTTGTTGTCGTTGTTTCTGCGATGGGAAAAACGACAAACGAACTTATTTCTATGGCTAAATCTTTAACTTCAACACCTGATCAGAGAGAAATGGATATGCTTTTAACTGCTGGTGAAAGGATATCGATGGCTTTATTTTCAATGGCTTTAAACTCTCTCGATATAAAAGCTTACTCTTTCACAGGTTCTCAGGTAGGTATAATTACAACATCAACACATACTGATGCAAAAATAATAACTGTTAAGGGTGAAAGATTGCTCGAAGCTCTATCAAACGGAATAACTCCAATAGTTGCAGGATTTCAAGGTGTTTCATCAACAAAAGAGATTACAACACTTGGAAGAGGTGGATCAGATACTACCGCTGTGGCTATAGCTGCATTTTTGAAAGCGGATCTATGTGAAATCTACACTGATGTTGATGGAGTTTTCAGGGTTGATCCAAGGATAGTTCCAGAATCCAAAATAATAGATAAAATCCCTTATGACCAGATGCTCTTAATGTCACATCTCGGTTCAAAAGTTCTACATCCAAGATCTGTTGAGATAGCGAAAAAATACAATATACCTATAGTTGTTAAATCATCTTTTAATGAAGGAGAAGGTACTATGGTAACAAATATTGAAAATATAGAATCCACAAATGTAAACAGTATAAGTGTTAAAGATGATCTCGCTTTGGTGAACATGAAAATTCAGGATATGGGACTTGTTAAATTGTTGAATGAAATAAATGATAAGGATCTTAAGATTGAACTTTTTATGACAAAAAGTCCGGAAAATATTTCATTAATCATATCACAGGATAAGGTCAATGAACTTTTATCTTTAGTTGAGAATTTTTCAAATTCTTTGAGTATAAGCAGTGATATATCTCTCATCTCATTCATAGGTGAAGGGATAGCTGAAGACAAAAACATAATAAAAAATATAATCGATATCGTTTCAAAATATGACAAAGATGTTTTTGGAATTTTTACTAATAAAATTTCTTACACGATAGTTACAAAGAAAGCTTATAAAGAGAAAATTGTTAAAGAGGCAGGAAAAAGATTTGAACTTACAAAATAAAAAAGCTAACATAGCTCTCGTCGGAGCGACGGGACTCGTTGGAGTTGAGTTTTTAAAACTTCTTGAGGAAAGGGATTTTCCTTTCAACATGTTGTATCTTTTTTCTTCCCAAAAAAGTGCTGGATTAAAGTTGAAAGTGAAAGGTAAAATTTATACTGTACGGGAGTTTGATAAGAATCTTTTTCAAAATATAGATATAGCATTTTTCGCTACATCTGCTGAAGAGTCCAAAAAATACATATCCTTAATTAAAGATTTTAAAACTGTATCTATAGATAACTCCTCAGCTTTTAGATTGAAAAGGGATATTCCACTAATCGTTCCAGAAATAAATTTTGAAAATGTAAAAAAAACAACGAAATTAATAGCGAATCCAAACTGTTCAACAATACAACTCGTTTTGGTCTTGAAGAGTTTGTTACAGTTTGGACAGATAGATTCTATAAATGTCTCAACATATCAGGCGATTTCCGGAGCTGGAAGGGATGCTTTATCTACATTTTTTGAACAAGCAAAAGGTAAAAATAAAAAAGGTTCTCCAATATTTTACAACAACCTTATACAACATATAGGGAGTTTTAAGGGAGAATGGTGTGAAGAGGAAAATAAGATTATAAACGAAACAAGAAAAATTTTAAACAAAAAGGATCTCAAGATCTCAGCAACAACAGTAAGAGTACCTGTTGTGAATTCACACACAGAGGTTGTGAATGTTGAGTTCAAAAATAATGTAAGTCTTGCAAAGATAAAAAGTGTTATAAATAAAACACCATACCTTATTCTTTTACCTGAAACTGATCCGATTTCTGTTTCTGGAACAAATTTGGTTTTCGTTTCAAGACTAAGGAAAGATAAATTTAGAGATAATGTGATTCATTTTATCGTTACAGCTGACAATTTAAGGATAGGTGCGGCTCTCAACGGTATAAAAATAGCGGAAAGGATCGTATATGAAAAATAAAATACTATTTTTTATTCTTTTTTTATCAAGTTTACATCTCTTTTCATCATTTGAGGATGCTATAATAATAAGTGAGATAAATGTAGATTCAATAGATAAACCATCTTTGAGTTTGAATATAGATATTCCTTCAAAGGATATAATTTTTTTGAAAGATAGTTCAAAATTCACTTCAAAAATCGGTATAACTTTTACTTTTTTAAAAGATAATGATAATCCAATAGTTACAAGAAATGTTGATACTTCTTTCAGTTTCGATACTTTTCCATCATCTTTCGATACAGTAGTTTTGAAATTCAGAAACCTTAATTTTGAAGTTCCAGAACAAGCAAATAAAATATCGATAAACATTTTTGATAAACAGACCGATAGATCTAAAAGTTTTGTTTTCAAACTCGATATTCCCAAAGTACCCAAAACAGGTAATTACCTGAAAAGTTTTTCCATATTTAATGGTAAAGATGGTACATTCTTCGCAAGAGATACAATAAAAATTGAGACAAACCTTGTAAAAAGAGAAGAAAAAAAAGGAAGTTTCAATGTATTGATAGTTGATCAGACAGAAAGGATAGTTTACAAAAATAAATTCCCATCTTTTGGAATAAATGATACGCTTCTTATCTTTAAAGAACTTTATGGTGGGAAATACAAACTGAAAGTTGAATACATTGAAGATAACAAGATTACAAACTTCCTGACAAAGGATATTCTCATAAAATTTTCTTTTATGAACTCAGAGAGTGAATTTCAGGATATACTGAATGCACTCTCCTATATAGCGAAATGGGATGAACTTGATAGACTGAAAAAAGCTCCAAAAGAAAAAAGAGAAGAAGAATGGAACAGATTCTGGATAAAACAGATTTCTGAACCTGTCATTACAACAAATATATCTTACTCTGAGTTTATGGAAAGATACAATTATTCGAACAAAAATTTTTCCGGATACAAAAAAGGTTACAGAACAGATTTTGGAAAGATATACATAATGTATGGGAAACCTGATGAGATAGAAAGACATCCATTCGATAAGGATAGTAAACCATATGAGATCTGGTATTATTATTCGAACAATATACATTTCATCTTTGTTGATGTTAACGGTTACGGTGAATATGTTTTACAAAATTATCTTGAACAGTTGAGGTGAATATGAGGGTTCTTAAATTTATGTTTGTTTTGCTATTTTCTATTAGTATTTTTTCTAACTATGATGTTTCTATAACTTCTTTTAAGGCAAAAGATAACATACACCAGATTTTCTATGATATCCAATTCTATGCTAAAGATATAACATACAAAAATATTGATGGAAAGAATACCGGAATACTACACTTCAAAGTTTTCGTAAAAAATATTGAAACATCACAGGAAATATTCGATGAATGGAATTCAAAATCCTATATATCACAGTCAGAACAGCTACACAGGGATATGTTTCTTCTCGATAGGGCTTCATTCATACTATCCCCTGCTAAGTATGAGATTAGAAGTTTAGTTGTTGATTCCTTTTCAAAGAAGGAATTCTCAAGGGTTGATACAATCAGTTTAAAACCCTATGATAACATTCCATCAATATCAAACATACTTGTAGGATACACAGTAAAAAAAGATTCATTAGAAGGAAAATTTACAAGGAATGGATATTCAGTAACTCCAAACCCATCTAAAATCTTTACTTTGGTGAATCCGCTCATATACCTTTATTTTGAAATTTATAATCTACATAACAAAGACTACACTATCGATTATCTAATCTACGACGAAAATGATTCTCTTGTTACTATAATAAATGGTGACAAAAAAATCTCTCCACAGTTTGATTTTGTAGTTAACAATTTTTTTAATACACTCGGTTTTAAAGATGGGAAATACAGATTGGATGTAAAAATAAAATATGATGACAAAGAAATTGTTTCATCGACGAATTTTGAAAAATTATCAAATCTTTACTCTGGTCAGGAATCCAAATACAATCTCACAGAAGAGGAATTGAAATACTACTCTTTAATCGATTATATAGCATCACCTTCAGAGTTAACACAATATCGTTCCTTAAAAGATCAAAAAGCAAAACACAATTTCCTTATAAATTTCTGGGAAAGAAGGGATAAAGATAAGACAAATGATAAATTGGAATCTTTGAAAGAATTCATAACAAAAGTAAAATATGTCAGAAAAAACTTCTCTTCAGGTGGAGAGGATGGATACCTTTCAGCAAGGGGAAGAATTTATTTGAAATATGGCCCACCGGATGAAACTCTTCTTGTCCCTATGAGTAAAGGAACAAAAAATTATGATTCATGGATATACTATTCTAAAGGTGGGATGCAATTTATATTTATGGATATTAAAGGATTTGGTAAATATGAACTTATATATACAAATGTTCTTGAGGAGGATATACCTCAGAATTGGTCTAATTATATTGATGATTACAATATAATACAATTCTATAGAAATTGATATGAAAAACTTTGATATTATAGTTGTTGGCTCAGGAATCGCAGGTTTAACTTTCGCATTCAAAATAGCACCATATGTTAACAATGTTTGTCTTATTACAAAAAAGAGTATGGAGGATTCAAACACCAACTATGCTCAGGGAGGTATTTCAGCAGTATTTGGGGATGATGATTCTTTTGAACTACATATAAAAGACACATTGGAAACAGGAAGATTTTTATCTCACAGGGACGCTGTTGAAATAATGGTTACCAATGGTCCAAGACTCGTGATGGAGTTAAAAGAACTTGGAGCGAAATTTGAAACTGATGAAAATGGTAAATTCAAACTCGGAAAAGAGGGAGGGCATTCAAGAAGAAGAATAGTTCATGCGGGAGATTATACAGGATATGAGATAGAAAAGACATTGATAGAAAATATTAAAACATACAACAATGTTTTTATGCATACGAACCATTTCGTATGTGACCTTATTGTTGATGAGAACAATCTATGCCAGGGAGTCTATGTTCTCGATGTTGAAAAAAATGAGATTGAGCCATACTTTTCACAGTTCGTTGTAATCGCAACCGGTGGATGCGGTCAGGTTTACAAATTCACAACGAATCCTATGATAGCAACTGGAGATGGAATAGCGATTTCATACTTAGCCAACGCAAAGATTGCAAACATGGAATTCTTTCAGTTCCATCCAACAGCACTATACAATTCTGAAGAGATGGGAAGATCTTTTTTAATATCTGAAGCTGTAAGAGGTGAAGGAGCATTTTTAAAACTGAAAGACAATAGACCTTTTATGCATAAATACAGTGAAAAAAAATCTTTGGCTCCAAGGGATATAGTTGCAAGAGCGATAGACACAGAGTTGAAACTTACAGGTGAAGATTTTGTATATCTCGATTTATCTCCTTTTACAGAAAAGAAGTTTAAGGAGAGGTTTCCTAAAATATATGAGAAATGTAAACAGATGAATATAAATGTTCCTTATGAACCGATACCTGTTGTTCCAGCAGCGCACTATTCCTGTGGAGGTATTTGCACAGACACAAACGCAAGAAGTTCAATAAAAAATCTCTATGCTATCGGAGAGGTGGCTTGCACAGGTGTTCATGGAGCAAACAGATTGGCATCCAATTCACTCTTAGAAGCCCTCGTTTTTGCTGATCTCGCCTTCAGGGATGTAAGAGAAAAATTGAAGGAACCATTCGAAACAACAGTTCCCGGTTTTTACAGCCAACCAAGGCCAATTGATGATGAAACAAAAAATACTCTTATGGGAATTAGAAAACAGTTGAAAGAGATAATGTGGAAAAAAGTTTCTATAGTAAAAACCGTAAAATCTTTAAAAGAGGCTGACGAACAGATAAACATACTTTCTGAAACTTTCTTCAGTCTTGAGAACTATAATAATGTCGAATATTTTGAAGTAAGGAATATGTTAATAGTTTCCAAAATAATAATCAATTCAGCTTTGAAAAGAAAAGAATCGAGAGGTTTACACTATGTAAAAGATTTTCCTGAAGAAAAAAATGAATATTTACATGACACAATCATTCAAAAGGAGGTTTTATGAATATTAAAATCACAGGAAAACATTTGGAAATTTCACCTGAGATTAAAAATTTTATTGAGGAATCTTTAAAACATATAGAGAAATTTGAGCATAACGTTATGGATTGTGAAGTTATTATAGAACTTAATGGTAGAAGGTATAAAGTTGAAATCGATGTTGATGTTAAAAAACATAGATTCGTCTCTTCGGATGAATCTTATGATCTTATGACATCGATAGATAAAGCTATAGATAAAATGAAAACTCAACTTAAAAAGTTCGAGGAGAAAAAACATGACAGATGAAACAAAACATAAAAGTGAATTGACTGTTGAAGATCTTTTTAAAGATAACAAAGAAGAACTATCTTTGACCGTTGTTTCGGGAATTTTGGGAATGAACAATTTGATAAAGAGTAAAGAGGTAGTGAACGCTGGACTCGCTTTTGCTGGATACACAGAACATATTCAAAAAAATTCAATAGTTGTTGCTGGAGATGTTGAACTAAATTTTTTTAACAACCTTAACGGTTCTAAAAGAAAACTTTTTCTATCTTCAATTTTTGATAAAGGGTGTGCTGCCCTCTTTATTATAACAGAAAAGAAAATCCCAAAAATCATAAAGATCTTTTCAAACAAAAAAAATATTCCCGTTATTACAAGTAACAGATCTATATACAGCACCACGAATAAACTCTCTCTCTACCTATCGAGTAAACTTGCAGAATCTGTAACAAAACATGGAACTCTCGTTGATATTTATGGAGTGGGAGTTTTACTTACAGGTAAAAGCGGAATAGGAAAAAGCGAATGTGCGCTGGACTTGGTTGACAGAGGACATAGACTGGTAGCTGATGATGCGGTAAAAATATACAAAAGAGGTGAATATATCCTTATGGGAACAGGTATCGCACCAGATTCATCAATACAGTACCATATGGAAGTTAGAGGCGTTGGAATACTCGATATAGCCAAAATCTTTGGTATTAGAGGTGTTAGGTTACACAAAAGGATCGAAATTGAAATTAACCTTATTGAGTGGAAACCTGATACAGACATTGAAAGGGTAGGACTAAAAGAGGAAACATCAAACATCCTCGGTGTTGAAATACCTCTTGTAAAGATACCACTCTTACCCGGAAAGAATATTTCAGTTATTGCAGAGGTTGTAGCTTTGAACCATCTATTAAAAATTTCCGGTTACGATACAAGTAAAGTATTCAACGCTACACTTATAAAACTGATGCAGGAGAAAGCAAAAAAATTGGCAAGACTCGATGAGGATGAAGAATGATATTTGGAATATTTGCAGGTCATGGTGATTTCGCTTACGAAACTGTTAAGAGTTGTGAAAGTATAATCGGAAATCAGGAGAACTATTCTGTAATCTCTAACAGAGATCTTTCAAATGAAGAGATATATAAAAATTTTGAAAATATAATTAAAAAACATTCCGAACATAAAGAATTTTTTATTTTCGTTGATTTTTACGGCTCATCCATTTCACTTCCAGCTATCAGAATAAAACAAAATTCAGAAAACAGTATAACACTCATTTTTGGCTACAATCTTCCAATGGTAATAGATTTTTTCCTTCACAGGAATAAACTGAAAGGTGAACAACTTTTTGAAAAAATAATTGATGTTGGAAGGAAAGGTATAAGATGAAAATATTAAGGGTTGATGACAGATTGATACATGGACAGATAATAGCTGGATGGATACCCACTTTCACTATATCAAACATTATACTCATAAACGATTCTATACCTTTAGATATGTTACAGATCTATAAGAATATGCTTCCTGTTGAGATTAACCTGTTAATTTTTAACATTAACGAAGTTGATAAGATTATCGATAAAAATTCTTCGATTTATCTAATAGAGAGCATCAAGTTATTAAAAAACAATTTGCAAAAATTTGAAAATATCTCTTTCGATCTTTTCAATCTTGGAGGTATGAGAAGTAAAGTTGATAAAGAAAAGATTTTAGACTTCATTTATATGGATAAAAATGACATTAACGATTTTTTTGAAACTATTAAAAATTTAAAATTTAAAAAAGTTAACGCACAACAGTTGCCAAATACACAATCTTTTGATATAAAGAGAATTCTTGAAAGAAGGAGTTGAGATGAAAAAAAGAAAATATGGAAGAAGTCTTTTAACAACAATTATCGCTACCGTTATTCCCTTTTATGTCGCTTTCCTTTTTATTATTCTTTTTTTCCTCGAATTTAACAATATTTCAAAACATAACAGAGATGTTGAAAATTATTTTAAAACTATTATAGAAAACTATTCAGTTTCATCAACAAACTACATAGAAAATAATGATACTTTAGATATCTTTCTGATACTCAAAAATATCTCCAAAATTCAGGATTTCAAATTCGCTTTCATACTTGATTCTAATTTTGAAATTTTCACCTATTTGAAAGCAAAAGATAAAGATAAAATTGATTTTTCAAAAGAAACAGCAAAAAGATCTCTTGAGGAATTTTCAGTTATAAAAGAGTTCGATAAGAATATTTTGACGGATATATACTATGCTCCAATATTTTCAGAAAAAAATGGGGAAAAGTATCCTGTCGGAGTCTTTTTGGTTGGGTTATCAAGAAGTGAGAATGTGAAATCAATATTTAAAATAATCTTTCAAACTCTTCTTATAATAGCATTTTCTCTCGTCCTCTTTTTCATAGTAATTCTTATTCTCTATAGAAGGATCAGAAACCCTATCATGATGATAACAAACCAGATGGAGCAGATAAATCAAGGCAAAGGAAATATTGAAAATCGTAAAATCACTGTTAAAGCTGAAAGAGAGATCAACGATCTCATCGAGGAATTCAACAAAGTTCTCGATATGCTTTACATCGTAAAGAATGATGTTTCCCTTGTTACAAATCAGCTTAACGAACATATAGAGATCCTCTCATCCTCATCACAAGAACTTACAGCTTCTTCAGAAGAGATCACTTCAACCATTCAAGAAATTTCCCAGAACTCATCTGACCAAGCTAAAAAAATAGAAGAAGTATTCAATAAAACTGAATCAACTAAAAATAATATCAAAACTTCGTTTGAAAAAACAAAAATGAATGAAGAGTTCTCATCAAAGATAAATCAGGTTACATTAACAGGTAAAGAACTATCCAAAAAGGCTGTTGAAAAAATTGAGACTATAATAAACAGTTCAAATGAACTTTATGAAAAGATTAAGGACATAAATGAAAAACAGGAAAAGATATCAATAATCACCGATACTATAGAATCTATCACGAACAGGACGAACATACTATCTTTGAATGCATCTATAGAAGCTGCAAGAGCTGGAGAATATGGAAAAGGTTTTCAGGTAGTTGCTGAAGAGATTAGAAAACTTGCTGAAAAATCACAACAGTCAGCTCTCTCTATCCATTCGATAATAAAAGAAATTAAAGATTCAATAGAGATCTTGATAAATCAAAGTAGAGAGAATGAAACGGTTCTTAGTGAAGGTAAAGAGGTTATAATAAACACTTCCGAAGTTCTTGAAAATATAAGTAACAGTATCTCTTCTATAGCAGAAAACAGTAAAAGTATTTCAGATCAGATAAAGAATGTTAAAGATGTAATAGATGAGTTCAGTTCAACGATCGATGAAGTAGTTAAAATTTCAGAAACCAACGCTTCAGCGAGTGAGGAAATAGCAGCAAGTATAGAGCAACAGGGTGCATCAATAGAAGAGTTAGCTTCAAGTGCTCAACATCTATATGAAATAGTTGGAAAACTTAAAGAGGTCGTTAGTAAATTCCAAGGTTGATCACAACCTTTGAAGTATCATTTTTGAAACTGCCTTAAGGGTTTCAAAAACTCCTATCCCTTGTGTAGCAACAGCTTCAAAGTATGGGACATTCCAAGGATTTAGAGCTTGTTGTAAATCTTCAATAGATGAAATGTTTGGAAGATCCCTTTTGTTGTATTGCATAACGAAAGGTATATCTTCTATTTTTAGATTATGTTCAGCAAGATTTTCAAGAAGGTTATCAACACTCTCTATATTATCTTCAAACCTTTCTATCTGTGAATCAGCAACAAAAACTATCCCATCAACTCCCTTCAAGATCAATTTTCTCGATGCATTGTAATATATTTGTCCTGGGACAGTGTAAAGCTGAAACTTTGTTTTAAATCCTTTTACTGAACCAATATCCATAGGAAGAAAGTCGAAAAACAATGTCCTATCCATTTCTGTTGCAAGAGATATCATCTTTCCCCTTGTTTCTGGACTTATCTTGTTATATATAACTTTAAGATTTGTTGTTTTCCCCCCTAAACCTGTTCCATAGTAAACTATTTTAAATGTAATTTCTCTTGATGAGTAGTTAATAACTGACAAATTATCCTCCAATTTTACTTGAACAGATCATCGAGTTCACTCTCCGCTGCCTTTTTAAAATCCTCATTGAAAGTATCTCTCATCCTTTCAGAATTACTGTTCAGTTTTGCAAAAATGTTTGTAAAAATCTTTTCAAGTTCAGTAACGGTAGTTTTAATCCTTATCCTTATAAGTCCAAGATTTGTTGATTTACCAAAAATCACAACAAGGATTATTCTTGAAAGAATTATTGTAATATATATATTTTCCTGTTTACCCTGATGAAAGAGTTCAGTGAATTCATCTTCTCCAATAAGCATTGCAAGTTGACTCGTTGCTGCAAAATCAGCTGCTGCAAGAGAACCAAAGGAAACAAGATCCAAATTCGAAATGTTTCCAACAGATGTTATGAGTTGTCCAGCTTTATCTACAAGAAGCAGAGCTGTTGCGTTTGTAGAAGTCAACAATTTATTCAGAGAATTGTTTATATCCCAGAAATCCTGTTCAAAGATGCTCAGATTTTCATATCCCAAAAATCCTCCTATCTATTTGAACATTCCTCTTTTTTTAGAAGACTCTGATATTTTTCATTCAGATATCTTCTCAACTCTTCAACAAGTTCTGGATTGTTCTTAAGATGTTTAAACCTTTGCTGTTTGAAAAGGAATTCCTCAAGAGGTTTTTCCTCTTTAGGTTTTACATTTACTTTATATTTTCCATTCTCGTACTCAAAAACATTCCAAAAGTGAGTTGATACAGCCAATTGTGATAATTCAACAGATGCTGAAGGTTCTGAACCCCATCCGAGTGGACAAGGTGAAAGAACATCTATAAAACTGGGACCATCAACCTTTAAAGCTTTTTTAACTTTTTCAACAAAATCGTTCCAATAGAATATTGATGCCTGTGCAACATAAGGGATGTTGTGTGCTATCATTATTTCTGTTAGATCCTTTCTATGTTGCATCTTACCTTTTATCTCTTTTCCAGCTGGACTTGTCGTTGTGTTAGCTCCAAAAGGTGTTGCTGAAGACCTCTGGATACCTGTGTTCATGTAGGCTCCATTATCGTAACACACATAAAGAAGTTTATGTCCCCTTTCCATAGCCCCAGATAAAGATTGCAAACCTATATCGTATGTTCCACCATCACCACCAAACGCTATTATATTTATATCCTTATTTATCTTCCCTCTTTTCTTCAAAGCTCTGTAAGCACTCTCTATACCACTTGCAGTTGCTGCTGAGTTTTCAAAAGCATTATGCATAAAAGGGATTTTCCATGAAGTGTATGGGTATATTGTTGAAACAACCTCCATACATCCTGTTGCTCCAACGAATACACTATTTTCACCTGCAGCAGCGGAAAGAAGTCTCAAAATTATTGTTCCACCACACCCTGCACATGCTCTATGTCCGGGGGTGAAAAGATTTCCTTTACTTGCTAAATCTTTTATATTAGCCATTTTTTACTCCTACTCTCTTACAGTTATATATTTTACAGATTCACCTTTACCATGATTTTCTGTAAAATCTTTTATGTCATTATAAACATTTTCAATGTCCTCAACATCGATATCTCTTCCACCGAGACCATAAACATAATCTCTTACAAATGGTCTTGAAGAAGAGTTATAGAGTGCTGATTTTATATCGTTGAAAAGATGACCACCTGTACCAGCGAACATATCACTTCTATCAAAAATCGCACATCCTTTAATATTTTTCAAAGCTTCAACTATATCCTCCTCAAAGAATGGTCTATAAAATCTAACTTTCAACAATCCAACCTTTTTCCCTTCTTTTCTTAATTTATCAACAGTATACCTTAAAGTTCCAGCTGTTGAACCCAAAGCAACAAAACAGAACTCCGCATCATCCATCATATATTTTTCGACAACACTGTAATCCCTTTTCATCTTTTTATTGAAGTCGTTCAAGATTTCTTTTATCTTAGATTTTGACTCCTTAATAAAGTTTGCCTGCTGGACCTTAATCTCCATATAATAATCCTGTAAAGCGAGTGGACCTACAGTTATCGGATTGTCAAGATCAAGAAGATTGTAAGGTGATTTAGGTTCACCAAGGTATTCCTTAACCTCTCTATCATCATACATTTCAACTCTCTGCATAGCATGTGATATTATAAAACCATCTGTCGTTACCATCGAAGGTATGAAAAGTTGTTCGGAAAGTTTCATAGCAAGAATAGTCTGATCGTAAGCTTCCTGAGGATCTTCAGAAAATATTTGTATCCATCCAGCATCCCTTGAAGCCATCGTATCAGAATGATCACAATGAATATTTATAGGAGCAGATAAAGCTCTATTAACTTCACATATAACTATAGGCAACCTTAAACCACCAGCTATAAAAAGTATCTCGTGCATCAAAGCAAGTCCTTGAGAGGATGTTCCAGTCATAACCCTTGCTCCGGCAGCTGCAGCACCAACACAGGCTGAAATTGCAGAATGTTCTGATTCTGTTGGAACAAAAACTGTATCAACCTCTCCGTTACTCACAAAAGATGAAAATATTTGAACTATCTCCGTAGCAGGTGTTATAGGATAGGCAGCAACAACATCTGGATTTATCTGCCTCATAGCTTCAGCCATTGCCTCATTACCTGTTTTTGCTACTATTTTAGACATTTTATTCTCCTTTAAATCATTTCTCTTCTTTTACCATATCTATAGCATCAAATGGACAAACTTTACTACATATGCCACAACCTTTACAATGGTCGTAATCGATTCCCAACATCTTGCCATCTTTTACAATTATTGATGAATCTGGACAGAAAAGCCAACATTGTAAACATTGTTTACATTTATCATTCTTATATAAAGGTTTTTCAGATCTCCAATCACCTGTTTTGAACTCTTCGGCTGTTCCACCTTTAACTATAAGAGCGATTTCAACTTCTTTCCAATTCTTTTTCATTCTGAAACAACCTCCTCATAAGCCCTTTTTATAGCTCTGATATTACCTTCAACTACTTCCGGCTTATTCACAAATTTCTTTTTCATTTTTTCTTCTGTATCTTTCAACATCCTTTCGAAATCAAGAATTTTTGTTACCTTCACAAGTGCTCCAAACATCGGTGTGTTCGGTTTGTTAGCACCTATCTCTTCCAATGAAATCTTTGAAGCATCAACTGTAAAAATTTTAATATTTTTATTTATCTTGTATTTTTCCCTAATCTCAGATGGTTTTTTTACAGTGTTTATTATAATTGTTCCACCATTCTCCATACCTGATGTAGTATCAACTGTATCCATAAGAGATTGGTCAAGGACAACAACAACATCAGGATTTTTTATTGGGGAATGGATAGATATTTTGTTATCAGATAACCTGTTAAAAGATTGAACAGGTGCACCCATCCTTTCTGGTCCATACTCTGGAAAAGCTTGAATATATTTCCCTGTTGCCAGCGCTGAATCAGCGAATAAAAGAGCCACAGTTTTTGCCCCCTGTCCGCCTCTTCCATGCCATCTTATTTCAAAAAAATCTTTCATTATTAAACCTCCAATTCATTAAACCTATATTATATTTTAACTATTCTTAAAGTCAAGAAAATTTTCTTTTCTATTGATTTTATCATTTAAACAATTAAACTATCTTTTATGGAATCAATTTATAGGTTCACTTTAAAAAATTTAAAAGAAGATATAGAGAAAAAGGGATTTAAGCCTTTTAAAGCGGAACAGATATTCAAATGGATATATTGTAAAAAAATTAACGATTTTACAAAAATGACCGATATTTCTTTAAAAGATAGAGAAATTTTAAAAGATCTTTATGATACATCCCTTTTTACAGATTATAAAGAGTTCATATCCAAAATCGATAAAACAAAGAAATACCTCTTCAACATTTCAGAATATGAAAGTATTGAAGCAGTTTTTATGAAGGAGGATAAAAGGGTAACAGTTTGTTTGTCCTCCCAAACTGGGTGCCCTTTGAAGTGCAGATTCTGTGCAACAGGTAAGAAAAATGGAAGGAATCTTTCAATAGAAGAGATAGTTAAAGAGTTCACAACAATCTATTATCTAAATCCTGAAAGGATAACAAACATAGTTTTTATGGGAATGGGAGAACCGCTTTTAAACTATTCAAATGTTTTTGAAGCTATAAAAATTTTCAACGAAGAAAAAGGGATAAAGATCGGTGCAAGAAAAATTACTCTTTCAACAGCCGGAATAGTTGAAGGAATTGAAAAAATAATTGAATTCCCATTACAGATAAAACTTGCTATTTCACTTAACAGCGCTATAGAGGAAAAAAGAGAGTACCTTATGCCTGTTACAAAAACAAACAATCTTTCCCAACTTAAAAAAGTTCTAAAAAAATATCAAGAAGTAAAGAAAAAGAGGATCACATTCGAATATATTATAATTCCCGGATACAATGATGGCGGAAAAGATATAGAAGCACTTTTAAAATTCCTTTCAGAATTTGACTGCAAACTAAACCTGATTCCATACAACAGAACTGATGACCAGTTTAGGGAACCAACAGAAAAAGAGATAAAAGAATTTTATAGAAAAGTGTCAGTTTTGGAAGATGCAGTTTCAATAAGAAGAAGCAAGGGGAAAGACATTTCTGGAGCTTGTGGACAGTTGAAAGGGAAATTCACTTCTTGAACAAGGGATACTTTTTAAAATTAAAAATTGAAGAAATTATACTATAAGGAAACTGTTCAATTTTCGTATTAAAATTTGTGACACACCAGTTATAATTTTCCCTTCTATCGGCAATGTGGTTTTCAATTGTTGTGATCCTTTTCTGAAGGTTCAAAAAATTTTCATTGGCTTTTAATTCTGGATACTTCTCCGCAAGTGCGAAAAGATTTTTTGTCTCTTTGGTAAGGTTGTTGTTGAATTCTGATTTCTCATTCACACCCATTTCATCAGAATAACCACTTCTAATTTTTATTATTTTAGACAATGTTTCCTGTTCATAGGATGCATAACCTTTAACTACTTCTATAAGGTTTGTCAACTCATCGTTTCTCTGTTTTAAAAGAACATCTATATTTGAAAGGGATTGAAAAATTCTATTTTTTAAAAAAACAAGATCGTTGTAAAGGATAACAAAAGTAATGATTAAAAAAATAACAATCGCAATCAAAATTATTAAAATCATTAAAAACCTCCAAAAATAAAGATTAAAACTATAAGTATTACAGCCATAAGTAAGGAAGATATAAGAAATATGTTGGAATACTTCAAAAAGGTCTTTTCACTTATATCTGAAATAAAAAGGATTTTATCATCTTTTGAAAAAACTATCTCAAGACTGTCAGTCTCTTTTCTCTGGTTGACTTTTCTTTCAAATTCTTTCTCAATGTTTACTTTTGCACTCTCCCATTCATCCTGATCTATCACATCATCTTTATTATAATCAAAATTCTTCATATAATCTCTATCAAGCTTTTTGTTTTTAATATAATCATTTTTTTCCTTGTAATAGTCTTTATTTACTACAGAACCAACAACAAAGACCTCACTCATCACAGGCAATATTTCCTCTTCATATTTTACATCATTTGAATCCTCTACTGAAAAAAATTTATAAAAAGTTCTTGTATATACAGTTTTGTTCTTCAAATTGAATGTCGCATTGTTAGTTTTTACAGATATCCTGTTCCCTTCATCATCCTGAACTATAAATTTTTCAGGTAAGTATTCTCCTATATGCTCAAGTTGCCATTTTGTTTTACCTTCACTATCTTTAACCTTTCTGTACTTTTTGTACTGGAAATAGACACACCTTGTTCCAGATATGGGAGATGGAATAGAATAATCATCAGTTATGAAACCTTTGATTTCATTTAATCCCACACTTATCGATTCCAACTTCGAAAATGGTATGGATTCGAGAAAAACTTTTAATTTCAAAACTTTAAAAAAGTAAAAAATATAGTAGATTGATCCCAAAAGGAAAAGATAGGATGAAATATTCAACATTCCTACTCTTATAAATATAAGTAAACCAAAAAATATTATTCCAAATGGAATAAAGAATATTTCAAGCAAATTGAACCTGTTTATCGATATACTCTTTTTTTTGAAGATGATATCCTGAGGTTTATAAATATTATAATTGAATTCGTAAACTAAACTGTTTATATCAGATTCTCTATCTTTGTTAACAAAATTTTTATTGTATGAAAATGAATATAAACCGTTTTTAAAAAGTAAAGATGAAATAACTGAATAAGTTTTTAAATCAAAAAAAAGATCCTCAACATAATTTTCAGAATAGTTAAGATCCTCAACAAAATTTTGCGAAAATTCCTTTAAACTATTATAGAGTTTAAAAAAATTCTCACTTTTGGAATATTTAGAAAAGTTTTTAATTTCTTTATAGTTTAACTTTTCATGTTCGCACCTTATTATGAGTTCATTACTCTTGGTAAAAATATAAAACACAAAATTGTTTTCCAGTAGAAGTTTCTTTAAATTTACATTCTCCATCCTTTTTTTATCTATCCCGGCAACGAAAAAAATCGTATCATTTTTTGATATCGTTATTTCATCATTTCCTGAAAGAAATTTAATATTGTAATCATCAACCTGTCTTATGGATGATACATCGATAATTTTGTATGAAAAGATATCACTATCTGAAAGTATAACGGATTCTATTTTCAGAGAATCCAAACCATTTTTTATTTTTATTATTTCTTCTTCATCTTCAGATTTTTTTAAAATCGCCCATCCCTTACCTACGAACTTTTGTTTTAGAGTATAGATATCAATATTTGTTGCATTAAAAACTTGTTCAAAAAAATTTTTTTCAACAGCGTCAGTCCTATCGAAAATACACTTAATAAATAGTTTATATTCCATTTTTTCATTATATATTCATTTTAATCAATTTCAATACTTGATTGGTTTTTTCAAGAATGTATAATTTTAAAATGTTTAAAAAAGAGGTTGAAAGAAGATTCCTTATAAAAAAGGGATCTTTAAAAAATGAAAAATTCACAAAAAAGATAAGGATAATCCAAGGTTACTATAACTTAAAAAATTTAATTGATATTGAGCCGATAAAAGAAAACTTGTTCAAATATCCTTTTCTGAAAAAAGAAATCGTAAGAATTAGGATTGAGAATAAGAAAGATATTTATCTGACTTTAAAGAGAGGAAAAGGAGTTGAAAGGTATGAGTTTGAAATAAAACTGGATTTTAACAAAAAAATTTACTCTTTTTTAAAAAATGATGAAAAAGTTTTAAAAAAGATCAGAAAAGAATTCATCATGGATGGTTTTAAGGCTATGCTTGATAGTTTTACCGAAAGATACAAAGGAGTTAAAATAGTTGAGGTTGAGTTCAAAAATAAAAGGGAGGCGAAAAATTTCCAACCACCTAAAAATTTTATAGAAATTACCGATTTTATTTATCTGACAAACAAAAGTATGTATTTTAACGATGAGGAAAAAATTTTAAAAAGGATAAGGGAGATTTATGATAGTAAAAATCAAAAATAAGGTTATAAAAAAAGGTGAAATTTTTATAATTGCTGAAGGCGGTGTTAACCATAACGGGGATATAAATCTTGCAAAAGAACTGATAGTAAAAGCAAAAGAAGCTGGCGCAGATGCTATAAAATTTCAAACATATAAAACCGAAAAGTTGGTGATAAAGAATAGCAAAACTGAAGATTTTTTCAAAATGATAAAGGATCTTGAACTTTCAGAAAAAGATTTTATAGAACTGAAAGAATATGCTGTTAAAAATGATATAATTTTTCTTTCAACCCCAGACGAGGAGGATTCCTTAAAATTTTTGATGTCTTTGAATTTACCAGCTATAAAAATAGGTTCAGGAGAGGCTAACAATTTACCTTTTCTCAAAAAAGTTGCGAAAACGAAAAAAACTCTACTTATATCTACAGGTTGTTGCACAGAAGGTGAGATAGATAGGATATATAAAACTGTATACCCTATAAATAAAAAACTTGTTCTTTTACATTGTATATCTGAATATCCAGCTGATATAGATTCGCTGAACCTTAACTTTATAAAGAAGATGATTAAAAAATATAACTGTCCTATCGGTTTTTCAGATCATACCACTTCAATATTTACACCATCAATCGCTTATATACTTGGTGCAACAGTTATAGAGAAGCATTTCACACTTGATAAAAATTTACCCGGTCCAGATCACAAATCTTCACTCGATTTTAAAGAGTTTAAAAGTATGGTTGAAATTTTATCAGAAACAAAAAAAGCTTTGGGGAAAGATATTAGAAAGATAACACCCCGTGAGGACAAAATTAGAAAGTTCATTAGAAAATCACTATTCTCAAAAGATGAACTTAAAAGCGGTGAAATTCTGACTCCCCAAAATACAATTCTTTTAAGACCTGAAATAGGTATCAGAGCAGATCAAGCAGAACTGATCTACGGAAAAAGAATAAAAGTTAAAAAAAACAGATATAAACCTATTTTCTTTGATGAAACAGATTAAAAGATAGTATAAATGAATGGTGAAATTGTTGATGATGAGAATACGAATATAAGAATACCTAAAAGTAAAATTATTATAATCAAAGGCAACAACCAGTATTTTTTCTTTTTAATCAAAAATTTTGCCAAAGATTTTAAAGTTTTTAAAACTCCCATTTAAAAAGGCTCCTCAATATCAAATTCGTTATCAGAATTTTTGTTATAATAAGTTTTTAAATTTTTATCAATTTTTCTGAAAAACCTTTTATCCATAATAAAAAGAATTGGTTTAAACATTAAAAAAATTATATAATAAAGAAAAACTATTATCAAGAAGGTAAAGACCAGAGTTATAATTTCAAAAAATTTATCGGTAAAATTTTTAACTCTCTTTAACTTTTCAGGTAAAAAGATAAAAAGTAATAGAGAAAAAAAGAATAAGGATATAAAAATGATTTTCACTAAAAAAATCTTTCTAAAAATGAAAGATAGGATCAAAAATAATAAAACAACTTGAAGCAGTTTTAACCTTTCAATCGTTTCTTTTTTCAATTTTAAAATCTCCCCTTTTTCTTACCTGTTCCTCTTTTCTCAAAATGAAATTACCTATAATCAAAACATCAATATCTGTTTCTATAAATGTTTTAAAAGCATCCTCAGGACTTTCAACTATAGGTTGACCTCTGACATTAAAGGAAGTGTTTATAACCATAGGGCATCCAGTTTTTTCATAAAAATGGTTTATAAGAGTGTAAAAAAGAGGATTACTCTCTTTGCTTACAAGTTGAACCCTTGATGTAAAATCAGAATGAACAACCGATGGGAACTGTGTTATACTTTTTCTTAAAATTTTAAAATCATGTTTTATCAGTTCATGAGTATTCTTAAATTCATCCTTGATCTCACATACCGTTAACATATAGAATGTTGGATATCCTTTTTTAAAAATAAGATCAAACTTGTCTTCAAGTACTGCTGGAGCAAGAGGTCTGAAGGATTCTCTGAATTTTATTTTAAGGTTCATTATCCTCTGCATTTCAGGATCTGTTGGATCTCCCAAGATACTTCTGTTCCCCAACGCTCTTGGTCCATACTCCATCTTACCTTGGAACCAACCTACAACTTTTTTCTTAATTATCTCTTCAGATGCAACTATTTCTGGAAAGTTTATCTTTTTATAAACTCCATTTAACTTTTTTAAACTCTCCTCTATCTGTTCATCTGAATATTCTGTTCCCAAAAAAGAATAGTTCTGACAGTTTCTTATATTCAATCCATAATACCTGTTCGCGACATACAGAGCAGCACCGAGAGAGCCTCCCGCATCCCCTGAAGCTGGCTGGATGAAAAATTTTTCAGGCTGATATGCTTCAAGAACTTTAGAATTAGCAACACAGTTTAAGCCTACTCCACCACCTATTATCAAATTTTTTTCTTTACTCTCTTTTTTTAATCTCAAAGCCATTTTTATCAAAATCTCTTCTAAAACAACTTGAACTGATGATGCTATATCAGCATACTTCTCATTTAATGGTTCACTATCTTTCCTTATTTTTACACCAAAAAGTTGTTCCATCCTTTTACCACACATTCTTAAACCGTTTTGGTAATCAAAAAATTTCATGTTTAATCTATATGAGCCATCCTCCTTTATATCGATAAGATTCTCTTTTATCAAAGAGACATATCTCGGCAAACCATAGGGAGCTAAACCCATAAGTTTGTATTCCCCAGAGTTAACCTTAAAACCAGCAAGGTAAGTGAATGTCGAATAGAACATCCCTAAAGAATGTGGATAATCTATAGAATAGATAATATTTATTTTTTTATCATCAACAACACCTATTGTGGTTGTTTCCCATTCTCCAACTCCATCATTGACAATGAACGCTGCCCTGTCAAGATCTGATGGATAAAATGATGAAGAGATATGAGAAATATGATGTGGAACATAAAAAATTTTGTAATCACCTTTTACAAGTTTTCTAAGTTTAGATTCAGTGTAGAGTTTATCTTTAAGCCAGATAGGTAAAGAGTTGAAAGCGAACTGAAAATTTTTTGGAGAAGTGTATATTAAATTTTCAATTATCCTTTCGAATTTTAAAATCGGTTTATCATAAAAAACAAGTGCTGTTAAATTTTTAGGATCAAAATCGAAATTTTTCACGAGTGCATCTATAGAGAGTTCAGGTGACCTCTCGTCGAACTTTATTTTTGAAAATCTTTCCTCTTGGAGAGCAGCAACAACCTTACTATCCTTTATATATGTAACTGAAGAATCATGAAATAATGCTGAAACTCCTAATATCTCTATTTCACTCATATTTGAAATCTTTTATATAAAATTTTAAAATATCGACAACTTTTCCGTTAGAACCTTTAAAATCCTCTACCATCTTTTCAACATTTTTCTCTTCAATTCTATCGTTACAATCTACCAGTTTATAAATCTTTTCAAATCTGGTTTTTTCTATTTTATCCTCTTCACCATGAAGTTCCTCATGAAGTTTTTCACCTTTCCTTATTCCAGTATAAACGATTTTTATATCTTTGTGTGGTATGTATCCATACATTCTGATAATATTTTCAGCAACATCGTTAATTTTAACAGGTTTCCCCATATCAAGCATGAAAGTTTCTCCACCTTCGGCGATTCCAGTTGCTTCAAGGCATAATGTCACCGCTTCTTGTATTGTCATGAAATATCTCGTCATATTCTTGTCCGTAACTGTTAAAGGACCTCCATTTTTTATCTGCTCTTCGAAAATTGGGATAACACTACCTCTTGAACCCAAAACATTTCCAAACCTGACAGCAAAAAATTTTGTCACAGGATCCTTTTGGGAGGTAACAATTATTTCACCTATCCTTTTTGTAGCACCCATTACAGATTTTGGATTTACAACTTTATCTGTTGATATGTAAAGGAAACTTTTCACCTTTCCCTTGGATGCTTTTACAAGGTTGAAAGTTCCAAGAATGTTTGTTTTTACTGCCTCATATGGAAATAATTCGCATATAGGAACATGTTTTAATGCAGCTGTATGAAAAACAAAAGAGATCTTTTCATTTTCGATAAGTTTTTCAATAAGATAAAAATCCCTAACATCAGCAAAAACCACATCTATATCTTTTGAATATTTTCTTTTTATCCTTTCTTTCAAGTAAAAAAGTTCAGTTTCGTTAATATCGAGAGCATAAACTTTAGATGCGTTGAATTTAATAACCTGATTAACAATCTCACTCCCTATAGACCCAGCAGCTCCAGTTATAAGAACATTTTCACCTTTTAAATATTCGCATATAAACTCAATATCATAAGAGACTTTTTCCCTTCCAAGAAGGTCAGTTATATCTATATTTTTCAAATCTTTCGAAGAGACTTTACCATCCACAATACTATCAACCGATGGAAGAATCTTTATCTCTTTACATCCATTTTTTTCTAAACTCTGAAAAATTCTTCTCAGATTTTCGCTATCTATAGATGGAATAGCTATTAGAACAGAATAACAATCATTCTCTTTCATAACACTTTTTATAGTATCAATACCACCAACAACTTTTAGACCATGGATAGTATTTCCTTTTTTATTTGGATCATCATCTATAAAAAGTATGGGATTGTAATCACTCTTCCTCGATAACATATCTCTTACTATCTGTTCACCTGCATCACCTGCTCCATAAATAATTAGCTTTTTTCTTTTTTCAATATCCTTTTTTCCTTGAAAAGAGAGATAAACTCTTTTTAAACTTCTTAAAGTCAATAGAAACCATAGGGAAAGAAAATAATCAAGGAAGAATACTGACCTTGGTAAAAAAGATAGGATCTCTTGTTTAAGAAAAATAAGTGATATATAGAAGGAGATCACTTGAGATAATGTCAAAGAAAAAACTACTTTCAAAGCATCGTTGAAAGAAAAGTATCTCCAGTTGAAAGAGTATATATCAAAAATCAAAAGGAACAAAATTTTTGAAAGGATAAATATCGGAAAAAAATTTTTATAAAGATTAAAATTCGAAAAAACTTCACCGATACTGAATCTGATACTGAAAGAAATAAAATATGAAAATGTAAAGAATATAAAATCAAAAAGTACAAAAAAGATAGCCCTTTTAAAATAATTCGGCCTAAAAAGCTTCTCTTTCAAAAAATTCTTCAATCTTTTCATAAACATATAACTGCTCTCCATATTTCATATCTGTGTAAAAAGGTATTGCAACCAATTGACCCGATATTTTTTCGCTTATAGGGAAATCTCCTTTTTTATAACCAAATTGACTTTTATAGAATGGTTGGAGATGAATTGGATAGAAATACCTTTTTGAAGATACACCATTTCTGTTCAAAAAATCTATAAAATTATCCCTGATTTTTTTATCAACAAGAATGTAAAAAAGAAACCATGAATTTTTTTGACCTTCAAGAATTAAAGGTAACTTAATACCATCAATATTTTTCAAAATTTTATAATATCTTTTTGCTACATTATTCCTTTTTTTCAAAATTTTATCCAGAATTTCCATCTGCCCCAAACCTATAGCAGAGTTTATATCACTAACCCTAAAATTGTATCCAAGATACCTATGGATGTAATTTGGATCACCTTCAACTCTCCCTTGGTTTCTCAAAGCTTTCATATAAAAATATAGTTTTTCATCATCTGTTAATATAATTCCTCCCTCACCTGTAGTTATCTGTTTGTTAGGATAGAAGGCAAAAACAGAACCTTTACCAAAAACTCCAGATTTTTTCCCATTAATTTCACTTCCAAGAGATTCTGACGAATCCTCAAAAAGTGTAAGGTTGTAATCTTTACACAAATCTTCCAATTTTTCATAGTCGCAGATGTTTCCAAGAATATCAACAGAAAGAATCCCTTTCAATATTTTCCCACTCTTTTTGTTAACTATATTTTTACCTTTCCTTTTATAATCTTTTTTTATCTTCTCCTCTATAAGAACAGGAGATATACAAAAAGTTTTTTCATCAATATCAACAAAAATTGGTATCGCGTTAGAGTGGAGTATAACATTTGAAGATGCTATAAAAGAAAATGGAGTAGTTATAATCTCATCACCATCTTTTATTCCAGAACCCTTCAAAAGTAAGAATAAACCAGCGGTTCCAGATGAAACTACGAGAGCGAATTTTCTTCCAATGTAATCCTTAAAGATATTTTCAAATTTTTCTGTGAACTCTCCCATACTAAGGTTACCTTGTTTAAGTAACCTGTCAACATACTTTTTTTCATTACCTTTTAAATATAAGCCTGATAGGGGAATATTCATATTACCTTTTTTTCAGAAAAATTTTTTTTCCATTTTTGGAAGCTTCATATATAGCCATAATAAGCTCTAAAGATTTTCTTCCCTCATCTCCATCAGTTAAAGGGAAACCCTTTTCTTCAAGTGAATTTAAAACATTATCATAGTATGCGAAATGACCTTCTCCATAAACATTTTTGGGAATATAGTTGACCTTCTCGACCAATGAATCGTCATCGTCATATTTTTCGAATTCCCATTTTTCTATTCTGTTTAGGGCTGTTCCCCCGACTTTAACTGTTCCCTTTTCTCCAATAACTGTTATTGATCCTTCATAATTTCTTGGATATGTAAGCATTGTTACCTGTAAAACACCTAAAGCCCCATTTTTGTACCTTAGAACTGCTCCGCCGGAATCTTCAGCTTCTATTTTTCTTGCAAGTCTTGCTGTTATTGAAACTACCTCTTTTACTTCTCCACCGAGCCAGACCATAAGATCAACATAATGGGAAGCTTGATTTAAAAATGCACCTCCATCATATTTCCAAGTTCCCCTCCATTTAGCCTGATCATAATATTCCTGAGGTCTATTCCAGAATACCGTTGAGTTAATAAAATATATTTTTTCAAATCTATTCTTCTCTATAGCTCTTTTTAAAAGTTGTATAGTCGGATTCAACCTGTTTTGCTTTACAACAAAAAGTTTCACCTTATTTTTTTTGCATTCGGAAATGAGTTTATCTGCATCTTTTAGATTAACAGCCATAGGTTTTTCAGTTAAAACATTTATCCTTTTTTTTGCTGCCATAATACCATGAACTGGATGTAAACCTGAAGGAGTACATATTGCAAGTAGATCCATACTCTCTTTTGAAATCATATCTTCTAAATTTTTGTAGTATGGAACAGAAAATCTTTCAGAAACTTTTTTGGCTTTCTCTAAAACTATATCACAAACTGAAACCAATTTTATCCTATCTTTAAAATTCTCATAAACTTCAAAATGTTTTTCAGATATTCTTCCACACCCAACAAGACCAACCTTTATCATAAAACACCTCTAAAATATTCAATAGTTTTTAAAATCCCAACTTCTATAGGAATATTGTTTTTATATTTTAAAACTTTTTTTGCAAGAGAAAGATCAGGTTTTCTTTTAACAGGATCATCTTTAGGTAAATCTTTGAAAATTATTTTCGATTTTGATCCTGTCAATTTTATAACTATATTTGCAAGATCTATTACTCTGATCTCTTCATCTGAACCAAGGTTTACAGGCCCTGTAAAATCATCTTTGCTCTCACTCAAACTTATTATCCCTCTCAAAAGATCATCTATATAACAAAAGGATCTGGTTTGGTTACCATCTCCATAAACAGTTATATAATCATCTTTTAATGCCTGAACTATAAAATTTGATACTACCCTTCCATCATCTTTTGACATGAATTCACCAAAAGTGTTGAATATCCTGCAAACTTTAATTTTAATTTTAAAATTTCTAAAATATTCAAAAGTCAAGGTTTCAGCTACTCTTTTCCCCTCATCATAACAAGCCCTGATTCCAATTGGGTTAACATTACCCCAATAATTCTCGTTCTGAGGATGAACAAGTGGGTCGCCATATATTTCAGAAGTTGAAGAAAAAATAAATTTTGCCCCGCTTTTTTTAGCAACTTCGAGCATATTCAAAGTTCCCGTAAAGTTAGTTTTCAATGTTTCTATAGGGTATCTCTGATAAAACTTTGGTGAAGCCATCGAAGCGAGATGAAAAATTTTATCTATATTTTTATACTCTATTTTTATATTTTTTGAAACATCTTTCTTTAAAAATTCAAAATTTTTATATTTTCTTAAAATTTTTAAATTTCTTTCTGAACCTGATGATAGATTATCTATTCCTAAAATCCTTTCCCCATTCTTCAAAAGTTTTAAAGATAGATTTGTTCCAATAAAACCAGCACAACCTGTTATAACTGTTATTTTCACCATCCGATTCCTTTATAATTTTTTGAACTTTTCTTTTCTGGAAACATGTTAACAAGGTCAATTATTAAGATTTCTTTTTTTTGATAAGAATTTAGAATCTCTCTATAAGAATTGTCCCTATTTGCAATAACAACAATCTCGACACTATCCAAAAATTTTTCTCCATCTTCAACAAGTATTTCGGAAATGTGTTTTATTTCCCTTTCAATATACTCTCTGTTGGAACCAACGAGTTTTGATAATTTTACATTCTCATCATATATTAAAACATTTTTACCTTTCCCAAGTAGTTTCTCAACAAGAACAACCGCTGGGGATTCTCTAAGATCATCTGTTCCGCTTTTGAATGTGATCCCCATAACTCCAATATTATTAAACTTCTCTTTCAAAATTATATCAAAAGCCCAATCAATGTGTATAATGTTTGAATTCATAATATTTTCAATTATAGGTAAAGACAAACCGTTCTTTTTTGATTCATAAGATAAAGCTCTTACATCTTTTGGTAAACAGGAACCTCCGAATGCAAAACCTGGTCTTAGATAATATTCAGAAATGTTGAGTTTCCTATCCATAAGAAAAAGTTCCATAACCTCTCTACTGTCTAATCCCTTCTTTTTGCAAATCCTTGCAATCTCATTTGCAAAACCAACTTTTAAACCATGGAAAGTGTTGTTAACATATTTTAACATTTCTGCTGTTTTTATAGATGTTACAATAAAAGGTGCTTCAAGAAAAGAATACATCTGCCTTATAATTTTTTCACTCTGTTCACATTCACAACCTATAAGAGTAAAAGGTGGATTGTAAAAATCGTTTACTGCGTTTCCTTCCCTTAAAAATTCCGGGTTGGAAATAACATCAAAATCTTTTTTTCTTTTTTTACCACTTATACTTTGGATTATTTCAGCAAATTTATCGACTGTCCCGGGCATCGAAGTTGATCTTATAAGGATAATATATTCTCTCTCAAAATTTTCTTTTTTTCTCAAAGCATCGCCGATCTGTTGTGCACTTTTAAAAATGTATGAGAGGTCAACCTCACCTGTTTCAGAAGATGGTGTTCCAACACAGATCAAAGCTATGTTTGTATTTTTAACAGCATACTCAAAATCATCTGTAGCCTCAAGATTCCCTGATTTTACTACCTTGGATACTATCTCGTTAACATACGGTTCAACGATTGGAGATCTACCATTGTTCACATCAGAGATCTTTACATCGTTAACCTCAACTCCTATGACCTTATATCCCTGTTCAGCAAGGCAGGCGGCTGAAATAATCCCAACATAACCTAAACCAAAAACGGCAATTTTCATTTTTCACCCTCTTTTGTATGATAATGGTAATAGTAATGATAGTAATAATATTTCCCATAAAAACTTTCAGTGTTAATATTGTTGAAAACAAAACCAAGTATTGGTATATTCAAATTTTTCAACAATTTTTTTGTGTAATGCAATTCTCTTTTTTTTGCCTTTTTGAATTGAACTACCCAAAGTAATCCATCTGATAACCTTGAAACTATTGTTGGATCAGCAACAGAAAGAACTGGGGAAGTATCAACTATAATAAAATCGAACATTCCCCTTAACTGTTCAAAAATCTTTTTTGTTAATTTCCCCTCAAGTAACTCAGTTGAATGTGATGTTCTTTCGCCGAATGGTATTATCCAAAGGTTATCTATTCCACTTGGATATATAACATTTTCAACAGATGTTTCACCTTTCAATAAGTTCGTAAAGCCCTTATCAAAATCAAGATTAAACATTTTATCTAAAACTGGTCTTCTAAGATCACCATCTATCAAAAGCACCTTTTTATCAAGTTGAGCCATAACTATACCAAGGTTTGATGCTGTTGTTGATTTCCCTTCACCTTTTGTTGCGGATGTAACTACTATAACTTTTGGGGGATTGGTTTCTTCTGAATGGTATAAAAGGTTTGTTCTCAAAATTTTGTAAGATTCAACAATAGGTGAACTCTCTGAAACTTCGGTTAAAAGTTTTCCCTTTTCAGTAGAAACCTGTTTACCATTTCTGATCTTGATCAAAGGTATATTACCTATGATGTTTATTTTAAGTTCTCTCTCAATCTCATCAATATCTTTGACAGAGTCATCAATATATTCTTTAAGAAAAACTATACCAACACCTAATATTATAGCGAGAAAGAATCCAAAAAGATAATTCCTGTTCTTTTTAGGTAAAACCGGACTTTTGTTTAAAACAGGTTTATCTATTATTTTTACAGATCCCAATTTCCCTGCTTCAGCTACCTTGGCTTCTTCAAATTTCCCCTTCAACATTAGATAAAGTTCTTCAGATACTTTTTTGTTTCTTTCAAGTCTTGCAAGCATAAGTTCCTGAAATGGAATTCTTTTCATCTTCTCTTCAAATATCTTTAAAACATTGTTTAAAGCCTCAATCATAGATTCTTTAACTTTAATATCAAGTTGAACTGTAATAATCTCATCCATCATATTCTTCGAGTAATCAAGAGGATTGGAAGCAAAATATTTTTCCTGAAATGAAGTTTTACTATTTTGGATTATATTATTTTTTAAATTTTCAACTCTTATTTTAATTTCCTTCATCTTCGGATGTGCTGTATCGTAACCGAGTGAAAGGAAATATGCATAGCTTGATTGTAGAGAATCAAGTTCCCTTTTAGATCTTTCAAGGAAAGGATCAAGTTCGTTCAAAAAACCTTCAGCTATCATCTTATTTGACTGTGCAAGATTTTCCTTAAGATAGTTAAGTTTTGCCAAAAGCATCTCTCTTTCAACATAATATTGTTTTTTTTGACTTTCGAAATTAGAAATCATCTCAACAAGTTTTGATGTCTCTTCGGAAAGCTCAATTATTGAATTGTTCTCTTTAAACCTTTTTAAATTTTCCTCATTCTGTTGAAGGTCACTTTCAATTTTTACAAGTTGTTCTTCAAGAAATTTTCTAACTTCACTAAGTTCTCCTCTTGTCATTTCAAGATTTATGTTGTAATACTGCTCAACGATTATTTTAGTAATGTAAAAGGCATCCTCAGGTGTTCTATCTTTATAGACAATTTTTAGAATGTCGGTATCTTTTACAGGTATAACCATAAGGTTTCCTCTAAGGTAGGAAATTCTTCCCTCTCTTTCTTTAAACTTTCCTATAAAAAGGGAATCCATATAACCACTATTTGAAATCGCATTTTCAACTCTTTCAAAAAGGGTTCTAGATTGGATCATCTCCATATGGTTATTAATTACCGTTTGTCTTGGATTCATATCAGTCATTGGTAAAAATGAAAGCCCCTTATCTGATGTTTCTATAAGTATCAATGCTGTTGACTGGTATGTTGGTTTTGTAATCTTAGTAATTATAAAGACCATTGCGATTACGACAAAAAAGGTTGTTAAAAACAGAATCTTATTCTCAAGCAAAAGGAAAAAATATGTTTTTAACTCCTTTCCTTCATCTTCTATCACCCTCTCCGGCATAAAATCTCCTTAAAGTTTAATAATCTTTTTGCTTTTTATTCCTTTGAAACCATTTCTAGTATCAAATATTATTTTTGCATTCTTTGCTATCATTCTGTAATCAAAAGAAGAATGGTTGGTAAGCAAAATAACACAATCGAATTTTTTTACTTTATTTTCATTTATCTTCGTTATAACTTTAACCTTTTTATGCTCCCCTTTTTCATCTATAAAACTGTTAACCATTGGATCGTAAACTGTAACTATAGCCCCCATCTCTTTCAAAAGATGGTAAACTTCAAGAGATGGTGATTCTCTAAGATCATCTATATCTTTTTTATATGTTATTCCCATAAGAAGTATCTTTGAACCGTTTAGAGTTTTTTTATGTTTGTTCAATATCTCTGAAACTTTATTCACAACGAATCTTGGCATATTAGAATTTACATCTGAAGAGAGTTCTATGAATCTGTTATAATAATCGTACATCTTTGCTTTCCAAGAAAGATACATAGGATCAAGAGGTATACAATGACCTCCTATACCTGGACCAGGATAGAAAGGCATAAATCCAAAAGGTTTAGATGACGCAGCTTCAATAACATTCCATATATCTATCCCCATCCTATGGCACATTATTGCGAGTTCATTGACAAGCCCTATATTCACAGCTCTAAAGGTGTTTTCCAAAAGCTTTACCATTTCAGCTTCCTCTGGAGAATTTACTGTTATAATTTTTTCTATAACTTGTTCATACAACATTTTTGTTATATGAGTATCTTTACCAGTTATTCCACCAACAACTTTTGGAGTGTTTTTTGTATTATATTTTGGGTTACCTGGGTCAACCCTTTCAGGTGAAAAAGCGACAAAGAAATCTTTACCTATTTTGTAACCATACTTTGAAACTCTATCAGCTATTAGCTCTCTGGTAGTTCCAGGGTAGGTTGTAGATTCAAGAACTATCAACATATCCTTATGGAGATATTTTACAATCCCATCCATTGCAGCTGTAATATATGAAACATCTGGGTCTTTACTTTTTTGAAGAGGAGTTGGAACAGCTATTAAAACACAATCCGATTTTTTTATAACAGAGTAATCGGTTGTTGGGTGAAAATTTTTTCCAACTACATTTTTAACATCATTCTCATCAACATCTATGATATAAGATTTCCCTTTTTTTAGCAATTCTACTTTTCTCTTAATAAGATCTATACCATAAACAGAAAAACCGGATTTTGCAAATTCAACAGCCAACGGTAGTCCGACATACCCAAGGCCTATAACTGAAATTACACATTTTTTATCTTTAACCTTTTGGAGTAGAATACTCATCAAAATCCTCCTTTATTTATATTAAATTCAAAGTTATTATATAATCCAAATACTCATCTATGTCAATAGATTTAACTCTATCCATTAGATAAGGTTGAAAATTTTCAGGTATACTTTTGTTTTTTAAAAAATCCCTAACTGAAAAAATATATATGGAACCATTCTGTTTAAAAAATTTACCGTAAGGCAATGGCTCTATCCTGTTATTTTTTGAAATGTAAATATGACCTTTGTTTTCTATTTCCTCTACAGAGATTACAGTTTTCCTTTTTTTTAAAAAAAGTTCAAAAGATCTCTTTAAATCATCAATATTTCTTAAAGGAGATGTAGGTTGGAGCAAAAAAATTATATCATCTTTTTTCATTCTGTATTTTTTTATAAGATATAAAATAAGTTCATCAGTTTTTGTATCATCTTTCGTGAGTTTCTTAGGTCTTTGGTCAAAAAGAATTGATGGATATTTTAAAAATCCGAATCTTTTTTCAGAAGAAACAATTATTCTATCAAATATTTCAGATTCTAAAGCTAAATCTAAGGTAAATTCTAAAAGAGTTTTACCTGAAATCCTTATAAAATTTTTCCTCTTAATCCTTCTACTTTCACTTTTAGCAGGTATTAAAGCGTAAATCATTTTTTATCCAAAAAAAATATCTCCAAAAGTTTCCTTATCTACCTTTTCCTCTTTTCTATCAAACTCCTGATTTTTCTCTTCAAACCACTTTTCGAGAGAAACTCTTTCCTTAGCTTCTTCTTGTTTTAATTCTTTTTCTTTTTCAATAATTTCAGGCTTTTTAACTTCTTCAGATTCTATCTTTTTAAAATCTATTTTAGTATCTCTTATGAATTTTTCATCTTTTTTACTTTCGTTCAATTTCCTTATTTCTTCTTCAAGATTTTTTATCCTTTCGTTATTCTCTTCAAAAACAACTTTCTTTGAAGAGACATCATGTTTTAACCTGTTGTTCTCTTTGATAAGATTTTCAACTTTCAATTTCAGGTCTTCAATCATATCATCTCTCTTTTTCATCTCAGAAGAAAGATCCTTCTGGTACAATGTTTTATCTCTCTTTGCAAGTTCAACCTTTTCGGTCAACTCTTTAAGCTGTCCTTTATAAATTCCAATTTCATCTATAAGTTTTTTACTCTCTTTCTCAATTTTTTCTTTTTCATTTTTGGAAACCTCTACCTCATTTTTCATCTGCTCATAAATGCCTTTCATCTTTTCAATCTCATTTTTAATCTGCTCATACTGTTTCTGCATCTGTTTTTCAATGTTTGCAATCTTTATCATTTTTTGAGTAGTTTCTGTAAACTCCTTTTTCAAATTCTCATTCTTAACTTGTAAATCTATGAATTCCTGTTGAAGTGCCTGTCTGTTATTAGTTATTTTTGCAATCTCATTATTTTTACTGTTCAATTCTTCATTTATTGTAAAGAGTTCTTTTCTCATGTTTAAAAGAAGTTTTTCTTTTTCAGCAAGTTCCATTTCAATATTCTTTTTAATATTTTCAATCTTTTCCATTCCTAAAACCGCAGCGAGTTTCCTTTCCTGATTCTTTCTGAGGATTATTATCTCATCAAGCTTGTTTTTAATTTTAAGAAGCTGATTTAAACTCATCTTTGTCTCAACGATCTGAGGTGAATCCCCCTCAACCGGTTTGAACTCTCTTATATTAGGAAAATCTGACTCAATCTTTTGGATTTTTTCTTCAAGTTCATTAAGATCCATCCTCTTCTCATTGATCGTTGTGTTTAATCTAATCTCTTCCCTTTTCAAAGATTCTATCTCGCTTTCAAGTGATTCTTTCTGTAACTGTAGATCTTCAATATCTACCGAAGCCATTTTAAGTGTGTTCTGGATCTCTTCCAGTTTTTGGTTTGCACTTTTTATCTTATTTCCAATCTCCTTTGCCTCTTTCTCTTTTTCGGCCAACCACTTCGTTACATCCTCTTTATCATTTTTTAGAGACACTAGTTCGTTGTTAAGTTCAATTATCTCTTCATCTATCCTGTTCTTATCTTTCTCAAGTTCTTCAATAACAGATGATGTTTCCTTTATCCTTTTCTGGAAACTCTCTTCAAGATCTTTTATTTTGTTTTCCCCTTCCTTAATACTTTTTTCTATCTTTTCTTTTTCAAGTAAGATTTTATTGGTTTCCTCTTTCAAAATTTCGAGTTCAACTTCCTTTTCACTTATAGATTTCTTGAGTTCATTTTCTTTATTCTCATATTCCTTTTCTTTTTCTTTTATCTTTTCATCAAGACCAGAGATAATTTTTTGTAACTCGCTGATCTTTGAATTTTTAACCTCTATTTCTTTTTCAAGATTTGATTTCTCTTCGTTTATCTTTTCTATATCCAAAAGAAGTTGTTTTCTTTCCTGCTCTTTTCCGTTGAAATTTTCAAGGATCATTTCAGCGTTTACCTTTAGTTGCTCAAGTTCCTTTTTATCCTCTTCTATCTGGGATATCAGTTTTTCCTTCTCTTTTTTAAGTTTTAATACCTCTTCAAAAATGTTTTCCCTTTCTTTTTTCAAATCATCTATTTGAACAATAAGCCCTTTTTTCTCTTTTTCAAACTCATTCATCTCATTTCTTATTTCGGTATACCTATCCGAAAATCCTGAGTATTCTCTCATCAATTCATCAAGTTTCTTATCCTCTTTCTTTATAGAGTTGATAAGCTGAAGGAGTTCCCCGTTTTTTGCTTTTATATCCTTTTCGATACTTTCTCTCCTTTTCTCATCATTTTTGATAAGGTTGGAAAGTTCGTTGAAATATGTTTCCCTGCTTTTTATCTCTTTCTCTTTTTCGTTAAACTTTTCTATAAGAATATTGTATTCCAATTCAACCTTCTTGAGATCTTTTGATTTTTCCTCAATCTCATCGTTGACAATCTTAACTCTGTTTTTAAGATTCTCTTCCTCCTTTTCAAGTTCATCTATAATCTTTTTGATTCTTTCATTTTCAACTTTAAGTTCATCCCTTTCTTTCTCATACTGTTTCACAGTCCTTTTTAGATCGTTAATCTTCTCTGTCATCTCCAACTCATCACCTAATGTTACTCCCATCCCGGATTCTATCTTTTCAAGATATTTCTTTTTATCTTTAATCTTCTGTTCTAAAAGTTCTAAACTCTTTTCATCCTCATCAAATTTTTTCTTCAAAGTTAAATATTTTTTCTCAATATTTTTAATCTCCTCGGTCTTATTTTTTTCTTCCTGTTTTAAAGACTCAAGATTTTTAGTTATCTTCTCTACTGTTTTCTTGCTCTCTTCGATTTCACCTTTTATTATTTCGAGATTTCTTTTTTCCTCTTCCTTCTCCTTTTTTAGATCGGAAAGAGTTTTCTCTTCAAAATCGTATTTGGTTTTTATTTCTTCAAATGATTGTAAAAGAGTATTTTTCTCTTTGTTTATCTTTTCTATATCCTTTAAAACATTTTCCTTTTCTTTTTTCCTATCATCTATTTCTTTTTCAAGATTTGTAATTTCTATTTCTATGCTCTTTTTCTTTTGAGTTAAGTTATCGATACTTTTCTTATTTTCTTCGTTTATTTTCTCAGATTCTTTTTTAAGTTCTTCCAACTTTTTTTCTTTTTCATTAATCTCTTTAGTGAAATTCTTTAAAAGAGAATTGTATTCATCTATTTTTTTTCTAAGTTCTTTCTCCTCCAAAGATTTTTTCATCAGATTTGAAACTATCCTGTTGAGTTCCTCATTTTTCTTGATTATCTCATTCTCCAATTCTTCAAAATCCGTTTTACTCTCAAATTCCTTTTGTTCTGTTTTTGTTTCCTCAGAAGAAGTAACTTCCTCTATAAAAATCTCTTCCTTTTCTTCCTTAATTTCTTTTTCTTCTTTCTCCTCTTCTGTCTTTTCGATTATCTCATCCTTTTTCTCCTTTTCTTCTATCTGTTCAATTACTTTATCATTTAAATTTTCAAAAGAGATCTCTTTGATATTTTCCTTTTCTAACTCTTCTTTCCCAGTTTTTTCAATTTTAAGGTCTTCAATTTCAATCTCCTGAAGTTGGTTTACAAGTTCCGCAACATTCTCATTAGGTATTTTATCAAGGTCTATTTCGTTAATATATTCGGTTTTATAACCTGTTTCCTCTGAAGACAATTCCTCTTTTATGGTTTCAAGAGGTATACTATCTTTTTTATCCTCAACATTCTCTTCAACAACTTTTTCATTTTCTATTTTTATTTCCTCTTTATCTTCTTCTCTTTTTTCTTCAATAACCTCAATATTCTCAAAAGCATCGAGAAGATCACCAATCGTTTCCTCATGAACTTCTTTATCAGCTTTTTCCTCTTCAACCTTTTCTGTTGAAGTAGTTGTTTCATCGGAAAGTCCTGTATCAAAAGCATCAAGCATATCTGAAAGGTCTGAAACAATATCCTTCGTTATATTTTCATCTTCAATAACAGGTTTTTCATTTTTATCGCTTTTTTCACTTTTGTTTGAAGCGACCTTAATTCCCTTTTTCTTTTTCAAAGTTATCTTTTTCTGTTCCTCATCTTTTTTTATTTCATTTTCATCTCTTTCAGATTCATCCTTTTTTCTAAAAAACATCATCCCCCCTTTTAACTTCTTGGATGGAATGTATCATAAATTTTAGTTAACTGTTTTTGGTTAACATGTGTATAGATTTCAGTTGTAATAATACTGGAATGCCCGAGCATCTCTTGAACACTCCTAAGATCTGCTCCCCCCTCTATAAGATGTGTCGCAAAAGAATGCCTTAAAATATGAGGATGCAATTCTTTTTCTATACCTGCATCTTTAGCCCTTTTTCTCAAAATGTTCCAGACATCCATTCTTGTTAATTTTTTCCCTCTTCTACTTAAAAACAGAAATTCACTTTTCTCCTTTTCAAAAAAACTTCTATACTTTTTTAAATACTCTTCGATACTTTTCAAAGCTATTTGATTCAGCGGGACTATCCTTTCTTTCATCCTTTTTCCTAAAACTTTAATAAAAGATTCTTCATAGAAAACTGATTCCAATTTTAGATTTATAAGTTCTGATACTCTTAATCCAGCACCATACATTGTTTCTAAAATTGCTCTATCTCTCTTATCGTAAGGTGTTTCCCCATTTATAGAATTTAAAATTGAACTAACCTCTTCAACAGTCAAATAATCTGGTAAATTCTTTGATAACTTTGGTGGTAAAATATTTTCAGTGGGATCTTTATCTATAATCTTTTCCCTGTAAAGAAAATCGTATAAATTTTTTATCGATGTCAATTTTCTTGAAAGAGACCTGCCATTTATTCCTGCCATAGAGAGCTCCTTTAAAAAATTTTCAACAGAACTCTCATCACTATTATTCAGTTCAATATTTTTATCCTCACAGTAAATAAGAAACTGGTTAACATCATTTAGGTAAGCATCTACCGTAAGATCAGAACATCCCTTTTCGGTTAAAAGATAATTTTTAAAATCTAAAAGTAATCCATTTTTAGAAGATATCAAAGGAATCTCCTTTTGATGGTATTATAACATTCTTATAACCGTTTTCCTTTAAAGCACCTTTCAAAGATTCAATCTGATTTTCTTCTCCATGCACAAGGTATATCTCTTTTTTGGGGTTAACACTTTTTATATGGTTTATCAGATCATTCCTATCAGCATGGGCTGAATATTCGTTCATAACAACAACTTCTGCTTTTAACCTGTACTCCTCTCCAAAAATTTTTACCTTCTCTTCTTTTTCAACTATTTTTCTCCCAAGAGTGTTTGAAGCCATAAAACCTGTAACCAAAATTGTGTTTGCTGGATTCTCAATATTGTTTTTAAGGTGATGTAATATTCTTCCAGCTTCACACATACCACTTGCTGAAATAATCATCTTAGGCTCTTTCATACTGTTCAGTTTCTTTGACTCTTCAACATTTTCAATATAAAAAAGATCCTCAAAATTGAAAGGATCCTTTCCTGAGTTAAAAAGTTCTACCATATCTTTATCATAACATTCAGGATGTTCTTTGAAAACTTTCGTTATATTAACTGTCAAAGGAGAATCTACAAAAATCTTCATACCAAGATCATATCCTTCCTCTTTCAACATAAAAAGGTCATATAAAAGTTCCTGTGTTCTTCCTACAGAGAAAGCTGGAACTATAAGGTTCCCATTTTTTATCTTAACTTCTTCTATGACTTTTTTCAACTTCTCTCTACTTTCCCTTATATCTGGATGTAACCTGTCACCATAGGTTGATTCAGTTATAAGGATATCAACATCTTTAACAGTATCAGGATTTCTAATTATTGGGAGATGTTTCCTTCCAAGATCACCAGTAAAAAGAAGTTTTTTACCATCCTTTTCAAAAATAATCTGAGATGAGCCTAAAATATGTCCTGCATCTATGAATGTTACTTTCATGTCTTTATCAATTGAAATTTCATTATAATAGTTGACACCCTTGAAATATTTTAGTGACTTTTCGACATCATCTACAGTGTATAGTGGTTTTTTGTTTTCTGGATTTTTGTTTTTCTTGTTTAAGTATTCTATATCCTTTTCATGTATATGTGCACTATCAAGAAGCATTGGACCCAAAAGATCAACTGTTGCGTATGTCGAAATAATGTCAGAGTTAAAACCCTGTTTTATCAGATTAGGTATATTCCCGGAATGATCTATATGAGCATGTGAGATAAGAAGAAGATCAATAGATTTTGGATCGAATGGAAAATTCAAATTTGCTATTTCACTCTCTTTCCTTCTTCCCTGAAAAAGTCCACATTCAACAAGTATTTTTTTGTTGTCAGATTCTAAAAGAAATTTTGAACCGGTGACTTCTTTGGCCGCCCCAAAAAATGTTATTTTCATTTTAAACCTTTATGTTGAATTCATTCAAAACTTCTTTGAAAAGTTTCAAATCACCATAAATACCATGCCCTGGAAAAATTTTCGATTCTCTGTTAGGGTTTGAAAAAAGTTTTTTTATAGATTCGATTATCATTTTCGGATCCCCTCCAGTAAGGTCGGTTCTGCCTATCCCTTCTGTAAAGATTAAATCTCCAGAAAAAATTTTAT
>DJVI01000013.1 GCA_002441125.1 Caldifarciminota bacterium UBA6260
ACTCCAAAGGAATAGTAGATAGTGGGGATTTAAATGTTATAAGTCCAAATCTTAATATATATTCTACGGGCATGATAAAGAGTAATAATTTGATTTACTCCAAAGGAATAGTAGATAGTGGTAATCTTTATACAACAGGTCGGACAAATCGGTTTAATTATGGCCTAACATTAGGATATAGGTGGCGTGAAAATCCAGATCCTTCGAATGATACACTTTATAATATGAGTGGATTGATTGTTTTACATGGCAACAACTATTTTTATGATGATGTTACATTGATAGGGGATACTCTTTCTAATAATCAGTCATATTTGGGATTATTGAATCTAAGGGATAGTTCATATATCAGGATAAAGCCTAAACCACATCAAGAGATATCTTTCAGGAAGCAAAAGACAACAAGTTCAGTTGATTTAGATAGTGCCTGGATGATACTGGACAGGTACAGTTTAAAGTATATGGATTATGCATTACAGGACAGTGCGACAAAGATAGGAGCAGGCTATGGATATTTTAGGGACAGTGTAAAGACAAGTAGTGTAAAGATAGGAGATGGGGAGAGTGTAACGGAGTTTATAAAGGTGGGTAGTCATGCTGGGATAGTATTTAATGGAGTGGATACATTTTGGTTAGCGAAGGATACATTGTGAATAGGGGGAATAAATGAGAGTGAAGGGGATATTAACAATTATTATATTGTTTATAATAAACATTTTGATATATAGTGAATACAAACTGCAAAGGTATGTGCTAAGTGAAGGGGGAGGGGTTTTTTTAAAGACTTCGAGTTATAATATTGGTTTAACGATAGGTCAAAGTATTATAGGGAAATTAGAGGGGGATAATTTTACAGTATATATTGGATTTTGGAAGCCTAATGAAACAGACATATCTTATATTGAAGGAGAAGAGAAGGTAAGAGAGATTGTTAAAAAATATGATTTTAGGTTATATCAGAATTATCCGAATCCATTTAAAGAGAGAACAAGGATATATTATTCGATACCAAAGAGTGGTGAGGTAAGAATGGAGTTAATAGATGTAAATGGGAGAATGATAGATGTATTGTTAGATGAATATAAGGGGTGTGGGATATATTATGTTGATTTAATAGCGAGAGAGAGAGAATTAAGTAGTGGGGTATATTTATATAGATTGATAATGGGAGAGGAGATAAAGGTGAAGAGGTTATTGAAGATAAATTGAATATTAGGGGTTAATTTAGAAGGGAATTTTTTTAATTATAAAAAAGTTAGGCAAATTATGTTTAAATTTAAAGTTTTGTAAATATGTGATAAAACAAAAAAGGAGAATAATGAAAAAGGAAAAAAAATATTTTTTATTTTTCTTTCAATAACATTTTTATTTTTATACTTGCATTCTGAAAATGAAACTAACTATGAAAACACTTCTCAAAAATTTTATCACAGAGATTATTCAGTAATCTACAGCATAAAATATGATGTAAAAAATTCTTCAGAAAATTTTAGAACACTCCTTAAAATATTAAGTGACTCATATTATAGGGGACTAGCAAATTATATAGAGAATGATTTTTTAGAGAGTGTCGGAGGTTTTTGCACATCTTTTTTGATAAAATGGTCAACAATTTTATGACCGCATGAATTTGGACATGTGTTAAGGGCTAACCAAGTTGGTGGTGATTTTTACTTTGTAAAATTCGTATTTCCAGGAATAATTGGAGATATGGATCTACCTGAAGATGCTACGATAGAGAAACATTCTCTCGCTCTAATAGGAGGTTTAGAAGCAAACTATTTAACACTTCGAGATGTTAACTTTGATTTCTATATGTATGAAGGTCTTTACAACGATGAATATGGAATTTGATTTATCAACAAAATAATTTACCCTTTATATACCTTTGCTTTCTCCTATCAGGATCCTGAAGATCCATATACCTGGGAATTATCAGGAGGTGATCCTGTAAATTTTACAAAACTTTTTTGGTAACTTGCAGGTAGAGAGGTTATTGATTCAACAGATAAAGTAAATAAAGAACTTGTTAAATTTTATAATAATGCAGCTTTATTTTCAATTCTTTGGAACCTTTTGGATTTAAATACATATAGAAGTTCTCTTTCATTTTTTGGAAACGAACTGTCAGGAGTTAGACCTTTATATTTTGGAAACAAATCTTTTAAATGGTCTTATGGAACTTATTTTAATACTTCAACAATTGGTGTAGAATTGTATCTATTCAATTATTTAAAGATAAAAGATTTTTTCGCTTCTTTATATTTAAGATATGGCTTTCCTTTTAAAAATAATGGTTTTGGATTTTGTATTCCAAAGATTTTTGTTTATCGTAATTTTTCTTTAGGTTTTTCAACTGATTTATGGACACAGTATTACTATAGAAAAGGATTCTCAGTAAATTCTAATATTGTTTAAAATGTAAATGATAAAATTTCATTATTTTTAGATATTGGCTATAAAACTTCAGGGTATATAGCAGGCAAAATAACAGATGAAGGATTAACTGGCAATATAGGTTTAAAATATAGTCTTTTCAGATAAAATTTTAATAATCTTCAATCAAAATAGTTTCTGAAATTTTCAAGATCTTCAACTATTATTTTATTTATTTTTTCTATAACAAGATTGCAATATTTTTTAGATTTTTTTGTATCAAGGTCTATTTTGCCATCATTTTCAGAATAAAGTATTGTTGATGCTGGGGCTGGTATAGTATCAACTCCATCAACTACCTTATAATAAAGTTTTTCATCTTTCAGATACTCTTTAAAAACCTGTTTTTCATCAATTACATTCACCATCGCTGTTTCATCAACTCCACCATGTCCACCTTCTTTTCCAAAAACTTCTCTACATACTGGATATCCAACTATCCACCAATGGATTATTATTACAAACATTCCAGTTTCTAAAAAAATTTTCTTTTTCAAATCTGACAGAACTTTGTTGTTTCCACCGTGTCCGTTAATTATAACAAGATATTTGAACTTATCTTTTTTTACTGATAAGGCTATATCAAAAATAAGTTTTTCAAAAGTTTCATCTTTTAATGTAACTGTTCCGGGATAAGGGAGAAGGGATGATGTTATAGAGTAATTAACTGGTGGATAAATGAGCCCGTTTAAATTTTCTGCGAGTTTCTCGCATATGTATTCAGGGATTATTGTATCTGTTCCATTCGATGTTATAGAATGCGCTTCAAGAGTCCCGATAGGTAGTAAAGCTAAATCACAATTTTTTTTCAATTTTTTTATCTCTCTCCAATTTAGTTTATCGATTCTTCTTTCCATAAAAACTCCTTTTTTTAATTATACTTGTTAATATAAAAAAATCTATTATAATTTTCTTATGCAGATAATATTACTAATTTTAATCGTTATAGCACTTGTTGCAATAAATTTTATTTTTTTAAAATTTTTTGAATTGAGAATACTCTCTAAGATCAAAGATTATGAAAACTCATCGAAAGAACAGATAATACAATCTTTGAATCAGAATGTAGAAAAAATAGAAAGGACGAAGGATCTTATTTCAAATAACGCTTTAGAAACTTTCAAAGTTATAAACAATCTGACAGATTCTTTGAGTAAATTGAGTGAGGATCAAAAAGTTGCAAATGAACTTTCAAAGGATCTGAAATATTTTTTTGATAGGCCAAAACTTCGCGGTGGGTTTGGAGAGGTTATTTTAAGCCAGATAGTTTCGGAAATATTACCACCAAGTATGTATGAAGAACAGTATCAGTTTTCAAACAGGTCAAAAGTTGATATGGTTATAAAGTATAGAGACCTGCTTATACCTGTTGATTCGAAATTTCCTTCTGAGGAATATAAAAGATACTATTTTGAAAAAGATGAGAAGTTAAAAAATGATTATTTCAAAAATTTCATAAAACAGTTGAAAGGTATTGGAGAAGATGTTAGTTCTAAATATATAAGACCTGAAGAGGGAACATCAGATTTCGCTATAATATTTATCCCCTCAGATTCTATTTATATTGAATCTATTCAGGATACATATCCAAGTGGAGAAAAGAATGATCTTTTTGAATCCCTTCTCAAAAAGAGAATCCTTCTTTCTGGTCCATCAACTTTTTTTGCTTTTTTAAATGTTATCCTTGCAGGATTGAAGCAGTATAGGTTCGTAGAAATTTCAAAAGAGATAATAAAGAATGTTGAAAAGTTGAATAAAAATCTTGAAGAGAATTCTCAATATATAGAAAATCTTGGAAAGAAGATTGACGAACTTGAAAAGAACTATGATCTTTTACAAAAATCTTTTAACAAAACTGAAAAAAGTTTTAAAAGTATTTTAAGTATAGAAAAAGAGGAGGGGAAAAATGAAGAGAATCTTTAAAATATTTTCTATAATCCTTTTTCTTTTAATAATCTTTGGATGCTCTAATGATGATATAAAAATAAGTTTCAATAAAATTGGAAATCTTAAACCAAAATCACCTGTTTTTTTTGAAGGTGATTCAGTTGGATTCGTTAAAAAAATAGAATTTTTAGATTCCAATTACCTTGTTCATGTAAAGATAACAGAAAACAAAGAACTTTTGAACTACAATCCATTTTTTTATCTTGTAGATTTGAATTCGAAAACAAAAATAGTTATAGTAAATGATCCATCAAAAGGTTTGAAAGAGTTTGATGATGATAATGTTTTCAAAGGGGGAGATGAGATAGATTATTATATAAAACTCTTTTCTTTAAAACTTCAAGGGAAGATAGATTCTTTAAAAAATGACAAAAAATTTAAAGATCTAATTGATAATCTCAATTTAAAGCTCGATGAATTAAAAGAAAAGGGTAAAGATAAGTATGAAAAGGTTAAACCTGAATTAGAAAAAAATATAGATGAAATTTTTGAAAAACTGAAAAAGAGTTTTTCTAATGAAGAACTTGAAAGTTTAAAATCTAACATTAAAAAGTTATTTTAGATTTTTAAATAATGTTTTACCTTCTTCTGAGTATAGTTTCATCGGTTTTGATAGGGAATCTTCTTAAACTTTTTCAAAAGGATAAAAATTCATCGATATACCTTATACTTCTTTCAAACTATTTTGTTGCATCTTTAATAAGTTTTTTTCAGTTAAATGGAGTTAAAGTAACTTTCAACCTTTTTGATATAATTTTTGCAATCTTTATTGGTATATTGTATTTTTTGAATTTTGTCATCTATGATAAAAACATCAAAGAAAATGGTATCTCTCTATCAATATCTATAATGAGAGTATCACTTGTTATCCCTTTGATTTTATCTATATTTCTTTTTAAAGAAAAGTTTACGATAAATCTCTGTGTTGGAGTGATTTTAATAATTATCGCATTTATGCTTATGGGTAACCTAAAAGGAAAAATATCTTTATTTTTAATTTTTCTTCTTTTTTTGAACACAGGCATCTCAGATGCAGGGCTTAAAATTTTTGAAGTATTTGGAAAAAATAATATCTCATTCTTTTTGTTTATTCTCTTCCTTTCAGCTTTTTTTATAAATCTTATAGTTTTTCTTATCAGAGAGAAAAAATTTTATTTTAAAAGTATTCTTTATGGTTTTTTTGTCGGAATTCCAAACCAGTTTATGTCATATTTTTTTATAAAATCTTTAAAACAGGTCCAGGCATCAGTTGCTTACCCATTACTTGGAGGTGGGGTTGTTTTGGGAGGAATTTTAACAGATATAATTTTTTGGAAAGCTCGTCCTAACTTAAAACAATGCATAATTTTCTTTTTATTGATAGTTGGTGTTATTTTTCTTAATTTAAAATAATAATTTAATCTAAATATTGACTAAAATTTTTATTGATTTAAAATAAAAAACTATGGATAAAGAAAAAATTTTAAAAGAAATTGTTGATAGGAACTGGGAAGAAGTTTTAAACAGATTAGTAAAAAATTTAAAGAAAGAGTTTAAAAAAAGAAATTTTGAGAATTGTGTTATTGGACTTTCAGGTGGACTTGATTCTTCTACAGTTCTTGCGATACTTTTAAAAACATTCGATAAGAATTGTATAAAACCTGTTTTCATGCCTTACAGGACTACATCAAAAATCTCTTATGAGGATGTTGATCTACTTACAAAAAAATTTGGCATTAATTATGAAACTTTCGAAATAACAAAACAGATTGACATATATTTCAAGAACCAAACCGATGATGAAAAACTTTTGAAATTGAGAATAGGTAATAAATGTGCAAGGGAAAGGATGTCAATACTTTTTGACAGGGCTTTAAAATACAGAGCACTCGTGATAGGCACGAGTAATAGGTCTGAGATCATCATGGGATATGGGACAATTTTTGGAGATCTCGCATGTTCGATAAATCCAATAGGAAAACTTTTCAAAACACAGATTTTTGAGTTTGCTAAATTCCTTGATATACCTGAAAAGATAATTAGAAAAAAGCCTTCAGCTGATCTCTGGGAAGGTCAAACTGATGAAGGTGAGATGGGGATAGATTACAAAACTATAGATATCATCTCTTATCTTCTTTTTGATAAAAAATATTCTATCCCAAGGATTGAAAAATTTGGTATTGAAAAAGACAAAATATTGAAAGTAATATCGAGGTATGAAAGCAACAGGTTTAAAAGAGAGTTACCTAAAATTTTAAATATTTAAAAGGAGAGTATATGGGGGAGATCAGCAAAATCGAAAAAGTTTTGAAAGATGGAGAGATTCTTTTTAGAGAAGGTGAAATTGGAGATGAAATGTATCTTATAAAATCTGGAAAGATAAAAATCGTCCAAAAAGTTGGAGATGAGATGAAGGTTCTTGCGGTTCTTTCAGAAGGAGATTTTTTTGGTGAGATGGCACTTATAGATGGAAGCCCAAGATCTGCGACAGCGATAGCTGAAGGAGATACTGAGCTTATAACATTCGATAAGGTAGCTTTCAGAAAAAAAATAGGAGAGGAACCTTTGATAGAATACATTATAACTGAACTTTCAAAAAGGTTGAGAAGGGCTGATGAACAGATAAAATTTTTGATGATAAAAGGTGATGAAAAAAGGTTGATAGCATTTTTAATAATGAAAGCACAGGATGAGGGTACAAAACAACCAGATGGAAGTTATCTTATAAACATGGAATTCAAATATGAAAATATCGCTCCTATAGTTGGTATGGGAGTTGAAAAATTAAAAAAACTTATAGATAACCTTGAAAAATCTAATCTTATAAAAGTTTTCAACGATAAAATAGTTATAAACAATTTAACAAATCTTGAAGAGTATTTGAAATATGTTTCTTTAAAGGAGAAGTATGGAGAATAAGAAAAGAAAAGCTGGTGGACAGGCTTTGATTGAAGGTGTTCTTATGATGGCTGATAATGGTTACGCATTGAGTGTAAGAAAACAGGATGGAACAATAGTTACTGAGTCAAAACCTTTTACAAAACTTGTAAAAAGAAACAAAAAACTCGATTTTTTCCCTTTGAGGGGAATAGTTACTTTCATAGAAACTTTAAAAATTGGTTTTGATAGTCTAAATAGGAGTGCAGATATTTATTACGAAACTGATTCTAATAAAAAAAATGACTTAAAAACTTTTTTCGAAACCTTTTTTACTTTTATCATAGCCATTTTAATAGGTTTTGCGATTTTTCTTTATTTACCTATTCAGCTTGTTCAACTTTTAAAAATAGGAAACCAGTTCTATTTTAACCTTTTGATTGGTTTGATAAGGTTTATATTTTTTATAGTCTACCTTTTATTAATTTCACAGATTAAAGATATAAAAAGAATTTTTATGTACCACGGTGCTGAACATAAGACGGTATTCGCTTATGAGAATGGAGAAGAGTTAACGGTAGAGAATACAAAAAAATATTCAACTAAACATCCCCGTTGTGGAACAAGTTTTTTATTCATAACTTTAGCATTCGCGATAATTTTTTATTCTTTTGTTGATACTATAATTTTTTCAGTTTTTAAAATAGCCAACACTCCTTTAAACAGATTCATAAATCATATTATCTTTCTACCGATTGTTGCTACAATATCTTATGAGTTGTTATTTCTTGCAGAAAAATTTTCAAAAAATATTTTGATAAAAATCCTTATTTACCCGGGATTACTTTTTCAATACATCACAACCAAAGAGCCAACGGATGATATGCTTGAAGTATCAATAACATCTTTAAAAGAATCTTTAAAATTCAACGGTGAGGATGGTAATGCTTAAAGAAGCTTTAGAGATGAAATTGAAAGAGTACAGAGAGATGGAAGGTATGCTTTCCGATCCAAAGATAGTCTCAGATAATAAAAAGTATAAAGAAATTTCAAAAAAATACTCTGAAATGGGTGCGATAGTTCAGAAAACTAAAGAGTATTTTAAAATTCTACAACAACTCGAAGAGAACACTCAACTTCTAAAACAGGAAAAAGATCTTGAAATGAAGGATATGATAAATCAGGAGATAAAAGAGATAAATGAAAAAATAGCAAAAATGGAAGAGGAGCTAAAAATCCTCCTTTTACCAAAAGATCCTGAGGATGAAAAAAACATAATTTTTGAAATAAGGGCTGGAACCGGAGGAGAGGAAGCAGCACTTTTCGTAGCGGATCTTTTCAGGATGTATAAAAGGTATGCTGAAAGTAAAGGGTATATATTTGAACAGATTGATTTTCATCCTACCGAATTGGGTGGATATAAAGAAATTATTTTTGCTTTGAAGGGTAAAAATGCTTATGGAAATTTCAAATTCGAAAGTGGTGTTCATAGGGTTCAAAGGATTCCTGAAACTGAAGCAAATGGAAGGATACACACTTCAGCTGTAACTGTCGCAGTTCTTCCAGAGGTTGAGGATGTTGAACTCGATATAAATGAAAAAGATCTGAGGATAGATATTTTCCATTCATCTGGTGCCGGTGGACAGAATGTGAACAAAGTTGCAACAGCTGTAAGGATAACACATTTGCCTACAAACACTGTTGTTGTATGTCAGGATGAAAGGAGCCAGCATAAGAATAGAGAGAAAGCGATGAGGATTCTTAAAGCGAGATTGTATGAGAAGTTTATGATGGAACAACAGGAGAAGATTTCAAAGAACAGAAAAAATCTTGTTGGGACAGGAGACAGATCTGAAAGGATAAGAACATACAATTTCCCTGAAAGAAGAGTTACAGATCATAGAATCAATCTTACACTTTATCGACTTGAGGAGATCCTCGATGGTAATCTTGATCTTATTATCCAACCTTTGAAAGATGAGGACATCAGGATGAAACTATTGGAGTTTTATGAGAAAGGTTAATGTAACACCAAAAGATCTTCTAACTGAATCTATACTTATTCTGAAAAAGCATAAGATAAAAGATGCCAAGTTGAACGCTGAGCTAATAATGTCACATTGTATGAATGGTGACAGGATATACCTTTATGAGAATTATAATAAGTGTTTAACAAAGATAGAACAGAACCTTTTCAGATCCCTTATTAGAAGAAGGATAAAGAAAGAACCTGTCCAATATATAATTGGAAAAACAGAGTTTATGGGCATCCAGTTCAAAGTGAACAAAAATGTTCTTATACCAAGACCTGATACTGAAACTCTCGTTGAGTTCGCTATTAAATACTCGCTTGAAAATAAAATTGATTCTAAATACAGGATTCTCGATTATGGAACTGGTAGTGGAAACATAATAATTTCAATTGCCAAATATTCACCAAATCTCCAGTATTATGCTATAGATATTTCAAGGGGAGCGTTGCTTTTGGCAAAAGAGAATGCGAAATTGAATGGAGTTGATAAAGATATAGTTTTTGTTCAATCGAATGGGTTTTCATCTTTCAATAGTAATTTTAGATTCGATATGATAGTATCAAATCCACCCTATATTCCAACATCAGTTATTTTAAAACTCCCAGAGGAGATTAAATCTTTTGAACCTTTAATATCTCTCGATGGGGGAGAGGATGGGTTGAAAGTTATCAAAGATATAGTTTTTAACGCTTACAAGCATTTAAACAAGAATGGAGTTTGTCTAATAGAGATTGGATATGATCAAAGTGACATTGTAGAAAAGATGGTTAGGGAAGTTGCCAAATATAAAGATATTAAGTTTTTAAAAGATTTAGCAGGCATAAAAAGGGTTGTCTTCTTTAAAAAGAAATGAAGAGTATTTTTTATTTTTTAAACAAACAAAAGAAAGGCTGTCTTGATGCCGTAGATCTGCTTAAAATGTGGTGCAACAAGAATGGTGTTGAAGTTTACCCGATTGAAAAATTAAAAAATTTTAAAGGGGATTTAAAGGATTCTTTTGTAATATCTTTAGGTGGTGATGGAACTATGCTTTCAGTTGCTAAAACAGCTATAAAATACTCCCTACCTATAATGGGTGTAAACCTTGGTTCTTTAGGTTTCCTCTCAAATATCAGAGAGAGTGAACTATTACTTAGATTGGATATGATTAAGAATGGAAAGTTTTATCTCCAAATGTGTAATCTCCTTTCTACAAAAATAAAAGGTAAAGAATTAATTGGACTAAACGACATAGTTATGAAATCTTTTGATATTCACAGGATGATAAAGATAAAGCTTTTTTTAGATGATAAAGAGATTTCAACAATTTCAGCTGATGGAGTTATAATTTCAACTCCACTCGGTTCAACAGCATATTCCCTTGCTGCTGGTGGCCCTATTGTTTATCCAGATATAGATGCTTTTTTAATAACACCGATTTGTCCACATCTTCTCGTTCAAAGACCTATTCTTGTAAAAAGTTCTTCAAAGATAACACTTGTTCCCATTTCAAAAAATGCGATAATCTCTGCTGATTCCCAAAAAGTTTTAAAGGTCTCTGAAAATGAAAAAGTTGTTCTTTCAAACTATTCAAAGAAAATTAAAATTATCAAGTTTAAAGATTTTGATCTTTTTGATATTCTAAAGGAAAAATTCCATTTAGGAAAGGATCCAAGGATATGATCAGAGAGTTGATAATTGAAAATCTTTTATTTTTTGAGGACACAAAGATTGAATTTAAAAAGGGTTTCAATGTAGTCACCGGTGAGACTGGTGCAGGAAAAACTGTTCTCGTTAATACCTTGTTGAATCTTGTTGGTGAAAAAACAGATATCTCTTTGAAAAACACGGATAAGGATGCTACCATAACCGGTATATTCGAAATATCTGATGAAATCGCAGAGGAGTTAAAGAATATAGATATATACGCTGAGGATGAACTTGTTATAAGAAAAGTTATAAAACCAAACAACAAACATACTATATATTTGAACGATTCGGTTATAAGTTCTTCAACCTTGAAAAAAATAGGGGCATTACTTTTTGATCTTCATGGTCAGTATGACCATCAATTACTTTTGAAAAAGGAAAATCACATAAAGATAATTGATAGGATAGCTGAAAATGACGAGATCCTTTCAGAGTTCATTTCAAAATATAAAGAATACAACGAACAATCCAAAAAGTTAAGAATATTGAAAGAACAACTTGAATCTTTTTTGAAAGAGAAAGAATTTTATGAATACGCTTTAAAAGAACTTGAACAGATAGATATTGAAAAGATAGATGAAGTGAAATTGAAAGATGATCTTTCAGAGATGGAAAATTTTGAAAACATAAAAGAAAAAATAGAATACTCTTTGAAACTTATTGATGAAGATGAAATAAACATAAATTCTCTACTTTCCGAATTGAAAAAAACACTTAAAGATGTTTCTAACAAAAGTTCAAAAATTTCGAAGATTACTGAGAATGTTGATCTTATTATAGAAAATGTTTCTGACCTTTACAGAGAACTTTACAGTTATGGTGAAACCTTGTTCTACGATAAAAATGAACTTGATAATTTAAGAGAAAAATATGATAAACTTGAAAGTTTGAAAAGAAAATACAACAGAGATCTGAACGGATTGATTAGATTCAAAGAAGAGATAATATCGAAGTTAAAAATTGTTTCAGATCCTGAGGGGGAGTTAAAAAATCAAGAGAATCTGTTGCTTGAAATAAAAAGGCAACTGGATGAACTCGCTCTTATACTTCACAAAAGAAGAGAATCTGGTTCTAAAAAATTCGAAGAGTATGTGAACGAATCTTTTAAGAAACTTAATATGAAGGATACAAATTTAAAAATTAAAATCATTTTTTCACCTGAAATTTTCAACGAGATGGGAAATGATGATATCGAATTTTTTATAGCAAACAGGTTCAATGAGGAAGGACAGCCATTGAAAAAAATAGCATCAGGTGGTGAGATATCGAGAGTTATGTTGAGTATTAAAGATTATCTAAGAAAGAATGATCCTGTTATGACTATGATTTTTGATGAAATAGATGTTGGAATTAGCGGTGATACAGCTTCTAAGGTTGCAGAACTGATGAAGAATATTTCAAAGTTCAAACAGATAATAACCATAACACATCTTCCCCAAATAGCGGCAAAGGCTGATAACCATATACTTGTATCGAAAGAAAGCAAAAATATAGTTGTTAAAGAGTTGAACGAAAAAGAAAGAGTTGAAGAAATAGCAAGGTTGCTTGGAAGTTCAGAGTCATATGAAACAGCCTTGAAACACGCAAAAGCACTTCTCAAAAAATGATTCTCTCTATTTTAGTATATTCGTTAATATTTTTTTATTCTTTCTGTTTTGGAATATTTGTTTTCCAGAGTAAGGATTTTTCATTTTCTTTTGGCTTTGGACACTATAATTTTATAGTTGGTTTTTTATTATATTTGATTATAAGGTTTTTTATAAAACCTTTAAAAGAGAATATAAACTTTTTTGAAACATTCCAACATGAGACAACCCATATGTTTTTTGCTTTCATTACTTTCAAAAACATTTACTCTTTTAAAGCTTCATCCAACAGTGGTGGATTGATCAAAACTGAGAAAATAAATCCTATTGTTGCTTTGTCTCCATACACTATACCTTTGTTCTCTCTTTTTTTTATACTCCTTACTTTCATTGTAAAGGAAAAATACTTAGGAATACTCTTTTTTTTCTCTGGGTTCTTCTTTGCCCAATTTCTTTCAGCAACAGTAAAGGACACATTGTTTGTAAAACAACCTGATCTTGAAAGGTATCCGTTTATTTCCTATATAATAATTCTAATTTCTCTTTTTTTCTTCATATTTTTTTTCTATTTTTTCATCACTTATGGAAACAACCTTTTCTATATTATCCCTAAATCAACATTCTATTTACTTTTTTCAAAATGAAGATAGTAAAAGTAATTCTTCCGATAGATACAGATAAAACTTTTGATTATTATGTTCCAGAAGGATTTGGTTATGAAATATTTAGAGGGGATATAGTTCAGGTAGATTTTAAAAACAAAAAATATTTTGGGTTAGTTTATGAACTTTCAAATCTAAGTGAAGCAAAAAATCTGAAACCTGTAGAAAAAAAGATCTATGAACTTGTTATTTCCGAAAAAATATTTGGTTTTATAGATTGGCTGAGCCAATACTATTTCGTTTCAAAAGGGCTTGTTGTAAAAAACTTTTTACCATACCAGTTATCCTATCCTAAAAAATTTGTTTGTATTTCCAAAGATCAAAAGTTCACTGAACTTTATTATGAAACTTTAAAAAGAGCATTATCAAAAAGCGAGATTGAAAAGATAACTAAAGAAAAAATCGAAATCCTTTTGAATAAAAATATTATTAAAGAGGAACTTTTTCCCTATGTGAAAGATAATTATGTTTCAAAAGTTTTGACTGAAGAGCAGGAGAACGCATTCTTAAATTTGAAAAACTCATTCGATATGAGAATTTTTGAAACTTTTTTACTTTTCGGTCAGCCTGCTACAGGTAAAACTGAAGTTTATATAAAATTTTTAAAACATGTTTTTGAAAACTCAAAAAAACAGATCCTTGTTCTTCTTCCTGAAATAGGCCTTGTTGAACAGACATACAATATTTTTTCAAAACTTTTTGGGTCTTTAAATATTGCAAAAATACATTCAGAACTTTCAAAAGGTGAATTCAATTTTTTGTTCGAAAAGATACAATCTTTTGAAAAGAGAATAATAATAGGAACAAGGTCTGCGATTTTTCTACCATACAAAGATATTGGTGCTATCATAGTCGATGAAGAACAGGATATTTCATACAAACAGTATGATATGGCTCCATTTTACAACGCAAGGGATTGTGCTGTTTATCTTGGAAAAATTTTCTCTTCGACAGTATTACTCGTATCTGCAACACCTTCTTGCGAGACCTATAACAATGTTTTGAACAAAAAGTATAAACTTTTAAAACTCGAGAAAAGATTTTTGGGAACAGAAAAACCTGAAGTGGATATAGTTTATAATGAGTATGATGGGAAAAAGATATCGCAGAACGCAATTGATGCAGTATCAAATTCTCTTGAAGATGGACAGCAAGTTATAGTTTTTCTAAACAGGAGGGGGTATCTAAACTTATACAAATGTGCAGATTGTGGTGAATATTTTAAATGTGATAACTGTTCTGTTTCATATTCTTTTCATAAGTCAAAAAATAGTTTTTTATGTCATTATTGCCTTGATGAAAAACCTTTTGATTCAAAGTGCAAAAAGTGTGGTGGTAAACTTATTCCTGCTGGTGTATGGGGAACAGAGATGGTTGAAACGATTTTTAAAAAAATCTATAAAGATAAAAGGATTGAAAGGTTCGATATAGATTCCACATCAAGAAAAGGTGAAAGGAATAAAATAATCGAGAACTTTATAAACAGAAATATAGATATACTTGTTGGAACACAGATGGTTTCAAAAGGATACGATGTTCCAAATGTTTCCACTGTGCTAATTTTGAATTTCGATTCAACGATTAATCTCCCCGATATAAGGAGTTTTGAAAGGTTTATGCAACTTTTGGTTCAGGCATCGGGAAGGGCAGGAAGAAGAGAAAAGAGAGGAAAGATAATAATTGAAACTGCTATAAGAAATGAACAGATTTTTGAGATAATAAAAAATCTTGACTACCAAAAATTTCTTGAAATAGAAATCCAAAAAAGAAAGGAAAGAAATTTCCCACCATTCAGAAGGATATTAAAGATCAGTCATAAAAATAAAAGCAGGGAAAAAGCATGGATAAATATTAACAGGATACATGATCTGTTAACGAAAAATAATTCTTTTAAAGATGTAAAAATTTATCCACCCGGTTTTAATTTTATAGAAAAGGTCCAGGGTTATTATAGAACAGAGATATTCATTTTTTACAAAAAATATGATAACATTAAAAAACTTTGTGACAATTTGAAAAATTTGGATTTCGAATTTTACATTGATAACGATTCTTTGTAGGAACTTCCAAATGTTCAAGAATGTAAAAAACACTTTCAGATCATTAAAATATTACAATTACAGGTTGTTTTTTATCGGTCAGGGTTTATCTTTGATTGGGACATGAATGCAACAGGTTGCTTCTCCCTGGCTTGTTTACAGGATAACAAACTCTTCTTTTCTTTTGAATAACAAAAGCGAAAGTAGCCATGCGCCGTGGGCTGTGGGCGAAAGTAGTTAAGAGTTTATAGTTGATAGTTAATAGTTAATAGTTAATAGTTGATAGTTGAAGGAAAAACCCATTTTATTGCTTGTAAATGTTTAATTTAAAACTACCAACCAATTAAATATTGACAGAAAAGAATATATTAAGTAAAATTTATGTTGATATAAATTATTGAATAAAAGTCTGAGCAAAATAGAAATAAACAAAATATGGAGGGAAAATGAAGAGTTATTTAAATCGAATTTCAATAGTTGTAATATTAAGTATTTTTATAAATGTATTACCTTCCACAAA
>DJVI01000030.1 GCA_002441125.1 Caldifarciminota bacterium UBA6260
ACTCCACCTGATGCTATATCTCTTATTCCAAAACCAAAACCTTGTGAAAGATGTGAATGGTAACCAACTTCCCTGTTGTCTATAATTCCATTTTGAACAAGGTAAAAGTCATTACCACTTTTATCATATATAAAACCGACACCTTTCGTGAAACCAAACCCTTGGGAGTAACCTTTTGAAATGTAATTATCGTTTCCACTATTATCGATAACAAAACCAAAACCTGCAAAACCACTTCCAATTGTTGCAAAATCTGATTGGTAAATATCGTTTCCTTCCAAATCGTAAATAAAGCCTATTCCAAAGACCCCACATCCTAAATCAAAATTTTTTCCAAAATATTTGTCGTCACCTTCAAAATCTATTATTCCTCCTAAACCTTTAAGACCTGTAGCAAGAGAACCTTCCTTTTTTGCAAAATAAAGATCGTTACCACCGATATCCACTATTAAAACATTCGGTTTATCTATATAATATGAATTATCCTCACCTAAACTATCTATAATAATCTCGATCCCAGCATTTCTATAATTTTCAAAATTTTTTTTCAGATAATTTATTAATTGCTCTTTATCGAATGAAGATAACCTTTCAACCTCTTTCAAAATATTTTCAAAAGAACCGCTTAAAAAATATTCGTCACAACCTGAAAGGAACTTTTCAGCCTGAACGAAAAAAATAGAATCTTTTAAAGATGTATCTATCAAAAATGATGGATAATCGTAGTTAACGAAAGGTTTTATATATGAAAAATTTTTTTCATATTTTAAATTTTTTTTAGTAAATTTACCAATGTTGATATAGTTAAAAAGGTTATAAAACATTCCCTTTTCAATAAAGAATTTTAGATTCTCTGAACACTCCTCAACCTTCTGTGGATACTTTAAAAGGTAATCGTTAATATAAAAAGAATATTTATCCCTTTTCACATTTTCAATTGGAATCGAAAGGTTTTCAGTTTTTAAAGAAAGGTAGGATAGAGCCTCTATTATAGATTTTTCGTTCGAGAATAAAGATAAAAAAAAGAAGAGTATCGAAATGAAACTAACCTTCTTCATCAAAAATCTCCTCAACAGTTTTTATATCAGGAATACCTATAAACTTTATTTCTCCATCTATTATAGTGACAGGTATAACGGATACTTCATACCTATCCATTAGGTCAGCACCTTCTTTTGTTGAAACATCAAAAATCTTCAAATCAAACTTTTTTGTTTTCTTCATCTTCAACCAAAATTCTTTAACCTCCTGTGACTCTTTGGACCAGTTCCCAAAAAGGAGTATTACCTTTTTCATCAAAACTCCATAGTGTTTACTATAGCTTTGAGTTCCATAAGTTTAAAATATTTTCTCTCCCCAGGATAAAAGATATGACCATCTATATAAACGAGTTCTTTCCCAGTGTTGACAAGATATGTGAAAAATGGTCCACCTAAATTCTCTTTATCGTTAGAGTATACACCCATAATGTAAAGTGCTTTATAACCTTTAAAATCAACCTCTTCTTTTTTCAACGGAACAAAAGAAGTATCAACAAAATCTCCATAATATTTCTCTTTGCCGATTTTGTTTCTTGTTTTTATGATGAAATCATAGTTATAATTTTTCATATCAGAATTTTTTAGAATTGTGATGAACCTGTCCGGATACCTTCCAACTATTGCATAACAGTTAAGATTTTTATCATAGAATGATGTCTGAAAATCTGATGGGACTTTTATTTTTATTCCAAGCTTTTCATTTATCAAGGATGACACCCTGTTGTTTTCACCTGTAAAATAAGCCATCATCTCAACACACCTGTAAGAATTCTCGAGAAAAAATTGTCGGATCTTCTCTTTGTTCTTTTTTATAGATTCCTTAATATTCTCCTCATCCGTTCCAGCTATTATTAAAATATTCTGTCCCTCAGCAAAACCGTCAAAAACTTTAAAATATGAGACCTTCTCTTTTTTTATCAACTCTATATCTTCACTGTTCAAAAATTCGTTTATTATCTTTGAGTACTCATCAATTCTGTTTATGTTGGTAACGAAAACTATATTTTTATTTCTCTTATGTATATGAAGCTTTTCAAGTGGAGAGTAGATTGTATAGAATATCGATTCTTTAACTGGAAGGTCAATCTCGATGTATAAAGCATCGAGCAACTCTTTTTCAACATTCGCATACACAGTTTCATTTGCAGCTATTACTATCTCTTCAACCTTTCCTATGGCGAAATCTTTGATCCTTTTTTTCTTCTCACAGGAAACCACAAAAAAAGATAGCACAAACAAAAAAATTATCAAAGATATTTTAATCGATCTTTTCATTCAATCTCCTTTCAAAGTTAATTCTAACCATTCTATTTTCTTTTTTCAATAGATTCATATCAGAGTACAAAAATTTTTCTGCATCTATAAAAGCTTCTTTCATTAGATCAAAATCATCGAAAAAGTTTGCAAACTTGAAAATAGGTATTCCACTCTGTCTTTTTCCCCATATTTCACCGGGCCCTCTAAGTTTGAGATCATATTCAGATATTTTAAAACCATCGTTGTAATTACAAAAAACCTGTAACCTTTTTTTTGCATCATCAGTTATACCTTCTGAAGATACTACAAAACAGAAAGATTGTTTCTCTCCCCTTCCAACCCTTCCCCTTAGCTGGTGGAGTTGTGATAATCCAAACCTCTCAGCTGAAAGAATAACCATAACTGTTGCTTCCTTAACATCTATTCCAACTTCAATTATGGTAGTTCCTACAAGAACATCTATTATTCCCTCTTTGAGTTCTAACATAACTTTCTCTCTATCCTTAGGACTCAACCTCGAATGGATTATACCTAACTTATACCCTTTCAAATATGTTTTTGAAAGGTTTTCATAAACTTTTTTCACGGATTCATATTCAGCTTCATCTCCACCTTCTATCGCTGGACAAACTATAAAAACTCTCTCTCTATTCTCGATCCTCTTTTTTATAAAATCGTACATCTTTTCTATACCTTTCGGTGAAACCCACTTAGTCTTTATCTCCTTCTGCATAGAAGGTCTTTCCCTGATTTCTGAAAGATCCATATCGCCGTATATTGCGAGTGAAAGTGATCTTGGGATTGGAGTTGCTGTCATAACGAGATAATCAACATCAACACCCTTTTCCTTAAGAGATGATCTGTGAATAACTCCAAACCTATGTTGTTCATCAACTATAACAAGTTTAAGATTTTTGAAAACAACACCTTCACTTATAAGAGCATGTGTACCAATAACTATTTTTATACTCCCATCACTGATCTGATTATACCTTCTCTTATTTTCACTTATAGATGAAGTTAAAAGTTCAACATCAACTCCAAGATTTTCAACCCAATCCTTTATCTTCAAATAATGTTGTTGGGCTAAAATTTCAGTTGGTGCCATAAGAGCAGCCTGATAACCACTCTCAACTGCATACAGCATCGCTACGGTTGCCACAACAGTTTTTCCAACACCAACATCACCCATAAGAAGCCTATTCATAGGCTTTTCAGATCTTAGGTCTTTCAAGATATCATCTATAGATTTGATCTGATCGTTTGTCAATTTGAAATTCAGCGTTGAAATAAATTTTTCAACAAGTTGACTTTTCGAAATATAGTTTTTCTCAACCTTTTTTTCTTTTATCTCTAACTTTCTTTTTGCAACAACCAATCCAGCATAAAAGAGTTCACCAAATTTCAACCTTCTTAAGCTTTCTTCCTTTTTCTCCTCATTTTCAGGGAAATGTAAATTTTTTATAGCATCCGTCAAACTTACAAGCCCTTTTCTCATAACAATTTCATAAGGCAGATCCTCTTCTATCCGATCAAAACTTTTAAGAAGGTTGAAAACCAGTTTCCTTAAATATTTCTGCGTCAATTTTGATTTGGTATGGTATACGGGGACTATTTTACCTGTATTTATAAGTTCAAAAAAATCATCCTGAAATATTTCAAAATCTGGATGTAAAATTTCAAAAGACCCTCTTTTTACCCTCACCTTACCACTGAAAAGTGCTATATCTCCCTTCTTCAGATAATTTTTTATATACCTGTTGTTGAACCATGTAAGAAAAATATAATTATCCTTTTTAGTTTTTGCGAGTGCCTGAAATATATATTTCCTTTTTCTTGTGAATATCTCACCACAAGTGATAACCTGAGCAAAAATTGTTACATATTCACCATCTTTTATATTTTCATCTTCAACGATATTTCTATCTATGTATCTGAATGGGGGGTATGTCAAAAGATCATATTTTGTATATATACCCATCTGGTTTAAAATTTCACCCACCTTCGGACCAACACCCTTTTGATATTTTATATCATCAAAAATATTATTTCTTTCCATAATTTTCAAAAATCAGTTTTGTAGTTTTAAACCCTAACATCTTCCTTAAAAGAAAAATTTTAGGTAAATCTATCGAAATCTTTTTAACTTTATACATTTTATCAAATTCTACTATAGAAGTATCAACAGAGCCATCCCTGAAAGTTATGTTATAAATTTTATATCCATCATCATTCTCAAAAACATAGCCATAAGATTTTATTTTAGTTTTGTGGAAAGTTGAAGTTTCTATACCTTCATATTGCCATTTTTTATTATCCTCAAAAGGTAGTAAAAACCTTAACCTTATCGGTGAATAATCTAAAACATAGTTCAAAAAACCTAATTTGAATTTCCTTTTAAGAAGAAATGTTGAATCACCTTTCATAAGATATATTTCAAGATAGAATAGATTATTTCCCTTTATCGATAAAGAAAGAGAATCACCTGATTTTTCAACAGAAACATTGTAAACCTTTTTACTATCTTTTTCGATAAACAAAAAATTCCCTTCATCAATTTGACCAGCCAAAACGATTGATAATGAAAGTAAAAGCAAAAAAGAAAAAAATTTTTTAAACACTATTCTTTTGAAATTTTTAAACTACTGAAATAAAGTTTAAATTTTATTTTTATTGGGATGTTCAAAGAATCTACAGATGTATTTTCATCTATCTGACCTGTTAAATATCCAATCCCTGAATGCAACTGTGATGAGTATAAAAATCCTTTCAAATCAAAATCGAAAGGCAGGTAACTGTTACTTTTGACTTTCACATTTGAAAAAAATATTTTTATATCATAACTTGTTGTATCGTTTAAGGATTCAAGATAAGAAAGATCTATCTGAGTTTTTGAAAAGATTATAATATAATTTTTGTTTTCACTTTTTAAAGTTAAAGTACCATCTTTGAAAGATATTATATTTTCATACTTTTTCGAATAGTTATAGGAAAGAAGTAAAATTCCCAAGATTATCAAAATCAAACTATCAAAAAATCTGTCAAGATTACCATTTTTGCTAAAAATGATTTTAAGTCCACTTAAAAAAATAATTATAGAAAAAAAAGTTATTATTAGAAGTCCCATAAACCCCTCCTATTTTTCTACAATCTCTAAAGTTCCTAAAATAACTGTTGCAATTATTGTTACACCTTTATCAGGGTTTTCTCCAATCTTCATATCTTTACTTCCAAATGTTATGTTCTCACCATCAGGGGTAGTTATCTGTCCGAGTATAGAGGTAGAGTAGATTTTACAGTTCATTCCCTTTTTTATATAAACTTTTCCCTCTCCAAAAATAACATCTATATTCAGCGTCTTATACTCTTCAACTTCTGATGCATCAATATGAGTAGAAGAAAAAAGAACAAGATGATCTTTTTTTCTGCCATCAAATTTTTCGTTTACTATAAAGAAAGTTTTTTTACCAAGAAGTATCATTGCTCCCAAGTATATTAAAAGAAAAGAGATTATCGTTTTGAAAATAGGTATGGAAATATTGAAAAAAGTTGAAAGAAATATCATGCCACCTATAAAAATCAAAATTATACCTAAAATCAATTTAGCAAAATCTTTATCATTTTTCATAAATTCTCCTTTTTATTTAATGTTATCAATATAGATGTAAATGTCAATAAAAATAAAAGTGTTGTTGACAAAACCTTTTAATGAAATAGAATTAAAAAAAGGAGTTTTTATGAAATGTATAGTTCTTGGTAGTGGTAGGCAGGGAATCGCCTGTGGAGAATTCCTTTTCAAAAAAAATGTTGATGTGACTTTTGTTGATCTGAATTCAGATAACCTGAACTATCTTTCACAACTCGGTTTCAAAACTATAAAAGATATCATCGATTCACCTGAAAAGGTTAAAAAACTTTCAGAAGGATTCGATCTTATAATTTCAGCACTTCCAGCGAAACTTGGTAAAATAGCACAAGTTGGAGCTATAATATCACAAAAAAATATTGTTGATGTCTCATATTCTGAAGATGATCCGTTCGAACTCGATCAGGAAGCGAAGAAAAACAACATAACTATAGTTCCCGATGCTGGAGTTGCTCCAGGCTTGAGTAACCTTTTTGCAGGAAGGATATATAAAAGTTTTGACAGATGTGAAAAGATAAAGATATTGGTTGGTGGAATGCCAGAAAAAAATCTGCCTCCTTTTGGATACACTGTAACATGGTCTCCGGAAGATCTAATATCAGAATATGAAAGGGTTGTAAAAATCAGAAAAAACGGAAAACTTAAAATAGTTGAACCTTTAACAGGTAAAGAGGATGTGAAGTTCAAAGGTTTTGATAAACTTGAAGGTTTCTATACAGATGGTTTGAGAACACTCTTAAAAACTTTAAAAGATGTAAAAAATCTTGAAGAGAAAACTTTAAGATACAAAGGACATATAGAAAAGATAAAACTTCTAAAAGATCTTGGATATTTTAAGGAAGAACTGAACGGTAAAAAACCTCGTGAAACAACTATTGAGATACTGAAAAGTATAAAGTATCCTGATATCAAAGATGTTTTACTTTTGAGAGTAGTTGGTGAAGGGAAAATAAAAAATAAGAAAAAAATTTTAACCTATGAAGTTGTTGACAGGGGAGATGATAAACATTCTGCTATGGAAAGAACAACAGGTTTTTCACTCGGTATATTCTCCTACATAGTCCTCACAAACAAACTCACAGAAGGTGTCATTCCCCCAGAGATAATAGGTTTCGATCAAAATAATTTTAAACAAATTATTTCATATTTAAAAGAGATGAACATTAAGGTGAAATTTAAAGATGAAAATATTGGGAAGTGAAAGAATAATATACGATAACTTCAAAGAAGAGTTTCAAAAGCCTTTTCAAAACTTCAAGTTCAGTAGAAAATATTTTTACTCTTCAGGGAGAGGTGCTATAAAGAATGTAGCTTATTTTTTAAAAAAAAATGGGTACAAAATATTTTTCCCCGATTATTACTGTGTTGAGATGTTAAAACCTTTAAAAGAGGAAAATGTAAAAATAGAATTTTATAAAATTCTACCTGATTTCAAAGCGGATTTAAAATTTTTAAAAAAAGTCAAAAAAGAAAAAATAGCGTTATATATAGTTGACTATTTTGGTTTTCAGGATGAGAACTTAATAAAATCTTCAAAAGAATCTGGGATTTTAACTGTAAGGGATATAACACATTCTTTTCTATCCAATTTTGATTTTTCTTCTTCAGATATAGTTTTAGGAAGTTTAAGGAAATTGTTTCCAGTTGTTGATGGTGGTATACTTTTCACAAACCTTAAAAATTTTGAAATGATCAAAAAAAATTGTAAGGAGGATTTTTACATTAAAAAACTTTTTTCAAAACTTTATAGAGAGATCTGTGAAAACTATAAGTATAAAAGTGATCATTTTGAAAATTTGTATCTCTACTACTCTATAAAAGGAGAGGAAAGTATAGGTTATACCCCTAAAAATATTTCAAAATTTTCTCTGAATTTATTAAAAATTTACGATTTTGAAAATGCTTCAACAAAAAGAAAAAACAATTTCAATTATTTACTTTTAGATCCATATATTTCCAAAAAAGCTATATTCAAAAGTCTTCCAAAAGATGTTGTGCCCCAATCCTTCCCAATAAAAATCAAGTGTAGAGATATTGTTAAAAGAGAATTACAAAAATACAAAATTTTTCTTCCCATTCTGTGGAGAGGTGAAAATGAAATTTCCAAAAAGATTTTGAACATTCCAATAGATGAAGAGTATTCGAAAAAAGACCTTTCAACTGTTGTTGATAAAATCAAAAAAGTTTCAGGAGAAAAGGATGAATGTTAAAGAATTCATAATAGATGAAAACTCATCAATACTTGAATGCTTGAAAAAACTGAATGACATCGGTGGGAAGATCCTTTTTCTTGTAGATAGAAATTTAAAAGTTAAAGGATCTTTGACTGATGGAGATATAAGAAGAGCTCTAATAAAAGGGCTTACAGTTAATTACAGTGCTAAAAATATAGCTAAAAAGGATTTTATTTTTCTTCGTAAAGATTCTGAACATGAAGCAAAAAAAATCATGGAGAGATATAAAATCAAATTTATTCCTCTTTTAGACGATAAAGGAAGAATAATTAAAATCTATCAGAATGAAAAAAAGAAAGATGATTTTTCAAAAATTGCTGTTCTTATAATGGCTGGTGGAAAAGGGAAAAGATTGTTACCTTTGACAGAGATAAAACCTAAACCTTTACTTGAGATAGGAAATACGAGTCTAATAGAAAAGATTATAGATACTTTTATACTTGAAGGTTTTAAGAACATCTATGTTTCCCTTAACTATAAAAAGGAGATGATCGAAAAAAAATTGATATCAAAATATCCAGACATTTTCGACGACTCATCATTTATTAAGGAAAAAAGACCTCTTGGAACTGCCGGAGCTTTGTTTCATCTTAGAAAAATCGAAGAGGAGACTGTCATTGTACATAATGCAGATATAATTAACGATATAGATTTTTCAACACTGATAAAATTTCATAAAAAGAATAAAAATGAAATCACCTCAGTTTTGATCCCTCAAAAAATTCAAATAGATTATGGTGTAGTATCAGTTGACAAAAAGAGTTTACTTAATATTGTTGAAAAACCTACTCTCGAATTTTTCATACTTTCAGGGATAAATGTTTTCCAGAAAAATGTTTTGAAAAATTTAAAAGAAAAATATTTGGATATGGATCAACTTTTGAATGAAAAAATAAAAGAGAAGAGAAAGGTTGGATACTATCTCCACAATGGCTTCTGGTATGATGTTGGTAACAAAGAATCTTATGAAAGGATAAGTAAAGTTTATGGAGGATAGATGAAAAAAATTTTTGTAACAGGTAGTTGTGGTTTTATAGGGAGCCACCTTGTTGAGAAGTTATCAAAATATTATAAAGTAAAAGCTCTTGTTTATTACAACAGTTCTACAGATATAGGTAATCTGAAATATCTGAAAAATTACAAAAATATTGAAATAGAAAAGGGCGATATAAGAGATTACCAACTTATGTACTCTATGACAAAAGATGTTGATTGTATAATTAATTTAGCAGCACTTATTACAATCCCTTATTCTTTCAGAGCTGTTGACTCCTATATTGAAACAAATATAAAGGGTGTAAAAAATATACTCGATGTAGCGAAAGAAAGGAAAATAGAACATACTATTATAATGTCAACATCGGAGGTCTATGGAAGTGCACAATATACACCTATGGATGAGAAACACCCTCTTAATGCGTATTCTCCATACGCAGCGACAAAGATAGCACAGGATCAGATGGCTCTTGCATACAGTAGAGTGTTCTCTTTACCTGTAACTATAGTTAGACCTTTTAACATATTTGGACCAAGGCAATCTTTAAGATCCGTTTTACCTCAGATAATTTTACAATCTATAAAATCAGATAAAATTTATATCGGGAACTTACACACTGAGAGGGATTACACTTATATAGATGATCTTACAGATGCTTTCACAAAAGTAATATACAATGAAAAAACTTTTGGAAAGATTTTCAACATCTGTTCTAAAAAATCTTACTCCATAAAAAATATAATAAAAATCGTAGAGAGTGTTTCAAACAAAAAACTCGAAGTTGTCATTCAAAATGAAAGGGTAAGAAAAAAATCTTGTGAGGTTGATAAACTTCTTGGAGATAACAGTTTTGCAAAAAAACTTATAGGATACAGCCCAAAGGTTTCATTCGAAGAGGGAATTGAAAAAACTTACAGGTGGTTTTCAGAAAATTATAAAGATTTAAAAAGGATAGATTACGAGATATAAGTAAGTGAGGATAACCTCACTTACTTATCAGATATCTCGATATTTTTAACCTTTTCTTTTTCAACTTTTGGAAGAGTTATATTTAAAAGACCATCTTTGAAAGATGCTTTTATATTCTCCTCATCAACTTTCTTGGGCAATGTCACGGACCTATAGAATTTACCATAAGACCTTTCTATTCTGTGGAAAGTTTTACCCTTCTCTTCCTTTTCACTCTTCCTTTCTCCCTCTATGGTCAAAACATTGTTGTCAATGGAGAGGTTTATATCCTCTTTCTTCATTCCAGGAAGTTCAACTGTAACCAGAAACTCTTTATCCGTCTCAGATATATCCATAGAAGGAGTCCAGTTTGATTCATAGTAAGGCTGTAACATCTTGCCAAAGAATCTGTCATCAAACAACGAATCTATCTCTTTCCTTAAATCGAATAGTTCTGAGAATGGTGAAAATTTTTGAATTTCCTTTTTCATAATTCTCACCTCCTTTTAAACTTATTTCTTTTTTTTGGTCACGAATAATTTAATTTTCAAAATCTCTTTGTCAAGTGGGAAAATAAAAAGGGTGGCTTTTAAGCCACCCTTTTTGTAATATTTCTATTGTTGAAAAATTAAACAAGTCCCTGATCTATCATTGCGTCAGCAACTTTCTTGAATCCAGCTATATTTGCACCGTTGACATAGTTGCCAGGTGTTCCATACTCTTTTGCAGCATCA
>DJVI01000002.1:0-18870 GCA_002441125.1 Caldifarciminota bacterium UBA6260
CCAGTGTGGCTGATCATCCTCTCAGACCAGCTAACCATCGTCGCCTTGGTAGGCCATTACCCTACCAACAAGCTAATGGGCCGCGAGCTCATCCTTAGGTGCGAGGCCTTGCGGTCCCCCGCTTTGATCCTCCCGACATCGTCAGAAGGATATTATTTCGTATTAGCAGAAGTTTCCCCCTGTTATCCGAATCCTAAGGGTAGATTACTCACGTGTTACTCACCCGTTTGCCACTGACTTATATTGCTATAAGCCCGTACGACTTGCATGGCTAAGACACGCCGCTAGCGTTAGTCCTGAGCCAGGATCAAACCCTCCGAAAAATTTAATTTTTTTCGAATTAGGTTTTTAGTTTTGGAGTGGTAGTGCACATAAATTTTCAAAGATCATTAATTTCTATTTTTTTAAAGGATAAAAATTATATCAAATCTTTTATGTTTGTCAAGAGTTTTTTAATCTATCTTTTTAAGAGCAATTTATTTAGTAAAAAATAATATACACAAAAAAAAATTTTTGTCAAGAGCAAAATTACTTTTCTTCTTTTTCAGCTTCCTCAACAAATTTCTTTATATCTTCAATAGCATCAAGAATGAGTTTTGCCTTTGATAACCCGAAAGAAAACGGAAATCTGTCATTCTCATCTCTTTTTAAAATTAGAACTTTTTTTCCTCTGTATTCTGTTACTTCTGCTTTTGCCATAAAAACTCCTTTTTGATAAAGATATAATAATATATTTCCTTATAAAGTCAATATTAATTATAACATTTTTATATTGACTTTTAAAATCCTTTTGTGTATTCTTTTTTTAAAAGGAGGTTTGATGGATAAAAAATTCTGTCCAAGCTGTGGAAAAGAACTTGATGTAAGAGCAACTGTTTGTCCAAATTGTGGTGCACCACAAACAAATTCAACACAAAGTTCATGTAATAAAAACAAATTAGCTGCAGGACTTTTCGCAATACTTTTAGGTTCCTTAGGAATACATAAATTTTATCTTGGACAAATTGGGTGGGGAATAGTTTATATTCTTTTCTGCTGGACCGGAATTCCCGGAGTTATAGGAATAATTGAAGGGATAATCTATCTTACAATGAGTGACGAAGCTTTCTGTGAAAAGTATGGGAAATAGTTATTAGTTTTTATTTTTGAAACTTTTCACTTCACTGATAACTGTAAAGATAATTAAAATAATCATCGATATAATTGTAACAAAAATAATAGATTGTGAACCATTATTATTTGAAAGGATTTGCTTTAATATAATACCTATATAAGCCCACAAAAAAACAAGAGTGTAGAATAGATCTTTTTTCTTTATAAACATAAATATTCCAAGCAATAGTGTTAACAATATAGTTACATTTGTCCAAATTATCTGGTTTTTATTAAACATAGCAATCCCGGAATATTTAAGATATGAAGAGATATTTACAACAGTTGCTATGGATATCCATCCAAGGTATATACTTACAGGAGTTTGAACAAAGAGAAGATTCTCATTAAAATCTTTCTCTCCTATCCGTAATCTAACATAAAGGATTATTAATGATAGAAGAAGTAACAGCATAACAAAAACTGACAATAACAATTTTTCATAATGCCAGCAAAAAAGCCATAAAACATTTAGAATTGATGAAATGAAGAAGAAAAGACCTATATTTTCAATCAAAATCTTTCTCTTTTCATCCTTTTTGAAAAAATAAAGAATCTGATTAAAAACAAAAATAGCAAGTAGTGTATATATTATTAACCAAATTGAAAAAGTCACACTTGCTGGAACTATGGAAGCATCATACTTGTCAGCAACATCTTTTGGTGTATTTGAGTTCAAAGGTAAACTCACCGCAAGAAAGTTAAAAAGAATCATAAAAATCAAAGACAACAAATTCAAAATAATCAGAGTGTAAATTTTAAATTCCCTTTTCATAATACCTCCCAAAAAATCTACTCAGAATAAAGATTCTTATCAACCTTTAACAGCATATATAGTGGTCTTTCCTCAACTGTATAAGCATAAGAAAAATAACCTTGATGACTTTTGATAAATACATTTATAGTTAAATTAGCATGTCTGTTTGGATTTTCAGTATTTTCAAAAACAACATAGGAAACATTATTTTTTTTCATATAATTTATAACTGTTGAATCATCATATGTGTATGGGAATAGAACAGTTTTTCTATCAGAATAAAGATAAAATAGTTCAGGTTTCACTGTCATAATCACAGCATCCTTTTCTGTGTTCTCTCTTGCCCATATTGCAAGATCAAAAAATGTTCTGATTCCATATTCTGGTCTAAACCTGTTATCATTTCTAAAATTGAAATCAGTTTCAGAAAGCATATATATTTTTCTCGGAATTTCTGGAACAAGATATGATATGTTCAATATTATAGAGATAGATACAAAAAGATAATAAAGGTTTAAAAAGATTTCTTTTTTGAAGTTTATACTCAAAACAAAAAGAGAGATTAGAACCAAAAATAGTGAAAAGAATGGTGCAAAAAATCTATCGGTTGAAAAATATTCTGGCCACATTAGTAGTAAAATGAGATTCAAAAGAATAAAAGAAATTTCAAAAACATATTTTTTCTTGTAGAAGGAGAAAAATATCGAACCGATGAAAAGAGTAAATGGGATTATAACAAAAGGAACATAATACCATTTCAAATCTATATCAGCAGAAAATGTCCTCGGAATTACAGTAGTAAAATATGTTAGAATGTTTAGAAATATTCTTTTAAAAAAATCACCTAAAGAGATGTAACCTTCTTGGGGAAGATAGATGTTTTTGTAAACAACCTGCTGAAAGTATGATGATGTATGTCCTGTTTTTATAAAAATATAAAAAGCCCAGCTTTGACTTATCAACAGAAAAATAAAAGTTAGGAAAAAAAGTTTTTTATTTCTTTCGCTCAAAATAAGGTAAATGAATGTTGCTATAAAAACTATAGCACCATTTCCCCTTGCAAATGTAGAAAGGGTACAAAAGATTAAAAACATTATAAAATCCGATTCTTTTTTGCTCTCCCTATATTTAGAAAAAAACAAGAATATTAGAAGAACAAGAAGAGTGAAAAACGACTCAGTTAAGACAAGAGAACTCCACTCAACTATATTTTTTGCAAAAATAAAAAGTAAAACCAAAAGTATATTTAAAAACTTATTATTTCGAATATATCTGTCCAAAAGATTGTAAAAAACGAAAATTGAAAGTAAATAAAATATCAATGAAAACACTTTCATCATAAAAATATTCTCTTTACCAAAAATAGCCATTACAAAAGATAGAACAAGCGGAAATAATGGTGGATACTGCTTATGCAGCTCCTCAGCTGGGGTGTTAACTTCTCTCATAAATTTCCCTTCCAAAATTGATCTACCAAGCATTATATACCTTCCATTATCCCCACCCTGATTTAAAAGGATGTCAAAATTTAATATCCCCCATAACAAACCAATTACAATTAGGATAAAAACGATATAATTTTTTTTAATAAATTCCATTTTTTTATTATTTCATCATTTTTTAATGGTGTCAATATTTTTGTTATACGGTTATAAACACAATTAAATTTTTAGAAAAATTTTTCTTAAAAAAATTATACAATACGCTTTTTTTATAAAATATATTATAAGTTTAAAAACAAAAAAAAATTGAAACAAAAAAATCGTTTTATAGTTCTATTTTCTTAACAATTCCCTATTGACTTTTAAAAGCATATAGGCTGGAACTTTTAAATCTGTATAAGCAAGAGAAAAAGCATCCTTATGTTCTAAAAGGAATCTGTTTATAGTTAGATTAGCATGTCTTTTTTGATCCGGGTTATTTTCAAAAATAACATAATCCACATCGTTTTTTTCCATATAATTTATAACAACCGAATCATCGTAAGTGTAAGGGAAAATAACAGTTTTTCTGTTTGAATAAAGATAGATAAGTTCTGGTTTCATAGACATTATAACACAATTTTGTGGAGTATTATCTTTAGCCCAAATACCAACCTGAAACAAAAGTTTTGTTCCAAGTTCGGGTCTAAATTTGTTATCATCTCTAAAGTTAAAGTTGGTGTTTGTAAGAGCATAAAATTTCCTTGGAACATCGGCAAAAAGAACAGCGAAGTTCATTAAAATAGAATATGTTAAAAAGATATAGAAAAAAAATTGAAGTAATGTTTTTTTTCTTTCAATAAGCCACAAAATTGAAAAGGAAGAAACTATAAGAAATAAAGAGAATATAGGTGCGAAGAATCTATCAGTTGAAAAGTATTCCGGCCATAAAATAAGAACTATCAAATAAAAAATAAGAAGAGATGTTTCAAAATAGATCTTTTTTCTTATACATATTATTAATCCACCGAAAAAAGTTATTATAGGAATGATTTTTAATGGTAGATAATAGAATTGTGAATTTACATTTCCCAAAAATGTTCTGGGAATAATTTTGGTAAAATATATAATCGTGTTAAAGTATATTCTTTCGATAAGGTTATAAAAGGATATTTTTCCTGCATCAGGAAAATAGATGTTTTTATAAAAAACCTGCTGAAAATAAGTTGATGTATGACCAGTTTTCAGAAAAAGATAAAAACCCCAAATTTGTGAAAGAATCAGAAAAACGAGTGTAACGGGAATAAGTTTTTTTCTTTTTGTAAACAAAAGAAAAACGAATGTAGATAAAAATATGATACCACCATTTCCTCTTGTAAAAACTGAAAGTGTACAAAAAATTAAAAAGATTATGTAATCTAAAAGTTTGTTTGTTTGTTGAAATCTGTTAAAAAAGTATAATATCGCAAGAATGAAAAAAATGAATAATGATTCTGTAAGAACAAGAGAACTCCATCCAACAATATTTTTGGCAAATATAAAAAGAAGAACCAAAAAAATTTTTAGAGTTTTTTCCTTTTTGAAATAAAAATTTAAATTTAGATAAAAAAGCAGTATTGAAAATAGATACAGAATGAGTGAAAACACTTTCATCATAAAAATATTCTCTTTACCAAAAATAAACATTATAAAAGAAAGAACGAGTGGAAATAAAGGTGGATACTGTTTATGTAAATCTTCGGCAGGAGTATTTACCTCTCTCATAAATTTCCCTTCCAAAATAGATCTTCCAAGCATTATATACCTTCCATTATCCCCACCATCACTTAATTGAATATCAAAATTTAAAATTCCCCAAATCAATCCAATAAAAACAAAAATTTTTATAAGTTTTAATTCATCATTTAAAAGTTTATCCATATTTAAATTTTACAAACAGTATTAAAAATGTCAAGTTACATAAAAATTCTATTAAATTTTAATTTTTTATGATATAATAGAAAAAATAAGGGGGAGTTTTGCTTAAAACCTATTTTATTGATGTTTCAAATTTCACTTCAACAACTGAAAATTTTATAAAAAACAGTGAATATGGTGCAGAGATTATATCAAGTATAATAAACGAGATTTTTACAAAAGGAATTGAAAAAATTTATGAAAATGAGGGTAATGTTTTACTTTTCGCTGGTGATGGAATAATGTTTTGCGTAGATCAAGAAAGAGTTAAAATTATAGAATCGGAATTTAATAAAAATATAAGCAATGTAAACTTTTCCCAAAAGACATATCTTGGTTATAAAATTCTTGAAATGGAAAACAATTATTATCCCAGAATTATACATGGAACTAAAAGAGATTTTTTATATTTTTATCCAGAACCATCTTCAATCAACTTTAAAGATATTGAAGATAAAATTAATTTAGATTTTCCCCCAATTATAAAAGAGTTTAAAAATAGTGAAAAACATGGAGAACTAAGAATTATTCCTGCAGGATTTCTTAATATAGAAAATAAATATGAATTAGACCATATAGAAAAATTTTTCAAATTTATTATAAATGAAGCTGATTTTGAAAATATTTATTTGAATAAAATAGAATTTGCAGATAAAGGATGGAATCTCCTTTTTGTCTGTGGATTGCCAATTTCTGTAGAAAATGCACCATTAAAACTAATTAAATTTTTTAAAAAATCTATAGAAGAAGCAAAAAAGATGGATATCAAAATTAAAATTGGATGCACACTAAATAAAGGATATGCAGGAATAATAGGCAATGACAAAAGGTGGGAATATACCTTTTTTGGAACAAACATCAATCTTGCAGCAAGAATTGCAGTTAAAGGGGATTATTTCAGGATATTTGTAGATGGTTCTTTTTATAATCAATTAAAAGACACCATCAACTTTAAAGATTTAGGAGAATTTGAATTTAAAGGTTTAGATAGAAAAATAAGAATATTTTCTGTAGAGGAAATTTTTGAAAAGAAGGAAAGCAGTATTTTTGTCGGAAGAGAAGATGAACTGAAAAAAGCAATAAATTTTTTGAATAATGAAAAAGCATGTCTTCTATTAGAAGGAGAAGGAGGAATAGGTAAAACAACATTTATTAAGCAGATACTACAAAAGTTAAATCTAAAAAATTATTATGTATCTTGTTCATACAGACAAGAAATTTACAACAGTATTTTATCACTAATAGAAACAATAAAAAAATTTGCCATTGACGATCCACAATTTAGTGCACTTCTAACAAAAACAGAAAAAATTAATAATATTGATGATAAATTTAAAACAATAATTAAAAATATTCCACAAAAAATCATAGTAGTTGTTGATGATTCACAATATATTGATTCAAAATCTATAGATCTTTTTAAATGGCTACTTTATAGTGACTTATCAAATATAAATATAATTTTTTCTGGAAGGGAATTATCTAAACTCGATTTTTTAAATTCAAAACTTTTAAGATATAATGTTGAAAAAATAACACTTTCAAATTTTTCTCCACAAAATGTAAGAAATTTTATAAAAATTTATTCCAAAATGGATATAAATGAAAAAGATTTAGAAAATATAATGAAAATTTCTTTTGGTAATCCTTTGTACCTTGAACAGTTTTTATCTTTTTTAATAAATGAAAAATTGATAGAAAATAATAAAGGTTATATATCTCTTAAAATTGATATTAAAGGTCTTCCATACTCTTTAAAAGAACTTGTTTTATTAAAGTTTGATAAATTACCTGAAATTACTAAAGAGTTTGTTGAAACAGGATCTGTTATCGGAGATCAGTTTAGAGATGATCTTGTTTTAAAATCAATATCTATAAAAGAAAAAAATGATCTAAATATTCTTTCATCAGCATATGAAATTAAAATTCTTAACAGAAAAGAAGAATTCGTATCAGCTTTTTACCATTCCATAATAAGACAGATAATTTTTGACAGAATGGTTAAAAAAAGGGTTAGCCAGATATGTCTTAATGTTGCAAGAGAAATGTTAAAGGATGATAAAAATCCATTTTCTATCCTGCAATCTGGAGATTTCTTTTTGTTGGGCGAAGATTTGGAAAATGCATATCAATCTTATATTAAATCTCTTTCTCTTTTTATGAAATTAAATAATTTTGAATATTCATTACACATTTATGAAAAGTTGCTCTCTATTGAAAATTTATCTGAACAACACTTAAAAAATATACTATCTTTTTATCCAAAACTTTCAATTCACAACACAAACTTAAACTCAATTCAAAAATCATATGAAAAATTAAAGGAATTGGTTAATAAAAACGAAAAGATTGAAAAAGATGTTTTGAAATCTATATTGGACTCACTCGTTTCAGTTGCAAGAGATTCTGAAAAAGCACGAGAAATTGCTAAAATCTACTCTGAAAATTTCGGTTTTGATATTTATTACTATTTTTCAATGATTTCAATAGAAGAAAATGCAAATGCAGATTTTGATCAGATTATTAAACATTTCAAAAAACTTGAAAGTATAAAAAATAGATTCGATATAGATACACATTTTCGGTATAAACTTGAAAAACTTTCAATATATTTTTTCTACACATTAAAAAAGGAAATTATAAAAAAATTGATGGATGAACTAAAGGTTATGAAAAGCAAAATCAAAGATAAAAAACTTTTAACTGAATATTATTCACTTATTACTTCTATTAAAATACACACTAATAAATTGGATGAAGCAGAAAGATCTTTAAAGGTATTATATAGGTTGATAGATAAGGAAAAAAATTTAAATCTTCTTAATTTTTATTACAATGACATGGGAATAATATATTCTAACAAGTATATCAAGACAAAAAAGAAAAAAGATATTTTAAAATCAATAAAATATTTTAAAAAAGCCTATCAGTTAAATAAGGAAAAAATGAATATGAATACTCTACCTTTAATAACTACAAACCTTGCAAATTCTTACTTAAATTTATTAAATATAGAAAACAACATAAAATACCTTTACGAAGGACTTCTTTATGGACTTGAGACTGATCATCCTGTCGAGGTTCCATATAACTATATTTTAATAATGCTTTTTGCTTATGAAAGGGGTTTTAAAAAAGTAGCAAATATTCTTTCGGATTTTATTTTGAATTATAAATTTAAAATTGATATAACTACATCTGCACTCTTTATAAAATATTTTAATACTTTAGATCCAAAATTTAAAAAAGAGGGGCTTTACCATATAAATAGAGCATTAAGAAGAGAAAATACTCCTCCATACCAGATATATCTTGATATCTTTTTTTCTGAATATCTTGAAACTGGAAATAAGAAAAAACTTGTTTTGATGTATGAAAATATAAAGACTTTTGTCGAAAAAACAAAATTGAGAGAAAGTACAAAGATAAAATTAAATATAATGCTCAAAATTATCGAAATAGAAAAAGGATTATTATCAACAAAAAAGATAGAAAAATATTTAAAAGAGATCCTCGATTACAATATTTATTCAAAACAGATTCTTCAGTTACTTTATACTGCAGGGAAATATCTTGTTGAAAAAGGTCATAAAAAAGGGTTTGATTTTCTAATCAAAGGATACGAATTTTCAAAAAAGTATAAATTTTACAATTATATGTATTTTTTCGAAAATTATTTTATAGAAAATGGATATAGAAAAAAGTACTTTTTAAAAAATAGAGATAAAACAGAAAAAATTTTATACAGAATAAACAAAATTGAAAATATTGAAGAACTCGTCAACTGGTTTTTAAAAAAAGAGGATTCCAACACTTGACAACATATTTTGTAAATATATTATAAAAGAACAAGATTTCAGGAGGTTTGATGGCTAAAAGAAAACTTTTGATAAGAGATCTAACTTTAAGGGATGGACAACAATCCCAATTCGCTACAAGGATGAACCAGAATCAGGTTGATAGAGTTTTACCATATTTTAAAGAAGCAACTTTTTATGCTATGGAGGTATGGGGTGGTGCTGTTCCAGATTCGGTTATGAGATTTTTAAATGAAAATCCATGGGAGAGACTTGAGAGAATAAAAGAAGGTGTTGGACCAAAAACTAAACTTACAGCACTTTCAAGAGGAAGAAACCTTTTTGGTTACAATCCATATCCTGATTCGGTAATAGAAGGATTTTGCAGAAACGCTATAAAATCTGGAATCGATATAATGAGAGTTTTTGATGCTTTAAATGATATTGACAATTATAAAGCAACAATAAAATTTGTTAAGGAAAACAAGGGAATAGTTGATGGAGCAGTCTGTTATACCACAGATCCAAAATTCTCTTTCAGTGAAAGGATAAAATCTATTTTTTCTTCTGAAAAACTTCCACCAAAAATTTTCACTGTCGATTATTTTGTTAAAAAGGCAAAAGAACTTGAAGCCCTTGGTGCAAACATGGTAACCATAAAAGATATGGCTGGACTTATCGATCCTGAAATGTCTGCAAAAATTATAAAAGCTTTGAAAAAAGAGTTAAACATACCTGTAGATCTTCATACACATTGTACTCCTGGATATGGACTTGCTTCAATTCTTATGGCTATAGTAAATGGTGCTGACATGGTTGATACTGTCATATATAATTTTGCCGGAGGACCCGCAGCTCCAGCTTTTGAACTTGTAAAAATCTTCGCAGATAAATTGGGTATAGAAATAGATGTAAATCTTGAGGCTGTTGTAAAAATAAACAATGAGTTAAAATCTATTTGTGAAGAGTTGAAACCGTTCAACACTGAATACATTTATCCAAGAGAATTTGATATAACAAAAGATAAATTACCAACAGAAATTGAAAAACTTTTCGATAATTCTATTAAGTATGCTGAAACAAACAATTACACTAAACTGCTTGATGAGATACACAAAATCGAGGATTATTTTGGTTTTCCAAAACCAAATGAAATAGTTAAACATGCTCAAATACCCGGAGGAATGTATACTAACATGAGATCACAACTTGAACAGGCAAAAATGATAAATCTAATGGAAAGAGTTTTACGCGCTGTTCCAAAAGTTCGACTTGATTCAGGTCTTCCACCACTTGTTACACCAACAAGCCAGATAGTTGGAGTTCAAGCCGTAAATTGCATTATAGATGAGAATAATGGAAAACCTTGGTATACAACAAAATCAGCACAATTCGTTAACCTTGTAAAAGGGTCTTATGGAAAAACGCCCTATAAAATAGATCCGGAATTCAGATATAAAATTGCAGGAACAAGGGAAGAGATTCCATACGATGTTTCAAAATATGAAAAGCAACCAAATCCTCCACTTGAGGAATTTGGTGGTGTTTTACTCGCACAAAATGAAAAGGAAGAGCTTCTCCTTGAACTTTTCCCAAATGTAGCAAACAATTTCTTGAAAAAGGTTAGAGAGAAAGAGTTCAATGAAAAGATAAAAAATGATCCAGAATATTTGAAAAAGTTAAAGGAGAAAAATAAAGTTGATGATGGGATAGATGATGATCTATGGGACAATCTATCCCACAACATTTAGAAACTTTTTACTGCATAAAAAGCTGAAACATAACCGGAAGACCATGCCCACTGCAGGTTGTAACCACCACTTTTTCCGTCAATATCAAGTATCTCACCAGCAAAATATAACCCTTTTATCCTTTTGTGTTGAAGAGTTTCAAAATCTACATCATCAACTGAAACTCCACCTGCCATAACCTGCGCATTCAAAAAACCATTATGATTTGCAACTGTAAAAGTAAAGGAGTGTATATTATTTATTATTTTCTCAACATCTTTTTCAGTCAAAACATTTATTTTATCGTTCATATTAAAACCGAGAGATTTTAAAAATATTACACCTATTCTTTTGTTTATCCAACCATTGAAAAGAAACTCTAAATCGTAATCACCGAATCTTTTGATTCTAAAAGTTAACTCGTCCTTTATTTCAACATCGGTCATTTCAGGCAAAAGATCTATTAAAATTTTTACTTTTTTATTTTCGTTTAAATTTTTAACCGCTTCTCTACTTATGTTTAAAATTGCGTTTCCACTAATTCCATAATTTGTAAAAAGGATTTCCCCATTCTCAACAAGTGTATTCTTTCCATCAACATTTAAAATTACTCCACATTCCCATTTGCAACCTTCCATACTCTTAAAAGGATCAGTTTCAACTAATCTCAATTGAACAAGTGTAGGAAAAGGTTTTATTATGTTAACATTCAAATCTTTTAATACTCTAAAAAAATTCTCTTCCTTTTTTTTCAAACCAGCAAGCCCACCAGTTGAAAAAATAACTTTAGAACAAAGGAAATTATATCTATTGTCAGCCCTTAAAAGAAATTTTTCATCTTTTTTTTCAATTTTAACTATCTCTGTTTCGGCGTAAATTTTCACACCTCTTTTTGAAGCTCCAAAACGCAACCCATCAACAATTGATGATGCTTGATAACTTGCCGGGAAACATTTTCCATTCTCATCGAAAACTACTCTTATTCCAAGATTTTTGAAAATGTTAAGAGTTAAACTTTGAGGACATTTTGAAAAAACTGATTTTAAAATAAGGGGATTTCCATAAAAGTTAGAAAGACATAAGTCTTTGTTGGTTAAATTACATTTTCCATTTCCAGTTTTTAAAACTTTCTTTAAAATTCTATCCTCTGATTCAAAAACAGCAACTGAAAGATCACTTTCATCTTTTGCCACTATTGATGAAAAGATACCTGATGCTCCACCACCAATAATACCAATATCAAATTCTCCGTCTATATTATTATGATAACTGTACATATACTCCTTCTTTTTTTGTTTATTTTACAATAAAAGGATAAATTTATCAAACGAAAGTTTTTAATTTTAAAAATTTTTATCAAAAGTTTGACTATAAAAAATAGCACATATAATCAAAAATATATTGGTCAATTTTTTAATATTGTAATTATCTGTTTTTTACCCATTTTTTCCGTCATTGAAATTGTTTGGCTTTGCTTAAATACTTATAACTATAGCAACCTTCCTGTTAGCATTTCAAATTATTGTTTCACCTTTGAAAAAAATAATTACTAAAAAAATAAGCAATATCAGATACTTAAACCAAAAAAATGTCACACTGTCAAGCACCGTCCCCAAATTTTAAATTCCTTTTATCTGTTCTCCTATTTTACCTTCGATTTCATCAAACTTTTTCATCGCTAAAACTTGAGAAGAGTAAATACTTTTATGACCTGTTATTAGAAAACTGACAAGGCAAGAAATAGAAGCGTATGGAGCTATAGATGGTCCTGCGATTTCTAAAGCTAATAAGCTTGAAGCAAGTGGTGTATTTGTTGTCCCAGCAAGTAGTGATGCCAGTCCGAGTATAGAAAAAAGTTGAATATCAATTTTTGGAAAAATTACTGATAGCAAATTTCCAGCGGTTGTACCGATGAAAAAAATTGGATTAATAAGTCCACCATCTCCTCCAAAATTTAAAGTCAAAGATGTTGTTAATATTTTCAAAATTGGATAATAAAATGGATATTCTTTACCGTTCAAACTGTTTTTTATAACCTCCATCCCTATCCCACCTAAATCCTTTGAAACAAATCTATAAATTAAAATAAGAATTGTTCCAGCGATCAGAGAATATATATAAAGCCCTTTTGTTTTTAAAGATAATTTTTTAAAAAGATTAAAAATTTCAATAAAAAGATAAGAAATTAATCCAAAAAATATTCCACTAACAATCGAGATAAAAAGCGAATAGAATGTAAATTTTGGGAAAGTTATAATAATACCTGTTAAATTCTCAACATTGAAAAAAAGGTTTATTACCAAAACAGTAACTACACTTGAAACAAAAGATGGTAACAAAACATCGTAAAGCAGTTTTCCAACAAAAAGAACTTCGATTCCAAAAATAGCACCTGCTATCGGTGTTCCAAAAACTCCTGAAAAACCAGATCCAATTCCACATATTACAATCTTTTTCAGGTCATCATCTCTTAGTTTAAAAATCTGCCCTATAAACGAAGAGATTGTGCCTCCCAGTTGTGCTGATGGACTCTCTTTTCCTGCAGAACCTCCAAAAGAGATTGTTAAAACTGTTGTCAAAATATCAATTGGAAGTTTTATTATGTTGATCTTTCCACTCTTTTTATGTAAAGCATCTATAATTTTATCCGTACCATGAGATTCTTTCTCATCTGAAAATTTTTTTATCAGATAGTTTGTTATTAGAAGAACAAAAGGTAAAAGAAGATATAGATAACCGCTTGTATATATTTTTGATGTTCTTTTTAACAAAGTTAAAAATAAACCAACAAATATCCCAACTAAAAATCCAATACCTATTGAAATAAATACCCATTTAAGAAGTGACCGAAAAAGTATTCTCTGTAATTTAATCGTTTTTTTCATAATTTGTTATTATAAGTTTTATTAACTTCTAGTCAATAAAAATGTAACTTTTTAATAATACTATGTAATATTTTTATTACTTTTTTTCTTTTTTTAGGGTTCAAAAGTTTTGATTAAAAAATATTTATAAATGTAATAATTTTATGACTAAAAAATTGATTTGTTAAAAATATAAGTATTTAAAAATAAATAATTTATAAAAGGCACACTTGTTGTTTTATATGAAACCTCAAAAAGGAGGTTTCATGAAAAAGGCGGTTCTTTACATGATTTTTCTTATCATTTCTTTGAATATTTTTACAAGTGAACTTAAATTTTATATAAATATTGAGGATGAGATAAAAAACAACAGATTCTTTTATGAATATTCAAAAAATGGTGAAATTTACTTTAAAAAAGTAATAGATCTTGGTTCTTGGGTTGATGTTGAGAAAGTTGAATATGAAATATTATCTTTCCAAAATAAAATTTATGAAGGAAAGGGAGAAAATCCTGACATTTCTTTAAATGGTTCGGATAAAATTTTTCACGGGGAAGCTGATGATTACCTTAAAATAGAAGATGTAGCATCAGTTTTAAACCATAAATTTTTGATCGTTAAAGTTTATCCTTATATTAAATCCAAAAATGATAAATTTTCAGTAAAAGAAATCAGGATAACTGTTAAATACAATGGAAAAATGGAAGATTTCAAGAGTTCCTATTTTGATAATCTTTTTTTGGATAAAAAGGTTAAAAATGATCAACTTTTAAATGAAAACTCAAACATAGATTTTCTTATAATTACAAAAGAATCATTCATTGGATATTTTGATAATTTTATTCAGATCTGTAGAGCGATGGGCTTTTCTACACAGATAGTCTCTGTTGAATATATTTATGAAAATTATTCAGGTTCTGATTATCAGGAAAAGATCAGAAATTTCATAAAAAAAATATATCAAGAAAAAGGGCTAAGGTTTCTTCTCATTGGTGGAGATCTTTCAATAGTTCCAGCAAGATTTGTTATTTCAAACAGTTATTTTTATATAGGAGAATACCCTTCAGATGTCTATTATGGTGATATTAACGGGAATTGGAATAAAGATAATGATGATCTTATTGGTGAAAGTTCAGACATTGAGGATGGATTTCTTGATATAGCAGTTACAAGAATTCCTTTTTCAAATGAAAAAGAGTTAAAAAATTTACTTCAAAAATTTGAAAATTATATTTTTAAAATGGGATCTGTATATTTAAAAAACTTTTTACACTCTGCTGCATCACTTCTTTCAGACCTTTCCGATGGTTCCGGACAACTAATGACAAACAACCTTTTAAATTTGTATGAGTTTTCATCTTATAACAATTTTACATTGTTCTCTCCACTAATCGACACTTTTCATATTTTCCCATATTACCAAGGTAATATGCATCTTGATAAAAATTCTTTTTCGCAAAAGATTTCCGAATGCTTCTATTTTGTAAACCACATAGACCATTCAACAGAATATTTTCTTGGAACTGGACTTCTTGAAACAAAAACAAAATACTCAAACTGGGATACACTCTCATTTTCTGAAAATGATTCCTTGCTTTCAATAGTTTTTTCATTAGGATGTTCATCTAACTCTTTCGATAAAATATCAGTATCAAAATCACTTATAAACTCTAAAAATTCACCTATAATAAGTTATACAGGCTTTGTTAGGACAGGATGGACAAGTGCTGAAAGTTATATGTCAAATTTCTGGAAAAAAGCACTCTCACAGAATACAATATTTTTTGGTGAAGTTATTCTGCAAGCGAATTTGGATAACAACATATATTTTAGAACAGCGATTAACACTTTGGGATTTCCGATTCTTCCTATATATTCTAACCCCATCGATTCTTTTCTTATTGTTGAAAAAAATATTAACGACTCTATATCTTACAAAATTGTCGATTCTAAGGGAAAGGGTTCAAACTTTCTTGTAACACTCTTTTCCAATAAAAGGATAATTTTTAGGGGTTATACTGATAGTTATGGAAAAATATCTTTCCCAAGAACAATAACAGATTCAACTTTATATGTTGGAATTTTCGCAAAAGATCACAGGTTAAAAATAGATACTATATCAGTTTCAAATCCTAAAGTTGAAATTTATACCAAATTGATCTCGGATACAAACCTTATTCTTTTGAATTTAAAAAACGGATCAGGTTCTAAAATATTCTTACAGGATCTTAAGATTTTTAAAAATTCCTATTATTTTTCAGCTAACGATTCTTTAAATAATGTTGAAATTCCTGCTAACGATTCTATAACTAAATTGGTCCATTATAGAAGAGATTTGATAAATGACAATTTTACTTCATCTTCTATACAGATTTTTACAACATTCAACAACACTGAGTATTTTGATTCAACATACATATATTTTGAGAATGATTCTTTTAAATTGGACTCTTTCTATACTGGAAAAAACACTTTTACTATTCTATTTTCAAAAGTTTCTGAAAATTACATAGACTCTTTAAAAGTTTTAATTAAAAATTCTGACTCAAATATGAAAATAACTGATTCACTTTTTACTTTTACAAATCTAAAAAAGGATCAAAGAGTTGAACTTAAAGATTTAAAATTCAAATATAATGGAAATATAGCGAATCTTGATACTTCTAATATGAAGATCTATTTCATTATGAAAAACGATACAGATTCAATAAAATTCAGATACAGTTTAGATCAAAAAAGTTTTTCTCTAAAACTTTCACTTACTGAAAAAGGAATAAAAATATCTCCAGATAGTTTAGGCTATATCTGTGACATTTATAAAAAAAATGGAGAGAAGAATATTTTTTTGAAAAGGATAAACACTTTTGAATCTTTCTTTGTAGATACAAACATAAATACAGGTGAAAACATATATTTTGCAATTTTTTACGATAACATTGAAAGGGCTTTTGATACTACCCAAACTTATTCAATAAATGTAAAAACAAAAGTTGAAAGATCAAAAATTTATCTTGCAGGGTCATATTTTGGTAAATTGAATGGAAAGAGTTTATATTCCAAATCATCCTTCAACTATGGTGATTTCAACAATGATGGGAAAAATGAGATACTTGTTTTGAGTGATGATGGAAGAGTTTTGATACTTAACGAAGATCTTAAAGATATAACACCATTTGAACTTATTACAAATCCATATCAGGAAACAACTCCTTCTATTGGAGATATAGATGGAAACGGCTATTTGGATATAGTTTTGGCTAACGGGTATTTTAACTCCGACACTTCAGGTTTTATAATTTTTAACCCATTTTTAACAAACAAAAAAATTGTTCCTATAAAAGGTTTTGGAGTTTTCACTGCATCTCCAGTTATAGAGGATGTAAATGATGATGGGAAAAATGATATAATTATAGGAACATCATCAGGTTTATATCTTTTAGATATGAATTTAGGTTTAATATTTTCAAAAAGCATACTAAATGTATGTGGGATATCTGTATGTGAAGATGTTGGTAAAATATTTGTTAACGATTATTATGGGAAAATATATGCCTACGATTTTTATGGAAACCAGTTACCTAACTTTCCAAAAATTTTAAACCATTTAACATTTTCACCTATCATAGTATCAGATCTTGAAAATGATTTCATAAAAGATATAGTCGTTTCAACTGTTGATAATTACATATTCGTTGTTGATGAGAATGGAAATGTAAAAANNTTGTTATATACGATTTTGATGGTAACTCTCAACCAGATATAGTTTTAATAAACAACAAAGGTTATTTGATCTCTTTTTCACCAGATTTAAAAATCTGTGATACGCTCTTATTTTTAAACTCAACCTTCACATCAACACCACTTGTAATTTCTTTTAATAACACCGATGACTATAAGTTGGTTGCAAAAGACCTTGGAGGTAAAATCTATCTTTTTGATAATATCTCTTTAGGGTTCAAAAAGGTTCTTTTTGGAAAGACCCTTTACGACAGTCATAACAGTTCCTATATTAATGGAGAAAATTTAAGGTTAAATGAAAAAGATAAGAAGGATGAATCGAAAGAAACAAACAGGTTAAAAGTTGAATATAAACTTAACGAAAACAGGATTTATCTTTTAAATAGTACCTATGCTCAAGTTTCCTTTGATGTTTACAATATTTATGGAAGTTTGGTATTATCGAGAAAATTTGTTAAAAGTGATTTGTACAATTCCTTCGTTCTCTCTTTACCATCTGGGAAATACATTTATATTTTAAAATCAAACGAAAACATATTGAAGAAAGATAAAATATTGGTGTTGAAGAAGTGAAAGAATCACTTCTTCAACTCTTCAGATATTATACTATCTATCTCTTTATCAAGTGAAGGATCATAACCAACCTGTGTTTTTATCAGATTCCCTTTCTTATCAAATATTACAAATGTTGGAATACCTGTAACATTGTAAAGGTTGTTTAAATCGTTGTTCATATAACCTACCTTATATGTAACTCTTTCCTGTTCAAGAAATCCCTTCATCTGTTCAAATCTCTCATTAACATTAACACCTATAACCATAAACCCATCTTTCTCATATTTGTTATACATGCTGACAAGAAATGGAATAGATGCTCTACAAGGCGGACACCATGTTGCCCAAAAATCAATAAGAACAACTTTACCTGTTAAATTATTCAATTTTATTGTGTCGCCACCAATAGTTTCTATCCATGTTTTTTCAAGGTAAATGTTTGCACTCTTATTGTTGTTCGAAGGGGAACAACTTGTATAGATCAAAAGAATCAAAAGTAAAAATGATGAAAGAATAAAAAGTTTTTTTCTCATTTTATCCCCAAAAGTGCATCTATTCTTTCTTTATCGAAACCTACTACAATGTTCCCATCAATATCAAGAACAGGAACACCCTGTTGACCACTCTTTCTGATCATCTCCATTGCAGCATTTCTATCCCTTGACACATCATAATCAGTATAGGGAATATTTTTTGATGAAAGATACTGTTTTGCCCTTGTGCACCATGGGCATGTTGGTGTTGAATAAATTTTCACTACTGCCATTTTATACCTCCTTTAAATTTTCAAGATATTTTTCAACAGATTTTGCGGATAGAGCACCATCAGCAGCTGCCGTTATGACCTGTCTGAAACTTTTTTCAATTACATCACCTGCAGCAAAAACTCCATCCAAATT
>DJVI01000002.1:18880-26435 GCA_002441125.1 Caldifarciminota bacterium UBA6260
CCATCAGCCTTTATATCAAACTTTTCTCCACTCTTCTTATCTTTTATACTCATAGATTCAATCTTGTTATCTCCATTTATACTTAAAATTTCAGAATTGTAATATACTTTTATATTGGAATTTTGAAACAGTCTTTCCTGTAAAATCTTTTCAGCTGTAAGATAAGGTAGATCTTGAACGAAAGTTATATCTTTGGTAAATCTCATCATAAAAAGACCTTCCTCAACAGCAGAGTTTCCTCCTCCCACAATAATAATCTTTTTATCAGCGAATAAAGCACCATCACATGTTGCACAGTATGATATTCCCTTTCCATGGAACTTTTCACTTCCGGGGACATTCAATCTTCTTGGGGATGCACCTGACGCAATTATTACACTCTTGGCTGTGTAGATTTTATTTGAAATGTAAACTTTTTTCTCTTTTCCATCAAGTTCCGTTTTTTCAACTTTTTCAAACAAAAATTTTACCCCGAATCTTTTTGCCTGCTCTTCCATTTTCTGTGCAAGTTCATAGCCACCAATTCCATCAGGAAATCCGGGATAATTCTCAATAGTTTCGGTTGTTGATGATTGCCCACCAACTATCAACTCTTCAACAACAAGAGTGTTCAATCTTGCCCTTCCAGCGTAAATTGCTGCAGAAAGTCCAGCGGGTCCTCCACCGATTATCATAAGATCAAAATTTAAATCTTCAGATAAATTTTTATCTTTTTTAAGATTTAAAATCATAGATACCTCACATTAAAGAATTTAATATCCTTCTTAAAAATTCATTCTCCGGCAATGCACCTTCAAAACTCTCTTTTTCATTTATGATAACTCTTGGAACAGCTGAAACATCATAACTGTTTGCATAATCATAAAAAGTGTTAGCATCTATCATGTCAGCTTTAATCTTTTCGTTAACCATTGCAAATTTATGTGCTGTTCTAACTGCACCGGGGCAGTATGGACATGAATGTGTTACAAAAACTTTTATATGAACATCTTTATCTATAGATTTTAAATCCTCTTCTATTGATTCATCTATTGGCACAAAATCGTTTCCAATATCGTTTATATCTTCAATAAAAGATGAAAATTCATACCCGGCAGGTATTCCATAATACTTAACTCCCAAATCTTTATCTGCAAGCAAAACTATCGCTGGAGCCATAGTAACATTGTATTTTTTTACCTCTTCAGTATCCTTTTCAAAACTATAAACCTTTACTTTTATTCTATCAGAAATATCTTTCAACTCATCAAGAATACTTTTAATATCATCACACATTACACAAAGATTCTTATCATCCGTTCTGAAAAAAAGGATATTAACATCCTTTTTCATATCTTTATAAAGATTTTTCAAATACTCTCTGTCCTCATTTGATAAAAGTGCCATTTTTACTCCTTTTCAAGTAATTGTTTTATGTTATCGAAGATTCTTTTCTTCTCTTCCTTTTCAAGTGTTTCAAAAGAGTTTTTGCACATCTTTATCACTTTTTCCAAATCTTTATACTCTTTTGAACAACTTTTACAACTTTTAAGATGTTCCTTTATTTTTTCACAACAATCTTTCTCAACATCTTTATCTATATACTTACATAAATTTTTCAAAATAAAATCACAATCTTTTTTAGATTTCATCTTTCAACACATCCTTCAACATTAACCTTGCCCTGCGAACTCTTGTTTTCACAGAACCTTCAGAAATTTTTAAAAGTTTAGAGATCTCTTTTATTGATAATCCATCTATATCTTTCAAGATAACAACTTCTCTATATTTTAAAGGTATTTTTTTTAACCCTCTATTTACAATTTCTTTTAACCTTTCAACTCTATCTTTATCCCTTTTTTCATCTTCATCTGAAAAATCCATCTCATCTTCAAGATCAACATAGATCTTCTCTTTTCTATACTTTCTTCGTATCTCATTCAAAGATATTGAAATTATATAGGTTAAAAGAGATGAATCACCTTTAAACTGATAATGTTTTTTGAACAACTTGTAAAATGTTGTTTGAACAATATCGAGTGCGTCATCATGGTTCAAACCAAGTTTTATAGCGTTGTTATAAACATTATCTGAATACAATTTAAAAATTTCAGAGAACGCTTTTCTATCACCTTTTTTAAATTTACCAATAAGTTCTTTATCTATTAGATCCATAGAGTTTCAAAAAAGTTTCAAAAAAAGAATGTGAAATATCCCCTTATTTTATTTTTATACCATTTTTCTGAAAGTTTATCTATGGTGACACCTTTTATAGTTGATGAATGTATAAATTTGTTCCCACCAATTAAAATTCCAACATGTAAAGGATCGTTGAATGTAACTATATCACCTATTTTTGGATTTTTCACTCTAAGTGCAGCATTTTCCATCTCAGATACTGTCCTTGGAATTAACAAACCATTTTTCTTGTATACGAATTGAACAAAACCAGAGCAATCAAAACCGTTAGGGTCAGTGCCACCATATTTATATCTTACCCCCATATATTTTTTAGCATCAGAAACTAAACTTCTTCTTACATTAGAAATTCCCCTCTTTTGAGGGGAAACACAACCTGATAACACAAGAAAAAATATTATTGTAGTTAAGATTATCTTTTTCATATCTTTTTCATTGTTAAAATGTAGAATGAAAAAACGATGTAAACAAATAATAAAACAAGAACAGCAAAATAAGGTATAAGAAAGTCAATTTCAAGAACAATCATGCTATCCGGAGGAGAGACTTGTTTTTTTAAATCATAATAAAGCAAAATCATTGATGCAAAACCTGCGATGGAAAAAATTGTTGTTAGAAAAATCATCAACCTGTTGTGTATAAATGAAATTAACAAAGACAAAAATGTAAGTATCAAAACTAAAGATGCATATCTGTTAGGTTCAGTTTTTTGCTCTTCTCCATTGTAATCAATAGTTTTACCACCTGTTGCGAGTTCAAATCCTGTAAATTCGTATAATTTCTGGTTATTACACTTAATATCGACGAAAGGGAAAAAGAAAAGTATTATAATTATAACAAAAATTATTCCTTTTAATTTTGCTATCTCTTTCATATTATTTCCTTGGCACATATTTGAAAAAAACTTCAGCATCGTATGTTGTAATATTCTCATCAACTTTAATTGAATCTACAAGCATAAAAAACTCTTTCTTTTCAGGTGTTGATATAACATAGTAAACATGATCCTTTTTTGCTGAAAAATCCATTGAAAATGAATCTGGCATAAGATCACTATCATTTAGTTTCAAAGCATCGTCTAAAGAGATAATACCAAGGTCCATTATGAAGGAATAGGAGTCAGGAGAAGATATGTTAAGCATTATTGTTGGCATTGGATTCCCAGAAAGATCGAACCAAGGCTCTAAAACAATATCTACATAACTTTCTATACTACCAGTTCTTTCTACTTCTCCCTTTGCATCAAAGTCAAAATCTATAGGATTTTTTTCACTTTTCCCATAGAATGCTATCATACCGGTTTTTATTGGATTTAAGAAGGAAAGCAATGAACATGATGTTAAAAGTAAAACTACAAGTGAAATGATAAAAATTTTTTTCATAAAAAACTCCTCTTTTGAATTTTCCCCATAAAAAAACTATACAATAAAAAAATATTAAGTCAACTTTCAAATTTTTAATAGTTTTAATTTTATAAAATTCCAAAAACTTAAGAAATCAGTTAAATTACAATAAATAGATATTTTCAAAGTTTTGTGAAAGTTAAAACATTTTTGACTATTAAAATTCCTGATGGTTACATTCTATTATGGATTGGGGATTTAAATAATAGAGACAAAAACAAATACCTATTAAAAAGTCTTCATATTTAATATGAAAGAAATTTTAACAATAGTGTCTAAAGTAGAGAGTTTGATTTGTAGGATTCTTTAAATAAATAGGTCAATAGAAGTTTTTTAAATATTGACATCTCAGTTTTTTTTAATATAATAAAAGAGGGAGTAAAAAGGTTGGAGTAATGTTAAGGGAATTTCCATAAAAAAAGTAATAAGGAGTATAAATGAAAAAATTTTCAATTATTCTTTTTATTATTTTGGTTAGTGTTACTCTTTTTTCAATGGGAGTTATGAAAAAAGAGAGCGAAATAAAAAAAGAAGATTTCTTCAGAGGAAACAATTTCAAACTAACAACTGATAGTTTAAATGTAAGAAGTATAGGAAGACTACCTTGCTTTGACTCTTTTAAGGATGTTTTTATTGTGGATAGTTTTGCTTATGTTACCACAGATAAAGGATTGATAATACTTAAAATAATTGACCCTGCAAATATAAAACTTATGGGATTCTATGAGACTCAAGAAAGTCCAAATAATTTGTTTGTTTCAAATGGCTTTGTTTATCTTGCTGATGGTTACAGTGGACTTAAAGTGATTGATATTTCAGATCCAATAAATCCTCAAGAAGTTGGGAATTTTGATACACCTGGTTATACATACAATGTTTATGTTATTAACGACTTAGCATTTCTTGCTGATGGAGAAGGGGAATTAAGAATATTAGATGTATCGCATCCAACAAGTATAATAGAGATTGGGAGTTATGATGAAGTTGGTACAAATACTGCTAACAGTGTTTTTGTTTCAGGGAATTATGCTTTTCTATCATACGGTGAAAATGGACTCTTTATTTTCGATATAAGCGATCTTACAACTCCAAAGTACTTAGGAAGATATGATTCTCCAGGTTTTGCAATTGATGTTTTTGTTTCTGGAAGTTATGCATACCTTGCCGATGCTTCTTATGGGCTTAGAATAATTGATATTTCAGACCCTACAAAACCAAATGAAGTTGGGTCTTATGATACACCAGGAGTTGCTAATGGTGTTTTTGTTGACAAATTTGTTTTTATTGCTGATGGAGGTAATGGAATAGTCTGTATTGATGCTTCCGATCCATCATCTCCATCATTAGTTGGGTCATATACTACACCAGGATGGGCTCACAATGTGTTTCATTCAGGTGATAATTCTTATGTTGCGTGTGAATACTATGGTCTCAGGATTATTGATACTGCACATTCACCTTTTAGTGAATTAGGATATTACATTTCTCCAAGTTATTATTATAATGTATATGTGGATGGAAATATCGCTTATGTCGCTGATGGCGAAAATGGAATTAAATTGCTAAATGTTGAAATTCCTGAAAAAATTTTAGAAATTGGATCTTTCGATACTCCTGGATTGGCTTTTAATGTTATAAAATCAGGTAGATATGCATATATCGCTGATGGAAATGGACTCGAAATCGTTGATGTTTCAGATCCAAACAATTTAATCGAAGTTGGATATTTTGATACTCCTGGTTGGGCTTCCGATCTTTTTATTGATGGGAATTATGCCTATGTAACCGAAGATAACTATGGAATTATTATTATTGATGTTTCAGATCCAACAAATCCTCAAGAAGTTGGGCATTTTGATACACCTGGTTATCCTGATGCTATTTATGTTTCAGGGAATTATGCTTATATATCAGATTATTATTCAGGATTACGAATTTTAGATATATCCAATCATTCAAATCCTGTGGAAGTCGGATACCTTGATACTCCCAAATGTTCTTTAGGATTAGATTTATACTTTACAGGTAACTATGTTTATCTTGCAACGGAAAATTATGGTTTGAGAATTATAGATGTAACCGACCCTTCAAAGCCTTTTGAGATAGGATGTTATGATTCAATAAGCAATCTTAGTTGTGTATACGTATTGAACAATTTTGCTTATATAACAAATTCTTCTAACGGATGCAGAGTTATAGATGTAAGTAATCCATCAAATCCAATTGAAAGTGGATATTATGTTACTAATGGGGATGCTTGTGGTATTTTTGTCGCTAACGGTTATATCTATTTCACAGATAGAAGTTTTTATATTTTAAAATTCAGTGAACCAACATCTATTGGAAATTGTTTTAATTATGAAGAAGAAAATAAAAATATCGGTAATGTGAAAAAAATATTTTATTTAGGGCAAAAAGGAATAAAGAAAACTCTTGAAGGGAAAGATGTGTACGATATTACTGGAAAGAGAATAAAAAATATATCGACCTTACCTTATGGGATATACATAGTCAAATAGAATAATAGAATTTGGGGACGGTGCATGACAGTGTGACATTTTTGGATTTAACTTTTATGAAACAATTTATTTAGAGAATTTGGGGACGGTGCATGACAGTGTGACATTTTTGGATTTAACTTTTATGAAACAATTTATTTAATGGTGGAGGTAGTCGGATTCGAACCGACGACCCCATGCTTGCAAAGCATGTGCTCTCCCAACTGAGCTATACCCCCTTAATATTCAAAACCTGAATAGGAAAGACCAAAGTTTAAAGAGATGTTGTTTATCTCTTTTCCAGAAATTATAAATGGAATATTAATCAAATTCTTTGAAAAATCAAGAGATATTTTTAGATTTTCAACTTTAAAAGTAAACCCGATTTTACCATCATAATCAAAGCTCGAGCTTTTAATCGAAGGGTTAAGATTTGGTGAAAGATCATCAACAATATTTTTCAAATACCCTGTGAAACCAACATTTAAATCAAGAAACCGTGTGAGGTAAAAATTGGAACCGATAGAAATTTTTGGAAAGTATGTAACAGTTTCTTTACTGTTAACTTCAGCTGCAGAAAAATAGATAGTTCTTGAATGGTATGTTATTTTTTTATACTCACCAGATATATAGGTATTATGATAGTTAAAAGATTCTATTCCGGAAAAAATAAGAACTGACAGAGTATCAACTTTATCTAAATAAACATCACCTGAAACATTTCCGCTTTCAATAACCTGATAACCAAAAATTTTATTTTTGTAATTAAAAAGAATTCCAACAAAGTTTTCGTTTATATTCTGTTTTATTCTGAAATCAACACCATAACCGAAAGGATTTGAAGATTTCACAATGTTGGATAAGTTTTCAGATCCAACAGAAATGAAGGTGAGATTTCCAGTGATATCTATATCAAGCCCATCTATCAAAAGAAATGACAAAGATGGTGAAAGTTTTATATCTGAAAAAGAAATTTTTGTGTTAGAGAATGGTGAATCTAAATCGTTGTAATACTCATCAAAATAGTAAAATTTAAGATTACCACCAGCGTTTATCTTTTCGAAATTTTTTGCAAAAAATATTGAATAGTTAACAGGTTTTACACTTTTATTAAGATTTTTAAATATAAAATTATCCCTCAAAGAATCATCATAATACTCTATACCAAAGCCTAATCTACCTGTTTGATTCTCAAAGAAACAATATGAAAATATACCACCATTATAAAAATCAAACGATAGATTACTTTTAAAAATTTCTGTTTCAAGATTTGATGTTGTGAATTTTGTAAAGGATATTGGATCTTTCGATATGAAGGGGGAATTTTGAAGGGTAGCCCACTCTGTAAGAGAAGAATTTAAGGTTAAAAAAACGAAGAAAAGAAGTATAAAAACAGTTTTTTTCATTTTACCTTCCTTAAATATGGTGGGCCTAAGTGGAGTTGAACCACTCACCTCACGCTTATCAGGCGTGCGC
>DJVI01000027.1 GCA_002441125.1 Caldifarciminota bacterium UBA6260
CCAATATATTCTTCCAATGATTCAGGATCAATAATTCCGCAATTTCTTAAAACTATTTTCAACTGTTTTTGGAAAAATGGTATTTGGGAAGCCTGTTGAACTATTTTCTCAGAATCTTTCTCTTTATAAAGCAATCTCCCAACTACTCTCCCTTTCAATAAATGCTCTTCAACTATATCCTTCGCATCCTCAGGTTTCAACTTTTTGTAGAAAACTCCATCAGGATAAACTATAACAACAGGTCCAAGTTCACAGATTCCAACGCAACCTGTTTCAACTATATTTACCATGTTTTCAATTTTGTGTTTTTTCAATTCCTCTACAAGTTTATCTCTGAAAGAATAACCTCCACTTGAAATACAGGATGCTCCAGCACATAGAAGAAGGTTATATATTTTAGCCATCCTTCCTCCATTATTTTGAAGATACTAACAAATCTTTTACTATGTTTCCGTTAACAAAATGTTCAGCAACAATCCTTCTTGCTTTTTCAGGTGTAAGGTTACCATAAGTTATCATCTCTTTTCCTTCCTCATAAACATCAACTATTGGCTCCCTATCACAGAGTCCTCTACAACCTGATTGTGTAATTATTATATCTGTAAGGTTTCTCTTTGATATTTCATCAAGAAGAGCTGATAGAACTTCCCTTGCACCAGCAGCTATACCACATGTTCCCATTCCAACAACAGCTTTTATTCTTCCTTTTCCTTCTCTCAAATTGGTTTCTTTTGACATCTTGTCCCTTATCTTTTTTAGATCTTCAAGTTTCATAATGCCTCCTGAATTTTTATTGAATTAAGATTTTCATTAATGAACTGTTTAACATACCCTGTAACCTGAGGATCACTCAGGCTGACACCTTCAAAAACTTCTTTCAATTCCCTACTATCTATCTTCACAATCTGACCATTCTTTTTGTAAGTAAAAAGAATATCAACTCCCTCATATACTGTCATCAAAATCCAAAGAGTCTCTTCAAGGTTACCCAAAGGTAAAGCGTCGATATGGTTTTTGTTAATAGAGAAAAAAACTTTTGTTCCTTCACCCTTCTTCGATTCTATTCTGAACTTCCCATCACTCTGTTCAACATTCTGTTTTAAAAGTGGAAGTCCAAGCCCAAACTTTTTCTTCCTTTCATCCTTTGTTGTAAAGAAAGGGTCAAGAACCATTTTTAAAAGTTCCTCATCCATTCCAATACCATCATCGATTATCTCAAATCTCATCTCGTCCTTATCCTCATAAATATTTATCCGAACAAGTTTCGCTTTTGCCCTTATACTGTTTTCCGCAATATCTAAGATATGAAGTGAGACATCTCTCATTTAACTTCTTCACTCGCTTTTTTCCTATATTCGTTTATTATTTGGACAACCTTATCCTCTGTCAGTTTACCATAAACCTCTTCATCAACCATCATAACTGGTGCTAAACCACATGCCCCAAGACACCTTGCTCCCTGGATTTTAAAAANNCCTTTAACATAGCATGCTGTTCCAAGACAAATTTTGATGTTGTACTTACTTGGTGGTTGGAGTGTAAAAAAGTGGTAAAAAGTTATAACTCCATAAATAACACTTCTATATACACCCAATTCTTTTGAAATTAAACTTATCGCTTCCTGAGGGATATATCCAAAAAGTTCTTGTGTTCTATGTAAAACTTCTATTAAGTCCTTCTGTCCTTTTGGATGTTTTTTTATCTCCTCTTTAAGTTGCTCAAGCAACTCCTCTTTTTTGAGCTTCATTTTTTTATCCTCCTTTATGACATTCGATCATGTTCTCTTCAAGAACTTTTCTAAAAACTTCAAATCCTCTGTTTTCTATACTACCATCAAAGTCAAAGGTAATATACCTTCTTCCGATCTCATCAATATAATGGGCATCGGAACAACATATTATTTTATACTTTTCTTTGTATAAATCAACATTTTTTACAACTTCAACTCCATCAAGTTTCAAATCTGGTGGAATGAAACCAAGTTGTGATACTATTGAAAAATTTGGCCTATCTATATGTGAAGCAAAAGCGAGTCCACCAAAATTGTGAATCAAAGATACCACCTCATCAACAGATAACTGGGAAGATAATCCTAAAAAATACTCGTATTCATACAAAACATCATCATACATATCCACAACAACCTCTTTGCCCATCTTTTCAGGATCATTTTTTACTTTAGGCAAAGATTTTTCAAACTCTTTATAGAAATTTTCGATAGTTTCAAGGTTTTCAAAATATCCCAAAATATGTGCTTCCTCTTTTGTCTGTATCTCTATGCCTGGTATAACCTCAACATCTAAAAGATCAGCTGCATCCATAACACCTTTTATGTTATGGATAGCATTATGATCTGTTATAGAGATCATATCGAGTTTCATAAATTTTGCCATCTTCGAAATTTGAACTGGAGACATATACCAGTCAGCACAGGGTGATAGACAGGTGTGTATATGTAAATCCGCCTTATGTCTCATCTAACTCCCATGTTGTACAACAATCCTGCAACTTCAAAAGAATTCTTTTCAGTTTTAAAAATTGTAATGGATTCCTTCTTGGCTGCTTCAACCGTATCTTCATCAGGTGAAAATCCATCACAGATTATTATCGCGCATATATCAGCCATCTTTGCAACAGCAACTATATTTTTATGAGTTTGAACTGTAAGCCAGATGGATTTTGGTTGAACCTTTCCCATAACAACGGAAAGGAGATCACAAACATAACCATTTTCAAAATCTCCTTCACCATCGGTGACAACTATAAGATTCAATTTTTCTTTTATCTGAGATAGTTTCATAACTTCTCCTTTTCTTTTTTATATTCCTCTTTAAGAATAACTATACAATCATCTATACTTTTAACTCCCTGAACTATATCTTCAGCAAAAGCTTTACAAGTTGGACAACCACAAGCCCCACAATCTATTCCTGGCAATTTTTTCTCTATCTCGTTTAGCTTTTCAAGTTTATCAAGTGCTATATTTATATCTGGATCAAGTGTTATAGGTCTTGGAGTTATACTCTCTGATAGAACATACTCCTCATCTTTTACATCATTCAAAACAACCTTTGACTCTTGAGATTCTTCTTCGATCATACCAGCTACTCTGTCTATCCTTTCTTTTGCAACAAAAGGGTTCTCTTTGTTGAATATTCCACCTACACAACCTCCTGGACATGCCTGAGCTTCAATGTAATCAAACATATCCATCTTTCCATCTTCAACTTTCTCAAGCACCTTTATAACATTGTGAATTTCATCAACTGAAAGTTTTCTAATTTTTCCCTTTATCGAATCGTTCTCTCCACCTTCCCTACCCCATCTCAAACCTCTTTTACCAGACTTAACAAGATCTGCTCTCTTTTTTATCGAATCTATATGGTTTATCAATTTTTCATAAACATCACTTATTGAGATTACACCATCAACAGGTGAAAACTCTTCTCCAACAGGCTCTTTAACAGATGTTACTTTTGCCGGGCACGGTGTTATAAAAAAGACTCCGATTTTATCTTCAGAAAGTCTGGTTTTTTTCATCGCTTCCCTTTTGGCTATCTTTGCAGTTATATCCATAGGTGTTATCAAAGGAATAATGTTATCAACAAGTGACGGAAATTTTACCTGTATCAACCTTACAACTGAAGGGCATGCTGAAGAGATCAAAGGTTTTATATCTTTATGTTCTTGTATATACCTTTGAGTGTAATCTGAAATTATCTCTGCACCAACTGCAACCTCAAAAACATCATCAAAACCTATTTCAATAAGTCCACCTAAAATACCTGACAACTCAAGTCTTTCAGGGAATTGACCTGTTATGGATGGTGCAGGTATCGCTATTTTATAACTGTATTTTTTCAGTACATCCAATGGATCTGAAACAGCATATTTGGCATGGTTTGGGCATATTCTTATGCATTCTCCACAATCTATACATCTCTCTTCAATTATAAACGCTTTCTCATTCCTGATCCTTATGGCTTCAGTTGGACATCTTCTCATGCAATGGGTACACCCTTTGCATTCTTCCTCTTTCAATCTAACAGAATGAAAATATTTAATCTTACTTACCAGTTTTTCTCCTGATTATAAAATGAACTTTTGTTCCATCTGGAACTTTACTTTCGATCTCAAAAAAATCTGAATTCTTTTTAATATTGGGAAGTCCCATTCCAGCACCAAAACCTAACTCTCGTATCTTGTCAGGTGCAGTTGAATAACCTTCCTGCATAGCAAGCTCAATATTTTCAATACCTGGTCCTTTATCTATAACCCAAATATCAACCATCTCTGGAGTTATAATTGCTTCCATCTTTCCATCCGAAGCATGAACAACTACATTCATCTCAGCCTCATAACTTGCTATTGCAACTCTTCTTATATCCTCAGGCGGGTATCCGAGCTGTTTTAAACTATTCTTAAGATTACTCGAAGCAGCACCCGCTCTATCAAAATCGTTATGTTTTATATCAAAACTTAACCTTATTTCACTCATGTTAACATACTCAAACCTTTTTCATAAAGCATTCCACATGTCTCAAACATCCCCTTATCTGTAACATAAATTGAAATGCCACTCTTTTTTGCAAGTTCAACCATCTCTTTTGTTGGTTTTTTACCCCTCACAAAAATTATCGCAGATGCTTCAACCATCTCAGCTGTTCTTATTGTTTGAATATTCAAAAGGTTTGTAACAATTATTCCATCTTTTTGTGCAATAAGTAAAACCTCACTCATAAGATCAGAAGCACATATAGATGAAACACATCTGTTAGGTTCTGTTATAAAACATTCCTTACAAGGTAGAAAATTCTTCAAATCTTCAACTTTTAAATTATTCATAATTAAATTATTATATAAAAATAAAAATTTTAGTCAACTGAAAGAAAATTTATTTTTTATCATTATCCTCAAATTCAAGTTGTTTTATCTCTTTCATAGAACTTCCCACATATCCTTTTAAAGAACCGTAAATGTTGACTGTATTATGAAGGATTTTC